>CAYTIQ010000012.1:7686-72008 GCA_964437935.1 uncultured Rheinheimera sp.
AACACCAACCGGTCAGCACTAAAATCTTGGTTGTCCGCGCAATAATAACCTTCACGTTCAAACTGATACGCAAGCTCTGCCGGCGCTTGCGCCAGAGATGGCTCGACCACCCCCTGTTTAACGACCAACGACTCTGGGTTAATCACTTGAATAAAATCATCCGCTGCCGCAGGGTTCGCTACGCTAAATAAGCGATCGTAGATACGAAACTCCGCAGGCTTGGCCTGGCTTGCTTCAACCCAGTGAATAACACCACGCACTTTACGACCGTCAGCTGGATTTTTCCCTAAGGTTTCAGGGTCATACGAACAAATCAGTTCGACAATGTTGCCAGCGTCGTCTTTGATGACTTCATCGGCGCGAATCACATAGGCACCACGTAAACGAACTTCACCGCCAGTGACCATCCGTTTGTAATGCTTATTGGCTTCTTCACGGAAATCCGCACGGTCAATCCACAAGGTTTTGCCAAACGGCACTTGACGTGTGCCTTTGCTTTCATCTTTTGGATGATTCGACACGTTCAGCCACTCGACTGAATCTGACGGATAGTTGCTGAGAGTCACTTTCAGCGGGTCAAGCACCGCAAAGGCACGCGGCGCATTGGCGTCTAAATCTTCACGGATACAAGATTCCAATGCAGACATTTCAATGACGTTATCTTGCTTGGTAATACCAATCCGCTTGGCAAATTCACGCAGCGATGCAGGTGTGTAGCCACGACGGCGCAAACCAGCAATCGTTGGCATCCGCGGATCATCCCAGCCAGAGACATGTTTGCCTTCAACCAAGGTGTGCAGCTTACGCTTACTCATCACTTGGTATTCTAGATTTAAACGTGAGAATTCAATCTGTTGCGGATGGCAATCAATAGTAATGTTGTCCAAAATCCAGTCGTATAAACGACGGTTGTCCTGGAACTCCAGTGTACACAAGGAATGGGTAATGCCTTCCAGCGCGTCCGAAATACAATGCGTGAAATCGTACATCGGATAGATGCACCATTTATCGCCCGTTTGATGATGATGCGCGTGTTTGATGCGGTAAATAACCGGGTCACGCATACAAATAAACGGCGACGCCATGTCTATTTTTGCGCGCAGCGAACATTCGCCTTCGTTAAATCCACCGGCACGCATTTTTTCAAATAACGCTAAGTTTTCCGAAGGGCTCGTATCGCGATACGGGCTGTGTTTGCCAGGCTGCGTTAACGAGCCGCGGTATTCGCGCATTTGTTCTGCGTTTAAGAAGCAGACGTACGCCAAGCCTTTATTGATCAACTCAACCGCGTAGCCGTACAGTGCATCGAAATAGTCCGAGGAATACCGAACCGCACCATCCCATTGGAACCCTAACCACTGCACATCGCGTTGAATCGAATTCACAAAATCGATGTTTTCTTTTTCAGGGTTGGTATCGTCAAACCGCAGGTTACATTTGCCTTGGTAATCGACGGCAATACCAAAATTTAGACAAATAGATTTGGCGTGGCCGATATGTAAATACCCATTTGGCTCGGGTGGGAAACGCGTTTGTACCGCTTGATGTTTGCCAGATGCTAAATCAGCATCGATGATTTGACGAATGAAATTGGTGGGGCGATTTTCGATGTCCGCCATAAAAATCAGATCCTTGTTAGTCATTATTGCCAATCAACGTGACGACGAAAAGCGCCGACGATGGCATGGGATGGTCGCATTATAACACCCAAAGTCGGCCTGACCAGTCTTTGCAAGCAGATGGTTTATCGATGTTTTTTGGCTGCTTAAAAAAACAACGGCTGCCTAAGGCAGCCGTTCTCAACACACAAAACTATCAATAACGCGCAGGCTGATCAGGCTTGACCAGGGTACGCTTAATAAATTCGCGCAGATCATCGTTGGATGTTTTTAAATCCTCGTAGCGAAGGTACATCATATGACCACTGCGATAGCCTTTAAAACTCAACCGAGATTTCATTTTACCGCTTGGATCTAGCTGCCACATACTGTATTTGGCATCAAAATAATTGGTTGCGCCATCGTAATAGCCACTTTGGAACATCACATGTAAATAAGGGTTTTCAGCCATGGCTTGCCGCAAATTTTCACCCGTTTGATCGCCCTCGCGGTTCCATGGGTGCACCGGGCCAAACATGTTGTATTTAACGTCAGTTTTATAGTTTAAATCCGTCCGTAAATAGTGATTGATGGCCGGCGTGAAGGAATGCAACCAACTGGTCAACTCAGCGTTGTAATCAGGGCTGACTCCCGCATCTTTGCGATCGATACCCTTATAGCGCGAATCCAAACGACCGACGGTGACCCCTTGGTCGCGCAACAATTCTTTCCAAAAGAAATCCGTTGGAATATCTAAGTTATTTTGTTCGACAGCACTTTTGTTTAAACCAGAAAAATAAGCCACCTTGTCCACAATTGCAGCGCGTTTCTCTGGCGCTAAAAACGCCCCTTGTGCTAAAGCAGGCAAGTATTCGTTTAACGTGAAGTCTTCCGATTTAGCCAAAACCTCAATCAAATCCTGCTGTTGTAACTCCGCAGGAAGTTTTTTGTGGTACCAGGCTGTCGCGGTAAAATAAGGCAAGCGGTTTGCAACATCCACCGGACCATCACGCTTAATACCCAGCTCGGTCGGCGACACCAGCACCACGCCATTTAAGTACATCCATTGCCGCTCTTGAAGCTCCAGCGCCAAACCTGATACACGGGTCGTCCCATAACTTTCGCCAATTAAATACTTAGGCGATGGCCAACGCTCGTGACGAGTCACAAAGTTTTCAATCCACGCGGCAAGGTATTTAACATCTTCATTGACGCCAAAAAACATCTTTCCTTGTTCATCACGCGACGGCATTTTGCCTTCTTTATTTGGCAACACCCGCGAATAGGCTGTATTGACTGGGTTTACAAAAACGATATCCGCAGTATCTAGGACCGAATATGGATTCGGTTTAGTGCCATAGGGCTGCAAAGGGTACCCTTCCGCATCAATGTTAATGGCGCGAGGTCCTGTGTAGGCAATCTGCATCCAAACGGAGGCTGAACCTGGCCCACCATTAAAGGAGATTAACAGCGGGCGCTTACTGCGGTCCTTGACATCACTGCGTTGGTAATAGGTATAAAACAATGTGGCAACCGGTTCTCCGTCGTCATTCCAGACCGGTTGAGTCCCCGTCTCTGCAGTGTAACGAAATGACGTACCGTTAATTTCAGTTTCATGATTGGTCATAACCACCTGGTCGACCGGAATTTCGCGGCTAACGACTTTGTCATCAGCAATGGCAGGCACAGCCAATACCGCCAACAGAAGGCTTGATAATAGAGTTTTCTTGAACATGGATAGGGCCTCGACTAAAGATGACTTGAGCATCGCGCGGCCAGCGTCTGGTCACAACCTTATTGCGACCAGACGCCAAAAAGTGGCGTTAGCACTTAAACTGGTTTAGCTGCTCAGATAGCTGCTCGATATGTTCAGTTAAGGTATGCATCGATTGTTTCGCGTGTTGACTCTGCGATTCCGTGTGCTGTCCTTGCTGGCGAATGCGCTGCATACTTTCGCTTAAATCGGCGATGGCCTGCCCTTGCTGCTGAGTCGAGTCTGCGACTTGGTCGTTGAGTCGGTTCATCAAGTCCAATTGATTAGATACATGCGCCAATGTTTGCAGCGTTTTGACGGTTTGATCCGCCACCATGTCACTTTCAACATTCACCTGCTGCATCGCTACCACGGCGTGTTGTAACGAGGAGGTCAGTTTTTGGATGTCTTGTTCAATCATGCCGGTCGATGATTGAGTTCGCGTTGCCAAATTTCGAACTTCCTCTGCAACCACCGCAAAGCCTCGGCCTGACTCACCTGCCCTTGCCGCCTCAATCGCCGCATTCAGAGCCAACAAATTGGTTTGATCGGCGATATTCCGGATCATCTCTAACATTTGCACTATGCCAGCGCTATCTTGCTGCACCTGATTGATTTGTGCATTGACTTGCGCGACTAGGTCATGCACACGCTGGATCACCTTTTCAACCCCCTGTACTGAGTCGACACCGGCTTGCATCGAGGTTTTGGTCACATGGGCATTTTCGCTGGCGCCGGATGCTTGATCCGCGAGCGCATGCAACACCGAACTCATTTGACTGATGGCGGCGACCACACGTTCAGTCTCAGCTTGCTGTACTGCAACACCTTGCGTTGCGGTGCCGATAGTGTTCGAGATGGTCGAGCTCACTTGCGCGACTTCTTCATAGCTCAGTTTTACTTCACGTACCAAGCGTGCGATCTTGTCGACAAATTGATTGAACGACTGGGCAATATCATCAAACTCATTGTGTAAATCGGAGGCCAAACGTACCGTCAAATTTCCTTGACCACTAGCAAGGTCTTTTAAATTCGTGGCCAGCTGTTGAAGCGGAACCAACACCATCCGACGCGCAAACCAAGTCGTTCCCAGTGCCAAACTTAAGCCTAAAACAGTTAAAATAAGGTTTAACCGCACGGTGGAGCTGTTGAGCGACTCAATAATAGTAAATTGATTTTCTACTTTGGAGTCGCCTTCCTCCTCCATTTTTTCAAGGTAAACTAGCAACGAGGATGTGGTATTTTCAAACGTCTTGAGTCGCTCTGGGTCAGCAAGGTTTTCCAGTAAGGACTCGCGGGCACGTTCGAAGTTGTTTTGTTGTTGCTTGAGTTCAGACACGTTTGCCGGCGACATCAACCCTGCAGCTAACATTCGCCCTAGGGCCTCATTCGCCATCGCCTTGCCTTCATTTAATAATTCCATGGCATGGTCTTTGTCCTCCGGTCTATCTTGCAACAAGTTGATGGCAATGATTTGTTGCTGTAAACCAATAGTCCCTTCCATCGCGCCATCAGCACTATCCCATGCAGGACCTGTCACGTACGCCAAAATTGCAGAATAATCCCTGGAACTGTTGTATGAAAAACCAGCGAGCACAATCACTAACAGTACAAACAGAGCATTGATTAAATAAATAGCATGTCGAATGGTCATCACTGTTCCTTGATTAAACCCAATCATATAAAAACTAGACAGGGTTTAGGCATTCGACAAGCTCAAGAAAATGAAGGAATTAATCTGATGTATAAATTCCAAAAAAAAACCGCCTTGCGGCGGTTTTTCTACTCAAACAAGTTGATTACCAACCTGTCAGTTCTTTCAGTGCTTTACCGATGTCGGCCAAGCTCTTCACTGTCTTCACGCCAGCGTCTTCTAACGCTGCAAACTTCTCATCAGCAGTACCTTTACCGCCAGAGATGATAGCGCCAGCGTGACCCATACGTTTACCTGCAGGCGCTGTAACGCCAGCAATGTAAGAAACAACTGGTTTAGTCACGTGTTCTTTGATGAACGCAGCAGCTTCTTCTTCCGCAGAACCACCGATCTCACCGATCATGACGATGGCTTCAGTTTGTGGATCTGCTTGGAACAGCTTCAGGATATCAATGAAGTTTGAACCTGGGATTGGGTCACCACCGATACCAACGCACGTTGATTGGCCGAAACCGTAGTCTGTAGTTTGTTTTACTGCTTCATACGTCAAAGTGCCTGAACGTGAAACGATACCGACTTTACCTGGCAAATGGATATGGCCTGGCATGATACCGATTTTACATTCACCTGGCGTGATCACGCCTGGGCAGTTTGGACCAATCAGACGTACGCCTAATTCGTCACATTTAACTTTGGCTTCCAGCATATCCATGGTTGGAATGCCTTCAGTGATACAAACGATCAGTTTGATACCGCCGTTCGCCGCTTCCAGGATAGAATCTTTACAGAAAGCCGCTGGAACGTAGATCACTGATGCTTCAGCGCCAGTGGCTTCAACCGCTTCTTTCACGGTGTTGAACACAGGTAAACCCAAGTGCGTTTGACCGCCTTTACCTGGAGTTACACCGCCAACCATTTTAGTACCGTAGTCCAGCGCTTGTTGCGAGTGGAATGTACCTTGTGCGCCAGTGAAACCTTGGCAAATTACTTTGGTGTCTTTATTGATTAAAACGCTCATTACCTACCCCTTAGACGCCAGCAGCTGCAGCTACGACTTTCTTGGCAGCGCCAGTTAAGTCAGTGTCAGCGATGATATTCAGGCCGCTTTCTTGCAGAACTTTGGCACCCAGTTCAGCGTTGTTACCTTGCAGGCGGACAACCACTGGCACTTTAACGCCAACTTCTTTCACCGCACCGATCACACCTTCTGCAATCATATCGCAACGCACGATACCACCGAAGATGTTGATAAAGACGGCTTTAACAGCTGAGTCAGACAGGATAATTTTGAACGCTTCAACTACGCGCTCTTTGGTCGCGCCGCCGCCAACGTCCAGGAAGTTCGCTGGTTGGCCACCGTGTAATTTAACGATGTCCATGGTGCCCATGGCTAAGCCCGCGCCGTTCACCATACAACCAATGTCACCACCTAACGCAACGTAGTTCAGTTCCCATGACGCAGCATGTGCTTCACGTGGATCTTCTTGCGTTGGATCTTGCATGGCTTTTAATTCTGGGTGACGGTACATCGCGTTACCATCGACAACCAATTTAGCATCCAAGCAATGCAAGTTACCTTCTGGCGTGATTACCAGTGGGTTCACTTCAACCAGCGCCAAGTCTTTTTCTTGGAACAGTTTTGCCAGGTTCACGAAGATGTGAACGAATTGGTTAACTTGTTTGCCTTCCAAGCCCAGTTTGAACGCCAGTTCACGGCCTTGGTAAGGTTGAGCGCCTACCAACGGATCGATAGTCGCTTTTAAGATTTTCTCTGGAGTTTCGTGGGCAACTTTTTCGATTTCCACGCCACCTTCGGTCGATGCCATGAAGACGATACGACGTGAAGAACGGTCAACAACTGCACCCAAATACAGCTCTTTAGCGATATCTGTGCAAGTCTCTACCAGAATACGGCTAACTGGTTGACCTTTTTCGTCTGTCTGGTACGTTACCAGATTTTTACCCAGCCATTTTTCTGCGAAAGCGCGAATTTCGTCTTTGCTCTTAACCAGTTTAACGCCGCCCGCTTTACCGCGGCCACCAGCGTGAACCTGAGCTTTAACAACAAACATTTCGCCGCCGATCTTATCTGCCGCTTCAACAGCTTCTTCAACTGTTGCTGCAGCGATGCCTTTAGACACTGGCAAACCATATTGGGCAAACAGTTGCTTACCCTGATACTCGTGCAAATTCATGGCTTTTTTCCGTTCATTTTGACATTAAAGACCACACCGGGGTTGATATGGCCTGACCTTGAGGACTGACACTTGTTGGGGTGCCCGCCTGTTCTTTATATCAGCGCGGCTAAATGCCGCGCTGAGTTCACTCGACACACTGAAGATTAGATATCCAACAGAATACGAGTAGGATCTTCTAACAGCTCTTTGACTGTGACCAGGAAACCAACTGATTCTTTACCATCGATTAAACGGTGGTCGTAAGACAGCGCCAAATACATCATTGGCAGGATTTCCATTTTGCCATCAACAACCATGACGCGGTCTTGGATTTTGTGCATACCCAAAATAGCGGTTTGTGGTGGGTTGATGATTGGAGTAGACATCAGAGAACCGAACACACCACCGTTGGTGATAGTGAAGTTACCGCCTGTCAGGTCTTCGATAGACAGCTTACCGTCACGACCTTTCAGTGCTAATTCTTTGATGGCTTTTTCGATTTCGGCAAGGTTCATCTTGTCGCAATCACGCAGGACCGGTGTTACTAAACCACGAGGCGTTGACACCGCAATGCTAACGTCGAAGTAGTTGTGGTACACAATGTCATCGCCGTCGATTGACGCGTTGACTTCAGGGAAACGTTTCAGCGCTTCAGTCACTGCTTTGACATAGAAGGACATAAAGCCTAAACGGATACCGTGGCGTTTTTCAAACACTTCGCCATATTGCTTACGCAAGTCCATGATTGGCTTCATGTTGATTTCGTTGAATGTCGTCAACATCGCCGTTGAGTTCTTCGCTTCCAGCAGACGGTTTGCGATTGTTTTACGCAGACGGGTCATTGGAACGCGTTTTTGAGAACGGTCGCCCGTCGCAACTGGAGTTGGTGCTGGAGCAGCAGGCTTGGCCGCTGCAGCTGGCGCGGCTGGAGCACCCGCTAAGAATTTCTCAACATCTTCTTTGGTTACACGGCCGTTTTTGCCTGAACCTTGGATTTTGCTGGCATCTAAGCCTTTTTCTGCAATCAAACGTCGTACTGAAGGCGTTAACACATCATCCGATTCAGCAGCAGGTGCAGAAGCTGCAGCCGGAGCAGCCGCGGCTGCTGGCGCTGCGGCGGCAGTTGCGCCAGCGTTTAAATGACCAATAACTTGTTCTGCTAATACGGTCGCACCTTCAGCGTGAACGATTTCGCCCATCACACCGTCAGCTTGAGCCACAACTTCCAGCACAACTTTATCAGTTTCAATATCAACCAACACTTGGTCACGAGTTACGGCTTCGCCAGTTTTGACGTGCCATGTTGCGATTGTTGCATCGGCAACGGATTCCGGCAGTACGGGGACTTTAATTTCCACTTTGTCACCTTTTACAGATTAGCGAACAGATGTTCTGTCTTTTCAAAGCCAAAGTCAGCGTGCCCAACGGACCGCTGACTCCAAAAAATCAAACCGTGGCATACACCACGGTTCTTCCTCAAGCAATGGTCAACGCAGCATTGATCAACGCGGCTTGTTGTTTGTTATGCACAGACAAGTAGCCGACAGCTGGCGATGATGACGCGTCACGACCGGCATAACTCAACTTGGCACCGGCTGGAATGGCCGCCCAGAAATTATGCTGGCTGCAGTACCAAGCGCCTTGGTTTTGCGGCTCTTCTTGGCACCACACGAAATCTTTCACATGCTGGTACTGGGCAAGCACTGCCGCCATCTCGTCTTGCGGGAACGGATACAGCTGCTCCACACGGACAATAGCGACGTTGGTTTGCGCGCGTTTACGGCGTTCTTCGAGCAGGTCGTAATAAACCTTACCACTACAGAACACCACACGTTCGACCTGTTTTGCATCCAACGCATCGATTTCACCGATCACGTTATGGTAAACACCCGACGATAATTCTTCCAAGGTCGAGGTTGCCAACGGATGGCGCAACAGCGATTTTGGTGACATCACGATCAGCGGACGACGTAATGGACGCACCATTTGACGACGGATCATTGCAAACACTTGGGCAGGCGTACTTGGTACACACACTTGCATGTTGTGATCGGCACAAAGCTGCAGGAAGCGTTCTAAACGAGCTGACGAATGCTCTGGGCCCTGACCTTCGTAACCATGAGGCAACAACAGCGTCAGGCCACAGAGACGACCCCATTTTTGCTCACCTGAACTTAAGAATTGGTCAATTACGACTTGTGCACCGTTGGCAAAGTCACCGAATTGGCCTTCCCAAATCACCAATGCACGAGGTTCTGCCGTGGCATAACCATATTCGAATGCTAACACTGCCTCTTCTGACAGGGCCGAATCGTACACTTCGAATTCACCTTGCGTCTCACTCAAGTGGCGCAAAGGGACATAGACGCTTGCATCATTTTGGTTGTGTAGCACAGCATGACGATGGAAGAAGGTACCGCGACCAGAATCTTGACCTACGATACGAATACGATGACCGGCATTTGCAATTGACGCATACGCTAAAATTTCTGCAAAGCCCCAATCGATTTTCTTCTCACCTTTGAGCATCAAGGCACGGTCTTCATAGACACGGCCGACTTGACGCTGCAATGGATGTTCGGCAGGCACTGTAATGGCCTTCTGACCAAGCGCAATTAAATCACTGACATCAACAGAAGCGTCGTAATCAACATTCCATTGGTGGCCTAAATAAGGCGTCCAATCAACCGCGACTTCAGTCATTTCACGCCATTCAGCAACAACACACTCGCCGTTATCTAAGGCTTGACGATAACCATCCACTAAAGCTTGGATCTCTTCAGCGGTAAACAAACCGGCTTTGATCAACTTGTCGGCGTACAATTCACGCGGTGTTGGGTGTTTGCGAATTTTTTGGTACATCAACGGCTGAGTTGCATTCGGCTCATCAGCTTCGTTGTGGCCGTTACGGCGGTAACATACCAAGTCAATGACCACATCACGTTTGAAAGTATTACGGAAATCAACAGCCAATTGCGCAACGAAGACCACCGCTTCAGGGTCATCCCCATTGACATGGAAAATAGGTGCTTGGACCATTTTCGCGATGTCAGTACAGTATTCAGTTGAACGCGTATCTTCTGGGTTTGATGTGGTAAAACCGACTTGGTTGTTGATAACCAAACGAATCGAACCACCTACTTTAAAGGCGCGAGTTTGCGAAATGTTGAATGTTTCAGCAACCACACCTTGACCCGTAAACGCTGAGTCTCCATGGATGGTGATAGGCAAGGCTTGTGAACCATCCGCACAGCCGCGGCGGTCCAAACGAGCACGTACTGAGCCCATGACAACCGGGTTGACGATTTCCAAATGCGATGGGTTAAATGCCAAGGCTAGATGGATAGGACCACCTTTGGTTTCAAAGTCAGACGAGAAACCCATGTGGTATTTCACGTCACCGGCACCTACAACTTCGTATTTACCAGCAAATTCATCGAATAACTTGCTTGGGTTTTTACCCAGCACGTTGACGAGCGTATTTAAACGGCCACGGTGAGCCATACCAATAACGCAGTCTTTGGCGCCTTGTTCACCGGCACGATGAATCATCGACTTCAGCATTGGGATCATGGCGTCACCGCCTTCCAAACCAAAGCGTTTAGCGCCTGGGAATTTCGCGGCTAAGTAGCGCTCCAATCCATCAGCAGCAATCAGACCTTTAAGAATTTCAGCTTTGGCGGCTTTGTCATACGTTGGTTTAGAACGTGTACTTTCAAGGCGTTGCTGGATCCAACGTTTTTCATCGGTGGATACAATGTGCATGTACTCCGCACCGATAGAGCCGCAATAGGTTTCTTCCAGCGCTTTGACTAACTCGCCAAGTTTCATGGTACCGCTGCCACCGGCAAACGAGCCCACATTGAATTCGGTATTAAAATCGGCTTCGGATAAGTCGTGGTACGACAGCTCAAGGTCACGCACACGTTGGCGTTTCCACAACTCCAGCGGGTCAAGTTTGGCTTGCTGATGACCGCGGAAACGGAACGCGTTAATCAACTGCAGCACTTTGACTTGACGGCTGTCACCAGAACCTTGCGCAACCACCACTTCGCGGTGTTTATTCTTGGCAAGCTCGGCGAACTGAGCGCGGATATCTGCGTGACGGGCTTCTAAATCCACCCCTTCGATTTTCGGTAATTTCGCAAAGAATTGACGCCATTCTTCGCTAACGCTGGCTGGATCCGCTAGGTAGGATTCGTAGAGCTCATCGACGTAGGCCATGTTGCCGCCGCCCAGATGAGAAGACTCTAACCACGCCTTCATTACACCTTCGTGCATTTACTTTCCCTTATCTCGAAGCACCTGGAAAAAAGTAGCAAAAAAATAGCCATGTTACAGGCTTGATGGCAATTTTTCCTGGTTTCGACCAGTTATGAAAACAGGTCGTCATTTTATACGCACAAACAAAGCCCGCAAGCGGACTGTTTGATTTTTAGACCATTTTTTAATCGAACGCTACAAAAAACCCGGGTCTGTCGCCAGAACCGGGTTTTTCTACTGTTATAACGCTCGGTTTAACAGCATTGATTTGATCTGGCCAATTGCCTTCGTTGGGTTTAATCCCTTCGGACAGACGTTGACACAGTTCATGATGCCATGACAGCGGAATACGCTAAATGCATCATCCAAATCATTCAAACGTTCCTCAGTTGCTGTATCACGGCTATCGGCCAAGAAGCGATAAGCGTGTAACAAACCTGCTGGACCGATGAACTTGTCAGGATTCCACCAGAACGATGGGCATGACGTTGAACAACACGCACACAGAATACACTCATACAGACCGTCCAACTTAGCACGTTCTTCAGGAGACTGTAGGTACTCACCGGCAGGAGGTAAGTCATTGTTGATCAAGTACGGCTTCACTTTTTCGTACTGTTTGTAGAATTGGCTCATATCAATGACCAAGTCGCGGATCACCGGCAAACCTGGTAATGGACGCAGCACAATCTTGCCGCCTTTGAGACCTAATTCAGACAATGGTGTAATACATGCCAGACCGTTTTTGCCGTTCATGTTCAAGCCATCTGAACCACAAACACCTTCACGGCAGCTGCGACGGAATGATAACGTCGGGTCTTGCTCTTTTAACTTCAAAAGAGCATCCAGCACCATCATGTCCCGGCCTTCAGGCAATTCCAGCGTGTAGTCTTGCATGCGTGGAGCATTGTCGACGTCTGGATTATAACGATATACAGAAATTACTACGTTCATTCTGCTGCCCTCTTAATAAGTACGTGCTTTCGGTGGGAAGGCCGGACGGAACTTAGGCTCCATGTTGACCTTACGCTTGAACATAGACTCAGTGTCTGGCGTATAAACGCTGTGGCACAGCCAGTTCTCGTCGTCACGATCCGGATAGTCAAAGCGGCAGTGAGCGCCACGGCTTTCGGTACGGTAGTTGGCGGCAACCGCTGTAGAGAACGCAGTCTCCATCAGGTTGTCCAATTCCAAACACTCAATACGAGCCGTGTTGAATTCCTTACTCTTGTCATCCAAGCGAGCATACTTCAGGCGTTCGCGGATCACTTTCAATTGTTCCAGACCTTCAGCCATCGCTTGACCTTCACGGAATACCGAGAAGTTCAACTGCATACATTGTTGTAGGTCTTTTTTAATTTGGTTCGGATCTTCGCCTTGACCGACTTTGCTGCTTTCCCAGCGATTGAAACGTGACAAGGACGCTTCTAGATCAGAATCTGAGGCTTGACGGTATTCCACAGACGCACTTAATGCTTCACCTAAGTGCAAGCCAGTGGCGCGACCAAATACAACCAAGTCTAACAATGAGTTACCACCTAAGCGGTTCGCACCATGTACCGACACGCAAGCGATTTCACCACAAGCAAACAAGCCTGGGATCACTTCCTCACCACCATCGGCGGTTGGGCGCAGCGCTTGACCGTGAACGTTGGTTGGAACGCCACCCATCATGTAGTGACAGGTTGGAATAACAGGAATTGGCTCTTTCACTGGGTCGACGTGAGCAAATGTACGTGACAGCTCACAGATACCTGGCAGGCGGCTTTCTAAAACTTCTGCACCTAAGTGGTCCAGTTTCAGCTTGATGTGCGGACCCCATGGACCATCGCAACCACGACCTTCGCGGATCTCTGTCATCATTGAACGAGCAACAACGTCACGACCAGCCAAGTCTTTAGCATTGGGAGCGTAGCGCTCCATGAAACGTTCGCCGTCTTTATTCAGCAGGTAACCACCTTCACCACGACAGCCTTCTGTCACCAGAACACCGGCACCAGCAATACCTGTTGGGTGGAACTGCCACATTTCCATATCTTGCATCGGGACGCCAGCACGCAGAGCCATACCAACACCATCACCGGTGTTGATGTGAGCGTTGGTGGTTGATGCGAAAATACGGCCTGCACCGCCTGTGGCTAACACAACGGCACGCGACTTGAAGTAAACCACTTCACCGGTTTCGATATCAATGGCAGTACAACCAACAACAGCACCGTCTTGGTTTTTGACTAGATCAAGTGCATACCACTCAGAAAAGACTTGGGTCTTGTTCTTGACGTTTTGTTGATACAGCAGATGCAATAAAGCATGACCAGTACGGTCAGCAGCAGCCGCTGTACGGGCGGCTTGTTCGCCACCAAAGTTTTTCGATTGGCCACCGAACGGGCGTTGGTAAACACGACCATTCTCAAAACGTGAGAACGGTAAGCCCATATTTTCTAATTCGGTGATAGCCTCTGGGCCTGTTTTACACATGTATTCGATTGCGTCTTGGTCACCGATATAATCAGACCCTTTGACGGTATCGAACATGTGCCATTCCCAGTTATCTGGGTGAGAGTTACCCAACGCTACAGTGATACCGCCTTGAGCAGATACCGTATGAGAGCGAGTTGGGAACACTTTTGACAACAGTGCACAGGTCAAACCTGATTCAGTAATTTGCAAGGCCGCGCGCATACCTGCGCCACCTGCGCCGATCACAACGGCATCAAATTCGCGTACTGGAATACTCACTTCACACCCCACAGAACAAACAGACCAACGGCCACATAACCAAACGCCAGCGTGTACAGCACAAACTGCAATACCGCACGAGTTTTAGCACATTTGACGTAGTCCGTCAGAACCTGCCACAGGCCGATTTTGACGTGTACTGCGATACAGACTAAAGCCAGCAATGTGTATGCTTTCATTAGCAGGTTTGAGAACAAGCCCGACCATGCGTCATACGTGACTTCAGGAGTTATTAGGAAAAAGCCGAGGATAAATAAGGCATATGTAGTAAGGACAATGGCAGTTGCACGCAAAGACACATAGTCTTTGACGCCATCGCGTTTCAGAGTTGCTTGATTTAGAACCATAACCACACTCCAGCCAGAGCAGCAACGATAACCCACAGGCCAATCGCAGCTTTTGCGCTGTTATTGCCTGATTCCAATTCTTCCCAATGACCCATGTCCATGATCAGGTGACGGATGCCGCCGATGATATGGTAAGCCAATACCGTGATGGTGCCCCACGCAATAAACTTCGCGATGAAACCAGTCATCACGTCTTTTACCGCTTGGAAACCTTCTGGAGAAGACAGGGAGACAGCCCATGCCCAAATCACGAAAATTAGAGCGAAGAACATAGCGACGCCCGTTACGCGATGCAGGATAGAGGCCCGAGCCGTTGCCGGCATAGAGATCGTTGTCAGATCAAGATTTACAGGTCTTTGTTTTTTCACAGTTTCTTGCCTATCGACGCCCTTAAAGGACACTGTTGCCATTCTTGTTGCTGCATAAAACAGTCAACACCCAATTGATATACTGGACACAGCGCAAGGTGGTTCAGCCAGAATTTTTATCTATTGATTGGTGAACTGATTTTGAACCCGCGACAGTATATAGATGGTAACCCATGATTACAATTTAGTTTTATTTTGTTGGCTGAATTTGAACAAGACACAATGCTTGCTGAAAAAGATTCGGTTAGCAATTCGACAGAAGTCGAATATTTATTGTTACATCATGCATTAAAATTGACTTTCTCGCCCCACTTGCGGGTAGAATAGATGATTACTAACGGTTAAACCAATAACTACACAGGAGAAATCCAAATGGCAGATAAAAAAGCTGTCGTGCACATCGAAGGTTTGGCACCGATCGAACTGCCTATTTATTCAGGTACAGCCGGCTCCGATGTCATCGACGTTCGCGCACTGGGTGCATCAGGCTATTTCACGTTCGACCCAGGTTTCATGTCGACTGGCTCTTGTGAATCGAAAATCACTTACATCGATGGCGACAACGGTGTGTTGTTACACCGTGGTTACCCAATTGAACAATTAGCTGTCGGTTCTGATTACTTAGAAACATGTTATTTGTTGTTAGAAGGCGAATTGCCAACGGCAGCACAATACGAAAACTTCCGCCATGTGATTACTCGTCACACCATGGTCCATGAGAAGTTAGCGTCCTTCTTCCAAGGTTTCCGTGTCGATGCTCACCCAATGGCCATGTTGTGTGGTGTGGTGGGTGCAATGTCATCGTTCTATCACTCAGATCTGAACGTGAACGACCCTGAGCAACGCAAACGCTCAGCCCATCGTTTGATTGCTAAGCTGCCAACGATCGCGGCAATGGCTTACAAGTATACGATTGGTCAGCCATTTGTTTATCCACGCAACGATTTGACCTATGCAGAAAACTTCCTCCACATGATGTTCTCTGTGCCAGCTGAAGAATACAAAGTCAGCCCAACGCTTGCTAAAGCGATGGACCGTATTTTCATGTTGCATGCTGACCATGAGCAAAACGCATCCACTTCGACCGTGCGTTTAGCCGGTTCGTCAGGCGCTAACCCATATGCTTGTATCGCTGCGGGTATCGCGTCACTGTGGGGCCCTGCGCACGGTGGTGCGAACGAAGCGTGCTTGAAGATGTTGCAAGAAATCGGTTCAGTCGCCCGTATCCCTGAATTTGTGGCACGTGCTAAAGACAAAAACGATACCTTCCGTTTAATGGGCTTCGGTCACCGTGTTTACAAAAACTTCGACCCACGCGCTAAAGTCATGCGTGATACCTGCCATGAAGTATTAAAAGAGTTAAACATTCAAGATCCGCTGTTGGATGTTGCAATGGAGCTGGAGCGTATTGCGCTGTCAGACCCGTACTTCATTGAGAAGAAACTGTATCCAAACGTTGATTTCTACTCAGGTATCATTTTAAAAGCCATTGGTATCCCAACCAGCATGTTCACCGTGATTTTCGCGATGGCTCGTACTGTGGGTTGGATCTCACACTGGGACGAAATGTTGTCCGACAAAGGCCACAAAATCGGTCGTCCACGCCAGCTGTACACAGGTTACACGGCGCGTGATTTTATCGATAAAGGCCAACGCGGCTAATGTCGTTTTATCCCCAAAAAGCGGCTTAGGCCGCTTTTTTGTTTTCTGGTAAACTAACGTTTTGTCCACCGAGAATCTGTCGTGTCGATTGCTGACTTTCGTGCTGAATTTGCTTTTTTTTCTGAACACCCACTATGGGTTTACCTCGACAATGCGGCGACTAGCCATAAACCACACGACGTGGTGGTGTCGATGCAACAGTTCTATCAACGGGATAACAGTAATGTTCACCGTTCAGCGCATAGTTTAGCGGCAACCGCCACGACTCAGTTAGAACAGGCTCGGCACGATATTTTGCAGTTTGTAAACGCCTCTGCGGACTATCAACTTATTTTCAGCGCTGGCGCCACCATGGCGCTTAATCAATTGGCGTTTGGCTTGATGCATAGCGTGTTACAAGCCGGTGATTTGGTTGTGGTCAGCAGCTTAGAGCATCACGCCAACATAGTGCCATGGCAGTTTCATTGTAAAGGTGTGGAGTTACAAGCTATTCCACTGACTGCCAACGGCGATTTAGATCTCGCCGCTTATCAGCAGTTGCTGCAACGCAAACCAAAAGTCGTGAGCTTAACGCAACTGAGTAATGGCACGGGCTACGCCCCTGACTTATCTATGTTGTTGCCGCAAGCCAAAGCAGTCGGTGCACTGACCATTGTCGATGGCTGCCAAGGGGTTGCGGCGGGTCTTGCCGATGTAACGGCATTGGATTGTGACTTTTACGTCTGTTCCGCACATAAGTTATACGGTCCGACGGGCATTGGCGCACTGATTGGAAAAACCAAGGCGTTGGAAGTTTTGCGGCCGTTATGTTATGGCGGGGAGATGATCCGTTCTGTTAGTTTTAGCCACACCGAACTGAATCGTCTGCCATATCGGTTAGAAGCAGGCACGCCGAATATCGCGGGGGCGATTGGTTTTGGTGCTGCCGTACGTTTTTTACAACAGTTTGATACTCAACAATTAACCACTCACAAGCTTCAGTTAACACAGAGTTTCATGCAAGCACTACATGAGTGGCCACAGATCCGAGTGTTATCGCCTCAGAACAGTGCTGGCATCGTCACCTGTGTCGTGGCTGGGGCTCATACCCAAGACTTTGCCGAGTTATTAAATGTACAGCAGGTTGCGGTCAGAGCAGGCTCCCATTGTGCGATGCCACTATTCGCGGCATTACAGCAACCTGGAGCCGTACGGTTCTCATTCGCCCCGTATAATAATCAGCAGGATGTACAACGAGCGGTGGATGCCATACGTCAAGCGATGGAGCTTTTATGATGGACTCAAGACAAGCAGCATTTTATCTGCACGCCGCAACGCGGTTAGCCGATGTCCAACAAGCGAATGGCTGGCAAGACAAGTACCGATTATTGATGGTGCTTGGCAAAGAGATGCCGACGTTGGATGCTGATTTGCGTAATGATGCAACTCGAGTCAATGGCTGTGAATCTGAGGCTTGGCTTGTATCGCAGCAACAAGCGGATGGCCGCTGGAGTTTTTATTTCGATGCAGATGCACGGATCATCAAAGGTACCATTGCCTTACTGCTAAGTCAGCTGCAACAAAAAACATCCTGTGAGATCCAACAATTGGATATCAAAGCATTATTTGAGAGTTTGGGGTTAGCGCAAGGCTTATCGCCCTCTCGCAGCAACGGCGTCCATGCCGTGATCGAAAAAATCCATGCGTTAATGGATTAACAGCAGCCTGACGGCGCATCAACGAGCGCCGTCCACATCACTTCGCCTACTCGCTCTGTTACTCCGCGGCACGCTCGGTCACAGCCTCAGTGCTGGCCGCTTGATTGGCTTTGTCTGCGATTTTCTTTAACACCCGAGCCACGGCAACAAAGGCAAAGCTTGCGGTGACTACTGTAACTGCGCCAAACCCTGAACTGCAGTCAAGCCGCATAGCGCCGTCGGATGCTGATTTTGCTCCGCACACGGAACCATCCGGCTGTGGGTATTTCAACTGTTCGGTGGAATACACGGCATCAATGCCAAAACGACGTTTGACGTTGCGCGAATAGTTGTAGTCGCGACGCAAATTATTGCGAACTTTTGCCAGCAATGGGTCATTGGTGGTCATCGCCAAGTCGCCCAAGGTAATTTGAGTCGGGTCAAGCTGGCCTCCGGCGCCACCAATAGTCACCAATGGAATTTTATTCCGCTTGCAATATGCGATCAGCGCAGTCTTTGATTTAATCGAATCGATGCAATCCACCACATAACTGAAGTTATTTGTCAGCAATTGGCGCAAATTATCAGTGCTGATGAAGTCTTCAATTTGCTGCACCTGACATTCAGGATTGATATCTCGCACGCGGTCGGCCATGACGCTAACTTTGTCTTTACCGACGGTCGAACTCAAGGCATGTATTTGTCGATTGGTATTACTGACACAGATATCGTCGAGATCGATCAGCGTCAATTGACCTATGCCACTGCGAGCTAGTGCTTCAGCCACCCAACTGCCGACGCCACCAATGCCAATAACACACACATGAGCCGAAGCGAAGGCAGGTAAGGCCTTGTTGCCATATAAGCGGGCGATCCCAGCAAAACGATGCAAATATGCATCCGATAATTCAGTTATAGCCATAACGTCCAACTTAGATACTCCGGGGCTTTTGGTAGCGCGGCCAGTCGATGGTTCGCACATCCGCCAACACATTGCCAAGTACCTCTTGACAGGCTGAGTGCAAAAACCAGTCACCCTCAACTGGCGCGACGTGAAACTGAAACTGTTGGCCTTGGTAACAAAATGCCAGCGCCAGGGCATGCAAATACAATCGGTCAGCAGCGACGCCACCATAGCGGGGATCCCCTGCGATCGGGGCTGCCATAGATTTCAACGCAACGCGTATTTGATGCGTCTTGCCAGTCCATGGTTTGACCAAATAAAGGCGGGTGGCTGCTGGCAAGCTATCTGCAGCCAGACTATGCGACACAAAATAACTGACCGCGGGGTTCTGTTGCGTTGCTAACAACTTATAGTTACCACCGCGTGCTGGCGCCATGTCGCCCTTCACCCAGCCCTGCTTTTGTTTAGGTTTACCAACCGACAGCGCCACATAATACTTTTCGACCTGATGATGGCTAAACAAGACTCCAAACTCAGCTGCCGCAGTGGCATTTTTGGCCAGGATCAACAAACCTGATGTGCCTTGATCAAGCCGATGGACGGGATAATAATCGACCTTTGCCAAGCGGGATGCCTGTGCAACAAAGCCCTCGCCTTGTTCAGAATGGATGCTCAACCCGGCCGGTTTGTACCAAATGGCAAAGTCGGGTTGATCAGCCAGTAAATTCGAGAGAGTTAACATGCGTTACTTAAGGTGGCCGCGTGGCGCTGAGCTGCAGCTAAATCATCAGGCGTATCGACCCCCACAGGCGGTATTTCAAGCGCCGTATCGACATGAATACTTTCGCCTTGCCATAACACTCGCAGTTGCTCCAAGCATTCAATCTGCTCCAGAGTCGATGCAGGCCATTGCACGTAATCGAGAATGAAACCAGCACGATAAGCGTAAATGCCGATATGGCGACGATAATGCTCCGTCAACTGCAGGCTAAATTTGCTATCGCGGTCAAACGGGATCGCGGCACGACTAAAATACAACGCATAGCCGTTTTGATCGGTGACCACTTTCACCACATTGGGATTGCTAATCTCTGTCGCATGTTGCAATGGCACGGCCAAAGTAGCCATCCGCGCCTTGTGCTGTTTGGATAAGTTGGCGGCAACTTGGGCAATAATTCTAGGCGGGATAAAAGGCTCGTCCCCTTGCACATTTACCACCACCGTGTCTGGTGATAAGCCCAATTGCTTAACCACTTCTGCTAAGCGTTCTGTACCTGAGTTATGTGCCGGTGATGTCATCAGCACTTCAGCACCGAATTGTTGCGCTGCCGACTGCACCTCTGGATGATCGGTGGCTATCACCACGCGCGCAGCGCCGCTTTGGATCGCTTGCCGCCATACCCACTCAATCATTGGCTTACCAGCAATGTCCGCCAGCGGCTTTCCAGGTAAACGACTGGAGGCATAACGTGCTGGGATCACCACTACGAAGCCCATAAATCAGCCTCAGTGCTGGTTAACTCAGTGGCATCTGTTGCCAATAACACCGGAATATCTTGCTTGATTGGAAACGCTAACCGGTCAAAACTGCAAATCAAACGCTGCTGCTCTTTATCCATCTTTAAACGGCCTTTACACAATGGACAGGCTAAAATGTCGAGTAATGCGATGTTAAATGCCATAAGAACTCCTAAGTTCGGCGATTTTTTTATCTATCAGTGCAACGGCAGCTGCATCGGGTGTTGCGGTCACAGGCAAGTAAAACCAGTCGTCGTTGGCAAAGCCGGAGCATTTGACCGCATCTTTGGCCGTCATCAACACCGGGCCTGTGATCGATGTAAAATCATCGGCACAAAAGGCATGATGATCCGCAAAAAAATGCCGCGCTTTTATACTATACCCTGCCGTTATTGCCGTGTTTTCAAAGCGTTGTGGATTACCAATGCCACTGACTAAACTGATACAAGCCGATGACGCCAACGCAGTTTGTGTATTTTTAAGTGGTACTGCGGCATGTGCTGTTAGATGCAATTGGTACGGCGTTAAGGCCGATGCACCACTGTTGCTGAGCACCACATCTGCCTGTTGCAACCGGGAGCAAGCCTCACGCAGTGGTCCGGCAGGCAACAACCAGCCATTCCCGACTCCACGTTGGCCATCAATCAACACAATTTCTAGATCACGCTGTAACGCGTAGTGCTGGAGACCATCGTCACAAATCAGAATATTGACATCCGCTTGCGCTAACAGGGCTTTAGCGCCCTCGACACGTTTCGGCCACACCATAACCGGACAGCCACTTTGTAAGGCTAACAGCTTGGGTTCATCTCCGACGTCCGCCGCATGATGGGCTGGCAATACTAAGGTGGGCGCAGCCAGCTTAGCGCCGTATCCCCTTGATAAAATTCCAGGTTTTAACCCTTGCGCTTGAAGCTGCTGGCAAAGCCACAAGGTAAATGGCGTTTTGCCTGTGCCACCAACCGTGATATTACCAACGACAATCACCGGCACACCTGGATGATGGGAGGATTTTAGCCCTAGACGATACAGTGTCCGACGCAACGCACTAAGCAGCGCAAATACAGCCGACAACGGCAGCAGAAGCCAGCTCCAACCGAATCGACTGTACCAACTTTGTTCAAGTGTCACGCGTTTTCACCAAACTGCAGTTTGTACAGGTTGGCGTAATAGCCGTTTTGCGCCAATAAACTTTGATGGGTGCCACGTTCGACGATCCGGCCTTCGTCCATCACCAAAATCTGGTCGGCCTTTTCAATGGTCGATAAGCGATGTGCAATGACAATACTGGAGCGGTCTTGCATTAACTCATCAAAGGCACTTTGAATTTTGCGTTCCGACTCAGTATCAAGCGCGGACGTTGCCTCGTCTAACACCAACACCGGAGCTTGACGCAATAGAGCACGGGCTATCGCGATGCGTTGCCGCTGACCGCCGGATAACGTAACACCGTTTTCACCAATCACCGTATCCAAACCTTGTGGCAGGTTTTTCGCAAACTCCATCACATGCGCGCGCTCGGCGACCAATTCCACTTGGGCACGACTTAACTCACCCTCGAAACTGTAGGCAATATTGTTGGCAATCGAATCGTTAAACAACACCACTTGTTGCGACACTATCGCGATTTGTTTGCGAAGTGACGCTAACGTGCAATCTTGCACCGACACACCATCTACTTCGATGCGGCCGGTCTCAATTTCATAAAATCGCGCGAGCAAACTGGATATCGTGGTTTTACCACTGCCTGAGCGCCCCACTAACGCCACTGTTTGGCCAGTTTCAACCGTAAAATTAATGTCGTTGAGGACTTGTTTTTCATGGCCTGGGTAGTTGAACGTTACGTCTTTGAAATCAATTCGGCCTTGCACCTGTTGCAACTGCGTTTGCCCCGTATCACGCTCGGTCGCTTCATCAAGGACCGCGAACACCGAATCCGCCGCTGACATGCCTTTTTGGAAGTCACTATTGACCGTTGTCAGTTGCTTGAGCGGTTTTAACAGCAACATCATCGAGGTGATGATTTCACTAAATTTGCCTGGCGTCAGGCTATTGAGCATTTCAGGGAAGCTCGCTAAATAAATAACAAAGGCCAGGGCAAAGGACGCAATCACTTGGATCAGCGACACACTGACTGCGCGGGTGGCTTCGAGTTTAATGTCCAGGCGACGATTGTTATTATTGATTTTATCAAAACGAGCATCTTCGATGGCTTGACCGCCAAACGCCAAAATCACTTTATGGCCATTGAGCATCTGTTCACTGCTGGTCGTGACATCCCCCATCGCCGTTTGCATGCTGTTACTGAGCCGCCGAAAGCGTTTAGACACCACAGAAACGATGTACGCAATCAAAGGCGCAATCAGTAAAAAAATCGAGGACAGCTGCCAGCTGTTCCAAAACATCAAGGCCAGTAAACCAATCACAAAGGCCCCTTCGTGGATCAGAACGACCAGAGCCTTGCTGGATGCTTGTTTAATTTGTTCGGCATCAAAGGTAATTTTTGAAATCAATTCACCGGTGGAATGCTTATCGTGGTAGCTGACCGGCAGTTGCATCATATGGCGAAACAGTTGCTGGCGCAGATCTTTGACGATATTAGTGCCAGCCCAAGTTAAGCAATAACTGGCGATAAAATTAAATACACCACGCAGGATAAACAACAACACCACCACGGCTGGTGCCCAGGCCAAATAGGCGTAATCTTTCTCCGCGATGCCACGGTCGATGAATTCACTAAAATTCGAAATGAAATACACATCTACCAATGCATAGCCAATCATGCCCAAAATGGCGACCGCAAAGCCGGCTTTGTATGGTTTAAGATAGGTGAACAAGCGACGAAATGTGGCGACAGCGCCCAAGTGTTTAGCAGTCAAGCTAGTATCCTAAAATTGGCAAAAACACGTCTATTTTACCTGTTTCTGTAGCGACTTACAGCGTCTGCCTGAAGTTTTTCCAACCAAGCGGGCGCTCGCAAGGCGCGATAGGACTGATAGACCCACTGTTGCTTTGACGGATAAAAGCGTATTGCACCTTGTTCGGCCGTGCTGATCAGCGGGATCTGCAGCAGACTTAACCGTTGCTGGACAGTTTGACTTGGATGGCCAAATCGATTAAGCCGCCCGGCACTAGCCACCGCAAGCGCGGGCTTAACCCGTTGCAGCCAGGCAATCGACGACGATGATTGACTGCCATGGTGGCCAAGCAGCAATACCTGACTTGCAACTGGCACCCCTTGCGCCAGCAGCGCCGCTTCGGCATGCGCCAAATCGCCGGGATTTAGCAAGGAGAAACTTCCTTGCAGCACCTTGATCACACAAGAATTGTCATTGTCATTGCTGTGCTTGGACCCTGAAGACAGCACCTGCAGCTGAAAGCCCCGCCACGTGGACGGCAAGTCTTTGCATGGCTTTGCCTCGGTATCAAAATCGGCATACAGCGGCAGCGTTGGCCAACGTGCCCGCAACACCGCAAGGTTGCCGGTGTGGTCGGCATCGTTATGACTCAGTAACAACCAATCCAATTGATGAATGCCGTAAAAACTTAAATAAGGCAGCAGTGTTTGCTCAGTCGCACTCCAAGAGCCGACGGCAGGCCCGATATCGAGTAAGGCACCATGCGCCCCATCTTGCAGCAGCATCGCAGAGCCTTGGCCAACATCGATAATATGCACTGCGTGTTGTGAGGTGGTTTGGGCATTTGCCAACAACAGGTATATCCCTGCGATACTGGTCAATCGCAAGACGAAGCTACTTCTGATACAAATCATCAGCAAGCCGGCGATCAAGCCCACATCGACCGGCGATAACAGCGGAAAGCTAATCCAGCCATCTACATGGTGTAATAGCCACCACAGCGGACTATAAAGCTGGTCCAGCATTTGCCAACACAGCGCTAACCAGCTGGCCTGACTAAACAGCAGCAGGAAGGCACAACACAGCAACAATAACGGAAATAACACCAACGCAATGTAAGGCACCATCACTATATTAATCAGCAGTGCCCAAGGGGCTAACCCTTGAAAAATCAATAACGAGAGAGGCAGTAAAGCGACGGTAAACACCAGTTGGGCGATCAAAAATGACCGAATGACCTGCTTCACCCCCGTAGTTGCCGGCAGATACCATTGCAACACCACCAGCACGGTCAGTGCGGTCACCGTAAACCAAAAACTGACACTGACGATCAATGCCGGCCGGCTCAACAGCATCACGGTGGTCAGCAACAGATGCTGCGAAGCGAGGCTTGCGCGACGGCGTAGAATCATCAACGCCGTCATCACAAACAATGCCCATACGGCCCGCTGAGTCGGAATAGCAAAGCCTGCGACATAGCTATAACCTAGAGCCATCAACGCCGCTGAGATCCACAAGAGTGTCATACGTTGTGCTTGGGATAAGGGCAGCAATCGGAACAACCAGCCAACGACTAAACACCACTGGAACACCATGCCGATGTGCATGCCAGAAATGGACAAAATATGGTTTAAGCCAGTGTTGCGAAGCCCTTGCCATAAGTCATCACTAAAAGGACGCTCGCCTAAGGTCAATGCCAGCCACAATGGATAGCTTTGGTACTGCTGACAACAACGAGCCATCGCATCAGCCAACTGTTGGCGAATACTGGGGGTGTTTTCAAGCAACTGCGCTTGCGCAGTACTTTGCTGGTAACGAACACTGCCAGTCCACAACACACCATGTACCCAGCTATTCGCCTCGCGCCAGCCTTGCCCAGGATTTGCCACCGATGCCAAGGGTTTTAAAGCAAGGTCAAATTGCCAGCGCTGCCCTTCTTTAAGTTCCGGCAGTTGTATTTCGACAACATCGTCTCCATTGTCATAACGAATGGGTTGATACCAACGCAGCTCAAGCAGCGGATGTTGCAACGCAACAGCGGCTTGCTCTGAAACTGATTGCAACTGAAAATAGAATTGCCAGCCAAGCTCGGTTCGTCGCGGTATTCCTGTTATAGTGCCGGTCAACCGAAGTTCCGACATCGGCATTGCCTGATAGGCAGAGGCCTGCTGTGTAACTTGATAGCTTAATACCGTTGGATATAGCAATATCGCTGTCATCAAGGCGCGGCACACTGACCATGACGTGGGTAAAAACGCAGATGCCAGTGCGCAGATGATGAGTGTCGCGCCCAATAGCCGCCAATCCTGTAGGCTTGGCCAGACCAAGACGAAGCAAACAGATAGCAATACCGCCAGACAGAAACGTTCCATGTTTCACCGGGGTTAATGAATTGTAATGTTTAAGAAGTTTATAAAGAAATACTTGCCAGATCCAGCGACGCTGCGAGAACATCCTTCGATGCAACGTTTCGACCGTTTCTTGCATGATCCTTACTTGTGGCATTTGAATCGCCGCTCGGTGCGAAACGCCTTCGCTATGGGTCTGTTTGCCGCATTGATGCCGATGCCAGGCCAAACAGTGCTTGCCACTATTTTAGCCATTTGGGCGCGGGGCAATATCCCTGTAGCCATTGCCTTGTGTTGGCTGACCAACCCCTTAACCATGGCGCCTATTTTTTATATCTGCTTTAACATTGGCAGCATCGTGTTGCAGCGTCCCCCTTTGGATGTGGAGTTCCAGGCGAATGCCGACTGGATCTTATCCAGTATGGAAGCCATTGGCGTGCCATTCCTGGTGGGCAGTCTTATTTTCGCCGCTGCGGTATCAACCAGCGCCTACTACCTGATTAATTGGATTTGGATTGCCTCGGTGCGACGCAGTCGCAAGCATCAATTGGCGGCTCGAAAACCCTGATGTCTGTTTTTTTCATCTGAAGTCATAGGGTCTGTTCGATGTTTCGCACAAACACCACGCCATTGCACCAACACCCACTGGTAAAAAAACTAGGCAGTGGCGCGTTGCACCCACATATCTGGCGTGCTCATCGCCGCTCCGTGCCCAAAGCAACCTTTATTGGTCTGTGGTTAGCATGCTGTCCATTGCCCGTACAAATGGTCGCGGCTATTTGGTGGTGTGTGCGAGTGCAGGCGCATTTACCAACGGCCTTAGCCTTGGTGTGGGTCAATAATCCACTGACCATAGCGCCGCTGTTTTATGTCTGTTATCGCGTGGGGCAATGGGTGTTGCAACAACCCCCGCAGCCACTGCAGTTTGTTGCCAGTTGGGACTGGTTTGTCAGCCAGCTGCAAGGCGCTGTCCCAGCGCTGTTACTGGGATCTGTGGTGGTTGGTACTGTGGTCGCAGGCCTGGGTTATGTCGGGATGATCGGTTGGTATCGTTGGCGCACAACGCGGCGCTGGCAGCAACGGCGGCCGTCCACATGCGTGTCATCGGCCTAACCGTCATTGTTAAAAGTTATTTTTGACCAAGCACTCGCGCTGGCTCCACTTTGGCTGCACGCAAGGATGGATACAAGGTCGCCAACAGACTTAACCCCAATGCCACTGCGACTGTCAGCACCACATCCGCAGCGTGGATCTCCGAGGGTAAGGTATCAATAAAATAAATGGTTGGGTCTAACAAGGTTAAGCCGAAACTTGACACCACAAATTGATAAATCGGCTCAATTTTCCACGCCAACAGCAGCCCCACCGCAGTACCCACGACAGTCCCTTTCACCCCACTTAACCAACCAAGCCAAACAAACGCGCTGACGATATCGCGCGGCGACGTGCCCATGGTTAACAAAATGGCGATATCGGATTCTTTTTCACGCACCGCCATCACCAAGGTGGCGACGATGTTAAATGCCGCGACGGCAATCACTAAGGCCAGCACCAAATATAAAATTGAACGCACCATCTGAATATCTTGGTACAAATGACCTTGGCTGCGAAACCAATCCAATAAATAGACTCGATCTGGACATTGATTGCCAAGTTCCCGCGCCATATTGCTTGCCGCGAAAATATCATCAATTTTAAAAGCATAGCCTTGGATACTGCCTTCGGGCATATCCATCCATGTAGCCAGGGCTTCGAGCTGCACCCAGATCTGTTGATAATCGAGTTGCCCGCCAATCCCAACAATGGCGGTAATGGTCAAATTAACGTTCTTTTGCCCTGACAATTCGCCTTGTTCGGTGATCTGCGGCAACATCAGCTGCACCGAATCACCAACCTTCACCTGCAGCTGATTGGCTAAGCCTTCGCCGATAATCATCTGATGCTCAGACAACTCAGCCACTTTGCCCGCAAGCACAAAGCTATCGAACTGACTGATGCCTTGCTCATAGACCAAGTCCATGCCACGCACAGCGGTGGCTTTCACTTGACTGCCCGAGCGCAATAAACCGTCCGTTTTAATGTAAGGCGCGGCTGCGACCACGCCTGGGGTTCGAGCCATGGCTTGTAACTTTGCCGGCCAGCCTTGAATGGGCCGGTCGACTGACTGTAACTCCACATGCGGTACGACATTTAACAATTTTTGTTCCAGCGCTCGTTCAAAGCCGTTCATCACCGACAGCGCCAAAATTAAAATCGCGACACCAAGACCAATGCCTAAGGTCGATGACGCCGCAATAAAGCGGATAAAGGCACTGGTGTGGCGTGTATGGCGATAACGTCGCGCCAATTGCCACGACAAACTAGCCATGGGCGGCCTCCAGATGACCGTGACGCATAAAATATTGCTTGTCTAACCGAGACGCTAACTGCCGATCATGCGTGACCACAATAAAGCTGGTACCAAACTCTTGGTTCAATTGCCGCATTAGCTGATAAATACTCTCCGCCGTGTGTTGATCCAAGTTGCCTGTTGGTTCATCGGCAAGCACTAAGCTTGGACGCCCTACCACAGCCCGGGCGATCGCCACCCGTTGACGTTCCCCGCCACTGAGTTCGCTGGGTCTGTGCTCTAATCGATGTGACAACCCCACCCGCTCTAACATCGCCGCTGCCGCTTGTTCGGCAGCCTCTTTACTTAAGCCGCGGATCAGCAATGGCATGGCGACGTTTTCAATGGCGGTAAAATCCATCAACAAATGGTGGAATTGGTAGATAAATCCTAATTTTTCATTTCGTAGCTGGGCTTTTTGCGCTGCGTTTAACGACGCTATATCGACACCGCCAATTTGCAATTGGCCAGAATCTGGCTGATCCAGCGTACCAAGGATATGCAACAGCGTGCTTTTTCCTGAACCAGAGCTACCGACGATCGCCACTAGTTCGTGGCTTTGTACGGTTAAATTGACTTGATGCAACACCGCCGTGACTTGACTACCATCGCGATAGCTTTTGGAAATATCTTTACATTCGAGCATGATTTTTTTACTCACTGCCAAGCCTGCGCGGGCTTATTCTTCTCGTAACACTTGGGCCGGTTCAACTTGCACCGCCTGCCATGCTGGGTAAACCACCGCAAGCGCCGTCAGCAATAAAGCCGCACCAATGATGCCTAGCACTTGCGTCAATTGCACCAGTACAGGAAGTTCCATCCCTGGCACCAGCTGCAAGCCCAACATAGCCATCACATTATTTAACTGAACACACAACAGCAGACCCACCAAGGCACCAAGCACAGCGCCCGTCACACCATGCCCCATACCTTGCACGGCAAACACGGCAAACAGTTGGCCATTGGTCATACCTTGGGTTTTTAAAATAGCCACTTCACGTTGTTTTTCCGTCACCATCATCACGAGTGCAGAAACGATATTAAAAGCGGCGACGGCAACAATCAGCAGTAGCATTAACCACATCATCGATTTCTCCATACCGACGGCGGAGAACAATTTGCCATGGGTTTGTCGCCAGTCGGTCACGTTCAGTACCTGTGGCGTTTGTTGCAGTTGCTCGGTTAACTCTGGCGCGGCAAAAGGATCTGTCAGCGAAATTCGAAAATTGGTACTGGTGTCGGCGGTCAGTTTTTGCAGATTGTTCAGTTTGGTCACCGCCACCAATTGGTCGACTTCGGAACCTGTCTCAAACACGCCCACAACTACGAAAATGCGCTGGCGCGGCATCCAGCCCAGCGGGGTATAAGTGCCGTTTGAAGGCATCAGTACTCGGATCTTTTGGCCCACTTGCAGCCGCAGTTTGTCGGCCAGTCCAGCCCCGACAATCAATGGAAATTTTTCCCGCTCAAAATCCTGCCAACTTCCCATGGCTAATTCTTGCTGCAAAAAACTCGGCAACGCCGTGGCATCAACCCCTTGCAACAAGCTACCGGTTAAATCTTTGGATGACTGCAACAAAGCTTCGCTTTGCAAAAAAGGCACGGCTTGCACCACCGAAGGATATTGCTGTTGCAACTGAGCCACAAATGAGCCTGCGGCGCGGTCGTCCACCTGCACCAGCACATGGGGGATCACCCCCAAAATACGTTGCTTTAACTGCGCTTCAAACCCGTTCATGACCGAGCTAACAATCGTCAGCGCAGCCACACCTAAAAAGATGCCGGTCACTGAAAAAAATGTGATGAACGATAAAAAGGCGTTGCCTTTGCTACTTTGGCTGTACCGAATGCCAATGCGCAGTGATAATGGTAATTGCATCCTTTTCTCAGGACTTGTCCGAATGATGGTGGTAAAGTAGCGCGATCATAGAGATAAAGTGTGTTGCTTACAAGCAAAGTCACGTGTACCAAGGGAGTTCGCCATGGATCCGCAACAACTGGCTATTTGGGCCGACCAATTTAACGATTTGTTCCGTATCGACCATAAAATTCCAATCAACGTTAAACCATTGCAACCTACATCCTTGGATATGGAGACGTTTATCGCCATGATGCCTGAGCCATTTAAAATGGCAGCGGATATGGCTGCGTTGGATAAATCCATGACGCGCTCACTCACCCGTGTGCATGATATCCCTGATGATTTATTGGATTATTTGCGACTGCAAAGCCGTAAAATCGATAGTCTGATGCGGTTTATGTTGCTGCAACAAGATGACCCAGCGTTTCGTTTAATCAGTCTTAGTTATGGTGGATCTGCGCTCACCTTCAATCGTGCCGAACCATTGGCTGCCGGTGAGCTTATTGAAACCCGTTTGTTTTTAGAACATAACGCCGGTGCCGTGTATGCTTGGGCGAGGGTTATTGATTGTGAACCCTCCACCGAGGGCTTTGTGATCCGTAGTACCTTTACCCATATTCAAGACGAAGACCGTGAAAATATTGTGCGGGCCAGTTTGCAAGAACAATCCAGACAGCTCAAACGCAAAGCAGAGCAACGACAGTTGCAGGGTAAACTCTAACTTAAAAGCGTTGGTTGGATCATCCGCTGTAAAACTATGTTGATTGGCGGCAAAAGTCGACGCAGACGCTTCGACTGTTGAGACGAAAGACCATCTTCTCAGGTTGCCCTCGGATTTGATGTCAGGTCGTTGCCTTTTTACCTGGGATAATTGACGCAACAACGGCCAATACGTTGATCCTAAATGGCGCTGTGCACGTTCCGGTGTATGATGTGCGGCCAGATGCAGCCACGTGGTTGTGATGCTAGCTGCCGTTCTGGGCTATCACATGGATGTCATTTGTTGCCGCCCCTTGATTGAACCGTGTGGCTGATTGCTAGGTGTTCCCCCTACAACACAGCCCGATAAACCACCACAGGACATTTCGTGAGTTCGTTATTTCATCTTCCGACATTAACTGGCAGTGCCGACCAACAGCACTGGGGACAATTAATTGGCGCAGCCTTACCGCTGGCGTTGAGCGAATTGGTGACCGCGCAGTCGGCGCTTTATGTGGTGTTAGTGCCCGATACGCCAACGGCATTAAGACTTGAACAGGAACTTGGGGCTTTTTTGCCAGAAGGGCTTGAGGTGTATAGTTTTCCTGATTGGGAAACATTGCCTTACGACCATTTCTCGGCGCACCAAGATATTATTTCACAGCGGCTACGCACCTTATACCAACTGCCCCAGCTGACCCGTGGCCTGATTTTGGTACCGGTCAACACGGCATTGCTGCGTATTTGTACGCCCGATCATCTGCAACAACAAAGTCTGCTCCTACACAAAGGCCAACGCTTAGACAGCAATGCGCTGCGCCAGCAGCTGGTCCAAGCCGGCTATCGTGCGGTGGAGCAAGTGATGGAGCATGGCGAGTTTTCAGTGCGTGGCTCGTTGTTAGACTTGTACCCGATGGGCAGTGCACTTCCCTATCGGATCGACTTTTTTGATGATGAAATTGACGGCCTGCGCACCTTTGATCCGGATAATCAGCGCACCCTATCCCAAGTCGAGCGGATTGAGCTGTTGCCAGCACACGAATTTCCGCAAGACAAAGCGGCCATTGAACGGTTCCGCAGCCGTTATCGCGAGCGCTTCCCGGCACGTCATGAAAAAGAATCGCTGTATCAGCAAGTCAGCCAAGGCGTGCTGCCTGCAGGTATTGAATATTACTTGCCACTCTTTATAGAACAAACCGCCAGCCTGTTTGACCACTTGCCTGCGCATACCCGCTTATTGACGGTTGGCGATCTCGAAGCCGCCTGTCAGCGATTCTGGCAAGATGTCGAAAAACGCTACACTGATCGTGCTATTGATGTGCTGCGACCTATTTTAAAACCGCAAGAATTGTACTTATCCGTCGAGCAATTCTTTGGCCAGCTCAAATCGTTTCAACGTATCCGACTATCGCGCGCCCTGTTACCGGCGAAATCTAATGTACTGAATTTAAACGCGGCAGAATTACCAGACTTGTCCGTCGACCATCAGCTCGCTAACCCACTAGAGCGCCTCAATCAATTTCTGCTGTCGCAAAAACAACGCCGTGGTCGCAGTGTGTTGATGGTCGAATCGCAAGGACGGCGCGAGAGTTTGTTGCAGCTGTGCCAAAAATCCGGCGTGCGGTTAAAAGCGTTTGCAAATTTTGCTGACTTTTTAGTCGCAGATGATGACGTGGCCATCGCTATCGGCTCGCTGGAGCAAGGGGTATTGCTGCAAGGGGCGACGCCGCTGGCGATTGTCTCGGAAAACGAGTTATTCGGGCAGAAAGTCAGCCAACGGCGGCGACGTAAACACGCGCAACAAATCTCCAGCGATACGGTGATCCGAAATCTCGCCGAACTTGCTGTCGGTCAACCTGTAGTGCACTTGCAACACGGTGTTGGTCGCTATCTGGGCTTACAAGTCCTTGATGCAGGCGGCATTACGGCCGAGTTTGTCGCCATTGAATACTTAGGTGGTAGTAAGTTGTACGTGCCTGTGTCGGCACTGCATTTGTTATCGCGTTATTCCGGCAGTGATCCTGAGCATGCGCCACTGCACAAACTTGGCCACGATGCGTGGGAAAAAGCCAGACGAAAAGCGGCAGAAAAAGTCCGTGACGTCGCCGCAGAGCTGCTCGATGTGTATGCCCTGCGCGCCAGTCAAAAAGGCTATGGTTTTAAAGTCGATGCGGCGTCCTATCAGCGCTTTGCCGATGGTTTTCCGTTTGAGGAAACCGCCGATCAGCTTGATGCGATTAACGCGGTACTCAGTGATATGCAATCACCGCGGGCGATGGACCGTTTAGTTTGTGGTGACGTGGGTTTTGGAAAAACCGAAGTCGCGATGCGGGCGGCCTTTGTTGCCGTCGATGACAACCATCAGGTGGCGATCTTGGTGCCGACAACCCTGCTGGCGCAGCAACATTTTGAGAATTTCCGAGATCGTTTTGCCGACTATCCTGTCCGAGTCGAAGTCCTGTCACGGTTTGTCAGCGCGAAAGAACAAAAGCAAATTTTACAAGACGCGGCCGATGGCAAAGTCGACGTGTTGATTGGCACCCATAAACTGCTGCAGGACGATATTCGCTTCAAGAACTTAGGGTTGTTGATTGTCGATGAGGAACACCGATTTGGCGTCCGGCAAAAAGAAAAAATCAAAGCGCTTCGCGCCAACATCGATATTTTAACCTTAACGGCCACCCCAATTCCGCGCACCTTAAACATGTCGCTGGCTGGCATGCGCGATCTGTCGATTATCGCCACACCACCCGCACGGCGTTTAGCGGTAAAAACCTTTGTCCGCGAATACGAATCGGGGCTGATCCGTGAAGCGGTGCTCAGGGAAATCATGCGCGGCGGCCAGGTGTATTTTTTACACAATGACGTTGCGACTATTGAAAAAACGGCCAGTGACCTGCAGCTGCTGTTACCTGAAGCCACCGTGGGCATCGCCCATGGCCAAATGCCCGAGCGTGAGCTGGAACGCGTGATGGTCGATTTTTATCATCAACGCTTTAACCTGCTGCTGTGTTCGACCATCATTGAAACGGGGATCGACGTGCCAACCGCCAATACCATTATTATCGAACGTGCAGATAATTTTGGTTTGGCTCAATTGCATCAGTTACGCGGTCGGGTCGGACGCTCTCATCACCAAGCGTACGCCTACCTGTTAACGCCGCCCCCTAAACGACTTACCACCGATGCGCAAAAACGCTTAGAGGCGATCTCCAGTCTTGAAGATTTAGGCGCAGGGTTTGCGTTGGCGTCCCATGACTTAGAAATTCGCGGCGCGGGTGAATTGCTCGGCGATGATCAATCCGGTCAAATTGAATCGGTTGGATTTACCCTATACATGGAGATGCTCGAAGAAGCAGTCCAGGCTCTGAAAGAAGGTCGCGAACCGAGTTTGGATACGATGTTGTCACAACAAACCGAACTGGAACTGCGCCTACCGGCGCTGCTGCCCGATGCGTATATCCCGGATGTTAGCCTGCGCTTGTCCTTCTATAAACGTCTCGCCAGTGCAAGAGACAATGCCGAACTTGATGAAATTCAAGTAGAATTGATTGACCGCTTTGGCTTGTTGCCCGACGCGGCGAAAAATCTGGTAGCCTTAACGCAATGCAAGCAAAAAGCTCAAGCCTTGGGTATCAAGCGGATTGAGATGCATAACAAAGGCGGCTCGGTTGAATTTGCCGAACGCACCAAGGTTCAACCGGGATACATCATCAAGTTGATTCAAACGCAATCGCGCATTTATAAACTCGAAGGTGGCAACAAGTTAAAGTTTACCATGGAGCTCCCAGGCGCATCCGAGCGCTTGGCGCTGTTAAAAACCATGTTGGCCGATTTTAAAACCAACAGTCAGTAATGGATATCATTATGGTTCGATTTGCCCGACTGGCTCTGTGGTGTGCTGCTGCCCTTGGCAGCATCGCCCAAGCCCAAACCAACGAAGCGAATTGGTTTGAAGTGGAAGTTCTGGTGTTTGAGCGGGGCACCATTCAACCCTTGAAGGAACAGTTTAATGACAAAGTGACGCTGCCCAAAATTAGCCATGCGCTGGATTTGATCACGCCACTGTATAGTCGAGATTTAACCTCTGTGCTGGCAGCGGTGCGTCATTGTCAGTCCTCAGCACTGTCCATCCCTACGTTTGACCAGATGACGCAGAGCTTTGCCGATGCACCTGAGTTGCCCTTTGTACCGACCGACGCCCAACAAGCGGAGTTGATGCAATTCAGTCAACAAGGGCTGGAGCAAGAATTGCAATCGCAACTGCAAGGCGCCGTTGAACCGACGATGGATACAACCACCTCAGGGTCGTCAGCAACCCTTGCTGATGTCCCTGAGGTGCCACCAGTCGATGTGTCGCCATGGCTCGCGCTGCAGGCTCGCGATACCTTTGCAAAGATGGCGCACACCGCAGCCTTACTGAACCAAGTGCCACCACCAGGCCAGTATCCGTTATTAAACGACTGTGCTATCGCGCCTAAACCCGCGCCTTACACCCTAGGTCCAGAACTCGTTAAAGAAATGAGTCCTGCGCCTAACGCATTAGCGGCAACCCCACTCACCGACGATACACACCGCTCCGTGACCTATCTAGCGAGTAGCAACGCCATTCAGTTGAAAGATTTAGCGTGGCAACTGAACAATCGAAGCGGCCATAAAGTGTTGCTGCATACGGTGTTTCGAAGCCCCCTCACCCCAAAACGCCAAAGCACGCCATGGCGTTTAATTGGTGGACAACGGTTTAGCCCGCAGTGGGATAGTCTTGGTATGCTGCAACACGACACTGCGGCCCAACAAGACAATCTAACCGCGGCGATTGCAAGCACCTATGACTTTGTCAAAGCCGGCGGTGATTTAACCCAGTTAAATAAACAGGCGCCTAAAGTGGATAACGTCTGGCAACTCGACGGCAGCTTACTAGCTTACAACGACCGTATCCTGTCTGCCGATGTGCAACTGTTGCTACGCCAGCCCACACAAGATGGCCAGCCACTTCGCTTGTATCGGTTTAATCAATCCACGCGTTTATTGCTAGGCGAAGTCCATTATTTAGATCATCCGAAATTTGGTGTGGTGTTGCAGATCCGTCGCTTCACTCCACCTCAAACCCCAACCCTTTGAAACAGGTACCTTATGAAGCATGTATGGCCGTTATTGCTGCTACTGGCTGGATGTAGCAAATTGGATTTAGAGCACTACAACCAAGTCAAAACCGGCATGAGTTATCAGGAAGTGACGGCCATTTTAGGCACGGCCACGCAATGTGATGAAGTGCTTGGTGCCCGCAATTGTGTCTGGCAAAGCGATGAGAAAAAAATTAACGTGGCCTTTGTCGCTGATAAAGCCGTGGCCTTTAGCCACAAAGGCCTGAACTAGTCCCATATCGTGGCCGTTCAACTTCGCGATTACCAGCAAGACGCCGTCCGCGCCGTCGTCCAGTACTTCCGTCGGATGACCGACCCTGCCGTGGTTGTGTTGCCCACGGGCGCCGGTAAAAGCTTGGTGATCGCAGAACTGGCTCGTCTAGCGCGCGGCGCTGTGATGGTGCTTGCGCATGTCAAAGAGCTTGTTGAGCAAAATCATCAGAAATATCAGAACTATGGCCTTGAAGGTCGCATTTTCGCGGCAGGTCTTGGCCGCAAGGAAAACGTCGGCGATGTGATTTTTGCCTCAGTGCAATCGGTCCATCGCAATATGGCGCTGTTTACTGCCCCTATTAGCCTACTGGTCATCGATGAATGTCATCGCGTGCCAGACGATGAGCACAGCAGTTACCGGCAAGTGATCCAGCACTTGCAACAACAAAACCCGTCGATGAAAGTGTTAGGGTTAACCGCGACCCCTTACCGTCTAAATGAGGGGTGGTTGTATCAGTACCATTATCGCGGTCGCATGGGGGCCGACGAACCGCGATTTTTCCGCTGGTGTATTTTCGAACTGCCCATCCAGCTGTTGTTATCGCGTGGTTATTTAACCCCCGCGCGCAAACTCGATTGCGCCGTGTTAAGTTACGATTTCTCGGGACTCACCGCCACCATCAATGGCCATTTTCGTGAGAATGAACTCGACTTAGTCATCGACAAAGCCAAACGAGTGACGCCGCAAATCATCGAGCAAGTGCAACAGTTCGCCAAAGCGCGTCAAGGGGTGATGATCTTTGCCGCCACCAGCCGTCATGCACATGAAATCGTTGGCTATTTGCCCGCATCACAAACGGCGTTGATTTTATCCAGTACCAGCGCGTTGGAACGAGCACAGCTTATCCAACGCTTTAAAGACAAAACTATTAAGTATTTAGTCAATGTCGCGGTGTTAACCACCGGCTTTGATGCGCCTCATGTGGATGTGATTGCGATTTTACGCCCCACCGAGTCCGTGAGCTTATATCAACAAATTGTGGGGCGAGGCTTGCGCTTGGCCGAGGGCAAATCTGACTGCTTATTGCTTGATTACGCGGGTAACCCGTACGATTTATACCAACCCGAAATAGGTGTGCCCCCGGCCCATTCAACCGCAGATCAAGTGACGGTGGTTTGTCCTTTATGTCAGTTTGCCAATCAGTTTTGGGGCAAAACTGACGCACAAGGCATTGTCATCGAACATTATGGCCGCAAATGCCAAGGTTTAGTGCCAAGTGCGCAGGGCGACCCGATGGCCTGTGGTTACCGATTTCGTGCACGATTTTGCCCCAACTGCGGCACTGAACATGATATTGCCGCCCGGCATTGCCATGCATGCGATACCGTGTTGGTGGACCCTGATAAAAAATTGCGTGACGCCCTAGCGCTCAAAGATGCCATGGTGGTGTACCCAGACCAGTTGCAACTGCAGCTGGAGTTCAGCCCCCAGCAAAAAACGCAACTGAAGTTTAGTTATCAAGTGGGTGACCAGTGGTTTCATGAGTGGTTTCCCGCGCACACTCCGGCGCAAGTCAGCAAACTTTGCCGACAAGTGCTCCCCCCCTTTATCCAGGACCGTCATCGGCCATTTGTTGCGCGGACTGCGCGGCAAGTGCTGGCTGAACAACATCGATTTGCCCCACCGCAAGCCTTGATCCTGCGTAAAGATGGCCGCTATTGGAAAATCCGAGACCGCTTATTTGAGCTGACAGACTTCGCCAGTTTTAAACCAGATGTTGCTTAAAAATCAAATACCTGCCATTGCATAAGATTTTGGCACCACTTGCTTTACATCTAATTTTCGTTCAGCAAGAATACCGCTATCGATTTGGCAATCACCCCTACCCACCCGGTTTATTGTGTTGCCCTTGTGTTTCTAGTCCAGCATTTTGCACCAAGCAGATTGCCTACAGGGATTTTATGCAGCTGCGGCAAATTAATAAGCAACAATATCGCTCGCACCTCAATGTCATCATGATAAGTTCTATTGCCTTGTTTTCTGCAATGGGCGTTGGCTTTTCTACGATCTTGATCTATTTCTTTGGAAAGGCACCTGGAGAAAATTTTTATTTAAATCTCACAGGCGTTGCAACCGCTGGCTTGATTGCTGCCGTGGTCTTAAAGAAATTAAAACACACACGTTATTTCGACGAAGTCGCTTATGTGTGGGATCTAAAATACGAATTGAATTTAATTCACCGGAAATTTCGACAAATTCAAAAGGCCGCCGCACAAAATGACCACACGGCCGCCATTTGCATGTTATACCATTATGAAGGGTCACGTCAGTTATGGTTACTTGATGACAACGTGCTGAACCTCCAAGAATTAGAAACAGAATTTAGTCAATTTGAACAAAAAATTCGTCAAGCAGGCTTGAGCATTTCGGCCAGCGACTATCGTCGCCACATGCTGGAACACTTCTAGTTTGTACGAAAAAACGGGTCGTCAGCAGGCAACATTCAGCACGATAATTGCCGCTCATATTAAATAAATACATGAACATTCATGTTGTTACAGGGTTTGAGTTATGTCAGTACAAAACGCACTTTTATCAGTTCTCGTTGAAAAAGTTCGCACCGATACCTTGGTGCTGCCTTCATTACCTGAAATCGCGATTAAAATCCGCCAACTGGCCGAAGATCCGGATGTCAATTTACACAAAATGGCTGATATGATTTCTCACGACCCGGCATTGTCAGCACGGATCATTAAAATCGCCAACAGCGCCTTTGTTGGCCGCTCGATTCAAATCACCACCTTGCAACAAGCCACCACGCGCATTGGTCTGCGTTACATCAAAAACGTCGTGACTGCGATGGCCATGGAACAGCTGTTTGTGTCGAAAAGTGCCTTGATCAAGAAATACATGGACAACGTTTGGAGTGAAACCAAACAATTGACGGCGCTGGCGCTTGCCACGATGCAGCAATACAATTCGAACTTTAAGTTCACGACCGTCAACTTTGATACGATGACACTGGCAGGGTTGGTTTACAACATCGGTGCATTACCGGTACTGACCGAAGCAGAAAAACAACTGGAGTTGTTTGGTGACGAGCAACTGATTAAAGACTCCATCCAAACCATCGCCGCGCCGATTGGTGCGACTATTTTACGTTCTTGGGGCTTTCCTGCGGAGTTAGTCGAAGTAGCTGAGCATTGGAAAAACTTAGAGTTTGAACCAAAACACCCATCCTACGTCGACTTTATCCGCATCGCGGCTATCCGCTTGGGTCAACTGCAATCCGATGTCGAGATTGAAGTGCAACTCAAACCTTATGTTGAGGCGGGCCTCATTCCGTCCACTGAATATTACAAATCACCAGAATTTGCGACGCTGTTACACGACGTGCAACAAACGATTATGTAACTGCGCACAGTTTGCATAAAAAAACCGCCTTCGGGCGGTTTTTTTATCTTTAAGTTCGAGGCAGCTGCCCTTGGGTTAAAACAACTGTTGATGCAAGTCTTTCACCACTGACGGCGCTTCTTCATCGGTCACTAAAAAACATAAATTATGTCGGCTCGCGCCGTGACAGACTAAACGCATATTGATTTGCTCAAGCGCCTGGAACAACGAACCGGTAATACCCCGTGTGCTATGCAAGTGATTACCAATAACCGCGACTAAGGACAGCCCCGTTTCAACAGTTACTTCGCAGAATTGACGCAACGCTTGTAGCGCCGGTTCCACCGCGGTGCCAAAGGCACTGCCTGGAGCATCATCTAAGGTCAAGGCAACACTGATTTCAGAGGTAGTCACTAAATCCACTGAAATTTTGTGCTCACTGAGGATGGCAAACACCCGGGTTAAAAACCCAGCCGCATGCAACATTGCTGGGCTTTTCACCGTGATCAACGTTTGATTTTTGCGCAGTGCAATAGCCCGATACGATGGACGCGCATCCACTTCTTTAGAGATCCAAGTCCCACCCGCCTCCGGCTCTCGCGAAGAGCCAACAAACACGGGGATATTTTGACGCATGGCTGGGATCAAGGTCGCAGGATGCAGCACTTTTGCCCCAAAGGTGGCCATTTCTGCCGCTTCATCAAAACTAATTTCCGGAATACAACGCGCTTGAGCCGTTAATCGTGGATCTGTGGTAAAGATGCCAACCACATCAGTCCAAATTTGCACCACACCAGCATCCACCGCTTCGCCTAAAATTGCGGCGCTATAATCAGAACCGCCACGGCCAAGGGTGGTGGTTTGCCCTAGGCTATCGGCACCGATAAAGCCTTGAGTCACCACGCGTTGCGATGACAGCAGCGGTAGCAAATACTGCGACGTTAATTGGCGGATCTCGTCGATTTGCGGTTCACCTTTGCCAAAATTTGCATCCGTGCGCAGCACCTGCCGCACATCAAAACAACTGGCAAGGGCGCCACGTTCGATCAACACTTGAGTAAACAACACAGAACTTAGCCGCTCACCAAAGGATTGCAGGACATCTTTTTCCGCATCCGTGAAGTCACCTTCTCGACTGATCAAGGTTTTCAGTTCAACAAGCAGGGATTCAATCGCAGCGCCAACGGCTGCTTGCTGTTGCAATTTCTCAAGTACAGCGTAGGTGATGGTTTCAATTCGGGCGTAACGTTCAAAACGAGCATCCACAGCCGATTGCTTGCTGATATCGACCAGCAAGTTCGTAACGCCAGAACTGGCGCTCACCACCACTAATCGAATGCGATCATCGGCCAACACGATGTCGGCACAGCGCGACATCGCCGTGAAATCCGCAACGCTGGTACCACCAAATTTTGCAACAATGATTGAATTGGACATCTGTCTCTCCTTATAAAAATTCAATAAGGGGAGCATGGCATTTGCAGAGCAACGACAGACGCAGTCAGGCGAGCAGACGCCGACTGTGTCGAATTGACACACAAAGGCCAGAAGCTCTCCACCACAGGTGACAGTCGCAAGGATTCAGCCCTACCGACCGAGAACAAGGTGCTATGCGCTTGTTCCCTCGGCGTCCATCCCCCTCTTGCAGCCTACGGTGTATAGCCACCTACTCTGCAATACCTGGTGAACGCGCCTCTTCTGGTCTATCAGAATTGATTGACGGCGCTAAGATACTCACATTTCCACGGCAGCGCAACATAAATTTGCAAAGCAAAACCAAAATATGTGTCATTTTGACGGCGCGTTTTATCATTTTGCAAATTAAGCACCATTGCCGGACTCGCTGTGCCTAACCAAGGATGAAAAAAAACCACCCGCAGGTGGTTTTTAAAAAGTTGATAAGACGCAAGCTCTTTCTAGTTGGCAAACTGGCCCATGTAATACACGCCAGAATATCCAACACAAAATGCCACAAACAAATAAACGAACAATTTTAAATAATTGCCAAAGGTCAACTCTTTGATTTTACTCATCGCAATAATACCTGCAGCAGAGCCGATCACCAGCAAACTACCACCAACGCCCACTGCGTATGTTAACAACAGCCACTCGGCATTGGTCATCACTAAATCTGCTTTCAATAACGCAGCCGTTAACGGCACATTATCAATAAGCGCCGATGACAAGCCCATTAAGAAATTGGCTTGGACTGGCGGTAATGTTTCGTACAAACTTGTGAAGTTTTTCAAGAAATTCAATTCCTTGAGCACTCCGACTAACAGCAATACCCCTAAAAAGAATAATAAGGTTTCAAATTCGACATCTCGAATAAAGCTCAAAATGTGCCGTTGTTGTTTGCGTTTGCGAAATAAGGCGTGAGCCACTAAAAACATGGTGCCAAGCCCGAATAAAAAGGTCAGCACAGGCGGGATATTGAACCAAATGTTCATGGCCAAGCAGCCCAAAATCGTAGTCAAAAATAACGCGGCAATAATGTGGTCTTGAGATTCGATTTGATGCTTGGTTTTACTCACGGTCAACGGCTGATTCATGCCGATTGACAACATAAACACCAACAAATACACCGCCACTAACGCAGGTGGCACCAGCAATAATAAATGAGGGATCGTTACTTTACCTTCTAAGAAAAACATCAAGGTAGTCACATCACCAGTGATAAGCGAGACCCCCCCGCTGTTTACCGCGAAGACGATGAGCGCACCATATTTTACTTTCTTGATGGGTTCTAATTGAACCCCTGCAATCACGGCGATAGACACCAATGTGGCCGTCACGTTATCGGCAAAGGAAGAAAATACAAAGGCAAATGTCCCTAACACAAACATCAACTTTCGTTCTGTCATGCTGTCAGGTAACACTTTTTGTACCAAGTGAGAGATGTAACCTTTGCTGTTTAGATATGCCACAAAAGTCATGGTTGACATTAAAAATAACCACAAAGTGGCGATTTCTAATAAATTGTGTTCAAGTTGCTCCTGAACATGCGCAGCGCCATGCGGTTGTTCTGCAAACACAAACAATAAAATCCAGCAAAGAGTACCGAAAAAAAGTGTTGTTTTTGCCTTGTTTACGTGAATAAGATCCTCTATAACGATCAGCACGAAGGCTAGCGCGACTAAGCCTAATAAAACGCCAGTTAACATATGGTCCACCCGATTTTTGTATAATTTCAATTTTTATCGGGGCAGCATTCTAGCACCGCAGTTCGTCTGTTGATACTGGAAATTGGTCGTATTCAACTTCAGTTATAAGAACCTACATGATAAGCGCTCGAAAAATTATCCGCAGCCTTGATGAATTCTGGCCCGTGCTTGAGCATCTGTCGGCGCGCAGCTTACAGCACACCTTTAGTATCCAAGACGTCCAACATTTAATCCAACGACACGCCCCTGCCCAAAGCAGTGAACAGTGTTTTCGCGATGCACAGCGCTTGCTAACGCAAGAAATCCTGATCCCGATGGCCAAGTCGAGCCAACTCGAACTCAATCGCGCGGTGTTGGAATTTATTCAGTTTTTAACCCAGGAATTAACGTTAGGGACTGTCGGCGATATAGAAAGTCGCATCCATGAGCTGAATCGCTTACGCGACAAAATGACGCAAGCAGCGGCGCAAAAAGACACCAGCGAACTTCGGCGTTTTATCCGCCTGATGGACGAGCGCGTGCGCGAGGTGGTCAAGCATTTTCGTAAAAACGAGCTGGCCATAATGCATTTGGTGGAGCAAGCCAAAGCCGATGAACGCCAACTGTCGCTCGCCAAGCGTTATGCCTCGGTGATGGAAGCCTTTGACGAATACATCGAGCCTGTGTTGCAGATGATTGACATCAATGGTCCGTTCCAAAAAAGCATCGAGGCGCTAGAGCACTCACTCAGTGAGCTGATAGCCTTTATCGAAGACACCGGCTTTTTAGGCAATGACAAAGAGCCGCTGATCCAATTGCGCACGCGACTGTTGGACATGAACCAAATCGGCCGTGAATCACTGATCCGCAGCACCGATCAACTGATGCCGCTACGCGAAGAACTGCGTAAAAATACCCTGTTGTCCCGCAACGCCTCTGAGGTGTTAGCCAAACTACGTAAACAAGGCTTTGAGCCATTGATGGAGCAGCTGGTGCCTAAATTTAGTTCTGACTTACAAAAGTTCAGCTTAGGCAGCGCGAATCAAATCACCAGTTATATGGCCGAACTGGTCGATTACGAGGATGAACGCTATCAACTGCCCGAAGCGATTGACCAAACGCCGACCGGCAATATTCGGGTCCCCGAAGTGCAAGATGTGTTGCGCTCTGCCCGTGCCGCAGGCAGCAAGACCGATTTGTCACGTTGGTTAGCCACCAGCTATCCGCAATTACCGGTCGATGAATTGTTGTTTTTATACCAAGAATTAAGCCGTGCGCCGACGCTAACGCTTGAACACGCACCGCAAACCACGTCACTGGATGTGCATGGCTATCGCCTGACGCTGCATCCGTTTATCAAAAGTGGCGCTGAAAGGAATTAAGCATGCATATTGATTTAGTCTTATTGCCGCAGTTGGCAGAGATCCATAAAAAACTGACCTCGGGTTACCATATTAGTGAACAAGACTTCGCGTTATGGACCGAGCTAGATGCCCAAGAAGATGCCTACAGTGCCTTATTTTCAGCCCTTGGCAACCAGTTAAAACGTGATTCGCGCGGTTATTTTTACTTTGACTCGGATGATGCGACGGTCACCATGGGCAAAATTTCACGACTGTTTGCGCTAACTATTTTTGCGCTAGTTGAGCATTTTTCAGACAAAGGCCAGGACCCACTCCGCGCCTTATTTGACACCGAAATTGACCATGAAATTTTGTCGAACATTTTGCAGCAGCAATACCACCTGTTTGAACAGTTAGAAGTCTTCTCCGCCACCGACTTAAAACGGGAAGTGGGCAATCGGATGTTGCGCCATGGCTTTGCCAAAGCACAAGGCGATAACTTTAAGCTGTTACCGCCGATTTATCGCTATTTGGATGCATTAATGGCGGTCGACGCCGTCTCAGAACAGGAGTCTGCCGATGTCTGAATTATACGGCTTAACCAAACTTGCCTTGTTAAACACCGCCGGTTACGCCAAATGTGTCATCCCGCTGGATGATGCAGCGTCGATTTGCGCGCCAAACAATACCGGAAAAAGCTCGGTGATCAACGCGTTGCAGTTCCCACTGATCAACGATTTACGTCTCACTGAATGGGATGGCCACGATTTAGACGAAACGCGTAAGTTCTATTTTGGCACCGACCAAAGTTATATTCTGCTGGAAGCCAATCTGCCCGATGGCCCGGTAGTGATTGGTGTGGCGGGGCTTGGTAAAATTGCTGGATATCAATTCCAATACTTTTGTTATCGCGGCAAGCTCGATTTAAACCACTATATCGTCGATAACAGCATTATCCGTTACAGCAAGTTAGACCATCAGTTAAAGTCGCTCGGTTTTGAGCCGCTGGAGTTAAAACCATCCGAACTGAACGCCTTATTGACCGGGGGCGCCACACCGCATGACAGCAAAATTAACCTGCGGATGATCCCACTGACCAACGTCAGTGATGCACCGGTGTACAAAGACATTTTCCGCCGTATTTTGAATTTGCATCGCTTAACCGCTCAAGACGTTAAACGGTTGTTATTGCCGGTGTTTGCGCGCCATTTGAGCGATCCGAAAGTTGACTTTTACACGGTCTGGCACAACGCCTTCGAGAAGGTTAACCGCGACCGTCGCGAGTTAAAAGCGCTGGAAAACCAACAACAAGCAGTGGAAGCCCTGGAAAGCTTGTTGGATAACCGCTCCGTGTTGAAAGGCCGCCTCGCGGCCTACGCGCCAAAACTCGATAGCGCCTTAATCGAGTTCCATAGTTATTTGGAACAACAACAAGCTGAACTGGGCTATCAAATCGGCGAACTGGCGGAAGAAAAAGTACAGCTTGAAGATAAACAGCGACTATTCGTCAATCAAATCAAAGAGCTTTCGACCAAACAACAAGCGCTTAAAGCGTGGTTTGAAGAATACGACCAGTTGCATCAGCGCTTTGGCCTGACCAACTTGGCGACCTTACAGAGCAACCAAGCCAATATCCGCGCCCAATATGAGCGGTTAAGTCATAGCTTACAAGGCGCGGCCAACGTCAACCCGTCCACTTTGGCGCATCAACAAGCGCAAGCGCAAAAGCAGTTAAAGAGTTTAAAGTTGCAGCTGAAAAACCTCGAATACAATCTGTATTCGCGGTTACGTGAAGATTTGTCACTGAATGAAGTGCAGCAGCTGGCGAAAATTTTAAACCCAGATCTACTGTCACTTTCAACCGCCAGCGGCGGTGACGTGCTGATCACCGATGACGATGCCTTTGCTGAGCAATTAGGCGCTATTGCCGATTGTTTCCAAGGCGGCAAGTTGCATTTAGGTGGCGTTGAAATTGATTTAAGCCATTTATCTGCGCCGAACATGTCCGGTGCTGAAGATAAAATTCAATTAAAAGAGCAGATTGAAGCGCTGCAGTTAACAGTCGCAACCTTGGCGGCGCAAGAAGAAGTCGCCAACGACTTTGCTGGGAAGAGCCGAGAAAAAGAACGGCTGTACCAAGATATGCTGCAGGCGGAAGAAGACATCAAGCGCTTTGCGCGTTACAGCCAAATGCAAGAGCTCGCCGATGCTCAGCAAGAGCTGCAAGAGCAGTTCACGCAAGAAGAGGACATTTTGCATGAACGCCTGGCAGAGGTGCAGCAACGCGCCGCAAGCCTAGCTGATCGACGCAATCTGATCTTAAACAAGCAAGACCAACTGAAACGCCAAAGCGAACGGATCGAGCATGAGAAAAAAGACCGGATTGACTTCCAGTTGGACTTTTATTCTGGTCGAGTGACCCCCTATCCAATTGAAATCACGCTTGAATTTGACAACTTGGCAGATGAGCTTCGCTCATACAACAAGTATTGCCAAGAGCTAAAGCTGCTGGATATCAACATCAAAAATACCTATTTGTTCATTTTTAATGCCGGTATTAGTAAGTTTGAAGCGGAAACCGATGAAGACAGCAAATATCAGAAATTGATCAGTGCTTTCCATCATTTGGATAAAGAACGAGATGCGATTGAGCGTCGGGCTCGCGTGGCATTGACGGAGGTCGCCTCCACCCTGAAAGGCTTGCGCTCTGACTTAGAACGACTGCATCGTGAGCTCAACAGCTTTAACCGCGGCATCTGGCGTCATCAGATCTCGAACTTGCAAGATTTCAAGATTGAAATCGTCGATCGTAAGGTACTAGTGGGTCACATCGACATGATTTTGTCGACGTCCGAGCACTATGAACAAGGCGACACGCTGGATTTACTGGCGCCTGGTATCACCAGTGCAGAGCGCGATATTAACGCCGCCAAAGATTATCTGATCCAAGCCGCCAGCGAAAAAGGTGGTTTGACCTTATCGGATCTGTTTGATATCCGCTTTAAGGTGGTCAACCGCGCAGGCGATGTTGAATACTTCGATAAAATTGACTCCGCCGGCTCTAATGGTACGCGGATCACCATAAAGTTGTTGTGTGGTATGTTGTTTATTCGCCAGCTGTTGGCTGAACGCGAGCGCGGTAAATACCGTATTCCTATTTATATCGACGAAGCGGCGGACATTGACCCACATAACCAACAAGCACTGATCGAAACGGCGTTAAACTTTGGCTTTGTGCCTATTTTTGCATCGGTTAAGCCACAAACCAGCTGTCGCTATATTGTGCCTATACGCACGGTGAAAAACGGCGCCCAAAACTGGGTCGATGAAAAAGACTGGATATTGTGCGAGCAAGTCACTCAGCTTGATGAATTGCTGCGTGACGAGCCTGCGGTTGCTGATGAGGCGCAGACTGAACAACCTGCTTAACCGCGCACGGAACTTTTCACGTCTCACGCGACCCAAGCTGCTATGGCATCCATAGGCTTGGGTTTCGTGAGCTCGACTTAGTGAACCCACAAGGAGTAGGTTATTCGTCGGCTGCTGTTAGCACTTGGATTGGTCACCCCTGCGGTGTTTGCTGCCAATCGTATTGAATTCACCGGGGTCACTGGCGAGCGCTCCGACAACGTCAATCTGTATTTGGCGCGGTTCGAGCCGTCGCAAATCAATAAATCAGCCCGCTTTAAAGCACGCGTGGCAGAACAAATTCGCTTGGCGCTGCGGGCACACGGCCACTACACAGCGCAAATCACCTTTGAAGAGAAAATGGACGGCAGCGATCTGGTGTTAATTGCCCATGTCAAAGCCACCAAATACACCTTCATTGAGGTGTTAGATTTACAAATGCGTGGCGAAGCCATTAAAGATGCGGATTTTTTACGTTTGCAACAAACCCAGGCGCCCAAACAAGGCGACCGTTTGCACCATGGCCATTACGAGGCCTACAAAAAAGCGTTAATCACCCTCGCCCAACGCAAAGGCTATTTTGATGCTAAATTCGACGTGGCTGAATTTCTGGTCACCCCGGGCCGACGCGAAGCCACCTTGCGCTTGCATTTTAACAGCGGGCCGCGTTATCGATTTGGCTCGGTGCAGTTTCATGGCAGTCAAATCAGTGAAGAACGGCTAAACAGCTTAATCCCATTCCAACCTGGCGATTATTACACCACGGAATTGTTAGGCAAATTTAACCAGAATTTATCCACCACGCTGTGGTTTGGTGCGGTAGACATTGATGCGGATCCGCAAAAACGTCATGACGGCGTGTTGGATTTAAACGTCCATTTAGCCCCAGCGGTGAAAAACACCGTCGAAATGGGCTTAGGTTTTGTTACTGATGTCGGCCCGCGGTTAAAAGCCAGCTGGGATAAACCTTGGCTCAATAGCCGAGGTCATAGCCTAACGGCGGATATGGCATTGTCCACCAAAGAACAAAGTATCGAGACCAGCTACAAATTTCCACTCAAAGATGTGCAGCACGACTTTTATCAAGCAGGCCTTGCACTGAAACATACCAACTTGTTGGATACCGAGAGCCGGCTGGTGAACTTAAAACTGGAACGGCAATGGTACCTTGGCGATGATTGGTATCGTATCGCCTCTGTGCGTTGGCTGCGCGAGGATTATCGACAAGCGTTACAACGGGATATTTCTAACTTAATTTTGCCTGGTTTTTCATTGCGCCAAAGCTACGACAGCGGCGGTAGCATGCCGATGCAAGGCCAAAACGTATTAGTCTCGGTCGAAGTCGCCAATCAAGCCTGGGGCGCAGATACCGATTTTACGGTACTGCGAGCACGTGCCGGCCGGATTGGCAGTTTTGACACCGATCATCGCTATTTGCTGCGTGTCGATGCGGGCGCCATTTTGCAAGAACAATTAGCCTCGATCCCTGCGTCACTTCGGCTGTTTGCTGGCGGTGATTACAGCGTCCGTGGCTATGGCTATCAAACCATTTCACCGCTGGACGCCGACGGTAATTTGACCGGCGGTGTTCGACTGGCCGCCGCCAGCGCCGAATACCAATGGCGTCACCGCGGAAACTGGTGGCTGGCAAGTTTTGTTGATGTCGGCAGTGTGTGGAATGACAGCCCCGAGTGGAAAAAAAGCATCGGCATGGGCGTGCGCTGGGCATCCCCCATAGGCCCAATTCGACTGGATTTAGCCTATGGTTTGGACAAACAACCGTCCCCAGGTTTTCGCTTACACTTTACTTTAGGGCCTGAGTTATGAGTTGGCGCAGCGTGTCTTGGCCCCGGATCATCAAACACACTGTACTGGGTGCGATCGCGCTGTGGTTGGTGCTGCTCGCGCTGCTCTCGACCACCGTCACGGTGCGACTGGCGGCAAGCCTGGCCAGCTACTGGCTTCCAGCGCTCCATATCGAGCAAATCGACGGTGATTTAATCCACGGCGTGACGGTTAAACGCTTCACGTGGCGTACGGCAGAACTGACGGTGGACGTCGTTGATGGTCGTGTCGCCCTGTCCCCCAGTTGTCTGCCTCAGGTGTGTCTCGATCAACTCGAGGCCACATCAGTAGAGGTCATGCTAGGCAAATCGCAACAGCACAGCGTATCGGTGCACACTGCAGTGCAGCCTGAATCGCCCTCAAGCGCTACGCCATCGCAGCCGCAAAGCAGCACCGCCAGCACCTCTACGCTATTTCCACGCGGGTTCGAGCTGAACCTGCAGCAGTTGCGGGTGACCCAGTTTTCGTTTGAAAGTGACAGCGGCACGCTGCAACTGAGCCAACTGGCCAGTGCCTTGCAACTCCAAGCGACCGAACACATGCCGTTGTCCCTGCAGCTAGCCACGACATCGATGGCCGAGCTGTCTTGGCAAGCAACGCCAAGCCCTACCCAATCCACCGCGCTTGATATCGGGGAGCTTATACAGCAGCAACTCAAGCAATGGCCAACCTGCCAGGTCGATGTGCCATCGATAACGATTGCCAAATTGCAGCTTGCACAGCAGGTGGTGCAAGACGTGCGTATCAGCGCGTTGTTAACCCCTGAGGCGCTCACCGTCAACCAGCTAGCCGCCACACATCATGCAATCGATATGACGCTGCAAACCCAGTTGCAAAAAAGCGGTGTGTTGCAAGGCAGTTTTAGCGCCAAACACGCCGCAGTCCCCAAAGCTCCGAAAGCTCCCAAAGCGTCCGAGTTGGCGAGCCTGCGCTGGCAAGGGCCATTGCAGGCGCTTGATATCTCGGGCGAATTCAAGTTTGAACGCTTGCCGTTGCCAGATGACGTGCTGCTGACGCAACAGAGTCAGCTTCGCGCCACGCTCAATCTGCTCGCCAAGGCTCCCGAGTTTAGTGTGCACTGGCAAAGCCCCATGGTGGTGCTTGAGCAAACATCGGCAACCGTGACCAACTCTGCCCTACCCGATGATCTGCGTTTGCAGGCCTCTGCGCGTAAAGGCCAATTTAATCAACTGGATGCAAGCATTAAGGGCACTATCTCCGAAGGCGAGCTGACATTGACCGCGCAAAGCCAGTGGCCTGGCTTGCCTAACACCGCATTAGCGCTCCAAGGACAATGGCAAGATGCCAAGCTGCGCGTGCAACAATTGCTGCTAAGCACCCTCAATGGCAGCATCGAGCTCAAGGGCGATGTCTCATCGAGCGCGTTTGTAGGCAGTGTTGCGGTCGATAAGTTGCAACCCGGTTTGTATTGGACCGATTTTCCTGGAGAATTTAGCGGCAAATCCAATCTGACTATCCAGGCGGACCAGCAGCTGTCTATCGCTCTTAGCCAACAAGCATGGCAAGGCAACTTACGCGGCTTGCCGTTGTCACTGACTGGGGATGCCAAACTTTGGTTCAACCAGCATTGGCGCATACATACCGACGGGTTAGCACTGAGTCACGGTGACAACCAACTGCGTATCGTTGGCCAGTTAGACGAGGCCTGGCAGCTGGCCCTCAACGCCGAAATCGTTGATTTTAATCGCTCGTTGCCAATGGCCGAAGGTCGATTACAGGCGGATATCCATGTTGCTGGCCCCTATGAAACGCCAAATGTGCAACTGGATATCACCGCCAATGACCTCGCTTGGGGCGATGATTTTGCGCTGACCAGCTTCAGCTTCCGAGGACTTATTCGGCAATTTGGTGATCTGTCATCGCAATTAACGCTGTCACTCAAAGGGCTCACCAGCCCAACCCTGCAAATTCGTACTGTGGATTGGCATACCCAAGGCACCTTAGCGGCTCATCAAAGCCACTTAGTGATCAACAGCCCCCAACTCAAAGCCGATACCCGGTTTAGCGCAGGCTACAAGCAACAGCGCTGGAGCGGGCAATTTTCTGACATGCAATTAGCGTCGGATCTCGGCCAGTGGACACTTGCCTCTGCTTTACAATTAGAGATTGACCTCGATAACCACCAGGTCAAACTATCGGACAGTTGCTTTACCGAACAGCTCAGTCGAGTTTGTATCCAAAGTAAAGGCTGGTTGAGTGCAACACAGGGTCAACTGACGCTGCAAGGCCAGGACATCGCACTGCAAAATTTTGATTGGGTACTGCCCAATCAAATGGCCATCACTGGCCAAGCCACCGGTCAAGCATCTGTCAGTTGGCTAAAGGCCAAATTGGCGCAAGCCAGCTGGGATATCACGGCTCACCAAGGCAGCATGCGCTTTCAAGGCTACAGTCCGGTCGAACTGCCATGGCAACAGTTGCAGTGGTCTGGGCAATTGCAAAAGGATCAGCTAAACAATCAACTGCACCTAACCATCCATGACCAACAGCAGCTCAAGGTGACAGCCCGCATTGATCAATTAACCAGTGTGAAGCCAAGCCTCAATGCCTCGATGCAACTGCAGCAGATCCAACTGAATTTCCTGCAACCCTTATTTAATGAATTCAGTAAGTTTACTGGCTCGCTCGACGGCCAGTTGCAACTAAGTGGACCGCTTGAACAACCTGAAGTGCGAGGCTCGTTGTTAATGGCGCAATTGACCATGACCGGTTCGGCCGCGCCGCTGGAACTTCATCCATCAAGCATCAGTGTGCAATTTTTGGGTCGACAAGCCACTCTGCACGCGGATCTGCAAACGGCGGAAGGCCCGATTCAATTCCAAGGCAGTGCCAATTGGATGATCCCTGACGCGTGGTATGCACAAAGCACCTTAGTCGCCGAGCAGCTAAAAATTCAGACCAGTTTTGGCGATCTAACGCTGAGCCCCACGTTACAATTGCTCGCCAACCCCAAAGGCGGCTCTGTAACGGGAAGTGTCATCGTGCCACAAGGTAATTTAGCCTTTAACGATTTACCCGAAGACGCTGTCCGAGTGTCGGGCGATGAAATCCTGTTAGAAACCCAAACTGCGGCACCACGCTCTGCCTGGCAACTCAACACAGACGTACGTTTAGTGCTTGGTGAAAAAGTCAAATTCGCCGCCTTTGGTTTAAAGACTCGCCTGCAAGGTGAACTCAGAGTCAGACAACAAAACAATCAACCTACCATTCACGGTCAGGTGAATTTACATGACGGCGTGTTTCGGGCTTACGGCCAAGATCTACAACTAACCAAAGGCCGCTTAACCTTTAATGGTTTGCCGCAGCAACCGTTGTTAAGTATTGAAGCCATTCGCAACAAAGAAAAAACGGAAGATAACGTGGTCGCTGGTATTCGCGTCAATGGTACTGCGGACGATCCCAGTGTTGAAGTGTTCTCCAAGCCCAGTAAACCCCAAGCCAATGCCCTGGCCTACTTATTGTTAGGTCGTGATATCGGCACTAGCCAAGGCGATGGCGCCATGACCACGGGGTTGATTGGCCTTGGCATTGCCAGCAGTGGCAAATTAGTCGGCAAACTAGGCGAAGCCTTTGGTGTCAGTGATTTAATGCTCGATACCGCCGGCAGTGGTGACAGCAGCAAAGTGACGGTCAGTGGTTATTTGTCGCCGAAACTGCAAGTCAAATATGGCGTCGGTATTTTTAACCAACTCGGTGAATTTACCGTGCGATATCGCATCGTCAAACAACTGTATTTAGAAGCCGTCCGCGGCTTGGATAATTCAATCGACGTGTTATACAAGGTGGAATTTAACTAACGACGCGTCACCTGCGTGGGTGGCGCTTCAATACCTTTAGGCTGGTTTATGCAAGATCAAATGCTGGTAACGGCCCAAAGACGCGTAAGGCTCTTGCCGATTGAACCGCAACTCTACGGCAAGTAACTGCTCAAATTCAGTTTCTTGTTCACTGCGATCGCGCAAATAGTCATGAAAACAACGCACGCCCGTTTTACTTTGAACAACAAAGCCTTGCGCGATACACCAATCCCGCACCTGCTGTGGATCCAGCGGATTTTGCGGGCTTAAATGCACTTTCTTTTTGTAAGTTAGATCGCGCAGCACATAGTTAAAGTTGCCATAGACAATATTGGAAAATCGCTTGGCATCAATGTTGTAGAACATCAGGGATAAGATGCCACCCGGCGCTGTCAGCGCCCATAAATCAGCGATCGCTTGCTTGGCATCGGCCATCCATTCCAGCACGGCATGACAAAGAACTATCGGATACTGCACGCCCTGTTGCACCAAATGCTGCATCGGGGCGTGGCTGAATGTGGTGTGTGGCAATAAACCGCGCTCGGCCGCGCTGTTGCGAGCCATCGCCAGCATCTCCGCAGACACATCAGTTAAATGCACCTGATGCCCTTGCTCAGCCAGCCACAACGCCAGCTGACCTTGGCCGGCGCCCACATCTAAAATTTGACAGGCAGCTTGCCGCAGTTGCGGCAATTCAGCTAAATCACGCTGCAACACTTTCTCGCGCAGCTTACCTTTGCTCGTGGCATAGATATTTTGCTGAAATTTGCCGGCAATACTGTCAAAATTGCGATCATTTTTTGCTTTTGTCATGGAAGAACCTGTGAGCTACCTATTGTCAATTCCGCTGCTGGTCATGTATTTCATCTGGGGCCTTTTGCTTAGCAGCCTGCGACAACGCCCAATCAAAAAACGCTATCTGTATAGCGCTCTAGTCAGCAGCTACCTGCTGCTCTGTGGCCCCTTGGCCAATCTGGCGATAGCGCCATTAGAGTTTGCCTATCCCGCACAGCATCAAGTCAAAGCCGAGCATATTGTGGTGATGGGCTGCTACCACTACCAAGGCAGCCATCTGCCACTGAGCGATCAACTCAACGACTGTTCACGCACCCGTGTCATCGAAGCGCGACGTTTGTGGCAACAAAATCCGAGCGCTATCATTCACCTGAGCGGTGATATCCCATCACTGAAACGCCGTCATGTCGAGGTCGAACGCGAGTTTTTAGTGGCGCTGGGCGTGCCAGACAGCCAGCTTCGCCTTTATCCCAACGCCACCAATACCCAACAAGAGGCGGAGGTGGTGTCCAACGCACTGCGTGATAGCAACGCCCGTCAGGTTGTGCTGGTGACCTCGGCCAATCATATGCTCCGTGCCAAACGCTGGTTTGATCATTACGGCCAGTCTGTCACACCGGCCCCCAGCCATTATCAAGTCCAATCGAATTTTGCCGATTTTACGTTCAGCGACTTAATCCCGACCTTTTCTGCCGTCGACACCTGGCGTTTGGCGCAATACGAATATGCCGCCTTGGTTAAACAACAGTTCCAGTTGCAGACGGATTAAGCAGGGTTATACAGGTCGACAAATTCGACCTTCAGCTTGGTGTTCAAACTCAAATAGCTGGCTAGCGCTTGGATGCCATAACGCTCCGTCGCATGATGCCCTGCCGCAATAAAATGGATGCCTTGTTCGTTGGCGCTGTGAATGGTTTGTTCTGAAACTTCACCACTGATAAACAGCTGAGCCCCAGCGGCAAAGGCAGCATCGATATAGCCTTGCCCACCGCCGGTGCACCAAGCGATGGTCTGTATGTCGCCAATACCGGCGTCATGCACCAAGGGCGTTCGCTGCAGCGCCTGTTCGATGCTCTGCGCCAGCTGCGCTAACGACAGCGGTTGATCCAAGGTCGCAAGCTGCACCACACCGACAGGTTCAACACTTGGCAAAGGCCGAACATTGCTAAAACCAAGGAGCTTGGCTAATTGTGCGTTATTGCCAAGCTCAAGATGCACGTCTAACGGCAAATGGTACGCCAATAAATTGATGTCATGCGTTAACAGCGTCTGCAGCCGACGCTTTTTCATGCCGGTTATTTCAGGGGCTTCATTTTTCCAAAAATAGCCATGGTGCACAATCACCGTATCAGCCCCCACGGCGACGGCATGATCCAGCAACGCTTGACTCGCCGTGACACCGCATACCACGTGCTTTACAAACTCTCGTCCTTCGACCTGCAAACCATTCGGGCAATAATCGCGAATGCGCGTTACTTGCAACACATCGTTTAAAAGCTGTACCAATTCATGTCGACGCATGCTGTTGTTCCTCAAATACTTTCACTTTGTTTTTGGCTTCAATCCACTGCCCCATAAACTTGGTGCTGCGATGCAGGTGATGCTTGAGCATGGCACCGATAAAGTTGTGCAAGCGGTGCTGTGGCAACTGGTGTCGCGTGGCTTCCAACTGGGCAAACACTCGCGGTTGATGCGTGCTGTAATCAAATTGGCCAATCAGCCCTGCACTTAACTCACTGGCGTGTTGCCAGGCGCGTTGGTCTTGATATAAACGTACGACAGCAGCAACAAAGGCCTCATCCGTTGCGGCTATCACGCCGGGAAATGTCGCGGGTTCAGCAATGCCTTCAGCACCGACGGCGCTAGTGACCACTGGTGTACCGACCAACGCTGCATCGAGCACTTTGCCTTTTTGCCCCGCGCCAAATGGAATAGGTGCGACTAACAATCGCGCCTTGGACAACACCTCGTGTGCGTCATCCGCCCAGCCGCGGACATAAAAACCCTGTGCAGCATTTTGCAAGGCGGTCGCTTTCGGCGGTGGGTACGCGCCCCAAATCTGCAACGACACCCCAGGCAGTTGACGACGAATCTCTGGCCACAGCTGTTTTAATTTCAACACCGTTTGCCAGTTCGGTTCATGCCGAAAATTACCGATAAAACATAGATCTTGCCGCTGTGCAAAGCCCAAGTGCTGCGTCGGACGCGTTTCTAGCAGTAACGGGCAATAACACAACAACGACGGCGCGATGGCAAAATGGTGCTGTAACACGCTCATTTCGGCGCTTGAAATGGTTAAAGTGACATCACAACGATAAATCGCTGCAATTTCTCGCAGCGCTAATTCGCTGTGCAGATCATGGTCTTTAAGGTCTCGCCCTGCTTTGAATGCCTGTTGCCTTGCATCCCGCAAAAAATGCAAATCTTCACTGTCTAAGATTTTTAGGGCATTGGGACAGGCTTCGTCGATTTTCCAGCCAAATTGCTCTTCAATCATAAAGCGGTCGAACAACACCGCATCCGGCGCCAGTGCCGCAAACTGGGCGGATAACTCGCTATCGTTCACCGCGATAGACCATTCTTCGATGCCCCAACTTCGCAAATCAAAACGGTGCACCGACAACTCTGCAGCACAGGCGAAAACAATTCGCCAGCCTTGTTCGCGGTACATCCGCAACAGGCTCAACATCCGCCAGCCTGCCGCAGATGACTTTGGCTCAGGCCAGACATACCCCAACACTAGCAATACCGGCATGCAATTTCCCCACTGTGAAGGCGGCATTGTAGCGGTTCAATGGCCAAGGCTACAGTGCGAAATAAAAAAAGCGCACGAGGTGTGCGCTTTTTAAGCCAATAAGCTTACGTGTTTAGCGAGAGACTCTCGGGCATTAACACGGGTTGTTCAGCAGATACGTTAAGGCGTTTTGCGCTCGAACTATGCCAAAACCAAATTGGGTATCACGACCAGCGGCACCGCGGTCTTCTGCCGTGGCATTCATCGCTGCACGAACTTTTGCCGGTGAACAGCTTAATTTTTGTGACCAAATCAGCGCCGCGACCCCCGACACATGCGGGGTGGCCATGGAGGTACCACTCAATGTGGCATAGCTGTTGTTTTTGTAGGTCGATTGCACGGATGAGCCTGGCGCTGCGATCTCCACTTGGCTGTTGTATTGGGAGAAGCTCGAACGATTTTTCGAACTATCGACAGAGGCGACCGATACGACTGCAGGGTAAGATGCTGGGTAAGATAAACTGCTGTTCCCTGCGTTACCTGCTGCCGCAACCAGCAACATACCACCGTTATAAAACGCATTTAAGGCATCACGCTCTGTGGTGCTTGAACCGCTACCACCCAAGCTCATGCTGACCACTTTGGCACCTGCGTCTTTACATTTTTGGATACCTTGCACCAAGTTAGACGCGGTGGTCCAGGTGCCGGAATCATTGAAAATTTTTACAATGTGCAAGCCCAACTTACCCGACGGGTTAACGCCTTTGACCCCAACATTGTTGCCGCCAATTGCCGCGATAGTGCCCGCGACATGAGTACCATGGCCATTACCGTCGCTATACCAGTTGCCATGACCGCTAAAGGCAAAGCCAGTCACGCCGGCATTTGGTAAATCTGGGTGACCTAAAGAATACCCCGTATCAACAATACATACTTTAATGTTGCTGGTGTATGCGTCACTCACCTGGGGTGCTTGTACCATCGTGATGCCGTAGGGAGTAGATTCGGCATACAATTGGCGCACAGGATCTTCCTCAACATAGGCGACTGAAGGGTCCGCTTTTAAGCGACGTAATTGCTCAGCATCTAATTTTGCAACGGAAAAATTAAACGCCGGCACATGATTCAGCGCCTCTACTTGAACTTTGTTCAGCACTTGCGTGGCACCTTGTTCAGAATAACCGTAGGCTGCTTTTGAAACACCTGCGACGGCCATCGTCGCATTGGCTTTGTATTTAATAATGTATTGCTTGGCAGGTGCCGCTTGAACAGCACAGCTAACGGCGCAGGCAAGTGCTGCGAGAGCAAACGTAACTTTCATGGTCAATAACCTCGTTGCATTGTGAATATCTATTGTTATGGTGTCACCAGCTGTTGGCTGGCTCGCCATAACCCTATGCAATGCGCCGAATTACACCAAGTCACTACTTTGATAATCTTATGACATTTATTTGATAAATTTCACACATACACCCTGCTGCTTTTTTGACCTCAAGTCATCAACCGTTGAGCGTAAGATCAACTGGGTTTGTCACAACACAGCAATTCAATCGAAAAGGTGGTGCCTTGCCCTTCAACACTGACAAAGCGAATAGTTCCTTCATGGCTTTCGACAATTTTTTTGCAAATCGCCAGTCCAAGACCGGTGCCTTCTTTAGCTCGAGTGTCGGAGGCATCGGCTTGGGAGAATTTTTCAAATACCCGTTCCTGGAAAGCTTTCGGGATCCCTTGACCTTGGTCGATCACATCGAGCTGCACCTTGGTACCGACCAGCTGCAGACTTAGACGGACAAGCCCAGCTGGTTTTGAGAACTTCACCGCGTTGGATAACAAATTATCAAAGACTTGACGTAACCTTAAGGCATCGGCATTAACCCAGATCTCTGTATGTTCTGGATATTCACAGGCTAAACGCACTTGATACCGCAGTGAATAACTTTGCATCCCAGCGATCGCTTGCTGGCACAACTCGATGAGTTCGACCGGTTTCACGCTTAAACTAAATTTGCCTGATTCAAATTTCTGTACATCCAATAAATCATTGATCAATTGGCTTAAACGCTCACAGTTCTCCAAGGCCGTGCTTAGCAACACATCGTAGGAATTGGTTTCTGGCACCACCACCTTCTGCGCCACTAAGCCTACAGCACCGCGAATTGAGGTCAATGGCGTGCGTAACTCATGCGATACGGTCGAAATAAATTCATCTTTGAGCTGGTCCAAACGCTTGAGTTCGCGGTTGGCTTTGGCCACTTCTGCCAAGCTCTTTTCTAATTGTCGGGTGCGCAGGCTCAACGTCATCGAGCTTTCTTCCAAAGCCCGCGTCCGCTCTGCAACTTTCGTTTCAAGGATCAGTTGCGCTTTGGCTTTTTGTTGCACTGATTCTTGGAGCAGCCGGTTGATTTGTTGCATATGACGCAATCGATATAAATGCACCACAAATCCGACCGATAACAGCAGCAAACCCAACGCAATTTGCACGCCACGATGCTGCCACCAAAGCGGCAATACCGTAACCTGCAAGGTCAAGGGCACATCGTTATACAAACCATGGTTATTACTACCCAACACTTCTAATTGGTAATCGCCGGCAGGTAAATTGGAATAATACGCGCTGTGTTTGCCCTGCTGATGGATCCAATCCTCATCAAAGCCTTTTAACCGATACATAAACTGATTACGGCTGGTGTCATGGAAATCAAAGGCTGCAAACTCAAATTCGACGGCATTATCCGTTGGCTTTAGCGTGATACTGGACGGCTGCTGCATCATCGACTGCGGCAATCGTTGGTTATTAATGCGGATGCCCGACACGGCCACTTTAGGCGGTACTTCATTAATCCAAATGTAGCTGGGTTCAACAATGGATAAGCCTTCAATAGTCCCTAGGTACATAGTGCCGCGACCATCATTGTAAAACGCATTAAACACTAATTCAGTCGCCACCATGCCATCTTGCACAGTAAAAGTGATGGTGCGCTGTGTTTGGTCTTTGCGAAGTGTCAGCCCCTTGGAAGACATCAACCACAAGTCATGGTGCTTATCGACAAAGGCTCCAAAAATATTTTCACTGGGTAAGCCCGCGCGTTTATCCAGTAATTCTTGCTGTTGCGTTGTTGGGTTGTATATCACTAAGCCTGTTGCCGTGCAGATCAGTAGCTGTCCCGCATTGCCAGGCTCGATGCATTGCACGTCTTGACTGGGTAACGCCAAACCGCGTGTGCTATCGACGATCTGAACCTGGCTTGTGCGTTTATCCAGTTGGTAGACCCCAGAATAACGCGAGCCGACCCAAACCGAGGTGTCGTCAACGGCAAGTGCTTGCACTGCATCCCCAATTTTTTGCCGCATCTCCTTGGACATATACGAGGTGGCGGTGGTTGACCCCGGCTGCCAGTGCACGATGCCATCGCCCCAAAGCCCAAGCCAGAGACTGCCATCCGCATCGACCTTGATATCCCGAATGTTGGCGGCGACATTTGGCAAACTGGCAAAAGGTGCTGTAACCGCGCTTAAGGTGCCACCTGGCGTTAAACGAAACAGACCCGCATCGGTTGCGACATAGACCTCATGTTGCTGCCCTTGCACTAACGCATTCACTCGACCTGCCGTGCTGAGTTTACGCAGTGTTTCTTGCTCGCGGTCGATTTCCAGTAAACCCGCGGCGGTTCCAAGCCAGATATAACGCTCGTTAGCAGTGACTGCGGTCACCGTTTGGCGAAGTTGCTCCGGATCTAGCCGCGGTAACACCGCCTGCAAGGATGAAAACGCAGACTTGCTGTGGCGGGCGTAATACAAACCGTTTTCGCGAGAGCCCAACCAAATGACGCCGCTTCGGTCAAGAAAAATGGAGCGCACATTGACCGTTGGTAACAACGCTTGATGTTTTCGAAACATCACATACTGGCGGCTTTGTGGGTCAATTCGATACATGCCGCTGTAGGTACCGACCAGCAACATCCCTTGTGCATCCGAGGTTATGGTGTTAACAATCGGCGAGCGGCCCCCTTGGAAAAATGGCACTTCTTGCAAGGCCATCGTGTGCGTGTCGAGCCGCCAGACACCAAAGCGAGTGCCCACCCAGACATCATCGCCGAGCCGATACAAAGAACGGATCTCATTGTCTCGGGCGGTTCTGTCAGGAAAGAGCTGCAACACCTTGCTAAATCCCTCGCCCTCTCGCCAGCGCTGCAATCCAAGTGATGTAGCAACCCAGATACTGCCATCCAAACTTTCGACCAAACTCCACACCCGTGAGTGTGCAAGGCCGCCATTGCTAGCGCCTGCGGCGATACGCTCAATGTGTCCATCTGGCTTAATGCGATTGATGCCGCCCGTCGAGCCAACCCAGATATTGCCCTTGGCGTCTTCCATCAGCGCTTGCACCTGCATACCGGCTAACGAACTGGGGTCATTTTTATCCATCACATACCGAGACAACTGGCCGGTTTTGCCATCAATGCGACTTAAACCGTAGCCCCAAGTCCCCGCCCAGATATTTTGTTGCCGGTCGAGCAATAAAATACCTACGTCTTTCGAGCCTTGCTGTTTGCGTTCTTGTTCGGTTAACACGGCAAATTCAGAAAATTGATAACCGTCGTAGCGCAATAAGCCGCTGTTGGTCGACGTCATCCAAATAAATCCGGTTTGGTCTTGGGTGATGCTGTAAATAGTTGCATTGGGTAAACCATCGTCGACACCAATGCGTTTAAAGGTTTCGTCAGCAAGCGTGCAAAGACTCGTCCAACAAAGGGCGAACAGCATGAGCCACAAGGTGTAGTAGTGCGAGATACGTTGTGTTGGCAAGGCTAAAAGCTAGATAAATTCAATGACTTGTCTAAGTTAGCACACAGTCTGGCAGTTTTCAGCCCGACATTAAATTTATGAGGATACTTTGCGTTACTGTTGCAATCCTCTAGAATCGGCCCCATCTCACTTTCACTGACGTGTTTTAGGAACTCATTCGTTATGTCAAATGTGCAACATCATCGTTTAATCATTCTGGGCTCAGGCCCTGCCGGTTACACCGCCGCTGTCTATGCCGCCCGCGCCAACCTTAAACCAGTGCTGTTAACAGGCATGCAACAAGGCGGTCAATTAACCACCACTACTGAAGTTGAAAACTGGCCAGGTGACGCCCATGGTCTGACAGGTCCAGGTTTAATGGAGCGGATGCGTGAACATGCCGAAACATTCAATACTGACATCGTGTTCGACCATATTCACACCGTGCAGTTGCAACAACGACCATTCCGTCTAAGCGGCGATGTCGGTGAATATAGCTGTGACGCCCTGATTATCGCTACCGGCGCTTCTGCAAAATACTTAGGCTTGGAGTCTGAACAAAAATTCTCTGGCCGTGGTGTTTCGGCGTGCGCAACCTGCGATGGTTTCTTTTACCGTAACCAAGAAGTGGTGGTCGTTGGTGGTGGTAACACTGCCGTTGAAGAAGCACTGTACCTGTCGAACATTGCCGCTAAAGTTCACTTAGTGCACCGTCGCGACAGCTTTAAAGCAGAGAAGATTTTAATCGACCGCTTGCACGCCAAAGTGGCCAGCGGCAACATCGTGTTGCACACACACCGCGAGCTGAAAGAAGTGTTGGGTGATGATGCTGGCGTAACCGGCGTGTTACTGTCGTCAACACAAGGCTTAGCCGACGAACAATTTAACGTGCACGGCGTGTTTATTGCGATCGGTCACAAACCAAACACCGATATCTTCCAAGGCCAGCTGGAGATGAACAACGGGTATCTGGTGGTGAAAAGCGGCTTGGAAGGTAATGCCACTCAAACGAGTGTAACCGGTGTGTTTGCTGCCGGGGATGTGTGTGACCACATTTATCGTCAGGCCATCACCTCAGCCGGTACTGGTTGTATGGCGGCATTGGATGCCGAGCGTTATCTGGACGCCCTTGCTAAATAATTGGCGATGACCATCCGGCTCACACAATTACGCACCGATCCGCAGTGGTTTCCGCCACTCGAATCGGCGTTAAGTGAGCCCGATGGCTTACTCGCATTTGGCGGAGACTTATCCCCATCCCGCCTAGAATCCGCCTACCGTCACGGTATTTTTCCCTGGTTTAACGCCGATGACCCACTCCTTTGGTGGAGTCCTACTGTGCGAGCTATTTTTACGCCTCAGACGCTGCAACTCAATCGTACCCTACGCAAAGAAATACGACGCCATCAGCTTTGGTTTTCCTGTAACTTAGCTTTCTCACGAGTGATTGCCGCCTGTGCCGACCCGCGGGCGAAACAAGCGGGCACGTGGATCCAGCCCTGCATTCAACAGGCCTATCAGCAGTTACATCAACAAGGCCTCGCTCATAGCATCGAAGTATGGCAAGGCCAGCAGCTCGTCGGCGGATTATACGGCCTGCAAATTGGCGAATTGTTTTGTGGCGAGTCGATGTTTAATACCATCCCCAATACTGCCAAAATCGCATTGTGTTTGCTGCAGCACCATCTTGCAGGCTTTACAGATGGTTGGATCGATTGCCAAATGCCCAATCCATTTTTATTAAGCATGGGGGCAACCCCTTTGCATCGTGACCATTATGTCGTGCTGCTGAACGCCTTGAAAGATAGCCCCGTTCAAGCATGCCGTTGGCAACCTCGTCGCTTGGAGCTTGACAGTGACTGATTCAATTCGTTTAGGCCTATCAGCCCCTTACGATTGTAACTACTTGCCTGATCGCCAAGAGCGCGTGTTGTTTACTTTGCCTGAGCAGCCGATCGATGAACAAACCTACCGACTGCTCACGGATCATAATTTTCGTCGCACAGGCGACCAGCTCTATCGCCCCTATTGTCAAGAGTGCCAAGCTTGTATTGCGGTGCGGCTACATCATCAAGACTTTCTTCAAAGTAGCAATCAACGCAAAACCTATCGACGCGCTCAACAATCTGGCTGGACGTTCAAGCTACAACAGTCACCGAATTGGCAGGCCTATTACCCACTGTATGAACGTTATATCACGCAGCGACATGCCGATGGCGTGATGTATCCGCCTGCGCCAGAGCATCTGAGCTCATTGTTGCATTGCCGTTGGATGACGGTACATACCTTAGAGCAATACATCGGCCCAACCTTGGTCGGCGTCATGGTCATCGATAAACTGGTGGATGGTTACTCTGCGGTGTACAGTTTTTTTGAACCTGATGCGGGATTATCACTTGGAACCTTAGCCATTTTGGCTGGTGTAGAATTATGCCGTCAGCAAAAGCTGCCCTATTTGTACCTAGGATACTGGGTCGAAGGCAGCGAAAAGATGGCTTATAAAGCCCGCTTTCGCCCGCAACAACGATTAATTGGCCAAGAATGGCACTCTTTTCGCTAAAAGCGCAGCTGTCGCTTTACTTATCGCGTTAGTTTCGGCAAAATCTGCGCTGTTTTTTTCTACTTAAAATTCGATTGTAAAAGGGGCTCGTACGCTGCATGGCGAAAGAAGACGTGATTGAGATGCAAGGCACCATTTTAGATACCTTGCCAAATACTATGTTCCGGGTTGAACTTGAAAACGGTCACGTGGTCACCGCGCATATTTCAGGAAAAATGCGCAAGAACTATATCCGTATTCTGACTGGCGATAAAGTCACTGTAGAAATGACTCCGTACGACCTGACTAAAGGTCGCATCGTGTTCCGTCAGCGTTAATCGCTTTCG
>CAYTIQ010000013.1:0-71978 GCA_964437935.1 uncultured Rheinheimera sp.
AACTCGTGACCTCGACCTTGGCAAGGTAGCGCTCTACCAACTGAGCTATGCCCGCAAAAATCTTCAGCAGCGCCGCTTCACTTTATGAAGCAAGCGCGGCGCATTTTACAAAATCAAACTGACATTGCAAGACTTTTATTCCGGCAAACGGAAAAAGTGCGTGCGATAGGTGACTAATTCAGCAATTGAATCGCGAATGTCGTCTAACGCTAGATGCGATGATGATTTTTTCACCAACTTGCTTACCTCTGGATTCCAGCGCTTAGCCAGCTCTTTAACCGTGCTAACGTCTAAATTGCGGTAGTGGAAAAATGCTTCGAGTGCTGGGGCATATTTCACTAAAAACCGGCGGTCTTGCCCGATACTGTTGCCACACATTGGCGATTTGCCCGCGGATACATAGTGGCTTAAGAATTCGATCGTTTGGGCTACAGCGCTGTCTAAATCGATCGAACTTTCGCGGCAACGTTGGGTCAGGCCTGATTTGCCGTGTTGCTCCACACACCATGCACTCATGTTGTCCAACACACTGTCCGGCGTCTTAATCGCAAAGACAGGGCCTTCGGCAAGCACGTTTAGATTACTGTCGGTGACAATCGTTGCCATTTCTAAGATCACGTCAGTGTCTGGCTCTAAGCCTGTCATTTCTAAGTCGATCCAAACCAGATTGTTATCGTTGTGTGCCATTGTTGGGCCCCTTGCTCTTTGTGTCATGAACTGAATGCAGGTATGATACAACGGCTATTGCCTATAACAAACCCAGACCCGCAGCATCCTCATGTTGTGACAGCTTAGTTGATGAAAAAGAACCCAGCGTGACTAAAAAGAAACATCTTACCCAACGACAAAACGACCGCATCGCCTCCAATCAGCAAAAACGGTTGGATCGTATGGCGAAAAAGGCAGAAAAAGTTGATGCTGCGCTTGATTCTGCCAGTTTTGGCGAACCCGAACCGGGCGTGGTTATAAGCCGCTTTGGTCAGCATGCCGATATCGAAGATGCTCATGGCGCTATTGTCCGCTGCAATATTCGTCGCACGGTTGCGTCATTGGTCACTGGTGACGAAGTCGTTTGGCGTCGAGCCTCACAAGTCCAAGGCGCCATCGAGGGGGTTGTCGAAGCGGCTCATGAACGACGTTCTGTGTTAACTCGCCCCGATTTTTACGATGGTTTAAAGCCCGTCGCTGCCAATATCGATTTGTTGATTATCGTCTCGGCCGTTTTACCAAGCTTATCGCTAAACATTATCGATCGCTATTTGGTTGCTGCCGAAGCTATGCAAATTAAACCGCTGCTGCTGCTCAATAAAATTGATTTATTAACAGCAGAACAACGAACGGAGGTCGAACAACAACTCGATATCTACCGAAAAATTGGTTACGAGTTTTTGTTGTTAAGTGCGAAAACTGGCGAAGGCATGGAGCAGTTACATCAGTATTTGCAAGCTGGGACCAGTATCTTTGTCGGCCAGTCTGGCGTTGGAAAATCGTCGCTAGTCAACGGACTCATGCCTGAAATTGCGGTGTATACCCAAGAGGTATCTGAGGTTTCAGGGCTGGGTCAACACACTACAACGGTGGCTCGTTTGTATCATTTGCCAAAAGGTGGCAATCTGATCGACTCGCCTGGCATTCGCGAATTTGCATTATGGCATTTAGAAGCGGATGAAGTGACATGGTGTTTTAAAGAGTTTCGTCCCTGGCTTGGACGTTGCAAATTTCGCGATTGCAAACATGGCGACGACCCAGGCTGTGCCTTGCATCATGCCGTGGATATTGGTGAAGTAAGTGCAGAACGCTTGGAAAATTATCATCGGATCCTAGTCAGTATGGCCGAAGATAAGCCCAGTTATTATTGATTTGTATTATTAAGATGAGGTGGTGATCTTTATGGATCAGCTAAAAATTACACTGCAGTATATCCTGCCAAAGCATTTAATCTCCCGATTGGTAGGCTACCTGGCAGCCGCTAAATTAGGCTTAATCAGTCATGCACTGATTAAGCTGTTTATCAAAGCTTACGGCATTAACATGAAAGAAGCGCAACATGAACATGCTGAAGCCTATGCCAGTTTCAATGAATTTTTCACCCGCCCGCTCAAAGACGGTGTCCGTCCCTTAGTGACTGACGACACCATGTTGGCGCATCCCGTCGACGGAACCGTTAGTCAATTGGGTGATATTGAAGGCGATCAACTGATCCAAGCAAAAGGTCATTTTTATTCTACGGAAGCCTTGCTAGGTGGTGATAAAGCGACTGCCGCCCCGTATCAAAATGGTAAATTTGCTTGCATCTACTTAGCACCAAAAGATTATCACCGTATCCACATGCCAATTGATGGTGTGTTACGTGAGATGATTTATGTGCCAGGGGAGTTATTTTCAGTCAACCCACTCACGGCAGAAAATGTACCAGGGCTTTTCGCTCGTAACGAGCGGGTCGTCACCATTTTCGATACTCCGGTAGGGCCAATGGCTCTGGTTTTAGTTGGTGCAACAATTGTCGCTAGCATCGAAACGGTGTGGGCTGGAACCGTCACTCCGCCGACGGGTAAAGAAGTATTCCGCTGGCAATATCCAGCCGAGGGGCCAAACTCAGTCCATCTGAAAAAGGGCGACGAAATGGGTCGCTTTAAGCTAGGTTCAACCGTTGTATTGACCTTTGCCAAAGACGCGGTTGATTTCTTACCGACCAATTACCCAGGCGCAGTCACTCGTATGGGCACAGCATTTGCGTCTATAATCGAATAATTCTATCGATCTGGGTCTGGCACTATGTTGCTATTTGCTCATCGAGGCGTTAGCGCACTGCATCCTGAAAATACGCTGCGGTCATTTGCCGCAGCGTTGGAACTACCTGGCATTGGCATCGAATTGGATGTCTATCTTCATCACAATGAACTGATCGTTATCCATGACCGCTTTGTCAATCGCACCACCGATGGCCGTGGCGCCCTTGAAGATTTCTCCAGAGCTGAACTTGATGCATTAAATGCCGGTAACGGAGAGCATGTGCCCACCTTGTGGCAAGTGCTGCAACTGGTCGCGAATCGCTGTGTCTTAAATATCGAACTCAAAGGGGCAGATACCGGCCCTGCACTGCTTCAACTGTTAGAACGCGCAGTATCAGAGCTTAATTGGTCGTTAGAAAACATCTTGGTGTCATCTTTCCATCATCCCTTATTAGCTTGGTTAAAGCAGCACCATCCTAGCTTGTCTTTTGGGGTGCTAATTGCTCACTATCCGATTGATTTAGCTAAACAAGCTCAAGAGCTTGGTGCAATTTCATTGCATTGCGATCGTAGTTTTATCGATCAATTCCTTGTCGATGATGCGCATGCGCGGGGACTGAAAGTGTATGTCTATACCGTGAATTATCAGAAAGATGCTGTTGAACTCGCGGCGATGGGCGTCGATGGTCTCTTTTGCAATCACCCTGCTGAGGTTCAACACTGGCTAAAACACACTTAGCTGTCATGCGAGACACAAAAAAGCCCGCAATGTTGCGGGCTTTTTTCTAGGGCTATTATTAGTGGCTTTCACAGCTATGGCAATGATTACAAAGACGAAGATTCAGCAAATGCGCCAACACCACAAAGGATGCACCAACAATTAAAATGTAGTGCTCGTAGGCTGGGCCAAACAAATCTTTTTGCCAGTAGATAAAGCCACCGATGAATAAGGAATAGAACGGGTATAACTTGCGGTGGTAACGATGAAAACCAGCAAACAAGGTGATAAAACCAAGCACCATAGTCACAAGTAAGATAATGCGTTCGAAAGCATGGTTATGAGCCACAGTTAAGCCCATCAATGGTAACAAAGGCAGCAAAACAGGCAGCATGATGCAATGGATTGCACACAATGATGTAATTGCGATACCCACTTTGTCTAATGTATTGCGAATGCGATCAAGCATAACAGCCTCGATGTTTGAAGACTTGATATGATATAACAATTCTCCAAAATTGAAAACGCTTGTGCGACGAAATTCCAGAGGACTGTGGCATAATACCCAGCAAGAACGAGGAGCCCAAATGGACGAATTATTAAACAAATTAGATCAAAACTTAAAAGATCTATATCGCAAAGCCGTAGATGCGGACGCCGTGCTAGATGAAATCCAAGCACAAGGTCATGGCAAGTATCAAACAATCTTCAATGAAGGTTTATTCAGTGTTAAAAGCAACCGATTTATGCCTTATCTATCTGAAACAGCAGAACAAATTGCACTGATCCGGCAACAACAACATTTTGATACTCAAGTACTCGAACGCATTGTCCGCCAATTGCAACAGTTGCATGTTACTTTACTCGACTTTAAATCTGTAAGTCGTTAAGGTTGTTGGCTACACTGTAAAATGACGACGTGTTTTTAAGGACCGAGGCTGGCGAGTATGGCAAACATCAATACGGCATCGTTGACCCAATACAATCGGCAATTGTTGCAATCGTATAACAGCAATGCCGCGCCAGCGAGCTCACAAGACCAAGCCAAATCCTTATTGCAAAACACCGTCAATCAGTCATTGGCCAATCAACGGCAAGATTTAAAACTTAGCACTGCCACCAATTCCACCACAAATGGCAGTACCGAGCAGGCTCAAGAGTCAGTCAAGGTTTCATCATCGATTGGAAAAGCGGCGGCTAAAGGCCAATTAACTCGTGAGGAAGCGCTGGCTATTTATGAAAAAATAGCCAGCTTCTTGTAACAATCATTGGGATGGGTCTTGGACAGAGCCTGTTTTAGCCAACACTGTGGCAGTAAACCATTTATCTAACATCGCCTTTTCGTGACCAAATTCTTGTGAACTGTAACGCAGCCCCGTTGTGTTCATAAAATTCATGTCTTTAATTTTGACATCCTTCCCTTCTAACACAACCTGGTTATTGCCATCCAGCACTTGATAGTCCAGCGTAATTCGAGGGAAATAAATCTCTTTGATCACCCGAATTTCACGGTTATCTAAGCGATACAAAGGATTTACATCACCAGCTAAATCTACGTCTTTCATTGTTAACTTGACAGTATAGCCTTGTGGTAACCGCGCTGACATTTTTTGCCAAAACTTGTCAAAACTAGCCAATACATGTCGACGATACGAACCTTTTGGTTCATTTGCTGGACGGATATCACTGTACTTCTCAGGCTGCAACCACTCAACTTTGATAGGCGATTCATTGGATTGTGCACAGAGTTGAAACGATGCGACAACGAACAAACCGAGCAGAATTTTTTTCATCATGACAGTCCTCACACCTTGATCTAACTAGCATGCATGATAATGCGATTTGTTGAAAGATACAGTGTCGAAATGTCCGAAAATGTCCACAGCTGTAAATCAATATTAAGCAAACCTAACAATGCTGAACTTGCTTTACGTAACTTTAAAAAGCATCCCCAAATCAGGTAATACCTCAGTATTTTTATGTTGTTTATTTTTTGTAATGATTGTATATATCGTAATGCCGAATTTTAAAATGGCTAAAAAAAAATATAAGGAACATGAATGCGTAATTTTAAACTTTCTCCATTAGCGGTGCTAATTGGGGTATCCCTGACTCTGCCTGCCGCGTACGCCGCAGACAATCAAGACTTCGTTTCAACCAATGCCAAGTCGATACAATTTAACGAATCACAAGCCACCGTATCAGGCATGAAAAACCAAGTGGATGCTGACAAAGGCACCACAACATTTGCGTGGGCTCCAGTTGGCTTGGCGCAACCCAACATCAATGCAGTCGCGGAAGGCGCTCAACTTGAGTACGCCGCCAGCTTTTATTTAGATGCATTAACCGGTGCTGTTAGTAAGGGCGAATCTGCGGGCATGAAGCCTGTTATGGTGAGCTCATTTACCGATCGTGATGGCGTGAAAATCGCCAAATTCCGTCAAGAATTGCAAGGGATTGAAGTATTTAATAAAGAATACAACATCCTGATGGATGCCGAATTCAATTTGGTTGCAGGCTCAGGCTCTATCGCTAGCGCACCTCAAGCCACATCAAAAACCTTGTTCGCCGCAGATTTTGGTCAAGCCAGTGAAGCCATTCAACATGCATTCACTGCAGCAGGCGGCAATGGCGATCAATTAATCGTCAATGAAAGCTCTACCGATGAAAAGTACACACGCTTTAGCGCCCAAGCCAATGGCGAAGTCAAAGTACTTGGCGAGCCACGCGCAAAACCCGTTTATTTTGAGAAAAAAGGCAAGCTGTTAGCTGCGCACTATGTCGAATTAGAAACCAGCAACGACGATGCGACAGACTCTGACTATTTCAGTTATGTCATCGCCGCAGAAACTGGTGAAGTTCTGTTTAAAAACAACTTAAAAGCTCACGCATCTGCTTTTAATTATCGGATTTATGCGTCGGATAAAGGCGTACCTTGGGACGGTCCACACGGTAACGTGATCCCTGCGACAAGCGCAGATCAAGTCGATGCCACTAAATACCTAGATGCACCTCTAGTTGCTTTAAAACACGGCCCTATTAGCAAACAAGACCCGTGGTTAGCCGACGATGCCACACAAACCAAAGGTAATAACGTCTTTGCATACGTGGATGCGATTGCTCCAGATGGTTTCACCGCGGGTGACTACGCGGCTGATGTAACCTCAGCACAAACCTTTGATTACAAGTACAACACTGCTGAACCAGAAATGTCGATGAACAACCGTAAGGCATCGATTGTAAACTTGTTCTACATGAACAACTACTTGCATGATTGGTTCTATGACTATGGTTTTGATGAAAAAGCCGGTAACGCCCAAGCGAAAAACTTCGAACGTGGTGGTGTAGAAGGCGACATCCTGCGTGCTGAAGTGCAAGATAACTCAGGTTTTGATAACGCCAACATGTCTACCCCTGCAGACGGTGGCTCACCACGGATGCAAATGTATCTGTGGGCAAGTAAAGATGCGACCTTTGGTAAAGACTTGGGGATCACCGCAACGGCGACAGATGGCACCGCGTTACCTATTACAGCAATGCAAGGGGCTAGTTTTGGTCCGGGTCAATTCAGCTTATCTGCTCAAGCGGTTAATTTTGTGGATACCGCAGCACCACTGGGTGATGGTTGTACCGCAGCCGCCACACCTGCCAATATCGCTGGCAAAATCGCCGTGATTGACCGCGGTACTTGTACCTTCACAATTAAAGCGAAAAATGCCCAAGATGCCGGTGCGAAAGGCGTCATTATTGTGAACAACTCTGCAGCAGGTTTACCGGGTATGGGCGGCACAGATGCAACCGTCACTATCCCTGCTGTCGGTATTTCGCAAGCGGAAGGTAATGCCATTAAAGCCGCGTTGACCGCAGGTAAAACGGTCAACATCAACATGTTCAACAACAAGCCGTATAAAGACAGCTCGTGGGATAACGCCATCGTGGCTCACGAATGGGGCCATTATATTTCCAACCGTTTAGTCGGTAACGGTAATGGTCTTTATAACAACCAAGGCCGCTCCATGGGTGAAGGCTGGGGTGACTTCCACGCGCTGTTAACCGTGTCAGACGCCGATGACCTGAAGTTAGAAGGCAACGACAAGCTGCAACGTCCATATGCGGCGGTCAGTTACGTCGCTTCATTCTACGAAGGTATTCGTGCATACCCATATGCCACGTCATTGACTTTAAACCCACGCACCTTCAAGCACATCGGATTAGGCGCAAATCCATTTAGCGTCGCCGGTCAAAGCGGTGAAGCGGAAGTTCACTCGGCAGGCGAGATTTGGGCTGAAGTGTTATGGCATGGCTTCACCAACTTGGTGAACTACCATAAAGACTATAACAAAGCCAAAGATCGCATGATGTCTTACTTGGTTAATGGTTATAAGATGACGCCGGTTGGTCCAACCTACACCGAAGCACGTGATGCGGTGCTTGCGGCGGCCTATGCCAAAGATCCAGAAGATTATAAACAGCTGTTAAAAGCCTTCGCTGACCGTGGTATGGGCTTAGGTGCGGTATCTCCTCACCGTGACGATCCAAAACATACCGGTGTGGTTGAGTCATTTAAAACTGAATTGAGCACCTTTGATGTCACAGCTCACAGCGTCAATAACAACTATGACGATGCGACTGAAGGCTTCTGTACTGCCAATGACATGCTGGACAATGGCGAGACTGGTACAGTGCAATTTAAGCTGACGAACCGCGGTTCAAACGTGCTCAAAGGCTTAAAAGGCAAAGTTGAAGTGGTCAGTGGCCATAAAGTCACCTTCGAAAACGGTGGCGTTGTACAACTGCCAGAAATTGGTGTGATGTCTTCTGGCAACACGGCACCTGTGAAGTTCAAACTGGAAGGCGCACTACCTGGCGACGTCTTAGAGCTGAAGTTGTCCTTCCCAGACATTGACCCGGCGATTGTAACTAGCGAATACAACGTGCAGCAACGCGTCAACTTAGCATTCGTTGACCAAGCACCGTCGAATATGCAGTCGATTGATAAAACCGAAAACTTTGCCAGCTTGAATAACTTCAAAGAGCGCATCTTAGTCGGTGGTGATCTGGCCAAAGATACCCGTGTGATGGATAGCACCAACGCGGCATTCTTCCGCAGTCGCGGTCATGACGTCGGTCAACAGTACATGTTGATCCAAAACAACGGCTTTACCTCCGATGTGGTGTACGAAACGAAGCCATTCAACGTCGGTTATGCTGGTGATTTCACTCTAAGTTTCTGGCATTACTTCCAATTGGAAGCGGGTTATGATGGCGGTGTGATTGAGATCAGCGTGAACGGCGGCGATTGGATGGATGTCACCAAAGTGCAAAAAGGTGGTACAACCAGCGCACCAGTTTATGCGGCCTTTAGCAATGGCGGTTACAACGGCACATTGGCAGAATTACTGCCTGGCCGTAAGACATTTACCGGCAATGCCGATGCCACGTTTGGTCATAACGAATCTATCAACTTTGGCACTGCATTAAACGGTAACCAAGTCCGCTTCCGTTTCCGCGTAGTATCGGATTCAAACACTGCCGATGCCGGCTGGTTTGTCGATAATATCAAGTTCAACAACATCACCTCGTCCGTCTATTCAGACGTTGTTGCCGGTGATGCGGTGAGCTGTGATAACCGTACTCCGAAGTTCACTAGCGTGAGCACAAGCGCAGCCAAAGGTGTTGAGAAACAAGTCTTAACCCTGACAGCGAACGCCACTGACCGTGATACCAATCAGACACTGACCTACAACTGGACCCAGTTAAGTGGTACTGCAGCGACGATTGCCAACAAAGATAAAGCAGTCGCATCGATTACATTACCAACGCCTGCCAAGGTTGCGGATGATCTGATGTTTGAAGTGCAAGTCTCGGACGGTAAAGCCACTGTGAAGTCCACGGTAGCCGTCAAGGTTGAGAACCGTGCGCCAGTGCTGTCATCAGCCACGTCAAGTGCCGCCTCAGTGACTGAAGGTGATACTTTCACCGCCACTGCCGTTGGTTCAGACGCGGATACTGGTGATAAGTTGTCGTACAGCTGGACGCAAGTGAGTGGTCCTCGTGTGACCTTTGATAAAACCACTGCGGCATCCGTTGCTGTCACTCCAACTGTGATTGGTCTGCATACTCCAACTGAAAACGTAGTGTTAAAAGTCACGTTGTCCGATGGCAAAGAAAGCACGTCCAAAGAAGTCACTGTGGCAGTAAACGACTTACCAGAGAAATCGGGTGGTAGTTCAGGCTTATTAGGCTTGCTGTTATTACCTCTGGCGATGTTCCGTCGTCAGCGTCGTAAATAATACAAAGGCTGCAGCGATACGATGTATCGCTTAAACAAAAAACCTACAGCATGCTGTAGGTTTTTTTTCGCCTATTCAAAGTATCGATACAAAACTGCCCTGTTTGTTGCAATTGCAACGACGAATCTTGAAAAAACTTGGCAATGTTGATAAAAAAACGGCTGCAGTTGCAGCCGTTTCATCGCAAAGTGCGGGTGGATTACATCATGCCGCCCATGCCACCCATGCCGCCCATATCTGGTGCTGCTGGAGCATCTTTCTTCGGCAGTTCTGTCACCATCGCTTCGGTGGTGATCATCAACGAACCCACTGACGCGGCAAATTGCAGCGCTGAACGTGTAACTTTGGTTGGATCCAGAATACCCATCTCCAACATGTTGCCGTAAACACCAGTTGCCGCGTTGTAACCGTAGTTACCTTCGCCTTGTTTGATTGAGTTTACAACCACTGATGGCTCTTCACCGGCGTTATCAACGATTTGACGCAGTGGCGCTTCCATCGCACGCAGCGCAATTTTGATACCATGGTTTTGGTCTTCGTTAGCGCCTGTCAAGCCAGTCAGCTTGCCAGCCACCCGAACCAATGCAACACCACCGCCAGGTACTACGCCCTCTTCAACAGCAGCGCGAGTCGCGTGCAGCGCATCTTCAACGCGGTGTTTCTTCTCTTTCATTTCGATTTCAGTGGCCGCACCCACTTTGATCACGGCAACACCGCCAGCCAATTTAGCCAGACGTTCTTGCAGTTTTTCTTTGTCGTAATCAGAGGTTGCGTCTTCCACTTGTTGACGGATTTGCTTGACGCGACCATCGATCGCTTCTTGGCTTCCAGCACCATCGATAATCGTGGTGTTGTCTTTAGTGATGACGACGCGTTTCGCTGTACCTAAATCTTCCAGTGTGGCTTTTTCCAGCTCCATGCCGATCTCTTCAGAGATCACCACGCCGCCTGTTAATACCGCGATGTCTTGTAGCATGGCTTTACGGCGGTCACCGAAACCTGGAGCTTTCACTGCAGATACTTTGACGATGCCGCGCATGTTGTTAACAACCAGCGTTGCTAAGGCTTCGCCTTCTAAATCTTCAGCGATGATCAGCAGTGGTTTACCTGATTTTGCAACGCCTTCCAGTACTGGCAGCATTTCGCGGATGTTGGAAATTTTCTTGTCGACAGTCAGGATGAACGGGTTGTCCAGTTCAACTTGGCCCGCTTCTGGGTTGTTGATGAAGTATGGAGACAAGTAACCGCGGTCAAATTGCATCCCTTCCACAACGGCTAATTCGTTAGCTAAGCCTTGGCCTTCTTCAACGGTGATGACGCCTTCTTTACCGACTTTATCCATCGCGTCAGCGATGATTTGGCCGATTTCGTCATCCGAGTTGGCAGAAATTGTACCCACTTGAGCAACAGCTTTGCTGTCTGCACATGGCACTGACAAGGCTTTTAACTCGGTCACTGCCGCGGCGACTGCTTTGTCGATACCGCGTTTTAAATCCATTGGGTTCATGCCCGCAGCAACAGCTTTCACGCCTTCGTTGATAATAGCTTGGGCTAATACGGTTGCAGTGGTAGTACCGTCACCAGCTTCGTCATTGGCTTTAGAAGCAACTTCTTTCACCATTTGCGCGCCCATGTTCTCGAACTTGTCTTCCAGCTCGATTTCTTTCGCGACCGATACACCGTCTTTGGTGATCAGTGGCGCGCCAAATGATTTGTCTAAAATCACGTTACGGCCTTTCGGGCCTAAAGTGACGCGAACGGCATTTGCCAGAATGTTCACGCCTTTTAACATCTTATTACGGGCTTCATCGCCAAAACGTACGTCTTTTGCTGCCATGTTCTTTAATCCTCAAAAATTCGTGTTAATGCAGGGATAGGAAATTATTCAGTGATAACGCCCAGAATATTGTCTTCTTTGGTGATGACGTATTCTTGACCGTCGATTTTCTCTGTGCGCTCTACATAAGCGCCGAAAATCACTTTGTCGCCGACTTTAACTTCCAGAGGACGAACAGTGCCGTTTTCCAGAATACGGCCATTGCCAACGGCAACGACTTCACCACGGGTAGACTTCTCTGCTGAAGCACCTGTCAGCACAATACCACCAGCTGATTTGCTTTCTGCTTCCAGACGCTTGATGATGACGCGATCGTGTAATGGACGGATATTCATGTGTATTAGCTCCTAAACACTTTTGTTGTTTTAACCGAGGGTTAAATCGTTTCGTATCCCCTATGTGGGGTAAGGGCATAAAAATTCCAAGGGCTTTTCGAACAAAAATTTCGAAAATTTCTTAAGTCTTTCTTCAGTGAAGTGAAACAGAATCGCCGAAAGGCCGGTCAATATCGGCTAAGATACGGATTTTCTGCGGATGAAGGATATGGTGACGTCAGAACTTTTACTGGTGATTTGTAATGTCCCAGACCTTCAAGTGGCTGAGACAATCACGACACAGTTGTTGCAACGCAAATTGGTGGCGTGCGTGAATCAACTCCCGCCGGTTGTTTCCACCTACCGTTGGCAAGACCAGATCGAGCAAAGCACTGAGATCCCGTTGCATATCAAAACATCGGCCGAAAATTTTGCGTCCGTATCCGAAGCTATTTGTGCACAGCACCCGTATCAAGTGCCTGAAATAATTGCTATCCCCATAACCGATGCGCTCGATGCGTATGCAAAATGGGTTAAGAAGGAGTGTGTCGTTGAACACTAAAATAAGCCGTTGGTTAGCGGTTGCTGCCGCTTTTGTTTTTTCATCATTGACCATGGCGCAAAGCGCCGAGCCAACTCAAGCCTCACCGCTTGCGGGCAATAATGCCGGTTCAGTATTGGCATCGCTGCAGCAGGATTCTGCTTTTTTAAACGTCGACCAAGCATTTCAATTCGACTTTAGCCAACAGCAATCCACTGTGACTCTGCAATGGCGCATCGCCGATGGCTACTACTTGTATCGTGAGCGATTAAAGATCGCCGGCGTCGCCTTAAGCTTCTCTCACCCAAGCTATCCAAACGGCGAGATGCACGAGGACGACTATTTCGGCAAGATGGAAGTGTATCGACAGTCGTTAACCTTAACGGTTCCGGTCAGTGATATTGACCAAGATGCGGTGCTTAAGGTGCGTTATCAGGGCTGTGCAGAAGCTGGGTTATGTTACCCACCGGTGACCAAAGAAGTTCCCTTAAGCCAGCTCAAAGCAGCTCCTGTGGCAGAGATCTCAAAGGAATTAACGGCTTCAAAAGCGTCGCCCTCAACGCCAAACAATGCAGAAGCAAATAGCTCAGCAGCCCCCGTATCCCTGCAACAACAGCTTTTGGACAAACTCCAGCAACAGCAAGGATTGGCTATTTTATTGGTGTTTTTTGTGTTGGGCGTTGGTCTCGCGTTTACTCCCTGTGTATTTCCAATGTACCCCATCTTAACCAGCATCATTACTGGTCAAGGTCAGCAGTTATCCACAAAACGCGCGTTTAGCCTATCGATGTCCTACGTTCAGGGGATGGCCATTACCTACTCGTTATTAGGTTTAGTTGTCGCTAGCATGGGCGTTAAATTTCAAACCTATTTTCAACACCCTGCGGTACTTTGGGGCATTAGCGGCTTGCTTGTGCTACTAGCCCTGTCGATGTTTGGTGTGATCACCTTGCAATTACCTTCTCGCTGGAGCGAAAAAGTTTCTAACGTCAGCAATGCGCAACAAGGCGGTACCATCAAAGGAGCGTTGGTCATGGGCATGCTATCGGGGCTGGTGGCATCACCTTGCACGACAGCACCGCTGACCGCAGTGCTGTTATACATCGCACAAAGCGGCGATCTGCTGTATGGCATGCTAGTGCTTTATATCCTTAGCCTAGGCATGGGGTTACCGATGCTGATCCTAGGCAGTTCAGGTGGTAAATGGTTACCCCGCCCTGGCGCTTGGATGGATATGATCAAACATACGTTTGGTTTCTTATTGTTAAGTGTGCCGCTGATGCTGCTATCGCGCGTGATCTCCAGCGAATTGTTAGTGATCTTAAGTAGCGTGTTAGCGTTGTCTTTCGCTGCATTCTTATATCACACAGGGCAAACCCTGCTCCAAAATGCTAAAGCCAAAACACTGAGTTGGGTACTGGCCACTGTGGTGTTAATCGTGACGGTACAAGTGAACAACCAGTTTTGGCGCCCTGCCGCTGTGGCTGCGGCTGCTCCATCGCCTCAAGCATCCACATCATTTACACGGATCACGTCTTTAGCAGAACTCGAGCAAGAATTGGCAAATGCTAAAGCAGCCAATCAGTTTGTAATGCTAGATCTGTTTGCCGAGTGGTGTGTCGCATGTAAGGAGTTTGAGCACATTACGTTTGCAGATGCCCAAGCCAAAACAGAAATGGCGAAGTTCCGTTTGCTGCAAATTGACGTCACTGCCGCGACCGAAAAAGACCAAGAGCTGCTGGAGAAATTCCAAGTACTGGGTTTACCGACTATTTTGTTTTTTGCACCGAACAGCGACGAATTAACCCAATCTCGCATCACTGGTTTTATGCCACCAGAGGAATTTGTCACCCATTTACAGCAAATTCAGCAAAGTAACTAACGAAAATTCGGCAAATTTCGCTGAACGATGAACAAAAAGCCGCGTCATTCCACGCGGCTTTTTTGTACGTTTTAAGTGGCCATAATTTAGCCAAGCACAAGCAAAGCCTTGCCGCGCATGCCTTTGCAGCCGCTCCGACCAGTGCCAGAGCTAGCGGACACATTGCGTAGCAAAAAGTTCCCAACGGCTGATAAGACCAGTATTTTGCTGCCATTTGCAGCGATTTCTCTATAATAAGCGGCAAATTCTGAGTTTCTATCGCAGCCGAGGGTAAAAGAAGTGCTTTTTGGCGCTCGCTCTGGCAGCATAAAGACAACTCAGAACAGTTCGACGGAACAGACAACAAATGACCACACAATTACGGATTTTGCTGCTTAATGGCCCCAACTTGAATATGTTAGGGCAACGTGAACCTCACATCTATGGGGCGCAAACATTAGACGACATCGTCCGCGATTTAACGGCGCATGCCAGCACTTTGAACGTGACGTTAAGTCACTTACAAAGCAATGCCGAGCATGAATTAGTAACAGCTATTCAGCAGAGTTTGGGCAAGCAGGATTTTATTATCATCAATCCAGGTGCTTACACCCACACCAGCGTTGCCATTCGCGATGCACTGCTTGCAGTTGCAATACCGTTTATCGAGGTGCATTTATCCAACGTGCATGCACGGGAAGCGTTTCGTCGACATTCCTATTTGTCGGACATCGCCAAGGGCGTTATTTGTGGCCTTGGCGCCAGCGGTTATCGGTTTGCGCTAGAAGCCGCGGTGTCCACCTTAACCACCACGAAAATCAACTGAGTTAGGCAACAAAGTTATGGATATTAGAAAAATTAAAAAACTGATCGAACTGCTGGAAGAATCAGGCATTAACGAGCTTGAAATCACCGAAGGCGAAGAATCTGTTCGTATCAGCCGCAGCGGCCCAATGCAGTCGTTTGCTCCTGTCCAATACACTCATTCTGTTGCAGCTCCTGCGCCAGCCGCTGCACCAGCAGCAGCTCCTGCAGCCGCCGCTCCCGCCGCACCAGTCGCTACCGGCCATCGCGTAAAATCACCGATGGTAGGTACTTTCTATCGCGCGGCGTCACCAACATCGAAAAACTTCGCCGAAGTTGGCCAAAGCGTGAAAGTCGGCGATACCTTGTGTATCGTTGAAGCGATGAAAATGATGAACCAAATCCAGTCTGATAAGGCTGGTACTATCACCGCTATTCTGGTTGAGAATGGCGAACCGGTTGAATTCGACCAGCCAATGTTTGTCATTGAATAATTAAAGGCGGCACCATGTTAGAAAAAGTGCTGATTGCCAACCGTGGCGAAATTGCATTGCGTATTTTGCGCGCATGCAAAGAGCTCGGTATCAAAACGGTGGCGGTGCATTCCACTGTCGACCGTAATTTAAAACACGTGTTGCTGGCCGATGAAACTATTTGTATCGGCCCTGCCCCGTCACCACAAAGTTACTTGAACATTCCTGCGCTGATTGCCGCGGCGGAAGTGACCAATGCGCAAGCCATTCACCCTGGCTATGGTTTTTTGGCTGAACGAGCGGACTTCGCGCAACAAGTCGAAGAATCAGGGCTGATTTTCATCGGCCCACGTCCTGAGTCGATTAGCTTGATGGGCGACAAAGTATCGGCCATCGAAGCGATGAAAAAAGCCGGTGTACCTTGTGTGCCAGGTTCTGATGGCGCGGTCGGTGACGACGCAGCCACCAACATCGCCATTGCCAAACGCATCGGCTACCCGATCATTGTCAAAGCTGCCGGCGGCGGCGGTGGCCGTGGTATGCGTGTGGTGCGTGGTGAAGACGAGTTGGTGAGCTTTATTGAGATGACCAAAGCCGAAGCGAAAGCCGCCTTTGGTAATGACATGGTGTACATGGAAAAATTCCTAGAAAACCCACGTCATATCGAAATCCAAGTACTGGCGGATGGCCAAGGTAATGCCATTCACTTAGGTGAACGCGACTGTTCAATGCAACGTCGTCACCAAAAAGTGGTGGAAGAAGCGCCAGCACCAGGCATTACCCAAGAACAACGTGATTTTATCGGTGCTCGTTGCGTACAAGCCTGTATCGATTTGAATTATCGCGGTGCGGGTACCTTTGAGTTCCTGTATGAAAACGGCGAGTTCTTCTTTATCGAGATGAACACCCGTATTCAGGTCGAACACCCAGTGACGGAAATGATCACAGGCGTGGACTTGATCAAGGAACAGCTACGCGTCGCTGCGGGTGAAAAACTGCGGCTGAAACAAAGCGATATCGTGATCCGTGGCCATGCGGTGGAATGCCGTATCAACGCTGAAGATCCGAAGACCTTTATTCCATCGCCAGGCACTATCACGCGCTTCCACCCACCAGGTGGCAACGGCGTACGTTGGGATTCGCATATTTATGCCGATTACACTGTGCCGCCAAACTACGACTCGATGGTCGGCAAGCTGATCACCTACGGCGAAAACCGCGATATCGCCATTGCGCGGATGCGTAATGCGTTAAGTGAGTTGCTAGTCGGCGGCATCAAAACCAACATCGACCTGCACAAAGAGATTATGACCGATGCCAACTTCAACAAAGGCGGCACCAACATTCATTATCTTGAGAAAAAGCTTGGGATGAAGTAACCACTTCGAGCATGCAAAAGGCGCCTGATGGCGCCTTTTTTTATGCGAACGCCCGGTATGCCGCCTCGCCGAGAAATTTGTACTGGGGAAATCCACTCGTTTTAGAGTAAAATGTCTGTTTTCCGTGTTGATAAAGTGACGTTATGAAACGAATTGGAATTGCAGGGGCTGGTTTTTCCGGCGCTATTATTGCTAACGAACTAGCCAAAGCTGGTTATCAATGTGTGGTGTTTGAACCACGTCCACATGTTGCCGGCAACTGTTTTTCTGAACGCGATGCCGACACGGGGATTGTCTTACACAAATACGGTCCACATATTTTCCACACCGACAAGCACCATGTCTGGAACTATGTGACTGCGCTGTCTGAGTTCAAACCTTATGTGAACCGCGTGAAAGCTGTCAGTGGCGGCCAGGTGTTCTCCCTGCCGATTAACTTGCACACGATTAACCAATTCTTCGGCACCACCATGTCACCGAGTCAAGCGCAAGCCTTTATTCGTGAGCAAGGTGATCAGTCGATTGTCGACCCGCAATCGTTTGAAGAACAGGCACAAAAATTTGTCGGGGATAAGCTCTACAAAGCATTTTTCTATGGCTACACCCGCAAACAATGGGGTCGTGAACCTAGTGAATTGCCGGCGAGCATTCTAAAACGGCTGCCGGTGCGTTTTAACTATGATGACAACTATTTCAATCATCCGCATCAAGGCATGCCGGTGGAAGGGTATACACCGCTCGTGGAGAAGTTGTTGGATCACCCCAATATCGAAGTTCGTCTAGGCACTAAGTTAACCGCCGCCGATAAAGCCGATTTTGACCATGTATTTTTCTCTGGGCCATTGGATAGTTACTTCGATTTTAAATTAGGCCGTTTGGGCTACCGCACTTTGGACTTCAAAGAGATCCGCGCGGAAGGCGACTACCAAGGTTGTGCGGTATTGAACTATTGCGAACAACAAGTGCCATACACTCGCGTGTCGGAACACAAACATTTTGCGCCGTGGGAGCAACACGCCAAAACCGTCTGTTACGAAGAATACAGCCGCGAAGCGGGCCCTGACGACACACCGTATTACCCAGTGCGCTTGGTCGCCGAAAAAGAACTACTTGAACAATATGTGGCACTGGCCAATAACGAAACCAACATCACTTTTGTTGGGCGCCTTGGCACCTATCGTTATTTGGATATGGACGTCACCATTGACGAAGCATTACAAACCGCTGCCGCGTTTTTGAATCACCAAGCACAGGGCTCGAACATGCCTGCGTTTGTGGTTCCGGTGTTATAAGAGGCTTTATGAACAGATTTTTAGTCATTGGTCGCGTCGGCGACCGTTCGTTGCACCCGCACTGGCTGCAAGGCGCACAGCCGTTGTTTGACGTCTACCTCAGTTATTTTGGTGATGAGCCAGAAAAATACAAAGACCAAGCCCAGTACTATGAGCAAGTCAAAGGTGGCAAATGGCCGGTACTTGCACGCATCGTGCAGGAAAACCCAGAGATCATGCAAAAGTATGATGCGGTGTGGATGCCGGACGACGATTTGTTAATCGATGCCCATCAAATCAACCGCATGTTCCAGTTTTTTATGGCATTTGAACTGCAACTGGCACAGCCAGCGCTGTCCGAAGACTCGTATTTTTCACATTCTTCGTTGTTAAAACCACATTCGCAATCAGTGCTGCGTTATGTCAACTTCATCGAAGTGATGGCACCGATTTTCTCCAAAGCGTGTCTAACCCAGTTAACCCCGACACTTAGCCAAAGTCCATCTGGCTGGGGCTTAGACAATTTGTGGCCTAACCTGCTAAACAATCCAGACAAAACGGCGATCGCGGTCATTGACGCGGTGACGGTAGTGCATACACGCCCAGTCGGCGGTGAGCTGTACAAGAAGAACCCTGAACTTTCGCCAAAACGCGACGTGGAACAACTGCAACGACTGTACCCGCAGCTGGATATTGACCGTCGCTCGAACAAGAACAAGTTCCGCGTGTACAGCCAAGTGTCGGCAAGTGCCCTGTTGTCGGAAACGTCATCGTTTGTGGTTGGCAAAATCCAGCGGATTAAAGCCAAACTGCGCAGCAAAAACGTCCCTAAATACAAATCGCCTGTCTAGCACGGGCGTCTTTACAGAGTTTAAACCATGCCATGGATCCAACTTCGGGTGCACACCACCGAAAAACATGCAGAAACCGTCAGCGATATGCTGATGAGCTGGGGCGCGCAAGCGGTCAGCTTCGTAGATGCGCACGACACGCCAATTTATGAGCCGATGCCAGGCGAAGTGATTTATTGGGCTAACACTGTGGTGGTTGGCTTGTTTGATGCCGAGCACAAAATGGACAAAGTGATCCGGCAACTTGAGCAGGTCAGCTTGTTCAAACATGGCGTGCAATACAAACTCGAGCAATTAGAAGACAAAGACTGGGAACGCGAGTGGATGGACAACTTCCACCCCATCCAATTTGGTAAACGCCTTTGGGTGTGTCCATCTTGGCGTGATATCCCAGATCCAAGCGCTGTGAATGTCATGCTCGACCCTGGACTTGCCTTTGGTACGGGCACTCACCCTACCACCGCGCTTTGTATGGAATGGCTCGATGGCCAAGACTTAAGTGATGCCACTGTGGTCGATTTTGGTTGTGGTTCCGGTATTTTGGGCATTGCAGCCTTAAAACTGGGTGGCAAACGCGTGATTGGCATTGATATCGACCCACAAGCAATTGAAGCCAGTGGTGCAAATGCAGAGCGTAATGGCGTCGCAGGGCAAATCGAATTGTACCTACCAAAGGATCAGCCCAGCCTGCAAGCTGATGTGGTGGTGGCGAACATTTTGGCCGGTCCCTTGGCTGAATTGGCGAGTATCATCAGCGCCTATGTTCGGCCGGGTGGCAAGCTGGCGCTCAGTGGTATTTTAGAAAGCCAAGCGCAAACTGTGATTGACGCCTACCGTCACGAATTTGATTTCGATCCCGTCGCCGTTAAAGACGAATGGGTACGTTTGAGTGCCACCAAACATCACTAAATCGCAAGGCGTCAACTGTGTGAGCAATTGACGCCTACATCCTCTTTGCCAGCTTAATCTCGCCTAAAAACCCGCCCTCTGTCGATTCGCCAACATGCCAGCGGTGTCTCATCGCCAATTGCAGTTGCTTGCGGATTAAATGATACCAACGACCAATTCAATAAATTCTACGATGGAGAGTCTGAACCTGACTTGGCCAACCCTATACACTGTTATAATATAACATCTCCTAAGACTCACTTAGGACGCATTCATCAATCCATGTTCCTGGGAGATGAACTTCAAGCAGCTGGCAACAGCTGCTTTTTTTTAGATGAACACTGTTGACTTTTTCAGCACCTCCTCAATTATCTCACAGCATTCTGCCCTGCAAGCCGCACTCTTATTTTCACTAAGTCGATTTTTCAGCCGTTTAGCGATTGTCAAGGCACGAAGGGCTGAAAAAATATTTTTTTGTTTAAATAATAACCTTTGCATTGTGCCGAAAAATCCGTAAACTTGGCGCCCCTTGAAGGTAGAGGCCAGAGAGATAGCGGTGCGCATCGGTCCATATCAACTCGCGAACAATGTTATATGTGCACCGATGGCTGGTGTTACTGATTTCACTTTTCGTGAGCTATGTCGCCGGTTTGGCGCGGGTTTAGCTGTATCAGAAATGATGTCCAGCAACCCGATGGTCTGGCAGAGCGATAAATCACTAAAACGCATGTCGCATGCCGATGAAAGTGGTTTACGTTCGGTGCAAATTGCTGGGGCAGATCCTGAACAGATGGCTGACGCCGCTCGTTTTAACGTCGAGCATGGCGCGCAAATCATCGACATCAATATGGGATGCCCTGCCAAAAAAGTGAATAAAAAACTCGCAGGTTCCGCGCTGCTGCAATACCCCGACTTGGTCGAACAGATTGTTCAGGCCGTCGTCAATGCAGTACAAGTGCCTGTCACGTTAAAAATTCGCACCGGTTGGGATCCGGAGAACCGTAACGGTATCCAGATCGCAAAAATCGCAGAAGATAACGGCATTCAAGCACTCGCGGTGCACGGTCGCACCAAAGCTTGTATGTACAAAGGTGATGCTGAATACGACACGATCCGAGCCATTAAACAGGCTGTGTCGATACCAGTTGTCGCCAATGGTGATATCACCAGCGCACAAAAAGCCCGGTTTGTATTGGATTATACAGGCGCTGACGCAGTCATGATTGGCCGCGCAGCACAAGGCCGGCCCTGGATATTCCGGGAAGTGGTGCACTATCTGGCCACAGGTGAAGAGTTACCCGCTCCTGACATGCAGGAAATCCGGGACATTATGCTGGAACACGTCCGGGGACTGCACCAGCTGTACGGTGAAGTGCTTGGGCCCCGCGTCGCCCGTAAACATGTCGGCTGGTATTTAGCCGAACATGCAGACGAAAGCGTGTTTCGCAGTGAGTTTAACAGCATCGAAGATGGAGCAATCCAACTGGATGCCTTAAATCGATATTTCGAACAACTAGCAGCAACTTAACGTAGAAAGAGAATAGGCAATGTTTAATCAAAACGTGACTTCGCCATTTATCACCAACGCCCATGTACAGACTCAAGAGAAACCGCAGCCTTTAAGTAACGCGGTACAAAAAGCGGTGGCGAATTACCTGCAACAGCTGAACGGTCAAGATGTCAACGACCTGTACGAGCTGGTTCTGTCAGAGCTTGAGCGTCCATTGCTCGAAGAAGTGATGAAGTATACACGCGGTAACCAAACCCGTGCAGCCAACCTGATGGGCATCAACCGCGGCACGCTGCGTAAGAAGCTGAAGCAATACGGCATGAGTTAATGCCCCCGCGGGAGAAGTCCCGCCAAAAAGCACCTTCGGGTGCTTTTTTGTTTCTATGGCTACGAGTTTGCTGCGCCGTAGCTAAATGCGCTGTTAATCGAATACAACAAGATCAATAACCACGATTGCAGTGCGCGACAAGCCAAGGTTCTCCAACTATTCTTCTGCTTACCTTGGCGGTCAGCAACCGAATTTTACTTAACAGAAGAGACATGAGATGAGCTCAAACTTACCTATCCGTCGCGCGCTTTTAAGCGTTTCTGACAAAACAGGCATCGTCGAGTTTGCCAAAGCACTGCACGCCCAAGGCGTGGAATTGCTGTCCACAGGTGGCACCGCCAAACTGCTGGCTGATGCGGGTATTCCAGTCATTGAAGTATCAGACTACACAGGTCACCCAGAAATCATGGATGGCCGTGTGAAGACCTTGCATCCAAAAGTTCACGGCGGCATTTTGGGTCGTCGCGGCACGGATGAAGGCGTGATGGACACCCACAACATCAAACCCATTGATTTGGTGGTGGTGAACCTGTATCCATTTGCACAAACAGTGGCAAAAGCCGGCTGCACCTTGGAAGATGCCATCGAGAATATCGACATCGGCGGCCCAACCATGGTGCGCGCTGCTGCGAAAAACCATAAAGATGTGACAATCGTCGTCAACGCTGCTGATTACGATAAAGTCATCGCCGAAATGGCTGCCAACCAAGGTGCAACCACCCATGCGCTGCGCTTTAGTTTAGCCATCAGCGCCTACGAGCACACAGCGCAATACGACGGCATGATCGCAAACTATTTTGGTGCCATGTTGCCGGCGTACGACACACCAGAGGCTGCACCAAGCAAGTTCCCACGCACCTTCAATAGCCAGTTCACCAAAAAACAAGATTTACGTTACGGTGAAAACAGCCATCAAGCGGCGGCGTTTTATGTCGAAAACCATATCAGCGAAGCATCTGTTGCTACTGCAACTCAGCTGCAAGGCAAAGAGTTGTCCTACAACAATATCGCGGACACTGATGCGGCACTGGAGTGTGTGAAGGAATTCCAAGAGCCGGCCTGTGTGATTGTCAAACACGCCAATCCATGTGGCGTTGCAATTGGCGACGATATTCTGGCGGCGTACAACCGCGCTTACCAAACCGACCCAACATCGGCCTTTGGTGGCATCATCGCGTTCAACCGCGAACTGGATGCAACCACAGCTGAAGCGATTGTTAGCCGTCAATTTGTTGAAGTGATCATCGCGCCAACAGCGACCGACGAAGCGGCAGCAGTGGTGGCGAAAAAGCCAAACGTGCGTTTGCTGGTCTGCGGCCAGTGGAGCGACAAAACCACCGGTTTTGACATCAAACGTGTCAACGGTGGCGTGTTAGTGCAAGACCGCGATCAAAAAATGGTCACATTGGACGACCTAAAAGTCGTGTCAAAACGTCAGCCGAGCGAGCAAGAACTGCGTGATTTGTTGTTCTGCTGGAAAGTGGCGAAATACGTCAAATCCAACGCCATTGTCTACGCCAAAGACAGCATGACGATTGGCGTCGGTGCCGGCCAAATGAGCCGCGTCTACAGCGCGAAAATCGCCGGTATCAAAGCCGCTGATGAAAACCTGGAAGTGAAAGGCTCAGTGATGGCTTCTGATGCGTTCTTCCCGTTCCGCGACGGCATCGATGCGGCAGCAGCTGCTGGTATCACGGCGGTGATCCAGCCTGGTGGCTCGATGCGTGATGCTGAAGTCATCGCGGCGGCCGATGAACACGGCATGGCGATGGTGTTTACTGGCGTGCGTCATTTCCGCCACTAAAACCTGCGCGCTTTACCCGCTATACACAACGGCAGCTTCGGCTGCCGTTGTTCTTTTCAAGCAGCTGTGGTTTGATAAAGGAAAACATAACAGAGGCTTTGTTGTGCCGCATAACTGTCTGCATTTTCCGGTGGCGTTGAAATACCAGGGTCACGATGAACTTGACGTGCTTGAAGATTCTGAAGCGCTGACCGCGTTACTTTGCAACAGCAACCATCTGCTACCGCATGAGGATCTGTTTATTGATAGCCTTGGCCACGTCTACACCTTAAATGAGCAGAGGCAGTTAGAGTGCACCGCGCAGCACTACACCGTCGAATCGTTCAATAGCTTGATACAACGACACTTTTTTGCCTTAGCAAACGCCTGTGTAGCGAAAGCAGCAACCGATTCGATCGCCACTGGCATGCTGGCAATTCTAGAGTCCACTGACAGATAACCCTTTACTTTTCACCCCAAGCCGCTACAATACGCGCCGCTCTTTTGACTGTTCTTTATACAATAAGGTATTCACTATGCATCCGATGCTGAACATCGCTGTGCGTGCTGCGCGCAGTGCCGGCAACATTATTGCCCGTGCTTGCGAACAACTGGATATGGTTCAAACCCACCAGAAAGGCACCAACGATTTCGTTACTAACGTCGATAAAGAAGCTGAACAAGCCATTGTTCAAATTCTGAAAAAATCCTACCCAACGCACGACATCATCGGCGAAGAAGGTGGCGATTACGGCAGCACCAACAGTGAATACCAATGGATCATCGACCCGCTCGATGGTACCGCCAACTTCATCAAAGGTATCCCCCACTTCGCAGTCTCTATCGCGTTGCGTCATAACGGTAAGTTAGACCAAGCCGTGGTGTATGACCCACTGCGTGGTGAAGTCTTTACGGCTAGCCGTGGCGGTGGCGCTCAGCTCAATGGTCGTCGTATCCGTGTGTCGAATGCCACAGATTTAACCGGCACCATTTTAGCCACAGGTTTCCCATTTAAGCAGAAGCATCACATGGATGCCTATATGGACACCTTCAAAACATTTTTCACTACAGCTGCGGATATTCGTCGCACCGGTTCTGCGGCGCTGGATCTAGCTTATGTGGCTGCCGGTCGTTTGGATGGTTTCTGGGAAATTGGTTTAAAGCCATGGGATATCGCTGCAGGCGAATTAATCGTGCGCGAAGCTGGTGGCTTAGTGTCTGACTTTGTCGGCGGCAACAATCAGTTTAAGAGCGGTAACGTGGTTGCTGGCAACCCGAAAGTACTCGCAACGATGCTCAAAGGCATGCGTCCACACTTATCTGAATCTTTGATGCGTTGATGCATTCAACCGCTTAGTCTAGATATTAAAAAAGAGCCATAAGGCTCTTTTTTTATTCCCTTGCGACGGGGCTATAGCACAATATGAAACTCATACTCAGAGTCCGGTTTAGCGGTGTAGCCCTTTAACAACCAGTCGGCTCGACAGGCATCAAATGCTTTGATGGCATCGCTTGAACGCAGACCCAATTCGAACAATCGACAACGTTGTTCTGACTGTCCCGACTTTTCAAAAGTAGTCCCTTGCCAGTGCAAGACGAATTGAAGGTCTAACCAACGCTTAAGTAAGTGCGATATCCCCCAAAACCCAACCAGCACGATCCCCACAATGATTAACTTTCTCATGCTAGTCCTGGACGATCGCATGTCCAGCCTCAGTCCAACCGCGATAGCCACCATCAAGACTATACACATCATGATAGCCCATGACTTGTAACATATCGGCGGCTAAAGCCGAGCGAAAGCCACCGCCACAATACAGCACCAGCGTCGTGGATTTATCCGGATACAGGCTTTCAATATCGCGTTCTAACACGCCACGGCCAATATGCACAGCGTTGGGTAAATGCCCTTTAACCCATTCGTGGTCTTCACGCACATCCACCAATACACCAAATGGCTTAGGTTGATACTGAGCAATGGTAAGTTCTTTCACTCGGCTTTTGGCATCATTCACGACCGCTAAAAAACCTGCATTGTGTTGCTTTGACATGTTCTGCTCCTTGGCATCGTTGTGGTGGTTTTACCATGGTTTGAAAAGAAAAAGCCAGTCTTAAGACTGGCTTTCACAACTAGAAAAAAGCAGGCTTTATGGTAAATCCGCGCCTTCTTTCTCAACCACGGTAGGCATCAAATCTTCACGGCTTGCGCCCATGACCACAGCAAGCGCTGACGCCACGAAAATTGACGAATAGGTACCAATGGCGATACCGAATAACAACGCCGCAGCAAAGCCATGCAACATCGCGCCGCCGATAAAGAACAATACAATCAGCGTCAATGCCGTGGTAAATGACGTCATCGTAGTACGACTTAAGGTGGTGGTGATCGCTTCATTGACAGCATGATCTGTTGTTGCATCACGCAGTTTACGAAAGGTCTCACGGATCCGGTCATATACAACGATGGTATCGTTAATTGAATAACCAATCAGCGCTAGAATCGCGGCAAGAACGTTTAAGTCGAACTCCATTCCTGTCACAGAAAATAAGCCAACTGTGATAGTCACGTCATGTACCAACGACGCGACAGCACCAATTGAGAAACGCCATTCAAAGCGAGCAGCAACATAGATCAAAATACCAATCAGGGCCGCAAATACGGCTAAGAAGCCGTTCTCTTTCAGCTCATCACCAACAGCTGCACCAACAACATCGACTTTACGAACAGTTACAGGTTCAGTTGTTGCTTTATTAGCAGCAGCCACGATTTGCTCGCCGATTTGTTTTTGCTCCACGCCAGGGCGTGGTGCAATACGGATCATCACTTCTTTGGTATTCCCAAAGAATTGGACTTGTGCATCCTCAAACCCAGCATGCCCTAACTGCGCACGCACATCGGCTAATTCGATTGGTTTTTGAAACTCCAGTTCGATCACCGTACCACCGGTAAAATCCAGACCGAAGTTTAAACCCTTGGTAAAAATACTGACCAACGAACCCAGAACTAACACCGTTGAAAGTGCTAGACAGATCCATTTGTAGCGCATGAAGTCGAGAACGCCCTTATAAGTAAAAAGTTGCATCATCGGCTCCTTAAATCGGTAACGAATTACCGCGCTTTTGACCCCAGAATAGGTTGGTCACAACACGGCTAACGGTGACTGCAGTAAAAATCGACGTTGCGATACCGATCGCTAGAACGACAGCAAAGCCTTTCACAGGACCTGTACCGACGCCAAACAGGATCAACGCAACCAGCAAGGTGGTCAGGTTTGAGTCCGCAATAGTGGCAAAGGCTCGGTCGTAACCTTCATGGATAGCTTGTACAGCAGAACGACCATTCGACAACTCTTCACGAATACGCTCGAAAATAAGTACGTTCGCATCAACAGCCATACCGACGGTAAGCAAGATACCCGCCATACCCGGCAGGGTTAACGCCGCGCCAGGGATCATCGACATCACACCGACAAGGAGAACGACGTTACAAACGAGCGCAAAGTTGGCAACCATACCAAACCACTTGTAATAGAACGCCATGAAAATCAACACGGCTAACATACCCCAAACGATCGCGTTCATACCAAGGTCAATGTTTTCTTGCCCTAAGCTTGGACCGATGGTGCGTTCTTCAACAATTTGGATCGGGGCAATTAACGCACCGGCACGTAAAAGTACGGCTAAGTTTTGTGCTTCGCCAGGCGCATCAAGCCCGGTGATACGGAAGCTTTTACCTAAACGCGCTTGGATAGTTGCCACAGAAACAACTTCAGATTTTTTCTCTAAAATGGTTTTGCCATTGGCGTCTTTTTTGCCCGACGGTTTGTATTCAATAAAAACCGTCGCCATTGCTTTACCAATTGCATCTTTGGTCGCTAACGAGAAACTATTACCACCTTTGGAATCAAGCTCGATGTTCACTTGGGGCCGGCTATATTCGTCAAAGCCTGAGTTAGCACCAATGATATGGTTACCGGTTAACATGATGCGTTTTTGTAGCACCACAGGTTTACCGCTACGGTCATAATAAAGTTCGGCGTTAGCCGGTACACGACCATTTAATGCTGCACCAACATCCGCCGTTTCATCAACTAAACGGAATTCAAGCGTTGCGGTTGCACCTAAAATTTCTTTGGCACGGGCAGTGTCTTGCACGCCTGGCAATTGCACCACAATGCGCTCGGCGCCTTGGCGTTGTACTAAAGGCTCAGCCACACCGATGGCGTTCACACGGTTACGAATAATGGTGATGTTTTGTGATACGGCATCTTCACGCAACTGTTTTACACGTTCTTCGGTAAAGGTTGCGATCAAGGTTAAGTCATCAACCTTTTTGTAGGTTAAATCATTTTCCTTCGCCGTTAACAAGGCCTCAACGGCGGTAAGTTCTTCAGGCGTGCGGAAATTTAACTCGATTTGTTGTTTATCAAGTTGGGCGGTAATACTACGGTAACGCAGTTTGGCTTCACGCAAGTCGGTTTTAAACTGCTGGACCATGTCGTTGACGTTTTTGTCCATCGCCGTTTTCATGTCAATTTCCATCAGGAAATGCACACCACCGCGTAAATCCAAACCTAATTTAATAGGGTTTGCACCAATGTTTTGTAGCCAAGCTGGCGTTGCTGGCGCTAAGTTTAAGGCGGTGACAAATTTGTCACCCAGCGCAGGGTCAATCACTTCACGAGCTTTTAGTTGCTCTTCGGTGTTGTCAAATCGAGCCAATACCTGACCTTTCTCAAGCACGACACTCTTTACTGTTAAATTGTTTTCTTTCAGTACCTGATTGATTTTCTCAACCGTGGCTTGGGTGACTTCTGCCCCACGCGCGGCGCTGACCTGAAGGGATGGATCACTTGGGTAGATGTTCGGTAGCGCATAGATCAGCGCCACCGTCATCACCACAATAACCATCACATAACGCCATAGGCTGTTCTGGTTTAACACGATGTTTTCCTTTTAAGACAGAGACTTCAGCGTGCCTTTAGGCAGTACTGCTGCGATAAGCGCTTTTTGTACCATGACTTCGTTGTTGTCATTTAAAGCAATCATCACAAAATCATTATCTGCCGCGATTTTAGTGATACGACCAACTAAACCGCCGTTGGTTAATACCTCATCACCTTTGGCCAGGGCTTCCATTAAGTTTTTGTGTTCTTTCATGCGTTTGCTTTGTGGACGCAAAATCATGAAATAAAAGATGGCGCCGAACACCAATCACATAATGATACTTTCCCAGCCGCCGCCAGATTGTGCACCCGCCGGAGCTGTCTGCGCCATTGCATCGGAAATAAATAAACTCATGGATGTCCCCTTAATTGCTTAATTGTTAGATTCTAAATTCGTTGTCAAAGGCGGCAGTTCATCGAGCGCAGGAACTGGCTTGCCTCGTTTGGCATAAAACTCTGCCACAAAAGCATCGAGCTGTCCTGCCTCAATCGCATCACGTAAACCCTGCATCAGCACTTGATAGTGTCGCAGGTTATGTATGGTATTAAGACGAGCGCCCAAAATCTCATTGCAACGGTCGAGATGATGTAAATATGCACGCGTGTAGTTTTTACAAGTGTAACAGTCACAATTTTCATCCAGCGGGGCGATATCTTCACGATATTTGGCATTACGGATCTTGATAACCCCGTTGTCGACAAACAAATGACCGTTGCGGGCATTTCGAGTCGGCATCACGCAGTCAAACATATCAATACCGCGACGCACACCTTCGACCAAGTCTTCAGGTTTACCAACACCCATCAGATAGCGCGGTTTGTGTGCCGGCATTTTATCGGTGGTGTGATTGAGAATTTTAATCATCTCATGCTTAGGTTCACCGACCGATAAGCCACCAATCGCGTAGCCATCAAAGCCGATCTCTTCCAAGCCCGCGAGCGAGACATCCCGTAAGTTCGGGTACATGCCGCCTTGAATAATGCCGAACAATGCTGACGGATTATCGCCATGAGCGGCTTTGCTTCGCTTGGCCCAGCGTAGCGACAATTCCATCGACTTTTTAGCTTGTTGCTCTGTTGCAGGGTACGGCGTACATTCGTCAAAAATCATCACGATGTCCGAACCCAAATCGCGTTGCACTTCCATCGAGCGTTCTGGCGTTAACAGGATTTTCTCACCGTTGAGTGGTGAGCGGAACGTGACGCCTTCTTCTTTGATTTTGCGAAGTTCACCCAAGCTAAACACTTGGAAACCGCCAGAATCAGTCAAAATAGGCTTTTGCCATTGCATGAAATCATGCAAGTCACCGTGTTTGCGGATAATGTCAGTACCTGGACGCAACATAAGATGGAAGGTATTGCCCAAACAAATATGGGCACCTGTCGCTTCTAATTCTTCAGGCGTCATGCCTTTGACTGTCCCGTAGGTACCGACTGGCATAAATGCAGGAGTTTCTACGATGCCGCGGTCAAACACCATACGGCCACGACGTGCTTTGCCGTCGGTTTTTAATAAATCAAATTTCATCATTTTACCTTTGAGCGATGGAAAAACAGTCCAACGCGAAAGCACCGATTGTATCAGAGATGTCGTGTTAACCCTACAGGATCAACATGGCATCGCCGTACGAGAAGAAGCGATATTGCTCAGCAACCGCTTCTTGATAAGCGTTCATAACAAACTCTTTTTGGCTAAACGCAGAAACCAACATTATCAGAGTCGATTCTGGTAAATGGAAATTGGTAATCAGACCATCAATAACCAGAAACTCATAACCCGGATAGATAAAAATTTGGGTATCACCTTGATAAGGCTGTAATGGTTTGCCGTCGGACTTGGCAAACTGAGCTGCAGACTCAAGCGAACGCACCGATGTCGTCCCTACCGCAACCACACGGCCACCTCTGGCTTTGCATGCCGCGATGGCGGCAACAACATCCTCACCAACTTCCAAGTACTCCGAATGCATTTGGTGATCTTTGATATCGTCCGCTCGAACAGGTTGGAAGGTCCCTGCGCCGACATGCAGCGTCACAAACGCTTGGTCAATGCCTTTCGCTTTTAAAGCATCTAACAACGGTTGGTCAAAGTGTAATCCAGCGGTTGGCGCAGCCACCGCACCGGGTTTGGCATTATAAACCGTCTGATAACGCTCTCGATCCGATGCCTCATCAGGACGATCGATATATGGTGGTAAGGGCATATGGCCAAGCCGCTCGAGCATCGACAGCACAGTTTCATCTGTGGTCATTTCCAGTTCAAACAATTCGCCTTGACGCTCTCTCATCGTCACCCAGGTGTCTTGTTCCAGTAACAGACGGTTCGCTGGTTTTGGCGCTTTACTTGCCCGGATATGAGCTAAAAAGCGATGTTCATCCAGCATCCGTTCAACCAACACCTCAATCTTGCCGCCCGATTCTTTCGTACCAAACAAGCGTGCTGGGATCACTCGGGTGTTGTTAAACACCAGCAGGTCGCCTGGCTTAAGCGCATCAAGAATTGCGGGGAATTGGCTGTGCTGAACGTCGCCGGTAACCCGGTTTAGTTGCAACAATCGGCTGGCTGTACGTTGAGGTTGAGGAAAACGCGCAATCAATTGATCTGGGAGATCAAACCAAAAATCAGATTTTTTCATAGGGAAGTCCGCTTTACTGACAAACTTTAAGGGAGCGACAGTGTAGCGGCGTCGTCTTGATGTCTCAATCGAAAATTTGCATTGGCATGGGCTGAGTATTAGCAACTTCTGAAACGGTTAACTATAATCGCCACATGCTGCTGGACGCGGCTGTGTCACGTTCACCTATGAGGGTTACCATGGATATTCATTGGTTGACAATTGTGCTGATGATTCTAAGCCAACTGGCCTTAAGTTGGTATTGCAGTCAATTAGCGGAAGAAAAAGGCTACTCCGCCGCGTTATTCGCTAGCATCGGTATTCTACCGTTGATTAACTTGCTCGGGCTGTTAGCGTTGTTGTTACTACCCGATCGTCGTCTCGCCGAACACCGGCTTTATATCAGTAAACATCGCCAACAGCCTTAATTTGGTATCGTCTTAATCTTTACATTTCACGTCGAGTACTTCGGCAATCAGTGCTGACATCTGACGGTAGTTTCGTGCTTTGCTTGATGTTGGCCGCCAAGCGACCCCAATATCACGTGAAGCACCCGAGTTAACTGGGTTTTGCGTGATCAAGTCTGTGCCTTGCAATAAACCACTGTTGATCGCCATCTGTGGCATAAAGGTTACACCCAGTTTGTTATTCACCATTTGGGTTAAGGTATGCAAGCTGGTGGCAAAAAATGGATTTACTTTGCGTGAATCCTCCAGCTCACAGGCCTTCACCGCATGCCCGGTTAAGCAATGCTCACGCTCTAATAAAAAGATGCTTTCATCCGGCCACTGTGTCATATCCTGCTGGAACCCCCTGTCTAACCAGTCTTTATGCAACACTAACTTAAATGGATCTTGGGCCAGCACTTCCGTGTGTAAGGTTCCCGTTTCGTAAGGCAACGCTAGCAACACCATGTCTAAGCGGCCTTCACTCAATGCGCGTAGCGAGTTCTCCGACGTATCTTCCCGCAATAACAATTGCAGTTCAGGGTATCGCACTCGGCACATCGCCATCACTTCGCTAAGCACAAAAGGCGCAATGGTTGGAATACAACCCAGACGAAATGCACCGGTCATCGGCTTGCCCTGGTTACGGGCAAAATCGGTTAACTCTTCGCATTGTTCGATGATGTATCTAGCCTGACGGACGACATCCTCACCCAATGGCGTAAAGATGAACGTCTTATGATCGCGCTCCAATAACTGTGCATCGACCGTTTCTTCTAGATTCGCGATAGCGGCGCTTAAAGTGGATTGACCAATGTAACAAGCGTCCGCTGCCCGGCCAAAGTGTTGATGCTCGTGCAGCGCTAACAAATACTGAAGTTGCTTGATACTAGGCAGACGTTTCATAAATAGCTCCAAGTCGATATGGCACGATTGTAACCAGAGCTTTGATGGCTGTCAGCAGAAACAACAAAGCCGGGCGAACCCGGCTTTGTTTCAGCAAATTCTACACTCAAGCGCCCATGATGGCTTTGATAATGTAGAAGAAGACAATCGCCAACAATGCACCAATTGGCAATGTGATCACCCATGAAACAAAGATGTTACGAATCACACCTAAGTTCAATGCTGCGATACCGCGAGCCATACCCACACCCAACACAGCACCGACCAACGTTTGTGTGGTTGAAATTGGCAAGCCTAAGCCAGAAGAAACCACCACAGTTGAAGCTGCCGCGATCTCCGCAGCAAAGCCACGGCTTGGTGTTAAGTGAGTGATGTTTGAACCGATAGTCTCGATAACCCGAGCACCGAAGGTCATCAAACCAACCACGATACCTACGGCACCTAATGGCAGGATCCACCACGCCAACGATACTTTGTCCAGCACTTGACCGCCTGACTGGATAATACCAACCACTGCCGCTAAAGGACCAATCGCGTTCGCTACGTCGTTTGAGCCGTGGGCGAACGCCATACAGCAAGCAGTAAAAATCATCAAAATACCGAAGATTTTCTCCACGTTGGTGAAGTGCATTTGTTTATCGGCTTGCGGGTCGATTTTCAAGCGACTAATCGCAAATTTTCCAATTAAACCAACTACGATAGCAATAGCGACACACAGCATTTGGCCTTCCGCTGGGGTCAAGTGCAAGCCAACGTGTTTCAAGCCCTTGCTGACGGTAACGAAAGCCATGATGTAGGCTGCAAAAACCATGTAGAAAGGAACATATTTTTTGGCGGCAGCCAATGGATTTTCAGTATCGAAAATCAGGCGTTGAGCGCTCATAAAAATCAAGTAGGCAAAAATACCAGCCAGCACGGGTGTAACAACCCAACTGCCGACGATGCCGCTAACTTGATCCCAGTGCACTGTGTCCATGCCCACACCAACAGCTGAGAAACCAATGATGGCACCAACGATTGAGTGAGTTGTGGACACAGGCCAGCCGTAATACGTCGCAACCAATAACCAAGTACCAGCCGCAAGCAGTGCGGCGATCATGCCGTAGGCCAACAGATGTGGCACTTGGGCGAACACGGCCGAGTCAACGATGCCGCTGCGGATAGTGTTGGTTACTTCACCACCGGCGAAATAGGCGCCGGCGAATTCAAAGAACGCAGCGATCCAAATCGCTTGCTTAATGGTCAACGCTTTCGAGCCAACCGATGTACCCATCGCATTGGCAACGTCATTCGCACCAACACCATAAGCCATTACAAAGCCAAAAAAGGCGGCAACGGCGACCAAAAGGGCGCCATGCTGAATCAGAATTTCCATGGTTTTTTCTCAGTTAAATTAACGAGCCAACATGATTTCAAGGCGTGAACCAACGCGCAGCGCTGTGTCTGCTAGGTCACCAACCCATTCCAAGGTGCGATACAGGAAGATCACATCTACAGGATTCAGGTTTGCTTCTGAACGACGGACAAATTTGCGCAGACTGATCTGCATTTGGTCCGTGTCGTTTTCGATCTCGTCAATTTTTTCAACCATTTTGACCACCAGATCGACTTCACGACCGCGGAAACCAGTTTCCAGCAATTCGTCCAGTTCATTGATGGCTTCCGATGCCAATGCAACTGCATCGATACAGCGTTGCAAATAAGCATGAAATTCCTGTTGAATAGGTTCAGGAATTTCCAGCTCACGTCCTAAAACACGACCGGTGATATCTTTGGTTTTGTTAGCAATTTTATCTTGCTGAGTCACCAGTTCCAGAATGTCTGTGCGGTCAACTGGCAAAAACAAACCCCGTGGCAAATGCACGCGGATATCACGTTTCATTGCGTCAGCTTCTTTTTCTAAGCTAACGATAGATTTTCTAACTTGTGCCGCAGCTTCCCAGTCTTTTTTATATACGGCTTCGAAGAATGGCAGCAATTGCTGACTTGCTTCATGAACCTTGGAGATGTGCTCTTCAATCGGTTTGATTGGAGATTTCGCGAATACAGCCAAAAATGCGTTTGGCATAGCGTTGCCTCTTGTTTTTTTGTGGACGAAAAGTCGGCGCATATTTTAATGCATTCACCGCTTAATAAAAACGTCATAAATGGCGAAAAACCACAGTTTTGCTGCAGTTTTTCACCCAAAATGACATTGACTTCGCAAAGAGGCTAAGCTAGTCAGCGGCGATTCAGATTCAACCTGAATTACTCGCGAGCTTTTTGCTCTAAGGTGTCTTCATCAGAATGGCGTACATCGCGACCTTTCACAAATGAAATGACGTATTCTGCAATATTTTTACAGCGATCGCCGATGCGCTCTAAGGCGCGAGCCGACCATAATACGTTCATGATTTTTGGAATAGAGCGTGGGTCTTCCATCATGTATGTCATCAGCTGACGGGTGATAGCTTCGTATTCACGGTCGACCTTTTTGTCTTCTTTGTAAACCGCTAACGCCGCTTCCATATCCATCCGAGCAAAGGCGTCTAAAACTTCATGCAACATCTGGGCAACGTGACGTCCCATATTGTCAAGGTTGACGAGTAAGTCTTGCTGCGCGCTTGAAAAACTCTCCAATGCAACTTTTGCAATGCGTTCTGCTTCATCACCAATACGCTCTAAGTCTGAGATCGCTTTGATAATCGCCATAATCAACCGCAGGTCACTCGCTGTTGGCTGACGTTTAGCAATGATCCGAGTGCATTCTGCATCAATGCGAATTTCCCACTCATTGACTACTAAATCATTGGCAATGACTTGTTGCGCTAACTCAGCATTGCTGGTGGACGCCGCATTCAGTGCGTCCGACAGCTGCTGCTCGATTAAACCACCCATGGCCATGATATGGTTACGTACCAATTCAATTTCTTCGTTAAATTGGCTGGAGATATGCTTGGTTAAGTTCAATTTATCCATGATGGACCTCGTGCTCATCGGTCTGGTCTAAGCTGGGCTTAACCAAATCGTCCTGTGATGTAATCTTCAGTTTGTTGTTGCGACGGCGTAGTGAACATTTTGTTGGTCGCGTCGAATTCCACCAAATTACCCATATACATAAACGCAGTATAGTCCGAGACACGCGCTGCTTGTTGCATATTGTGAGTAACAATGACGATGGTATAGCGATCTTTTAATTCACAGATCAGCTCTTCAATTTTTAACGTCGAAATTGGATCCAACGCCGATGCTGGCTCATCAAGCAGCAGCACATCAGGTTCGATGGCGATAGCACGGGCAATCACCAAACGTTGTTGTTGACCACCCGACAAACCAAACGCGTTGTCGTGCAGACGGTCCTTCACTTCGTTCCAAAGCGCCGCGCCTTTAAGTGAGGTTTCAACCACTTCATCCAATACGCGACGGTCTTTGACACCCTGCAGACGCAAGCCATAAGCCACGTTTTCATAGATAGTTTTCGGGAATGGGTTCGGTTTTTGAAACACCATACCAACTTGGCGACGTAGCTCTGCCACGTCGACACTACGGTCATAAATATTATTACCATCCATGATGATTTGGCCTTCGATACGGCAGCTATCGACCAGATCATTCATGCGGTTAAAGCAACGTAACAAGGTTGATTTACCACAACCTGATGGGCCGATAAAGGCTGTCACGCGTTTCTCTGGGATACGCATGTTGACCTTTTTCAAAGCCAATGACTCACCGTAGTACAAATCTAAGTCATTAACTTCAATCTTGATCTTCTCGTCAGCTAAGTTCAGTTCTGTGAAGCTGTTTGGGACCTGAGATGGATTCATTGTGTTCTCACTTCAAAAAATTTTTATTCAGTTCGGCGTTTCAGCAATGGTCGACTAGTCCGACTCGCTACGATACTTTTCACGCAATCTGTTGCGCATTTGGATGGCTGCCATATTCAACACAATGATCAGCAATACCAATACTAATGCAGTGGCGTACAGCAATGGCCGTGATGCTTCAACGTTTGGACTTTGGAAACCTACGTCAAACACGTGGAAACCTAAGTGCATGATTTTTTGATCTAAATGTACGTATGGGAAATTGCCGTCAATCGGTAACGTTGGAGCCAACTTCACCACACCCACCAGCATCAATGGCGCTACTTCACCAGCGGCACGAGCAATGGACAGAATCAACCCCGTCATCATCGCAGGCGTTGCCAGCGGCACAACCACCTTCCACAAAGTTTCTGATTTAGTGGCACCCAGTGCCAAGCTACCCATCCGGATAGTGCTAGGAATGCGCGAGAGACCTTCTTCGGTTGATACAATGACCACAGGTAAGGTTAACAGAGCCAAGGTTAACGAAGCCCAGAACAAACCTGGTGTACCAAAAGTAGGTGTCGGTAACTTCTCTGCATAGAACAGTTGGTCAATATTGCCACCAAGCACATACACAAAGAAGCCAAGACCAAATACACCGTAAACAATCGATGGCACACCCGCCAAGTTATAGACTGAAATACGGATAATTTTCAGCACTGGACCTTGTTTCGCATATTCACGCAGGTAGATTGCCGCTAACACACCAAACGGAGTCACGATGATCGCCATCAGAATTACCATGGTGATGGTGCCGAAAATCGCAGGGAAAATACCCCCTTCCGTATTTGCTTCCCGTGGTTCTTCGGATAAAAACGCCCAAATAGCTTTGGCGTAGAATCCAACTTTCTGGCTAGTCGACATCGCATTGGGTTGATGCGCATGCACAATGTTACTAACACTGACCGAAAGTTCTTTGCCTTCTGCGGTACGCACCACAAGCGTGTCGCGTGATGCTTGTTTATTTAACTCATCCAGCTTTTGTTGAATCACCGCATAGTCTGCATCTAAGGCTGCACGTTCTTGCGCAGCTTGCGCTTCGAACGCCGCAATCTGCTCCGCTGAAGCCTTGTTCAGTTGTAATTTGCGTAAACCTAGGCGCAAATCTTCCAAACCATTGTTGATTCGACTGATATCCGATTTTTCCAACTGCTTGATTTGTGAATGAATATCATTCGCACGAGCGATACGCTCGGGTAAGGTGGCCCATACCGCGGCATCACCTTCGGCGATCACTTGGTCGTTTTCTAATAGCTTCACGGCGAAACCGTAGAAATTACCCCACTCGCGGCGCTCCAGCACTAACGCTTGTTGCGGAATTTCCCAGCTCGACATTTCATGGTCAAGGAACCATGCGAAATCACGACCGTAGACATCCCGGTTGCCCATTTTTAATAAATGGCGCGTGTAATGAGTTTCGTTGCCAGGCAACTCCACACCACTTTCACGCAGTGTTGACGCAGCTACATCTTGGCTGCGCACGATTTCCGCTAACACTTTACGCTCGGTACCATCGGCTTGTTTGACGCTGACTTGCTGCAAGTCTGACGGCCAAAAGTGACTCGCCCCTTGCACCAGAATCAACCCAAGTACACCGATCACCATGACTAAACATAAGGCAATCGCGCCACCGTTTAACCAAATCCATGGAGTTCCTGATTTAAACCACGCTCTCATCTGACTACTCCAGCTTACAGATTACTAAAACGTTGACGCAGGCGTTGACGAATAATTTCAGCCAACGTGTTGAATACAAAGGTAAACACGAACAAAACTAACGCAGCAAGGAACAACACTCGGAAGTGTGTACTGCCCACTGCAGTTTCGGGTAATTCCACCGCAATATTTGCAGACAGCGTGCGCATCCCTTCAAACAAGTTGAAGTTCACGACAGGTGAGTTACCTGTGGCCATCAGTACAATCATCGTTTCACCGACGGCGCGACCAAAACCAACCATAATCGCAGCGAAGATACCAGGACTTGCCGTTGGCAACACCACACCAACCATCGTTTGCCAAGGTGTCGCACCTAAAGCCAACGAGCCTTGGGTTAAGTGACGTGGCACGTTAAATACCGCATCTTCAGCAATCGAGTAGATATTTGGAATCACCGCAAAACCCATGGCAATACCAACCACTAGCGCGTTCCGTTGGTCATAGCTATAACCATTGTCCGTTAACCATTGACGTAAACTGCCGTTAAAAAAGGTGTCATCAACCAGCGGGCTTAACTCTACGCAAAGTAGGATAAAACCAATCACCACAGGGATTAGAATGGCAACTTCCCAGCCTGTACCAATGCGTAGACGGGTTTCTTCCGGTACAAATCGCCACATGTAAGCCGCAATCAGCATCATCAGTGGTAAAAACACCAGAATGGCGAACACAGCACTTAAATAATTCTCAATGAAAGGCGCTAACCACAGGCCAGCTAAAAACCCTAAGATTACCGTCGGCAGAGCCGCCATGATTTCAATGGTAGGTTTAACTTTGCCGCGCAGTTTTGGTGTCATAAAGTAAGCAGTATACAGCGCACTCATTACAGCTAGCGGTGTAGCAAAAATCATGGCAAAAACGGCGGCTTTCAAGGTGCCTAGGGCCAGTGGCACTAAGCTCATTTTTGCTTCAAATTCATCCGAACCAGAAGACGCCTGCCAAATGTAATCTGGATGTTCACGTCCCTCATACCACACTTCATTCCACATCGCTTTCCAGCTTATATCTGGATGCGCATTTTCAAGCGCGTAACGATGAACCTGACCATCAGCGGTGAAGGCCAGTAAAGAGGTATTAATGGGGCTAATCGCAATGCGGGCTGGTTTAATGTCACCCGGCATTGGTTCAAGCATCAACGTCCGTGCAGAGGTACCGTAGTGAATACCAACATGGCCGGTTTCATCAATTGCCATAAAGCCTTTACGAGAATATTCAGGCTCAATTTGAGTGATCGCAGCAGGATGCTTATCAAAATCACGAATGTGTTTTAAGTGGAAATTGTTGTGCTCGTCACGCACCAGGAACCATTGCCCCAATGACCCATCCGAGCCGCCAACAATCAACGAGACTGCACCAACTAAAAACTCAAGTTGACGAACTTGTTGCCCTGGCGCGACCGCATTCACCGCCTCGACATAACGTGCTTCACTAGGTGAACGAATGTCAAAGTAGTGAATTTTCTCATTACCCTCAGCAATAAACAGGCTGTGTAACGTGGTATCAATCAGCATGTGGGTTGCTGTTTTAGGGCCATCTTTTAAGGCGAACTCTGAACGGTTGAAGGTGCTCTCACCGGTCATTAGATTTGTTTCAGCTTCAAATAAGTTGAAACTTAAACGACCATCATCCGTCAGCACCGAAATAGCAGTACCTGTGCTGCCCTCTTGCACGGCCAGCGCTTGAATTGGGCGCTGTTGTGCATCCAGTTGCAGAGGGGCTTCGCCCAATGGGTAGGTCACAATAGGTAACACCTGCCGCTTACCGTCTGGGTAGCTGAGGGTGTACTCATGCTTGGCAACCAACACCTGACCGTTATCTAAACCGACAGCAAAAATCCCTGAGCGCGGCTCGCCTTTGGCAATGCTGACAATTTTACGTTCTGCAGGGATAGGCAACTGCAAATCTTTCAGTGTCGCGCCGTCAGCCGCGTTAAAGAAATGCAATTTTCCTTTTCCATCCAGCGTCATCCCTACTTCACTGTAACGCTCCAAGTTGGTCAACAACGGCGTTTCAGATTGACTGGCATATTGTTTCTCTGGCTCCAGGCTGGCCGACGAGAAAATCGGTCCAACTTCAGAGAATAAGTAGACAAAAATAGTCGCAAATGCCGCAACGACACTGATACCCGCAAATGCGATACCGTATTGAGACAGCTTATCTTTGACTTTCCGCCAACGACGTAAACGCGTACGTTTTTCGCCATCTGGGAGTAGAGACCGGCGAGATGATGCCGGAGTTTCGAAGGTTTGTTGCATTTTTGCACATCCAACCATGACTTCTTGGGATGCTGCAAAGGATAGTTGAGTTTTATGACACAAATATTACAGAAAAAAATTTTGTCATAATTTGGCAATAAAGCTTTGAAAAAGATAAGAAAAAAAGGCGCCTCAACAGAGACGCCTTCGCGGTATAACCTTTAGTTATTTGATGCCTACTTCAGCAAATACTTTTTCAACAACTTTGGCTGGGACTGGCACGTAACCATCGCGAACAACGATTTCTTGACCGCGTTTTGACAACACCAGTTTGATAAACTCACGTTCCATTGGTGTTAAGTCTTTATTTGGGTTCTTGTTAATGTACACGTACAGGTAACGAGATAATGGGTATGTACCATCTAATGCGTGGTCAGGAGTTGCAGCTACAAAAGGTGCACCTTCTTTCTTGGCTAGTGGCACGGCTTTCACGCCAGACGTGATATAACCGATCCCTGAATAACCGATACCGTTAATAGATTCGCTGACACCTTGCACCACAGAAGCCGAACCTGGTTGTTCGTTAATGGTGGTTTTGAAATCACCTTTACACAGTGCGTGTTCTTTGAAATAACCATAGGTTCCTGAGACAGCGTTACGGCTGTACATCGTGAAATCACGGTTCGCCCATGCGCCAGTCAGACCCAATTGGCCCCAACGAGTGATGTCTTCTTTGTAACCACATTTACGTGTAGCAGAGAAAATTGCATCGACTTGTGCAACAGTTAACCCTTTGATTGGGTTATCTTTGTTTACATAAACAGCCAGCAAGTCTACAGCAACAGGGATTGCAGTTGGTTTATAACCAAACTTAGCCTCAAAGGCTTGGATTTCGGTATCTTTCATCGGACGGCTCATTGGGCCAAAGTTCGATGTACCTTCAGTCAAGGCTGTTGGAGCTGTTGAAGAACCTGCACCTTGAATTTGAATGTTCACGTTTGGATAAACTTTACGATAGTCTTCAGCCCACAACGTCATTAAGTTGTTCAGCGTATCAGAACCGATGCTGGAGATGTTACCTGAAACACCTGACGCTTTCTGGTACTCAGGAAGCTTTGGATCAACTTTGGTGACAGCTGAAACTTGGAAGCTCAGCGTGGTAGCAACAACAGCAGCAACAGATAACATTTTAAAAGCGTTCACGATTTATTCCTCTTCAGCTTGTGAGGCACGTGCCTCTATTCACTGTGGTCAGCATAAGACGGTTATATGACATTATTATGACGACCTAAAAATTTTTCATGAGCCTATCGTGTTGTTTTTTTTCATCGACTAGCTATAGTTTCAAACGGTTTTGCCGATGATCTATATTTTTAACTCCCTTTCTGATCGTCTGGACTGGACATACCAGTTACAACCAGCTATTAAAATCATTAGAAAAGTTCTTTCAAAAAGCGAATAAAAACAAGGAAATGCGCTATGAAGCAGTTGGTTCTGACGCTGATCGGTAAAGATAAGGCGGGTTTGGTTGAGCAGTTAGCAGTAGTGATCAATAACCATCACGGTAACTGGACAGCGAGTAATTTAAGTCATTTGGCCGGTTTTTTTGCTGGCATCCTACAAGTCGAAGTCGCAGAAGAACATGCAGAAAGTTTGACTGCAGCGCTGATGCAAATGAGCGAGTTGGATATCCATGTTCATCACGGTGTTGAAAGTAATCTCAACGAACACAAGCTGTTGAAGTTTGTGATCACCGGTAATGACCGTCCAGGCATTGTGCGGGAGTTGTCGTCTGTGATTAAACACAAAGGCACCAATATTGTACATTTTGAAAGCTCAAAACAAAGTGCCCCGAATTGGGGTGTGCCTTTGTTTACCGCTATTGCAACCGTCGAACTACCATCAGGTTTAAATAAAGACGAAGTCATTTACGCGTTGGAATCTATCGCCTCTGACGTGGTAGTTGACGTCGAAACCGTCAATTAGCAAAATCAGACTTTCAGGGTAGCTTGGTTCAAGCTATCCTGATTCATATTTGTTTCATAAAACTGCCATACATTAATGGTCTCCAATAGCGGTACCGAGTGTGGCCATGGCATTTCTTAAAGATACAGACTTATCCGTGCATTATTTCCCGAAAGAACTCAGTTGGTTGTCATTTAACGAGCGCGTACTGCAAGAAGCAGCCGATCCTAAAAACCCGTTAATTGAACGGTTACGGTTTTTGGGGATTTACTCCAACAACATGGATGAGTTTTATCGCGTCCGTGTTGCTGATGTGAAGCGTCGAATTTTGTTGAAAAAATTTGACTCTGTGCATGACGACGAAGGTGCTGAAGAACTAATGCAGGAAATCCAAACGCTGGTACTGCGGATGGGTGAGAAGTTTAATGCGATCTACCAAGAGTTGCAGTTAGAACTGCGCAAGCACAACATCGAATTTATTGACCAACGCAAACTTAACGAATCACAAAGCGCTTGGGTACGCACCTATTTTAAAGAAAAAGTTCTACGTCATATCTCCCCTATTATTATCTCCTCAGACAGCCAAACCCTTGCCAAACGTTTGGAAGATAACGCGACCTATCTAATGGTGGAGATGACAGGTGCAGGTGAGCCTGAATACGCCATAGTGCAAGTGCCAAGTGACGATATCTCACGTTTTTTAGAATTGCCTATTGAGCTGAACAAAACCAAAAAACGTGGCCGCTATCGCCATCAATTTATGATGTTGGATGATGTAATCATTCATTGTTTACGCGATATTTTCAGTGGGTTCTTTGATTTTTGTGAGATCCAAGCCTATTCGATGAAACTCACCAAAGACGCTGAATACAACTTAAGTGATACGCTGGACCAAAGCTTGCTGGATAAAATGTCGCGGGGATTGCGGCAACGACTGGAAGCGGAGCCGGTGCGGCTGGTTTACGATGCCGCCATGCCTGAACAAATGTTACAGATGCTGCAAAAACAAATCGGCGCCAGTACCTTGGATGCGCTGATCCCTGGTGGCCGTTATCGCAACTTTAAAGATTTCATCAGCTTCCCAAATTCAGGCCATCCTAGTTTAGAGTATGCACCGCTGCCGCCCTTGCATAGTCCTGATTTTGAACAGCACAGCACGGCCTTTGATGCCATCCGCGCAAACGACGTGTTGCTGCACTACCCGTATCATAATTTTACCTATTTTACCGAGTGGATCCGTCAAGCCTCGTTTGACCCGAAGGTGACCTCGATTAAAATGACCATGTATCGCGTGGCGAAGAATTCACGGGTGATCCATTCCTTACTTGATGCTGTGCGTAACGGCAAACAGGTGACGGTGGTGGTTGAATTAAAAGCGCGGTTTGACGAGGAAAACAACATCCAATGGGCTCGGCGCATGACTCAGGCCGGTATCCAAGTGGTATTTGGACTCACGACCCTGAAGATCCATTCCAAACTGTGCTTGATCAGTCGTGATGAAAAAGGCAAACAAGTGAAGTACGCTCATATTGGCACCGGGAATTTCAATGAGCGCACGGCCCGTGTTTATACCGACATGAGTTTGTTTACCTGCCATCAAGAAATTTGTGACGAAGTCGACCAAGTGTTTGAGTTTGTTGAGTACACCTACAAACCCTTTGTGTTTAAACATCTGATCGTCTCGCCGACCTGGAGCCGCCCTAAACTTAATGCATTGATTGAACGCGAGATCTTACACGCGCAACAAGGTAAAAAAGCTGAAATTGTGCTGAAAGTGAATAACTTAGTCGATGACCCGATTGTCGACATGTTGTACCGCGCCAGCCAAGCAGGTGTGAAGATCCGCATTATCGTCCGTGGTATGTGCTCACTTATTCCAGGGGTCGCAGGCAAAAGTAGCAATATCAAAGTGATTTCTGTGCTTGACCGGTTCTTAGAACATGCCCGTGTCTATCAGTTTCACAATGCCGGTGATGTCGATCTGTATTTGTCCTCTGCCGACTGGATGACCCGAAACATCGAACAACGTGTCGAGGTGGGTGTGCCTATCTATGATGCACGCATTAAACAGCAGATCATGACCATCTTAGATCTGCAGTGGAATGATAATGTCAAAGCTCGGTTAATCGACAAGCAACAAAGCAACCCGTATATCAAACGGGGCAATAAAAAAAGCATCCGCTCACAACAAGCGATTTACGATTATCTGGCCAGCCAACAGCTTGGGCCAACTATACAGGCGTTATTATGACCCCAGTGTTTCCATCGTCCGTTGATACTGCAGAATTAATTGCTGCCGTGGATTTGGGCTCCAACAGCTTCCACTTAGTCATTGCACGGATTGTTGATGGTGCATTGCAACTGCTACACCGCGAAAAGCAAAAGGTGCAGTTAGCGGATGGTCTGGATGACCAACAGATCCTCAGCGACGAAGCGATGGAACGTGGTTTAACGGTGTTAGCACAATTTGCCGATACGTTGGCTGTGGTGCCGCAGGATTGCGTGCGGGTGATTGCCACCTATACCCTGCGCCGGGCCAAAAATAGAGCCCAATTTTTAGCGCGCGCAGCGGAAATCTTCCCCTACCCGATTGAAGTGATCCCTGGGCAAGAAGAAGCTCGTTTCATTTACCAAGGCGTTGCCCACTTCGAGCACTTTAGCGGTCAACGGCTGGTGATAGATATTGGTGGTGGGAGTACCGAATTTGCCATCGGGCAGGATTTCCAACCGATCCGACTAGCCAGCCGCAATATGGGCTGCGTCAGTTTTGCCAAGTTCTATTTCGCCAAAGGACGGATCAGCGCCAAACGCTTTGAACGCGCCTTATTGCATGCGGAGCAAGAAACAGAAGCCATCGTCAACAGTTACAAAGATACCGGTTGGCAACAAGTGGTCGGTACCAGCGGTACCATCAAAACCATCTTCGATATCATTCAGGCCTCAGGCTGGCATAGCCATGCCATCGAATTAGCGCACTTGCTTAAACTCAAACAAGCCCTGTTGGCAGTGGATAATTGTGATGATCTGCAACTCCCTGGGCTTACAGATGATCGCAAACATCTGATTGCACCGGGTCTTGCCATTTTAATCGCCGCCTTTCAAATGCTGGGCATTGAGCAGATGGTGTATGTCGATGCGGCCCTGCGCGAAGGTGTGTTGTTTGAAATGTCAGAACGACTGCAACATCACGATATTCGTGCCCATACCATCGAAAGTTTGAAAAAACGCTATGTGGTGGATGAAGCCCAAGCCAATCGGGTGGCGCATACCAGCCGCTTATTACACAGCCTTACAGCGCCCTATTGGCAGCTCGATGAAGCATGGGCTGAGTTGTTATCGTTTGCCGCAAACGTCTACGAAATAGGCCTGCAGATTAACTCAGCCTCAGTGCAACGTCACAGCGCCTATATCCTCAACAATACCAACTTGCCAGGCTTTAACCAGGAACAACAACGTATTTTGTCATCCTTGGTGCGTTTCCATCGCCGGAAGATTAAACCCGACGACATCCCCGATTTGTATTTGTACAAAACCGCCGACTTTATCCATGCGTTGGTATTGTTCCGTTTATCTGTGTTACTCAATCAAAAACGTCGTGATGATGTACTACCGGAGTTATCACTGACCGCCAGCGAGCATTGCTTACGATTGTTGATCCCCGCTGAGTGGTATCAACAGCATGTGGTACTCACGGCGGATTTACGCAGTGAAAATATCTATTTAAAACGCTTAAACCTCGAGCTTGATCTCGTTGGATTAGCTGAAGAGTCCACCGAAGAATAACTGCGATCCCTTGGCAAAGCCTGATGGCTACGTTAGCCTAGGGTTTTGCCATGTTGGAACCAACGTTATGAAATTTGTCTTATCCGCGCTTGCCTTCAGCGTCATTGCAACCACTGCGCACGCCAACGATTTAAAACAAGCCTTGGCCGCTGACATCAGTGCCGTGCAACCGCAGGTCGTGGCGTGGCGTCGTGACTTGCATCAACATCCTGAGTTATCCAATCGCGAGCAGCGCACGGCTGAGGTCATTGCCGATGCCCTGAAGAAACTCGGTTTAGAAGTGCAGACCAAGGTGGCAAAACATGGCGTGGTTGCCATTTTGCGTGGGGGTAAACCTGGTCCTTTAGTGGCACTGCGTGCCGACATGGATGCATTACCAGTCACCGAACAAGTCGATTTACCCTTTGCATCCAAAGTCACCACCGAATTTAATGGTCAGCAGGTTGGCGTGATGCACGCCTGTGGGCATGACGCGCATGTTGCCATGCTGCTTGGCGCAGCCACGGTGTTAACCAAGCATAAAAAAGACTTACCTGGCAGCGTCATGTTTGTATTTCAACCTGCCGAAGAAGGCCCGCCAGCCGGTGAAGAAGGGGGGGCTCGGTTGATGCTTAAAGAAGGCTTATTTGCCAAGCACAAACCGGATGCCATCTTTGGTTTGCATGTATGGCCAGCCCCTGCGGGCCAGTTATTAGTCCGCCCCGAAGGCAGTATGGCTGCCGCAGACACCTTTGAGATCACGGTGAAAGGGGTGCAAACCCATGGTTCAAGCCCATGGCGTGGTGTCGACCCAATCAGTGTCGCCGGCCAACTTATTACCGCACTGCAGCAAATTCCAGCCCGCCAGCTGGATATTACCAAGGCACCGGCGGTGATCTCAGTGGGTCAAGTTCAAGGCGGTGTGCGCTGGAACATCATTCCGGACCAAGTAAAATTAAGCGGGACTATTCGCACCTTCGACCCTGGCATGCGTGAACAACTGTTAGAGAAAATGACACGCACCAGTGAGCATATCGCAGCCGCCAGTGGCGCAACCGCCGAATTTCATTACCACAATGCCGCCGCTGTCACTTGGAACCATAAAGCGTTAACTCAGTGGGCAATGCCGAGTTTAAATTGGGCAGGTCAAGCCGCTGGTGTTAGTCAAAATAACCCGATCACCGGCGCAGAAGACTTCTCGTTTTATCAGCAGCAAGTGCCTGGCGTGTTTGTATTTTTAGGGATCTCGGAGCCTGGCGTATCGGTGGAAAACACCGCACCGAACCATTCGCCATTCTTCAAGTTGTATGAACCGGCCATGGAGAATGGTGTCCGTGCCTTAACGGCATTAACCGTTGATTTTATGCAAAAACAACCGGCCTTAAAGTGATAAAAAAGCGGCCTTCGGGCCGCTTTTCTTTGAGGTTAAAGTTTCTTACCCAGTTTGGGGATTTTGTCTTGTTTAGCCGCTGTGGAACCCACCACCAGCTCTGGCGGTAATGCAAACGAAAAACTACTGCCTCGTTTAGGTTCACTAAAAATCATTAAACGGCTTTGATGGCGCGATAACACGTGCTTGACGATAGCAAGGCCTAAGCCTGTACCGCCGGTATTACGGGCGCGCGCTTGATCGACTCGGTAAAAACGTTCGGTCAAGCGTTTGACGTGTTGCGGAGCAATGCCTTCGCCATTATCTGTCACGGCAAATAAAGCTTTTTGATGCTGACGCTGCCAACTGACCGTGATCTCGCCGCCATCGGGGGTGTACTTGATGGCATTACTAATTAAATTCGAAAACGCAGAACGTAATTCTTCTTTATTTCCGGTTACTTGCAAGGTCTCATCGACATCGAACTGGATTTGATGATGTTTGTCACGGTTTAACGAATTGGCCTCTTCTTGCAGTAGTTTTAACATCGCCGGCACATCGACAACTTCGTCAAGTTGTAACTTGCCCGAGCCTTCGATACGCGACAGGGTTAACAACTGTTGTACTAAAGAATCCATACGTTTGGTTTGATCCAGCATCACGCCATGCGCTTTACGCCAAATCTCCACTTGCGGTAAGTCCTCAGGCTCCATCATCTCCAAGTAGCCCTGCAACACCGTCAGTGGCGTGCGTAGTTCATGCGAGACGTTGGCCACGAAATCTTTGCGGATCTGCTCAAGTTGTTTCAGTTGGGTGATGTCACGGATGATCAACAGCTGCTGTTTTTCACCATACGCCAACACCCTAAACTCAAGGGTTAATTCCACATTATTCGAGGCGTGCAACTCCAGTGGCTGTGTAAAATCCCCACTTTGCAAGAACATCTGAAATTCTGGTTGGCGCAACAGGTTATCAATGCGCTGCCCTTCATCCATCGGCCAACGCAAACCGACCAACTGCTGGGCAAGTTTGTTACACCACTGAATGGTCCATTCTGCCGACAACACCACAATGGCATCCGGCAGCGCTTCGGCACCATCGCGAAAACGACGCACCAGCTGACGTAATTCCTTGTTTTTCTTTCTGGCTTTGCGCTGACGGTAATAAATGCCGTCATACACTTGTTGCCATGAGCCATCGCCGGCCGGTGGCGATAACTTGCGGTCACGCCATAACCAGCGATCCAACATAAACAGGTGCTTGTAGTGCCAACCGATCACCACACAGGCGTACATCAGCAGTGCTTCGACGATATGCCCAAGCAACACGCCCAGCAATAACACCAACGAGGCATAACCGAGTAACTTATAAGCAATGGTTCGTTTTGATAATAACAACCGCATCAGCGTAGGTATCCCTAGCGTAAGAAAGGCAGAAGCCGGCAAGCGCCGGCTGGACGAACGTTATTTTACGGAAAAACGGTAGCCAGAGCCACGTACAGTTTGCACTAACGCATCATGCCCATTCACAGAGATGGCTTTGCGCAAGCGTCGGATATGCACGTCGACCGTCCGGTCTTCCACATACACATTAGTTCCCCAGACGTGGTCCAGCAACTGCTCACGGCTATACACCCGCTCAGGATGGGTCATAAAGAAGTGCAACAGTCTAAATTCAGTCGGCCCCATATCTAAGGCTTCGTCGTTAGACGTGACGCGATGCGACACAGGATCTAGTTTTAGACCTTGGATATCAATCACTTCATCCAAGCTTGTCGGAGCAACACGGCGAATCACCGCTTTGATCCGCGCCATCAATTCTTTCGGTGAAAATGGCTTGGTAACATAATCGTCGGCGCCAACTTCGAGACCACGAACCTTGTCTTCCTCTTCTCCCCGCGCCGTGATCATGATGATCGGAATGTTGCGGGTTAAATCGTGTTGCTTCATCTTTTTAGCAATTTGGATACCACTGCCACCTGGCAGCATCCAGTCCAGCAACACTAAATCTGGGTATGGTTCCATCAGCTGATTTAACGCGCTGTCATAATCACCAGCAGTTTGCGGCTGATAGCCATTTTGTTCCAGCACAAAACACAACATATCGCGTATTGGCGCTTCGTCTTCGACAACCAGAATCTTTCTCGACATCGTCTTAACACCTTCCCTTCTCAAGCATTACGCCGAGTATGTCTGCTGATTATGACACTTTTATGAAAAAATAGATTGTCATGAAAATGTCAATAAAACCCGAAAATAGAACCAGCCCTCTGAAAAGACATTTGCGTGACATTTCGATGAAGTTTTTCTGACTAAAACCGCGCTAGGCCTTGATTTACGTGGCCTTGGCTGGCGAGTCATCTGAACGACACACTTCCGTCATAAAAAAGACATGCAGCCTTTTTACCGTAGCTGACAGATTTTTACTTCATTTGCAGCGACGGAGACCCAAATGGCTTTTGCAAAGACTTTAAAACTAAGTGCGATTTCGACCGCGTTATTCTTGGCCGGTTGCGGCGGTGGCGATATCGTCATTAACACGGGCAGTTCAGATTCAGGCACAGTGACGCCACCAACGCCGGTTGTAAAGTGCCCAAGCTTTGCTAAAGAAGGCGCTGCCGTTGGCGGCGTGAGCAAAACCATCTGTGAAATTAGCGGCACCTTGACGTCTAATGTCACGTTAACTGCAGACAAACTGTGGGCATTAAACGGTAAAGTGGCTGTTGGTAACGACAACGCAAACAGCGCCACGTTAACTATTGAACCTGGCACCACGGTGTTTGGTAAATCTGGTGCAGACTTCTTGGTGGTCTCACGCGGCTCCAAAATTAGCGCCGTCGGTTCAGCCAGCGCACCTATCGTGTTCACCTCTATCAACGACTTAATCGGCACTGCCAATGACGCGTCCTCTGGTCAATGGGGTGGCTTAGTTATTTTAGGTCGTGCACCAAGCAACAAGTGTGACGCGGCAGCCTTAGCGAGCTGTAAAATCGAAGCTGAAGGCAACGCTGGTCCATACGGTGGTGATGAACCAACCGACAGCAGCGGTATTTTAAAATTCGTCCAAATCAAATACTCAGGTTACGAAGTTATCAAAGATAACGAATTAAACGGTGTTACCTTCGCCGGTGTTGGTTCAGGCACCACGGTCGATTACTTACAAGTGCACAATAGCTCTGACGACGGTGTGGAAGTGTTTGGCGGTAAGGTCGATCTGAAACACTTGGTGTTAACTGGCAACCGCGACGATTCACTGGATTGGACCGACGGCTGGACTGGTCGGGTGCAACACGTATTGATTCGTCATGACAAAAACAACGGTGAAGCCAACCGCGCTATCGAAGGTGATAACCGCGCGGATAAATTTGATGCAACGCCACTGACCATGCCTGTGCTGTCAAACGTTACCATCATCGGTAACACCTTTACCTCAGCGGCCGCTGATTCTGAAGGTATTCTGCTGCGTGCAGGTTCTGCCGGCAAAATCTACAACACCATCGTATCGGGCCCGAAAGGCATGGGTGAGTGTTTCGAGATTGAAACTGCCGAAGGCGTTGCCAACGCCGGTAATGGCAAAACGTTAATGCAGCACTCCATTGTTAACTGCTCTGAACCCTTCAAATCACCTAAAGATGCCTCAGGCAATACCTTGTTGAACGTACAAGACTGGTTCTTAAAACAAACCGGTAACAGCGTCCAAGACCCATTATTGGGCGGTTATATGCCTGCAGCAACCTCACCTGCGCTGGGTAAAGGTTACAACATGCAGAACAACGTCGACCCATGGTTCGACTTGACCAACTACATCGGTGCCTTTGACGGTGCTTCTGACTGGACTAAAGGCTGGACCTTTGGCATGCATGCCACCAACGCCGCACTGACCAGCTGCCCAACTGGCACCACGGAAGTGGCCTCGTTAACTGGCAAGTTAAACTGTGAAGTAAAAGGCACCTTAACCAGCAACGTGACACTGAAAGTCGGCGCTGACTACGTGTTAAATGGCAAAGTAACCGTTGGTAACGACAACGCCAACAGCGCAACCCTGACCGTCGAACCAGGTGTACGTGTTTATGGTAAATCTGGCTCCGATTTCCTGGTGGTTGCCCGTGGTAGCAAGTTAATGGCCGAAGGCTCACCGACAGCGCCTATCGTCTTCACGTCATTACAAGACGTGATTGGTTCAACCACACGTGCCGGCCAATGGGGCGGTATCGTGGTGCTTGGCAACGCACCATCAAACAAGTGTGATCAAGCAGCAACCACCTGTGCCATCGAAGCGGAAGGTAACGCCGGTCCATACGGCGGTTACAAAGCGGATGACAACTCTGGCGTTTACAAATACATGCAAATTCGCTACGCCGGTTATGAAGTAGTCAAGGACAACGAATTAAACGGTATCACCTTTGCTGGTGTGGGTTCAGGCACTGTGGTTGACCACTTGCAAGTTCACAAGAACTTAGATGACGGCTTAGAGTTATTCGGCGGTACTGTGAACTTGAAATATATCGCTTTGACTTCGAACGAAGACGATTCATTAGACTGGACGGACGGCTGGAACGGTAACGTGCAATTTGTGTTGGTCAAACACGATGCCAGCAATACTGTGGTAAACCGTGGTATCGAAGCCGACAACCAAGCAACTAACTTTGCCGCAACGCCACTGTCAGAACCAACCATCGCCAATATGACCATTATCGGTAACACCTTTAAGTCCGCCGACATGGACAGCGAAGGCATCCTGCTGCGCGCAGGCACCTCTGCCAAGCTGTACAACATGGTTGTAGCAGGTCCTAAAACAGATACTGGCGCCATGGGTGAATGTTTAGAGATTGAAACCACCCAATCGCAAGCGATGGCGGTGTCAGGCAAGTTGGTGATGACCAACTCGGTGATTGGCTGTCCAGAGCCGTTCAAAGGGTCTGTCTCTGCCACTGTCACCACCAAGCAATGGTTCGAAGCGCAAGCCGGTAATAAAACTGTAGCGGACCAAGCTGCTGCGTTAAACGGCCTGTACACCATCGACAACGTGACCACCGCCAAAGACATGAGCACCGTCAACAGCTTCTTTATCAAGACGCCGTTTGTTGGAGCCATGGACGCAAGCAACGACTGGACGAAGGGCTGGACCACAGGCCTTGGTAACTAATTGACGCGGGGCGGTTCGCCGCCCCTTTCTCGTTGCTTGGGTAAGGATCGAATTATGAATTATCAACTCCCTCGTTTTCGTATGACACCAGTGCGTAGCGCCATGTTGATGGCGTTTGGCTTGGTGGTCGCTGGCCAAGCGCTGGCACAAGAAGCACAACCACAACAAGCGCCGGATGGCAAACCTGCAGATCAACAAATTGAACGCATCAGCGTCTCGGGTCGCCTCTTGAGTTCTGCCGCTGCCGTTGCAGAAGAACGTCGCGAACAACCGACCGTGGTTGAACTGCTGGGCATGGAACAAATCTCCCGCGCAGGCGATAGCAACGCCGCTTCGGCCCTGCGCCGTGTCACCGGCTTGACGCTGGTCAAAGACAAATTTATTTACGTGCGTGGTTTAGGTGAGCGTTACTCCTCAACGCTGCTTAACGGCGCAATGGTGCCAAGCCCAGATCCGACGCGTAACGTCGTACCAATGGATATGTTCCCGTCCGGGATCATTGAATCCATGGTGGTGCAAAAGGCTTATTCACCTGAATTACCGGCGGCCTTTGGTGGCGGTAATATCAATATCCGCACCGTCAGCATTCCAAATGACCAAGTATTTAGCTTTGCCTTAGGCACCAGCCGCAACAGTTTAGACAGTGACAAAGGCTTGGATTACGCCGATGTAACCGACAACTGGCGCGGTAAAGACGATGGTAGCCGCGGTTTATCCGAGACCTTTAAAACGGCGGTTGCGACTTATGGCTCGTTAGATCCGGTGAAAATTGCCCAGAAACTAGGTGGCGTCAGTCAGGCCAATTTAGCCAAAGCGGAAACCATCAACCGTGATTTAGGCTTGGAATTAAACCGCCAGCTGGATGTGACCGAGCAGAACACAGCGCCAGACTTTAACACCTCGATGTCCTACGGCAACAAGTTCGATATTGGCAGCCATGTATTTGGCGCCATGGCCGGCGTGAGCTACGACAAGAGTGAACAAAACAGCAAAGACCAAGAACGTTATTATTCGATTTCAAGTGGCACCGAATTAACGCCACTGAACCGTTACGATGACATTCTTCGTACCGAACAACAGGTTAAACTGTCCGGCATGTTGAACTTTGGTTTTGAGTGGGATGAAAACCATCGTTTTGAAACCTCGACTATTTATTTGGCGGATACCAAAGATCGCATCAAACGTAAGATTGGTGATTCGATTGAAACCATCAACGAAGCCAATAAAGAAAACGAAATCTACAACCTGCTGTATGAAGAGCGTTCAATGGTCACGAACCAAGTTCGCGGTCGTCATACGCTGGAATTCCTGGATGATTTACAGCTGAACTGGCAATACACCGACGCCAAAGCACGCCGTTACGCTCCAAACGAAGTGGAATACTTGTATGTTCGCACCTTAGATGACAAAGGCGCCTTACTCAATAAAACGCTTCGTCGCAGTGACAACGCCGCCATCTATCAATTTGGTGACATGCAAGACAACACCGAAAATGGCAGTTGGGATATGAAATATCCGTTTGATGCGATGGGCGCAGCCTGGACATTAACCGGCGGCTATTCATACTTCGAACGGCAACGTGACGCCAGCACTGGCCGTTACAAAATGGATACGCGTGGCTATAGCAACGTCGAACTGACGCAAAGCTACAGCACGATTTTCAGCGATGCCAACATCAAAGATCCAAACAAAGGTTTCCAACTGTCGGACGTCACAGGGCAAGCCGATGATTACAAAGCCGCTCAGATTATTGATGCCGCCTATGTAAACTTTGACGCCAACATTGACGACAGTCTGCGCCTGAACTTTGGTGCTCGCTTTGAAGATTTCCGCCAAGCATCACTGCCGATGAACCCAGCGACAGGGGCTATCGAAGGCAATGTCAGCGAGATGCAGTTAAAAGAAACAGGCGTCTACCCTGCTTTGTCAGTCACCTATATGCAAACGGATGAAACCCAGTGGCGTTTTGGTGCAAGCAAAACCACAGTCCGTCCTGATCTGCGTGAAGTGACGCCAGTGCTGTTTATCGACCCAATCACTGACTTTAAAGTCATGGGGTTTTCAGCGCTAAAGAGCACGGATATCACAGGGGTGGATTTGCGCTTAGAACGTTATTTAGATAGCGGTAGCAACTACAGCGTGGGTACCTTCTACAAAGACATGGCAAACCCGATTGAAGCCATTGAATTAAAAGGCTCTGACGGTAACTTGTTGATGTCGTTCCGTAACGCCTTAAGCGGCCGAGTGTATGGTATCGAAGCCGAAGCATTGCAAAAACTGGACTTCGTGGAAGGCGATTTCGGCCAAGTGCTGGATAACTTCTTCGTCAACGGTAACCTGACATTGTCCAAGTCTGACATCGAAATGCCAGCCTTGGGTGAGTCGAACCTGACGCACATCAAGCGGGCATTAACTGGTCACAGCAAGTATGTCGTGAACGTGCAGCTTGGGTTTGATTCGGATAACGAAAAACACAGCGCGACCTTGACCTACAACGTGTTTGGTAAGCGCATTGCCTTTGCCGGCATTGACGGCAAAGACGATGCCTATGAACAACCGTTCCACTCGCTGGATTTCACCTACAGCTATGACGTGTTTGAACAAGGTGCGGTGAAGTTCTCCGCGAAAAACTTGCTCAATGAAAACACCGAAATTCTGCAACAAGGCGAAATTCTGCAAGGTCGTGAGCAAGGTGTGAGCATGGGCCTGAGCTTTAGTCAGAAGTTCTAACTCGCCACTATTTGTAGCGATAGTCGATAAAAAACCCACGCGGGGCAACCTGGGTGGGTTTTGTTTTTTAGCACGCCATAGCGCATTTCAAGTCGCTGACCTGGGGTCGATCTGCTCTAGTCAGATGCGCATCGACGTTACCATACCGGCGCGTTCAGCCGAGGGTGCACCATACAAAAATAAAACTCATCGCATACGATTCATTGAGATTAATCTCACGCACTTTCGCGATCTCGGCAATGAAATAATTCCAAAGATGCTTAAATACTGCAGCGCAAATCAGCGCCATCATAATGAGCAAGAACACCTCAACTGCTAGTCGTTCACCCATAGAATCGTAAAATGTTGAAATTAATGTTTGTGTCACAGGCGTGTTGATGTCATGCGTAATGGCCGAATTGATAAACTCCACCACAAAAAGGGCCAAGGTCGCCAGCATATTAAAGTGCAAGGTAATGGTTTTTTTCATTCAAACATCCTTTTCGAAATTAGGGCACTCCACAGCAGTCCATATGGCTTTGAGCTAAACACGATGCATGCAAAGGAAAAATTCACCAAATTTTATAACCTGAACTCAACGCAATAACAACAAAAGAATAATGCCTTGGCAGGTACTTGGGAGCAGGCGCGTCGTTGCGACGCGTAAGGACAAATACAGCTTACGCAGAAACTTGCGACGACATCACCCAAAAACGATGCTGCCCGTCGAAAGTTTCTATCCCATCGGGACATCGCGTATCGACCTGCAGGCGCCTATCGCTTTGATTGGATTGTTCAGCGCACACGACAGTGCAGCGGATAGAGCCTTTGGCTGGCAGTGTTTGCCATCGAACAGGACTCAGCGCCAAGATAGGGGCTTTTTCATGGAACTGATGCTGCCGCCCCAGCGCATCCACAAAACTGCCCTGCACCCACCCGGGAAATTCGTCATCGGTACACTGTTCAATCATGACCTCAAGCATCACCTGCAGCCCTGCAATCACAGGCTGCGGCCGATGCGTTGTAACCGGGCGACAAAGGCATCAATTTGCGCTTCGTTTTCGGCATCTAGGTGATATTTTTGGTGAAAACCTAAACTGACCGTCACACCATCGGCTTTAAAATACAAATCATAACCATCAAAGCCTGTCGCGACCTGCATACCGTCTAGTTGATAGCCTGGGCCGAACTCCGTTTGAGTCTGCTGTCCGTCACGTTCAATGGCGCTGAACACTTTCATCAACAGCATGCTATCAATGGCATTTTGCATCACTGACTCCCTTAGCTAAATTATTTAACCTGTGACGCCGCCACAGCCTGCGGCGACACGCGCTTAATCAGCAATAACCACAGGCTCGGCACCGGCTTGCACCGCCGCAGGTTTCTTAAACAACAACAACAGCGGCACCGCCGATAAGGTCAAAAACATCATCAAGCGAAAATCTTGCAAATACGCTAACGCGCTGGCTGCTTTGGTGACATCGGCATTTAGTTTTGCCATGCCAGCCACGGTATCCATGGCATAAGCACCGACATCCACCGCATGCTGCAGCGCTTGCGAGTCCTCACGAATAAAGCCCGCCAGTGCCGCATGATTCATTTGCGTGTGCTGGGTTAGATACGTCACCACCACCGAAATACCAATACTGCTGCCAATATTACGCATCAGACTAAACAGTGCTGAGCCGTCGGTGCGATATTGTGGCGCCAAGGTCGCAAACGCAATGGTCGTTAGGGGGACAAAGGTAAAACCTAAACCAAAGCCCTGCAAAATGCCGGTACTGATAATATCGAACTGAGTCACATCCACAGTAAACAATGTCATCTGGTGCAACGACACGCTAATCAGCAACAAACCGAGCAAAATAACGTAGCGTCCATCCACTTTTTGACCAAGCCGCCCGACAATCATCATCGCCGCCATGGTGCCAAAACCGCGAGGTGCCAGCACCAACCCGACGTCAATCACCGGATACCCCATTAGGTTTTGCAAGTACGGTGGTAACAGCGCCATGGTGGCCAGCAAAATAATGCCCACGACAAAGATACACACCAAGCCCACACTAAAGTTACGGTCGGCGAAGATACCTGGATCAATATAAGGTTTACGACTCGTCAGGATGTGGGCAATAAACATGTACATCGCGCCGACTGCTAAGATGGTTTCGATCACAATTTCTTGGCTGTGAAACCAATCCTGGCTTTCGCCGCGGTCCAATAACATTTGCAACGCACCAATGGCAATACTCAGTAGCCAAAAGCCAAACCAATCAAACTTTTTAAGTTCTAACGGTGTTTCGCGCACAAACATACTGATGCCAAGCCATGCCAACACGCCAAATGGCAAATTGATGTAAAACACCCAACGCCAGTTGTAATATTCCGTCAGATACCCTCCAAGCGAAGGCCCAAGAATGGGCCCTACCATCACGCCGATGCCCCACAGCGCCATCGCCGAGCCATGCTTTTCTTTTGGATACGCATCCAGCAATACCGCTTGTGACAAGGGCACCAGTGCTGCACCAAACACGCCTTGCAGTAGGCGAAACAGCACAATTTGCGTCAAATTTTGCGCGGCACCACACATCATCGAGGTGACAGTAAAGCCAATCACCGACCAGATAAAGACCTGTTTGCGGCCAAAACGGGCACTTAAGAACCCGGTGAGTGGCATACAAATGGCGGCTGCGACGATATACGAGGTCAATACCCAGGAGATTTGATCTTGCGTAGCGCCAACACTGCCCTGCATATGCGGCAGCGCCACGTTGGCGATGGTGGTATCCAATGCTTGCATAATAGTGGCAAGCATCACCGACAAGGTGATCCACAGCCGTTGGCTCGGCGTGATGTCGTGGCTCATTCCAAGGTCCAGCCAAACACTTGACGTTGATGTTCGGTATCAACGGCGACCACCGCACTTAAGCCGGTTAGTAATAACTGCTGCACTTTGGTATCAGTAATAGGATCCAAAGCAATCCGCACTGGCACCCGTTGACTAATTTTGACCCAATTGCCGGTGGCATTTTGTGGCGGGATCACGGCAAACTCGCTGCCAGTTGCTGGGCTAAAACTTTCGACTTTGCCGCTAAACTCCATATCAGGAAGGCGATCAATGGCAATTTTCACCGTTTGACCTTGTCGCATATAGGCAATGTCCGTTTCGGTGAAGTTGGCTTCAATCCAAAGCGTTTTGGCAACTAAGGTGGCGTTGCTGCGACCTGCCGCTAAAAATTGGCCCGGTTTTGGTAAGTTGCTGACCACCCCATCGACCGGCGCCGTGATCTCGATATAACTTAAATCCAACGCGGCACGCGCTTTCGCGGCCAACGCCGCTTGATAACTCGGGTGCTGTTGGAACGGAAGCTCGACGTCACCGCCTAAACTTTCGCTGATCCGTGTTAAATCCTGCTCAAGTGTGACTATTTGCTGGCGAGCAAGTTCTAGCGCTTGCTTGGCATCATCTAAGCTGGTGGCCGAGACAAAATTCTTGCGAGCGAGATCGGTTTGACGGGCAAAGGTTTTTTGCGCAAAGGCTAATTTTGTACGCGCGACACTGATCTCGGCCTGTTTTTCAGCATACGAGGCTTTCAGTGCCGCCAACTCGGTTTGCACTTGCGCCAATTTTGCGCTGGCTTGCTCCAGCGCTAATTGATAAGGCGCGTCATCCAGTCGGTACAGCACTTGACCTTGGCGAACCTCGGCGTTCTCTGCCACCAACACCTGACGCACCTGCCCTGCCACTTGGCTGCTCAAAGGAATTTTATCGGCTTTGAGATAGGCATTTTCGGTTTCTACCACCCGACCGCCGGATACATACAACCAGCCCCCCAGCAGTGCGGCCGCCAGCGGCACTACGCCTAAAAAAATGACACGTTTGAATGCATTGGATGACGACATCACGACTACTCCACCACCGAAAGAATGACTGCAGGTGTCGCAAGCATTTGGCTTGCGCCCACCTCACCTACTCTGCTAATTGCTGTAAATTGCGTCGCAACAACGCCAGTTGCGCTTTGATTTGTTGCTCATCAATCCCTTGCAACACTTGATGCTGCAGCGTTAGGCCACAGGCTTTGATTTTGGCGATCTCAGGGCCGGCAGCCTCACACAAATAGATCCGAAACGCGCGGCGATCGGCCGGATCGGTGCGCCGCTCCACCAGCTGATGGCTGACCAAGGTATCAATCAACCGCGCCATGGTCATCGGCTGCAACTCGGCATATTCCGCGAGTTCCACCTGTCTTGCCCCTTCAAATCGGGCGACATAAATCAATGCTCGAGCCTCGGCAAAGGTCAGTGGACTGTCGGTTAAGGCTTTTGCAAATTCCACACGCATCAACCGTGCGATATCGGCGATCAATAACCCCAAACTATCATCTTGGATTGCACTCATGGCCATCACTCATTTAGTAAGCATTGCTTATTATATGCATTGCTTTACATTGGCTGCAAGTCGTGCAATCGCCAGCCGTATGCGGGCATAGTGGCAACTAATCGGGACAAAGCAGGCAGATAGCCGGAGAAATCCAGCATCGGACTCACAGAAAGCCGGCACAGGGCTGCAATGTAAGCTTGACGGGATAGCACTAACTTCTTAAGATCTAGGTCATTATTTGTTGATGAGGCCTTCTTCCTTGGACATACACAGTCGACCTTCTTTGTCGTAACCCTGCCAGCTGTCCAACTCATCACCGGCCAGCCGTGGCCGGTCGAAGTTTAACTTCTCACACAAAGTCAACTGACTCCTGACATCAGGCCTGTTTCAGGCTCTATGCTGTCGCAAGGACCAGGCCTGCAGCTGCAGGAGTTTTTCCATGTTACGTATTTTTTCCCTGCAAAATAACCGGCTCGACCGGTTGGAATTAGAACAACTGGCCGACGTTGCCAAGGTTATTTGGGCTGATTTACAAGAGCCTGAAGAACATGAGCGGGTGTTTGTCACCGACCATTTTGGTCAGCAGCTGGCGCAGCGCCCAGACTTGGATGATATCGAAGCGTCCGCGCGCTTCTTTGAAGACGAAGACGGCTTGCATATCCACAGTTTGTTTTTTTTCCAAGAAGAACGCGCCAGCACCACCACAGTGGCTTTCACCATTCGCGACGGCCGCTTGTTTACTCTGCGGGAACGAGAGTTGCCAGTGTTTCGCTTATACCGGATGCGCTCGCGTATTCAAGCGCTGCAAACCGGCAACTGCTACGAATTGTTACTTGATTTATTTGAAGTGAAAATCGAACAGCTGGCCGACACCATCGAAGAGATCTCGCTTGGCCTTGAAGCCATCAGCCAAGTGATTTTAAAAGGCCAACAAAACGAAGCCTTTCAAACCAGCCTATCGCGGTTAACTGAACTGGAAGATATGAGCTGGAAAGTACGCTTATGCCTGATGGATACCCAACGCGCCATCAGCTTTTTATTGCGTAAAGCGCGCTTACCTGCAGAGCAATTAGAACAAGCACGCGATATTTTGCGCGACGTTGAATCGTTGTTGCCACACAACGAATCCTTTTCGCAACGGGTGAACTTCTTAATGCAATCGGCGATGGGTTTTATCAATATCGAACAAAACCGCATCATCAAAATCTTCTCGGTAGTATCGGTGGTGTTCCTGCCACCAACCTTGGTCGCTAGCAGCTATGGCATGAACTTCGCCAAAATGCCGGAGTTAAACTGGCATTTTGGTTATCCCATGGCGTTAGGTTTGATGTTATTAGCAGGCCTTGCGCCTTACTTGTTTTTTAAACGCAAAGGCTGGTTGTGATCTAGCCCTCGGCGGGGACAAGACACTTTCCGCCTGTTGGCACTCGCATGAAAAAAGGTCGCAGCTGCGACCTTTTTTGTTGAACTTGGGTTGGTAACTATTAGAACTTGTGTTCTAAACCAAAGGCGATGAATGTATTGTCATCTTTGGTTTCAAAGTTGTACGTGCTGTACCAGGCGAACAACTTGGTGTCTTTACCCAATTTGTAATCGGCACCCAGTGAATAACCTTTGTCATCTTCTAAGGTTTGGTACTGTGCTTTTAATTCAATTTTATCAATTGGATAGGCTACGTTTGCCAAGTAACCATCGCCTTTGACGGCTTTGACGATGTCTTCTTGTTGATGGACACCAGCACCTAATTTAAAGCCAGATACTTTAAATTGTGCCATCACGCGCTTGGCGTCATAACCATTGACGTCGTTATCTAACGCCGCGGTCGCAAATACTTTGGTGTCTTTTAGGTTTTCATCGCCGTACATCAGCGCCACAGATTGACCTGATTGGCCAGTCGGTGTGTCTTTCATCACATTGCTCAGTTCAACCGCGAAATGACCAGCAAACTTTGGTGATACGTAAGTCACCGAGTTGCTCATGCGGTTTTCGCCTTTCCACAATGTTTTTAAGTCAGCTTCGTAATCGTTGTACAGGTCGATTTTGCCTTGCGCTTCTTTTAACGCGGTGTCATGACGACCAAATTTGATGGTACCAAAATCACCTTTTAAACCAACGAATTGGTTACGTGCTTTGATATTTTTTTCGTTAGCTTCGTCGGATGGATCAACTTCCCACTCCAGTTGATACACCAGGGTTAAACCTGCGTCCAACGCTTGATCACCTTTTAAGCCAAAGCGAGATGCGTTGCTTTTCAGCTCACTGTAGCTACCTGCGCCTTTGTCAGATTGCTGCACTGACACGTTGATTTTACCGTAAACCGACACTGGATCAGCGTGTGCCGCCGTCGCCAGAGTCAGAAGTGCAACCGCAACACCAGTTTTTTTCGCGAACATGTTTTTGTCCTTTATCAGCTGTAGTAGAGAACCCTTGGGCTGTTTCAGTATAACGAGCCATGGTGGATTTCAAGGATTTTAGGGCGCAGGCGAAGCAAAAAGACCAACTAACACAACAAGATGACACTTGTATGAAGCTGAAATTTTCACTTCGTTGCAGTTGGAAGGCAATTGTATGACTGATTTATGACAACATTATGACAGAAAACATCGGACCTCTATTTTTTGTCAGTCCCCTCAGGCAACATTAAACACACGCCCGTCCGCGCGGCGCTGTCAAAGTTCACGCCATTGGCTAGGATGCGTGGGGTTGGCGTGAACTGCACATTGGCCATACTTCGCGCCAGACGCTCGCCTTGATAACGAATGCCCGCTAAATCCAACATGGTATCGAAGCTGTGACTGGTCATCAGAGGTTTGTTAGTTGCCGCCTGCATAGCCAATGCTTTTTGTGGGTAGATTTGATCAAACAAACTGCTGCGCCACCAAAAGGCGCCAACCCGGTAGTCACGTTCAGTGTTGTGACCATGACCGCTCTTGTTGCAGCCATGATCAAATAAGTTTTCACCATGATCTGCCACATACAACAAGCTGGCGACTGCAGGCTGTGCATCGATTTTTTTAATCACTTCCGCCATCACATGGTCGGTAAAACGAATGGAATTGTCATAGGCATTCACCAGCATCTCGCGTTGCGCTGGGTCGTGCATGCCAAGTTTTTCGCCTTTGCCAGAGGGCTTAAACCGGTCAAAACTCGGTGGATACCGATCTGGATAACTAAAATGGCTACCTAAGGTGTGGATCACGATCAGTTGTTTTTGCTTGTTGTTGGCAACAATCTGGGCGACGGCGTCAATGATCACATCGTCGTACACCCCTTCTTTGCGATAACCAATCGGATTTAAATAACGAACCTCATCAGCTTCACTGGCATGCAAAGCGACTGAGCTGTCATGCACACCGAGCGGGCTTTGCGTCGACAACCAGCTGGTGTAAAAACCTGCTTCTTTAAACGCGGCCACCACCGATTTTTCAGCAAAATAATAACTATGATCATTGGCCGGCTTTCGCGACAAAATCACCGGCACCGACATCCGCGTCCATGCCCAAGGTGAAATCATATCGTTGAAACTAACCAGCTGGCTTAACTGGCTGAGTTTAGGCGTGGTTTCTCGTGCATAGCCGTTCAATTGCAGATGATCTGGCCGCAACGTTTCGCCAATCACCAACACATAAATTTGCCGCTCGCCGACTAATTCCGGCTGCGCCGCATTAAACTGAAAATCGCGGCTTTTCGCCGCCACTTTCCCCAAGGTGTACTGTTGTTGCTGATATTCGGCGTAACTCAGCAGCAGGTTCAGCGGATAACTTTGGTAAAACAAATTGTAGGATTGCGGCAACGGTCGACGACTCAACGCGGTTTCTTCCGCCGTGGCTTTTTGCTCGACAGGGTACTGATGGGCGTACCAACGTTCTTGATCGGCCAGCCAGACTAGACACAGTGCCGTGATCCCCCACACGGCCCCCCGACCGTAACGCGGCCATCGTGCATCCATGGCGCGAAACTGCGCCGAGGTCAGCGCAAACAACAGCACAATACCAAGTACTGCAGCCGTTAATAAACCACCAAGCCCCGACAAATATCCTGCGGCTTCGGCGAGGTCAGTTTCGGCAATAATGGCCATCGAATGGGCATCGGTTGGTTTTTGATAGTGGCTTAGATAAAACCACTCTTGCGGTGCTAACAAGGTGAGGGGCAACCAGGCCCAAATGCTGCGCGCAGGCTTCTCGCTCAGTGACAATAACAACAACAGCAGCAGCATCGCCGGGAACAAACCAAACTTCAGCCAATGCGCAATCGCTTTGCCTTGCCAAAGCAAATACAGCTGGGGAAACACGGTGGCTAATGCCAGCAACACCAAGCAACACAGCGCCAACCGACGCGTACGAATCAACGGGTGGATCAAATCAAGCCTCAAGACAAATTCAGCGCCGGAGAGCCCAACGCGATGGTAAACGGACTTTACAATTCAGTACGTTAACAGCCTAGGTTTTTTAAGTCAGCGCCAGCCTTACTGACTGCTGGATATTTGTACGGTTTTGCACTGGTATTTTGTCACATTTTTATAGTATGGTGCTTGCCACTTGTAAGAAAGTAGGCTGCAGCCGTTGGGAATGCAGACCACTCAGCACTCGATCCAGTAAGGAAGTATCATGCTCGCACAACCAGTCGCGTTAAACTACGAACAACATAAAAACGTCAAAATCACCGGACAATTCTCCTCCGAGAGCATGGAAGGCCGTCACGTCGTGCCATTAATGTTGCAAGAATTTACCGCAGCAGCGCCACACTACCCAATCTTCTTTTTGCAAATCAACGAAAAACAATACAGCGCTGTGGGCGTGTTTGGTTTAAAAGAAGGGCAAAACCTGCTGTTAAAAGATGGCAAATTTGAAGGTAACTACCTGCCAGCCGCCATCCGTTGCTACCCATTCACCTTGGCACAAGCCTCTGAAGAACAGCTGATCCTGTGCATTAACGAGCAAGCCGATAATGTCAGCAGCAGCGAAGGCCAAGCGCTGTTTAACGACGACGGTTCTCAAACTGAATTCTTCCAAGGCATCAATAACTTCTTCCGCGATTACATCGATGCCAACACCGCCAACAAAAATGTATTAGACCAAATCGTTGAAATGGGTCTACTGCGTGCCGATGGCTTGCAATACCGTGACGCTGCGGGCAATGAAAGCCGCGTGAATGGTTTCTTTGTGATCGACCAAGAAAAATTCAACGCATTGAGCGATGAACAGTTCCTGACATTGCGTAAATTTGGCGTTCTGCCAGCTATTTATGCTCACTTTGCGTCATTAGAGCGGATCGGTAACCTGATCAGTCGCTTACCAGCCTAAGCGCCATACTGGCTTAAACGGCAGCTGAGGCTGCCGTTTTTTTTAGCGAAAACTTAGCCTTTGGTTTAACGTTTGTCCCCACCCTTACCACGAGGTGATTATGGCGCTTGTTCCAAGTAGACAGATTGGCCTGGCCACACTGCTGATGGTGCTGGTTATCCAGCCTGTGTTAGCGGCACCTGCGCCGTTTTATTTGTGGCAAAGTCGCGTCAGCGGTAAGTTTATCTGCAAACAGGTATCACCTGGGGAAGGCTGGGTAAGGTTTAGTGGGCCTTTTGAAGATGGCGGTTGCCGCAAAGCATTGCCACCGAACTATTAGACGACGATTAGTTCTGCTTTGGCACGGCTCGTAACGCAAACTCGACCACGGCATGCAACGCTGCACCGCAAGTGCCGCTGGAGGCTTGCACTGACATGCCATGCAGCACAGTAATGACAAAATTGGCTAACGCAGCTGGATCCACATCGGCCGGTAAATCACCTTCGGCGTGGGCACGCTGCAAGCGCTGAGTTAATAACTGCGCCCCGGCTTGACGACGTTCGATCAGCGCTTGTTTTACCCGCATCGCATCATCACTGCAACTAAGGGCACTTTGCACTAATAGACAACCGCTGGGTTTCTCAGGATCACAGGCGGTCGCAGCAGCGCCTCGCAACATACGTTCGATCACCTGATACGCGGTAGGTTGTTGTAGCGACGGATAGAAAAAAGCATCAGGCCGATTTTCATATCGTTCGACCGCTTTTAAAAACAGCTGCTCTTTATTGCCAAACGCGGCATACAAGCTGGGTTTATTAATGCCCATCGCCTGCGTCAGATCCGGCAGTGACGCACCTTCGTAGCCTTTTTGCCAAAACACCTCCAGCGCTTTGTCTAGCACCTCGTTAAGGTCAAAACTACGGGGGCGCCCTGGGGCTGCTTTTGCGTCAGTCATAGCTACCTGCTCATCTCAAGAATGGTCGATAGCCTAATCAATTCAGCGAAGTTGGTAAAGCAAAAGGCCATGTGTTTGACATGGCCTTTTGATTTTTCAGTGGATTTAAATGCAAAGCCACGCAGATAAAGGTGCTCCGCGCCTTCGCTGCGACCCATTTACGCGGCGATACGGGATTCTACTCGACGGGTCCGGGCTTGGCTGCGTGTTGCTGGACTTCTATCGACCAACAAGCGACGACCGAAAAAATCCAACACCGCATCTGGCGTTAAAAAATGATGTTGTAACTGATGGCGAGCAATCACTGCCAAACCTAAGCGATATAAGGTTTGCTCTAAATTTTGCCCAGGCACCCGAGTCACGCGATAGCTATGCATCAAGTGGTGCAAGGTGGCCAGCACGATTGACCCCGACTGTGTCACCGGCATCAGACCCAGCTCTTGCAGACGGTAACCCAGTTGGCAAATGCGTTGTAATCTAAGATGCTCTTTCATGATAAACCTCGGTACAGCCAGAGTCGGTATGCTTTTGTATCGGAACCATCAACGAAAACTTGAGAAAAATGTCAAATCGAAGCGCCCCTTGGCGGTTCACGCCGCATCAGGTCATGTGCCACTGCCAAGCTCTGGCTGCGATAGATGGCACTTGAAAAATCAGGCTTAATCGATTAAGTTTTCATAATACAACCCCCGTCTTATCACCTTGAGGAACCGGCAGATGATTTGTGTCATTGGCGAAAATGTAGTGGATATGTTCAAGCAAGCGGACGGCAGTTTTCGGCCACGTGTCGGGGGGTCTCCGCTGAACGTCGCTATCGGTGCGGCCTTGCAACACGTGTCGACCTGGTATTTATCGCCTATTTCAAGCGATGCGATGGGCGATATGATCGCCGCCCAGCTGCATGCCGCCGGGGTGACGTTGCCTGCGCAACCAAGGTCCGCCCAGCCATCGTCGCTCGCGTTTGTTACCTTCAATGAGGATGGCCAGCCACGCTACAGCTTGTATCGTCAAGGTATTGCCGACAGGGATATCAGTGCAGACCAACTACTGGCGCTGCTGCCACGACAGAGCAACATCTTGCACACCGGCTCGCTCGCCATGGAACCCGACGATGCGGACGTGATGTTACCGGTGCTAAAAACTGCAAAAGCCTGGGGCATTTGGTTAAGTTTGGATATCAATGTTCGACTTAACTTTGTTTCTGACGCCGAGCGTTATCGCCGCCATTTGACCGAGGTGATTGGCCTGGTCGATATCATCAAAGCCAGTGACGAGGATTTAGCTTTGTTGTTCCCAGGCTATCAGGCCGATGACGCCTTAGCCAAACTGCGGCACTTGGCGCCGAAAGCGCTGATCGCCTACACCATGGGCGCCGCAGGGGCTGCCTTGTATTTAGGTGAGCAGCATATTGAGGCGCCAGGGGTTGCAGCAACGCCTTTTGTCGATACGGTCGGCGCAGGCGATACGTTTTTTGCCAATCTATTGGCTGGCCTTGATGCGCATCATGGTGTGGGATTGCCTCCACTCTCGGCACTGCAACCGCTGCTAGCACGTGCCAATATGGCTGCCAGTATCAATGTCAGCCGTGTTGGCTGTCAGCCCCCGAGCAAAGCCGAATTGGATGCACGTCTAGCTTAAGGTGGTGATTGCACACACTAAGGTTGTCGGCTCACGACAACCTTAGATGCGGCTTAGTGACTTGGAGCAGAGCACTGAGGGTGCCATCAGCCGCGTCGAATAGGCCCGGCTTGTTGTTCAATCTGCTCACGCAGTGGCTTATCGAAGCCGGCTAAAAAGCCCCATTCAGCGACGACAAACAACGGGCCAATGGCCAACCCGATCAAATCATCGACAAAGGCTGGTTTACGACCCTCGTAATAATGGCCGACAAATTGGAAAATCCAGCCCACCACAAACACCGCCAACGAGGCCCAGGTCGTTTGCAGGCCGTCCAGGGCTAACAGCGGTTGTAACGCCACAGCACAGAGCGCAAAAAAACCTAGCATAGCCACGCCATAACCAAGGCTTAACCGGAAATAAAACACCGTCACTGCCAGCAGCAACAGGTGCGTGATGGTAATACTGCCCACGGCATCGAGCGTAAATAGCGGCACATAACACAGCCCCATCACCGCAATCACAATCAATGGAATGCCGATAAAATGCGTCCAGATATTCCGTTGGTCGCGATGATACAGTGCATATTGCACCAAGAGTTGTTGCAATGTTTTCATACAAGGTCCTGTCTGCTAGTTAAGGGGGCAAGACGCGAGCGCCACTCCATCTACATGAGCCATGGTACTTCGCAAGCCGCTAAAACATGAATGTAGCTTGCGGCTTTGTGGATGAATGTCACATATCTGACACTTGCTGTCGAGAGTGACAGCGAACGGATCGCTAATCAAGCTGCTGCAGCAGTTGCTGCAACGAGGCCCGATCTTTGAGTTCAAGGGCGCCATACCCTAGCTGGATCACGCCTTGACGCGCCAGCGCCTGCAACAACTGATTGGTCGATTGTCTCGAAATACCCAAAAGTTGCGCCAATTGTTGTTGGGAGAGCGGTAAATAAGCGCCATTCTCAGGACACAATTGCAGCAAACGCCAATACAAGCGGGCTTTAGCATCCAGCAAGGTGTGTTGCTCCATGGCCGCAAATACTTGGCGCATTTTGGCGGTGAGCAGTTGGCCAAGCCACTGCCAATAGGCGGGTTGTTGTTTGAGTAATTGCTGCAGCGCCAATGCCGGAAATTGCAGCAACTGGCAATCTTGGGCGGCAATGGCATCGTGAGTCCGCGGCTCGCCATCAAACAAAGCGATTTCACCAAACATGGCGCCTGCTTCAAGCACGGTTAACAAGGCTTCATTGCCTTGTCGGTTCACGCCGGAAATCAAGATGAGACCGCGCTGCAGCAAGTAAATCCCATCAAAGCGATCACCGCGATGAAACAGCACTTCACCAGCGGTCAACTGACGTTCGCGAGCGATCCGTTGCAATTGCTGTTGCACGTCGCTTGGCAACTGCGCAAACCATGAGCGTGTCATACCGCATCGCCCGCTGCAGAATCGCCGCGGATCGACGCTGCAAGTGCCGCTAACACCGCATCATCCGCACGCCGTCCATCATGCGACGACAAATAACCTTCGTAGCGAGTAAAGAATTTATCCGACATCGCTTCAATGCGTTGAAAACTAGCTGAGCTGCCCGTGCCGTGCAGTGGCATTAACTTACTGTGCAGGTGATCGACGCCATACCCTTCGAAAAACATGCCGCAACGGCCTACATCTGGCAACGCTTGGGTCAGCCGCTGTGCCACTTGCTTGGTGGCTTGGATCAACTCAGACAACACCTCATCCGTCTGTTCAAAGGCATAACTGCCATGGTGCTGTTTTGGGATCACCACGGTAAAACCCGGGGTGTTTGGGAAAATCGATAAAAATGCCAGATGACTGTCGCTTTCCCACACTTTATGGCAAGGCGCCTGCCCTGCAACGATCTGACAAAAAATGCAGTCCATGATGTGAACTCCGGTCAATGAACCAATGGTGTATCTCGCGTGTTAAGCCATTCGCCGACATAAAGCGGCCACATCTGGCAGGCGATTTTTCGATTGGAGCTTACCGAACAAGCGTCCTAGATGCCAGCCATGAAACTTAAACTGAACGTTCATTCTATTTTTTGCATAGATCGTTTGCCGATCTAGTGCAGATTTTCGACTGGTTCAGAACGGTGATAAATTTTAGAATGAACATTCAGACTATTATTGAGCCGCTCAAGGAACCATCCATGCACATCATGTATTCTCGTAGGTTTTTGTCGTTATGCGCTGCAGCCGTGTTAGTCGGGTGCGGCCAAGGAACTGCACAACACGCCCCTCAAGCCGCCGCGGCTATGCCAGTGGGCGTGCAAGCGCTGCAGCCAACGGCAGTCTCCATCACCAGTCAAAAACCCGCCAAGCTGGTGGCCGCCGAAGTAGCGCAGGTGCGCCCGCAAGTCAGCGGCATTATTGAGCGTCGACTCTTTACCGAAGGTGCCATGGTCAAGGCCGGCGAGCCGTTGTACCGTATCGATCCTGCTCCTTTTGCGGCGAACTTGGCACAAGCGGAAGCCGCATTGGCCCGCGCCAACGCCGATCTGGCAAAACAAACCAGCAAACAACAACGTTACCTGAGCCTGAAACAACAAAAAGCGGTCAGTCAGCAAGAGTTTGACGATGTCAACGCGGCCTTGCTGCAAGCCAAGGCGGATGTGCAGACGGCACAGGCGCAACTGACCAAGGCGCAACTGGACTTGCAATATAGCCAAGTCAAAGCGCCGATCAGCGGCATCATCGGCAAGTCGAACGTCACCGCAGGCGCCTTGGTGTCGAGCAATCAAGCGGAGGCGTTGGCCACGATCACCCAACTGCAGCCCATTTATGCCGATTTTTCATTAAGTAGTCGCGAACTGGCTGAACTCAAAGCACGGCTGCGTAACGGCGAATTACAGCAGGCTGACGCCGAGCAGCGGGTCAGTTTTACCGATGAAACCGGGCAGCGCTTTAGTGACGGTCGCCTGTTGTTTAACGAAGTACAGGTTGACGCCACCACAGGCTCCGTCACCTTACGCGCCAGCTTTGCCAACAGCGATGGCTTACTGCTGCCGGGCGCCTTTGGTCGTATCGAATTTGTCGAAGGCTCCAGCGCCAACGCCTTGTTAGTGCCGCAATTTGCCGTCAGCCGCAACGCCAAAGGTGAACCGACCGCGTTGGTCGTCGCCAACGATCAGACCGTGGCGCAACGGGTGTTGCAAGTGTCCCGCGCGGTGCAAGGCCAATGGTGGGTGCAACAGGGGTTTGTTGACGGTGATCAGTTGATTGTTGAAGGCTTGCAAAAAGTGCGGCCTGGGATGCCGGTGAAAGCAGTGCCCGCGGCACAGGGTAACGCCAGCGCAACGAGCCAAGGAGCCCACTAATGTCACGTTATTTTATTGATAAACCGGTGCTGGCCTGGGTTCTCGCCATCGGTGTCATGTTGGCGGGCTTGTTTGCCGTCAACAGTCTGCCTATCGCGCAATACCCATCGATTGCTCCGCCAGCGATCTCGGTCACCGCCACCTACCCTGGCGCCTCGGCGCTCACGCTGGAAGAAACCGTCACCCAAATCATCGAGCAAAAAATGAAAGGCCTCGATGGCTTGTTGTACATGGCATCGAGTTCCGACGCCAACGGTACCGTCACCTTGACCTTAACTTTTAGCGCCGATACCGACCCAGATACAGCGCAAGTACAGGTGCAAAACAAGTTATCGCTCGCCACACCGCTGCTGCCACAAGAAGTGCAGCGCCAAGGGATAAACGTAGCAAAATCAGCCCGTAACTTCTTAATGGTGCTGGGGTTTGTGTCGGAAGATGGCAGCATGACCAACATCGATATTGGCGATTATCTGTCAAGTAATGTGCAAGACGTGTTGTCACGGGTACAAGGCGTCGGTGAAGTGCAGCTGTTTGGCTCGCAATATGCGATGCGGATTTGGCTCGACCCGACCAAACTGGCCAACTACGGCCTGACACCGGCCGATGTCACCAGCGCCATTGCCGCGCAAAACGCTCAGGTCTCTGCCGGTCAGTTAGGCGCCATGCCAGCCATTGCAGGCCAGCAACTGAACGCCACCGTCACTGCACAAAGCCGCTTACAAACGCCTGAACAATTTCGCGCCATCTTGTTAAAAACCAGTCAAGGCGCGGCGACTGTCACGCTTGGCGATGTTGCCACAGTAGAACTTGGCGGCGAAAACTATGGCGTGGTAGCCCGATACAACGGCAAACCGGCGTCCGGCGTGGGGATCAAACTAGCCAGCGGCGCTAATGCCTTAGACACCGCAGACCGGGTGCGTGCCCAGCTCACCGAATTAGAGCCTTATTTCCCACAAGGGTTAAAAGCGGTCGTGCCGTACGACACCACCCCGTTTGTCAGCTTGTCGATTGAAAAAGTCGTGCACACCTTGTTTGAAGCCATCGTGCTGGTGTTTTTAGTGATGTATCTGTTTTTACAGAACTTTCGCGCCACGCTTATTCCTACCATCGCCGTGCCAGTCGTATTACTGGGCACCTTTGGTATCTTGGCGGCCCTAGGCTACTCCATCAACACCTTAACCATGTTTGCCATGGTGCTGGCGATTGGTT
>CAYTIQ010000014.1:0-67619 GCA_964437935.1 uncultured Rheinheimera sp.
TTGGATACAACGCTTTCCAACCGGTGTACCGGTGGGTGTCCAGCTAGCTGACCCGGTACACGGCATTGCACGCTATGTTTCGGTGGCTGTCCAGTTACGTTGGTGGAAATAACCCAACAGTTGGGGAAAGGAAAAGGACACCGTTTTATTGGTGTCCTATTAGCCATTTATGTCAACGATCACTTAGATAATGGTTGTTCCTTCATTATACTAGTACGTTTGCTCTTCGAATTCAACGATAACTGAATGCCGAATTCTTTTGGTATGCCAAAGTGCTCTAAAGATGCTAAATGACTTTTCTTTAATCCTAAGAGTTTTTTTTCAAATTTAGGCGGCTCCATGGTCACCAAATAATCTTTGCAAAAAAAATCTAAGTCTGACATCGAATTACAAAAACTAATTATTGTTGAATATGATTTGATCTCTGGTGAAAGGAATTTAACGATTGAAGAATCATTCTCTTTGATATTTCCTTTTAGCAATGCTAGTGATTTTCTTGTTTTTCCATCATGTGAAAATATCCCGTTCAAAAATTCGAGTCTAAATCTAATGCGTATTTGATGTGTGCCTTTAATTAATTCGCTAGAGGATTTAATTGACTTAATCACGCATGAAATGAAGTTTTCCTCACCAAAAGAAGATTGGTCAACTATTTCATGATTTTTAATGATGTTGTATACCCAATCTTCCAAAAATTTATCTTTTCTTAATTTAATAGTTAGTCCTTTACACTCTTTGTCGGTTATTTCGATAGTGTATTCGTTAACGTTCAACTTGTTGATAGTAAAATTTTCTTTTCCTTCAGAAAGTTCTGAAAACAATCCGAGAGTTAATAAAATTATGAAAATCTTTTTCATTAGTCAACCTTAATCATCTGATGATGGTAGAATCCATGCTGAACCACCTCGCGTGGACACCCACCAAAACCATCACATTAACATCTCAGAAACATCGCCTTAGAAAACAAATTCATAGTTGAATATGTCAGGCCTTTCTCCATAATCCAAAAAATCACCGACAGCCTTTATCATGTCCTTTTTTAAAACTATAAAATCAGCATTTATGGGCACATCATTACCAAATGTAATTTTGCTCCTGACTCGTTCGTCTATACCTTCTATTCTGAATAAAGATTTAGCTCGGTATTCACTAGAATTTTCATCACTCAATATTAGACCTGCAAATTCTTCGAACCACTCACTTGAAAAAACGACTCTGTTATAACGTTTTAGGCCAAATATATATCTTTGCCACCATGAACGAGGCCCGTCATCTACTATTAACGTTAGACTTCCTGAACTATCATTCAGCGAGTTGGCAATTTTCAACCTAACCTCATCTAAATTAGAGAAAATGAAGTGTTCTGCATTAAATCTCAAATAATAATTTGAGCGATTTTCAAAAATTTTTTCTTTCATTTCAAGATCCACACATATTTATATGCAATATAATTTAGATTAATCCCAAGCAAGATACAGAGTAATAATTAAAAATCGACTATTTTATATCTAGAGAAATGTGGGGAAAACTATACTAATTCCTAAAGATAAATCTTAGTGTCGCACCATATATTGACATAACACTGCCACGAACCCCGTACTCAACTGAACTTCGCAAAGTAACCTTGCGTGGACACCCACCGAAACTATCACATTAACATCTCAGAAACACGAATCAAACCCTCGTTCAACACAGCCTTTGAGCTCGCAGAACCAGGCCCGACACGCCATGGAGCGCACCGGTGGATGTGTTGGAATTTCGATTTGAACAACTTATCGCCGGCAGGGACACCACCATTCGCAGGCGCTTGAATCTAGCTATCGGCTCGGGGTAATCATGCCCCCCAGAGGCGCGTGGCGCCTCGTGGCAGTGGGGTTAGATGTGGGCTTTGGCGGAGTCGCGGGTTACTAAATCGGGGGAGAACACGTTGTCGACGTGGGTGGCTTCGTCTTGGTAGACGTGGCGCAGGACCCACAAGGCGGCCATTTTGCCCATTTCGTGGATGGGGTTGTTGACGGTGGTCAGTTTTGGCGAGATGTATTTGGCAAACGGCACGTTGTCGTAGCCGACAAACGACAAGTCGTCGGGGATGCGCATGCCTTTGGCCAGGCAGACGGAAATAGCGCCTGAGGCCATTTGGTCGTTGGCGCAGACCACGGCGCTAAATGGCAAGCCGGTGCCAAATAGCGCCAACATGCCAATTTCGCCGCTGGCTTCTTTGTAGTCGCCTTCGACACACAAGCGAGCGTCAAACGTCACGCCAGCTTCAGCCAGCGCGCGGCGGTGGCCTTCGAGGCGCTCGGCGGCATCGTGTTTGTATCGTGGGCCTGAAATGTAGGCGATGTCGCGATGGCCTAAGTCCAACAGATGCCGCGTGGCCAAATAGCCACCGAGGTCGTTGTTTAAATAGATGCAGCAGTGTTCGATGTCTTTGATGTAGCGGTTAATAAGCACAATCGGCATTGAGCCTTGCGACAACTTCACCAGATAGTCGTCGCTGACCGCTTCCACGTCGAGGATCAAGGCGTCGCAGCCGCGGCTAATCAAAAACTCCACGCTTTCTTGCTCCATCGCCGCGTCGCTGTGGCCGACCGCGATGATCACGTGTTTGTTGTGCGCCCGCAGCGCCGCTTCAATTTCCACCATCATCGGGCCGTAATACGGACCATCTAATTGCGACACCAACACGCCGACGCTATTGGACACATTGGATGCCAGCGACTGCGCAATCGTATTGGGCCGATAATCCAGCTCGGCCATCGCCGCCAACACTTTTTGTTTGGTCTTTTCGCTGACATTGCTGTTTTTATTGATGACCCGCGACACAGTCGCCAGCGAAACGCCGGCGCGCTGTGACACGTCATAGATGGTTGCCATAACGCCTGAACTCGTGCAAAAAAAAGCTAATAAAAAACCATACTATCAGCTTTTTCAGACAGTTGCTGCACTGCTGTGGTGCATAGTTGTCGAAGCGCTGTCAGCTGGAGCTTGGGCTTTTAACTCGGCTTGGATGGCCGCCACCTTGTCGTTGGTTAATTGATAGCGACTGATCACCAGCGCCACGATCACCGAACCGACCGCAGGGTAGACACAAAACGACAATAAAATGCCTTGTTGTGTTTCAAGCGACTGCGTCTGATCCGCTTGATAGCCGTAATACGCCAGCAGCCAACCAGCCGCCGCACCGCCTAAGGCCAAGCCCATTTTGATAAAGAAAATAATCGACGAATACACCATGCCAGTGCTGCGAATACCAGTTTTCCATTGGCCGTAATCCACCACATCGGCCATCTTGGCCCACAGCAGCGGCGTGGCGGCATTAAAGAAGAAGTTCCACAACATAAACAGCACATAGGCCGCCACGAGCTGATCGCCAGCGACAAAATAAGTCAGCACACACATCAAGGCTGCCAGCAACTGCAGGCCAATATACGCACGAACTTTTTCGACTTTGTGCGCTAATGGCTGCGCCAACATACAACCCAAAATGCTGCCGACCACACCAAAGGTGATAAAGGAGGTAATGGCATCCGGTTGATTTAAATAGTATTTGACGTAATAAATCGCTAGGGTGTTTTTCAACACCGAACCGGTTAATAAGAAGATGGCCGCCAGCGCTAAAATGCGCCATTGATCGTTACGCCACAATGCTTTTAAGTCATCGATAAAGCCGCTGGATTGCTCTGGTGGCGGGGCGATGCGCTCTTTGGTGTGGGCAAAACACCACAAAAACATCGCAACGCCCGCCAGACTCATCGCGGCAATGGTTAATTGATAGCCTTTGGCTTTGTCGCCTTGGCCAAAAAACTCCACCAACGGCAGGGTCAAGGCTGACACCATCAAGCCACCTAACATGGCAAACACAAAGCGGTAGGATTGCACCGACACGCGCTCTTTGGCATCGGCGGTTAACACGCCGCCCAGTGCGCAATACGGAATGTTGATGGCGGTGTAAACCATCATCAACAAGGTGTACGTGATAAAGGCGTACCATTCTTTGCCGCCTTGATCAAAATCCGGGGTGGTAAAGGCGGCCACCGAGATCAAGCCAAACGGCAAAGCGAACCATAATAAATACGGCCGGAACTTGCCGTGTTTGGTGTTGGTACGGTCGGCGATAGCGCCCATGATCGGGTCAGTGATGGCGTCAATCACCCGTACCGCTAAGAACATGGTGCCGACAAAGGCCGGCGAAATGCCATAAATGTCGGTGTAGAAATAGGTTAAAAACAGCATCACAGTTTGAAACACGATGTTGCTGGCTGTATCGCCAAGACCGTACGCGATCTTCTCGCTGGCACTGACCCGCATACTCACTCCCCTGTCTGGCGTTGCCGCCGCGCTTATGTTGTTGTAGTTAGTTGTTGTAATTAGTAGTTGTTATTAGTTTTTATAAATACTTGATGTTGTTGATTTTTATTGTTTGTCTAAATCAAAGCGCTGGCAAGGGATCTTTACCCACGACCAGCGGCTTTTATTGCAGCGGCGAAGCGTACAGGTGCTGCTGCGCTAGCGAGCGTCGGTGCGAATTAGCCGCGGCGCAACTGTTGCAGCGCCTGAAAAGCCAAGGCACTGTATTTTTTGATGCGTTGTTGCGTTTGGTAATCGACATAGACGATACCAAAGCGCTTTAAGTAGCCTTCCGCCCACTCGAAGTTATCCATCAAACTCCAGGCAAAATAACCGTGCACCACCACGCCTTGCGCCATCGCCGCTTGCAGCGCCTCTAAATGCGCTTGGTAATAGGCGACGCGGTCGGTATCGGCCACTTGCGGCAGGCCTCTCGCATCGAGGCTGACCTTATCTGCCATCGCCGCGCCGTTTTCAGTAATGTAGATGGGTGGCAATGGGTAACGCGTGTGCAAATCGACCAACAAGGCGCGAAACGCGTCCGGGTAAATCTCCCAGCCGATATCGGTTTTGGGGGCATTGACTTGGTCAACCACCGCAAAGCCGCTTGGATCAGCGCGGTACACAGTGCGGGTGTAGAAATTGACCCCAAGGTAATCAATTGGTTGGCTGATGATGGCAAAGTCGCCTTCTTCAATCACCGGCATCGCATCTGATGGTAAATAGTCACCGACCTCTGGGTAGCGGCGGTTAAACAAAGGCTCTATGTACCACAAGTTAAAGTAGTTATTGGCAGTGTCGGCGGCGCGCACATCGGCGGCGTCTGCGCTTGCTGGGTAGGCTGGCGTGAAATTCAGCACGATGCCGTGTTTTGCCGCCGGCACATTGGCGCGCATCAAAGGCAGTGCCAGACCATGCGCTAACAGGATATGGTGCGCCGCTTGCCTTCCCAGCGCTTGGCTCTTTTTACCAGGCGCATGAATACCAATTTCGTAGCCTAAATAAGAGCTACAAAACGGCTCGTTGAAGGTGGCGTACGCATCGACGCGGTTGCCCAGCGCTTTGGTGATAAGGTCCGCATAACGGGCAAATTCATAAGCGGTTTGCCGGTGCACCCAGCCGCCTTGGTCTTCGAGCCACTGCGGCAAGTCCCAATGGTACAAGGTGACAAAGGTTTGGATACCACGCGCTTTTAACGTGTCCAGCAAGTCGATATAAAACTGCACGCCTTGCGCATCCAGCTCGCCGGATGGCAACATCACGCGGGGCCACGAAATAGACAGCCGATACGCATCGACCTTTAACTCGGCGAGCAATTGCACGTCGTCTTGCCAGCGCTGTAGATGGTCACAGGCTACATCGCCGTTACTGCCATCGCGAATGGCGCCAGGCGTGGCACAAAAAGTATCCCAAATGCAATCACGCCGAGTCGAGCGTGCGCCTTCAATCTGAAAGGATGCGGTGGCCGCGCCAAAAATAAACTCTGGCTGTAACAAGGGCGAATCGCTGGCAAAATTAAATTTCATTGTCTTTCTTGTCTCCAACACCCACATACCTGTGGTTTTGTCTGCGCAGTGAGCCTGCGTTTATGCGCTTCGGTCGACGGCAACGCGGCCGGCCAGTGCTTGAGCTGTGGACCTGCCGCATCATGCCGCCACGACCAACACAGGGTCGGTCCTGATGTTTTATCGAGGTTCAGTCAATGAACAGTCGATGCATCAACCCTGTTACCCAAGCAATGTAAGCGCTTTCAATATACCATAAAAAAATACAGTCGCTAGTCTCTAAGCACGTTCTTCGTGCCATTCGAAAAATAAATTTGCCGTCAGGCGCCCAAGTGCCGGGTCGGCTTGAATATCCTGCGGCAACACTTCAGCGGCGTGTAACAACGCGCCCGGATACACCAGTAACCGGTTTTGCTGGTACTGCACTTTTTGCAGCACTTGATACTGCGCACCAGGGCCTAGCTGCATACTCGCGTTGGGGTAGCCCTGCGGCACGCCGTGGCGGGTTAAAAAGTCTTGGCAGGCCGCTAAATAGCGCGGCTCCGTTGTATCGGTTAATAGCTCTAAGCCTGTCGGCAAATGCTGATAAAACGCGGTGCCGCCGTGCTCGCCAGGCGCTAGATAATGCACCAGCGCCAGTTTGTGCACGGACACCGAATCGACGTGCGGCAAGCGCTGCAACAGATCTAATGCGGCAGGATCTGTGGTGATCAACGAATACACCGCTTGTTGTAGCTCTAACCTCAGCGCTGCTGGCGCGGCTGTACCGGCAGCTGAGCCGACGCCTGAGCCGACACCTGAACCGGCTTGCCCCAGCGAAAACACCAACTGACTGACCAGCGGCACCAACGCCTGCAACAGCGGTTGGTAATAGCTAGCTGGCCGCGCCGCTCGAATGCCCGGATACCAGGCATCAGCACGGCGAAAGGCTTGGCTAGATGCATGGGCGCACCAGGCGTCGATGTCGCTGATCGCGTCATCAATCACCAACAGCGGCGTGCGGCTTTTACCGATATGGAAAAACCGCACCCGCGCCTGCGGGTTTAGTTGCAGGCGTGGCGCTTGGGGTTCCACTGGCGTAGCCACTAGAGTAGGCTCGTAAGTCACCACTCTATTGGCCAGCGTGCTTGGCACGTGCTCGTGTAACACCACTTAGCCCGCCGACATGCTGGATTTAATCATCGGCATGGCTTTGAGCACATCTGAACCACTGACAGCGCTTGGCGGCTCTTTGTCCACTTTAGTGGCGGCGTAATGGCGTAAAAAGTCGGTGTGCGCCGGCCAATTTTGCACATGGCGCAACACGCCTTGGCGGATGTTTTGTAAAAAGCTCGCCAGCTCGTCAGGCGACATCTGATCGACGATCGGGTGATACCGCTTGGGCGTGATGCCCTGCCCTAACATCACTTGGATCCACGAACTTTCACCAAATAACTCTTGCGCGAACTTGTACACCTTGCCGCTTTCGCCAAACAGCTCAATGCGATGGCGCAGCGATTCGGGAACCTCCATCGCGGCGCAGTGGCGCCAAAACGGCGTGTCACGGCGCTCCGTTACCTTGTAGTGCAAGATGATAAAGTCGCGAATATTATGCATTTCAATCATGGTCTGGTGATTGAACTCGTCGATGTCGGCGTTGACCAAATCAGGCCCAGACGGCATCAACTGCAACAGCCGAATAATACTGCGCTGAATTAAATGGATACTGGTCGATTCGAGCGGCTCTAAGAAACCACTGGATAAGCCAATCGCCACGCAGTTTTTGTTCCAATGTTTGCGCCTTGTGCCGGTGCGGAATTTAATCACTCGCGGCTCGTTGATAAGCTCGCCGCTGATGTTGGCTTTAAGCAGTTCGATCGCGTCGGCGTCAGATAAAAATTTGCTCGAAAACACCAAGCCGTTACCGACGCGAGTTTGCAGCGGAATTCGCCACTGCCAGCCAGCGCCGTGGGCGATTGAGCGGGTGTAAGGCACCAGCGCTTGGGTTTGGGTAGTTTGCACGGCGATGGCGCTGTCGCACGGCAGATAATGGGTCCAATCGTCAAACCCGGTCAGCAGCGTTTGTTCAATCAGAAGCGCTTTAAAGCCGGTGCAATCGATAAACAAATCGCCTTCGAGCAGCATGCCGTTATCCAGCTGCAAGGCTTTGATATAACCCGCTTTGTCGCCAGCGCTTTCATCCCATTGCTGCACCTGCGTGATCATACCTTCTAGGCGCTTGACGCCGTGTTGTTCGGCAAAGCTGCGCAAGAATTTGGCGTACAAGGTGGCGTCCAAATGATAGGCATGGTTTTGATCTTGATTCGGCAGCACGGCAAAACGCCCGGCGCGCGCCGCTAAATGCTCGGGACAATAATCGCCGATCTCGCTCGCCAGCCCCTGCTGCATGCCTTTGAGCCAAAAATGCTGAAAACCACAGGCCCAGCAGTCTTTGCCCAAAAAGCCAAACGAGTGCAAATAGTCTTTGCCGACATCGCGCCAGTTTTCAAACATGATGCCGAGTTTGAAGGTGGCGTTGGTGGCGGCCATCACCTCGGTTTCTTGCAGGCCAAGTAACCGGTGGTACAAATGCAAGGTCGGAATGGTGGCTTCGCCAACCCCAACGGTGCCAATCAGATCCGACTCAATCAGCGTGATGTCGAGGTTTTTACCTAAAAGTTTGCCAAGGGCGGCGGCTGTCATCCAGCCGGCGGTACCGCCCCCAGCAATAACGACTTTGAGTTTGTTCATCGTTTTTTTCCTTCTCTCAAAGTGGTCGTGATTGGCGCTGCCAATCGACCAAATTCTGTCACGCCAAATTAGCGCTGCAACTTGGCGGTTAAGTCCGCCCTAAGCGCCCGCGCCAACGGCTCTGGCAGTGGTAATTCCAACAAGCCTTTGGCGTTGTCGGGCAACAAGGCGCCGGCCTGCTCTGGCTCGTCAAACACGTAATAATCAAACAAGGCTTTAAACGCCTCGCGCTGAGCTTTGGGCAAACTGCGAATGGACAACACCGCATGCATCAAGGCATTGGTTGGCCGGCCCAAATAGGCGGGCGTGTCGCGCCACCAATGCGTCAGCAGCAAATTCAAATCATCCAACGCATCCACTTGATGCCACCACATCGGCGGTAAAAACAACGCATCGCCTTGGGCTAGGTCGGCTTTGACCGCTGCGCGCATCGCTAAGGCAAAGCGCGGAAACTTGGCTAAATCTGGCGCGGCAAAATCGACCAAACTGACATCTTGCCCACCCGGCGCATACTGAAATGGCCCTGGGTACAGGTTGGCCACTTGCTCAGGTGGCAACAAGGTAAAACGCCGCCGACCGTATAAATTACAGGCCAAATTGGCCGGAAAATCCTGATGCGCAGCGATGCGGCTTTGTTGGCCTAACCACAAGCTGGTCAGCGGTTTTAACGCCGTTAAGCCCAGGTCTAATTCATCGACTAACGCTGGAAAATAATGGCCAATTTCGGTCGAGCCCATGTACCAGCGCCCGCCGTCGGCCTGTAGCGTCAACAACCGTTTGGCTAAATCGGCAAAGCCGATGCGGCCACTTTGAAAGTTAAACGCTTGAAAATCTTCGCGATAAAACACTCGGCCTTGCGTTTCGCTGCTTAAAAAACTGGCGTTCACCAACTGGCCGCTGCTCGCCGCCGTTAAATGCGCCAGCAAACTTTCGGCGCTTAGGTGCTGCGCCAGCGGCAGATGCGCGGCAAAGCCTTTGAGCAGCAACGGCGTGTCGCGCTCACGTAACTGCGGCTCTAGCGCCGCCCAAGACACGCCGTGCGCATCCAGCGCCTCCACATCCGGCAAAAAACTTTGCCAGTGGTGTTGTTCAGTACCTTGGTGCGTGTCGGTCATGCGTTGTTGCTCTGTAGTTGCCACCGCGTACGATAGCTAATGGGCCTGTTATTCCGCGTTTTTTAAATCTAATAAATTGCGCACGCGCGACTGCGACGCCAACATCAAATAAATGGCTTGTAAATAACCTTGCTGGTGCAGCTCTGAGAGTGCCTCAGCGCCTAATTGCGCTAGCGGCTCTTCAGCGATGGTGTAAAACCCCACCAGCTGATGCGCGGCACCGGTTTTCAGTTGGATATCCAGTGTCACGCTTTCCAGCAGTCCAAAGCGTTCCAGTGCGCTGATAAAGCGTTGGTTGTCTTCCATGCCCAGATGCAAGGTTTCCAGCATGCCGGCCATATCGGTTAAAAACGGCGATTGGCCGCCCATCGGTAAAAACAACGCTTCACCGTCGTCTTGGCTAACCCGCGGCGAGGCTAAATCGATATGAATGACCCGCACCCATTGCTCGATGCCGTCATCGACCACGCGTTGCAAGCCAATTAAAAACGGTTGGCGACGCACCGACAGCGGGTGATACACCTCGTGCCAGCGGTTGTGGCGTAAAAACAAGTTTTCGCCGTGGGTAAAACCAAACATCGCCACCGGCAACAGCTGGCCGCTTTGCAAATCTTTGTGAATGAAGATCGGGAAAAACGCCGCGGCGCTGCGAAACTCCAGCGGAAACGTCGGCGCGAACCACAGGTTATCGCCAAGCTCGGCGCTGCGGTCGGTTTTTACTTTCAGCGCGGCGTGCTCGACTGAATTTAACAAAACGTGTTGTGTCATGCTGACTCCTCGGCGGTTGCTCCGCTCTTGTGTCTTTTATCTTGTCTCTTGGCTTGCTGGCGTGCTGCCGGCAGAGCCACCCGTGTTGATGAAGGTCGCGCAACGCCTTTTTGCCTTGCCGCGATGATCTAGAGCACCGTTAGCGGCGGCTAAATCCTTGTTGTTGTACTTGCTGCATTAATGCCAGATTGCTCGGCAACAGCCGTTGCAATTGCGCCACCTCATGCATGCACTGCGCCGTAAGCTGTTGCTGGCGTAACCACTCTTGTGGCTTAAGCGCACGTAACCAGGTCGGTTTAAACCCCATGCCATACAACACATAGCTGTAACTGGCGGCTGGAAATAACTGGTCTGCGTCCGGAAAATCCGTCACATCTGGCAGTTGATACTGCCACAACTGTAACAGCTGTTGTAATGAGGCCGGCAGCTGTGCTTTTTGCGCCTGCCAATACGGCTCGTCGCGCTCGGTCAGCACATAATGCAACTTTAAAAAATCGATAATGCTGGCCCAATGTTTAGCAAATTGCCGGTTAATGCGCAGCGCCACAGCGTCACGCGCCTGTGCATGCAATGGCAGGGCTTTGGCTAGTGTTTTTGCACTCCACTCCACCAACGCCAAGGCCGAGGCTTCCAGCGGTTCGATAAAACCAGCGGCCATGCCAATAGCCATGCAATTCCCGACCATACAGCGTTGATAATGCCCAGGCGTGATGGTTAAGCGTTTGACCATCAAACTATCCAGATACGCCTGCTGCTTGGCAGGGGGCTGGCTGGCAAACCTTGGGTTGGCGGCACTAAGGCGTGCTTGGGCGTACGACAGCAAATTCTGATAGGCCGCATCGTCGGATAAAAAGTCACTGGCATAGACATGCCCGACCCCGCAGCGAGTTGGCAAACTGATATCCCAAATCCAACCCGCGTTTTGTGCCGTCGCCACCGTGTTGCTAAATACCGCCTCAGCCGCGAAAGGCTCGTCGTCTTGGCGATATGGCAATTGCAGCGCCAAGGCGCGGTCATTGGCTAACACCGATTTGCAGCTGACAAACGGTTCTTGCAAGCTTTGCCCAAGCAGCAAGGACTGAGTACCGGAGCAATCGATATAAAAATCGGCACTAAGCAAGCCACTTTGCTGGGTTTGTAAGGCGGTAATCAGCGTGGCGTCTTGGCAGATCACCTGCGTCACCGTATCGGCGATATGCACCACGCCAAGGGCTTGGGTGGCATGGGCTTTGAGCAGTTCAGCAAATTTACCGGCGTTGAGGTGATAGCCGTAATTTTGCATAAATTGATAATCGGGCGTGCCAATGGTTTTGGGCGCTTTGCCGGCCAGGCTTAACGCCGCTTGTGGCGTCACCGCTTGGGCAAAATAGTTCGGCTGCGTCGATGCTTGCTGCAGCACGTGCAGCGACAAGGCCGGATCTGGATAACCAAGCGGCAGCGTAAACGGGTGCAGATAAAACTGCGACTCGTCGGCGCGCAGCCACTGCCGAAATAACGATCCTTGTTTGGGCGACACATCACAACAGCGGAAAAATTCGCTCTCACTGATGCCAATTTTTTGCAAGGTTTGCCGCATCGACGGCCAACTGCCTTCACCAACACCGATGGTTGGAATGTCCGGCGACTCAATCAGCCGGATCTGCAAGGTTGCAGGCATGCCCGCCTGCGCTTGATGTTCGGCCGCCAACACGCATGCCGTCAGCCACCCTGCGGTGCCGCCGCCGACGATGATCAGTTGTTGTGGCTGTTGCATCATGTCTTACTGTTTACCTTTGCTGGAACCAAATACCACGCGGTCATACTCAAGTTGAGCATGCAATATTTTCTGGGTCATCACAACAAGCGCCAACGCAGGCTGCGGGTGCTTCCCAGAAAATATCACACGAATGGACAAGCTTAGCGTGCCAGAACTTCATCACGATCTCAGGTACCGGGAGAAGGGCTGCAGCTGCGAATCATTCAAGACACGCCAGCTTGGAAACAAAGCGGCAAGGTATGCCCTTGCCGCGTGAGGCCACCTTTAGAAGCTGTAACGCGCGCCTAAGGTGTAACGTGGACCGGTTTCGACCAGGCTTAACACCTGCTCTTTGGCACGGCCATGCACTCGCGAGTACTCGTCAGTTAAATTCAACGCATCGAGATACAGTGTCAAACCTTCCACTTGTGGTAAGTCATAGCTGACAGATGCATCAATTTGTGAATACGCCTCGGTGTATTTCGGGTTCGCACCAGTGTCTTGACCGCGAGAGTTTAAGAACTCATCACGCCAGTTCCAGGCAATCCGCGCTGACAAGCCATCTTTTTCATAGAACAACACGGCGTTGGCGGTGTCGGACAAACCAATCAACGCTGGCTGATCGGCCAGGATGAAGTTGTCGTAGGTCAAGTCGGAATTAACGATGGTGTAGTTTAAGATGCCGCCAAAACCGGTATCGGCGAAGCTGTGCTGGATGGCAAATTCCCAACCGTCTAACACCCGACCTTCTGCATCGTTGGAAGGTGTGTTGATCTTAAAGATCATGGTGTTATCTTCACCAGCAACACCGCTGATGATCTTGTTAGCAACATCCACACCCGCCGCAGTGCTGCGGTTTGCAAAGATCCAGTTGCGAATAGCACCCGCATCAGCACCGACCGCGGCCAGCGCTTCACGGTATTTTTTACCGTCCGCTGGGTTGGCGATGTTGTAGATGGTGGAATCCACCACGGTGTTCGCGATCCAGTTTTTAACGTCTTTACGGAAATAACCGGCTGACACATAACTGGCTTCGTCGTAATACCATTCCACCGACAGATCGTAGTTATCCGATTCCAGTGGCAACAGGTTCGGGTTACCTGACGAGCCGCTACCGCCTGAACGGTTGGCCAAGGTGCCGACCACAGTACCGCCTTGAATCGATACATAATCTGGGCGACCGATGGTTTTGCTGTACGCCGCACGCATCATCACATCATCGACTAACTCGATGTTGAAGTTGGCGTTTGGTAACCAGTAATCGTAGGTACCGTCTTTGGTTTGGAACTCACGACTACCACTTGGCACCAAGGCGATTTCGGTATCTGCGATCCAGTTGGCTTTGTTATAGGCCGTCACGGCAGAGGTTGACGTCACGTCAGTCGTTTCGTAACGCAAACCCAGGTGCAAGCCGTAAGGTTTCCCCGCCAACTCAGATTTTAAGTTGTACTGGAAGAACGCAGCTGTAGACTCTTCCGACGTGAAACGGTCGGTATCGCTAGCATAATCTGTCGATGGACAGAAGTTATTACCGCAATCCCCCGTGCCACCTGCTGTGGCATACAGCTGCTTGGCGCGATTTAACACTTGACGGAAATCCCACATGAAGATGGTGTTCAGTGGGTCGAAGGTTTTGCCTTTCGCTGCAGAGAAATCACCACCCGTGGCTGAGAACTTGTCACGAATAGTGTCTTTCGGGAACCATGCTGGATCTAAATCACCGGCTTTACCGACCCCACCCCAATCGTTACGTTGCACGTTCACGGATTGCGAGTGGTTATCGACGTTGGTCAATGACACACCAAAATCAATGCTGCTGTCATCGTTTAAGTTGTATTTGCCTTTGATTTGGTACTGATCAATGTCGCTGCGATTGATCGTGTTACCAAACACCGAACCGGTGACGCGCATATCTTGTGGTGTAATGGCGTTACCACCACCGACCGCCAGCACCGGCAGGTCGCCAGAGAAGTCTGTCGCGGCAGAGGTGCGGACAAAACCGGCCGTACTTAAGGTGTTGCTTGAACCGTAGATGCTGTTCGGTTTGATTTTCGCGCTGGAGTTATGGGCGTCGAATTCCAGTTTCAGGTCGTCATTGACGTCCCAATCCAAGTTCAAGCCCAACGAGCCACTTTCATTGCGAACGCCGTAATCACCCGCGCCCATTGATAAATCTTGTTTGCTATCGTAAGTCTCAGAATACACCAGCGGCGATGACACCGGGCCATCAGTCCAGACGTTTTGCGATGGTGCAAAGGTGAACCATGCCGACACGTCGTTGTATTGCGTGTCGATGTCGTTGCGCATATAGGTGTAATCAAGCGTGGCCGTTACATTGTCAGACGGCGCATATTGCAACACCAACTGACCATTGGTGCGCTTACGTTGCTGCTCTTCAAACTTATAAATAGTGGTTTGTGGAACAGAATAGATATCGCCAGCACCTGGACGGTTGACTTGACCGGTTTGCGGTACACCACCCCATTCGGCGGTACCAGCACCCCAGTTGTCATCCGTGGTGCCTTTGAAGCTACGCCAGCCCGTGCCGACGTTGGCTTGTTGGTTACCACTTTCACGTTCTTGGTAAGAACCAGACACCAACACGCCAAATTTGCCATCGGCATACACGTTGGAATACAAGCCTGCCAATTCAGGCGTCATGTCGCCTTTTTCAGTCGAGGTGTCATTGGTCATACCGACGTTGACCAAGGCTTTTTCACCATTGGCTTGCAATGGACGTAAGGTTTGCACGTTGATGGTTGAACCGATACCACCGGTTGGCAACGTCGCGTCTGAAGTTTTTGCCACTTCCACGCCACGGATTGAATCCGACGAGATGTTGGCGAAATCAAACGAGCGCGAGCCGGTCGTCACCGGCATTTGGCGGCCGTTTAACGTGACTAAGTTAAAGTCGGGGCCAAAACCACGCACCGATACTTTCGAGCCTTCACCGTTAGAACGGTCAATCGAGACACCGGTGATCCGTTGCAGCGATTCGGCTAAGTTGGTGTCTGGGAATTTACCGATGTCTTCGGCGGAAATAGCGTCAACCACGCCATCAGAGCTACGTTTGACATCCAGCGATTTGATCAGAGATCCGCGGATCCCTTTTACTTGAATAACTTCGACCTGCTCTTCTTTCTTCGGAGCTGCCGCAGCGGCGTCATCGGCCGCCCAAACGGGCATAGCAACCCCAACGCCAAGCGCCAGCGACATGCTGGTGGCGAGTTTGGTTTTTCGTAATGTTATTGCTTTCATTTGGTTTCCCTGTCGACTGTCTTCATGGTAGCAACGCCGAAAAGCCTGTGAGAGCACGGCTGCTACTTGCTGTTGCGCTTGTTTGTTTTGGTTGTACCGCCTGACCGCCATTTGTAAGCGCTTTCAAGACATTAGTTGATTTTTTTTAACGCGTCAATACAAAAAATCTAAAGCAACTTATGTGATTGTTATTTATATTTTTTTTAGATGTAAACGCTTACTTTATCGCCATCCACAGCGCGTTCCTGCTGAACAATGCAGCAGATCTTACCAGTGACGGATGCGACAAAATTTTTGCGATTACTCTTGCCATTTATTTTTTTTACAGTCTAATGTAAGCGCTTACAGATTCAATAAACCACCACGACCTCAGGACGACCTTAGGTTGCGGTGCACACATGGCGGCAAGACGCACAGCAGGCGCCGCCGCTTGAGGTGATGGACGCAGCCCCATGCCGTGCGACCACCGCCATGATAAAAATAACAGTACACCTGACAGGGAAATTTTTGATGCGAATTTTAGCTAAACATCGGCTCGCGCTTGCTATCAGCAGCGCCATGACCAGCGCAGTAGTTGCCTTTGTCGGCTCAGCAACTGCCGCAACGTCCGTCAACGCCTTGCAAGGCGACCTCAACCACTGGCCTTCGCAAGCCCCTGCGCTTGCTGCAGATGCGGCGTTAGAAGCGCGCATTAGCCAAATCATGGCCAGCATGACGCTGAAACAAAAAATCGCTCAGATGATCCAGCCGGAAATTCGCGACATCACCGTCGAAGACATGCGCGAGTATGGCTTTGGTTCGTATTTAAATGGCGGCGGCTCCTTCCCTGACAGTAACAAGCACGCCAAAGCCGCGGATTGGATCAAACTGGCCGAAGCCATGTACCAAGCATCGGTCGATGCTAGCAAAGATGGCTCAACCATCCCAACCATGTGGGGCACCGATGCGGTGCATGGCCACAATAACGTGATTGGCGCCACCTTATTCCCGCATAACATTGGCTTAGGTGCGATGCGAAACCCTGCGCTGGTGGAACAAATTGCCGCGGCGACCGCCGCAGAAGTCAAAGTGACCGGCATCGACTGGGTGTTCGCCCCTACCGTTGCCGTTGTGCGCGATGACCGTTGGGGCCGCAGCTACGAGAGTTATTCAGAAGACCCAAGCATCGTCAAAGCCTACTCAGGCGCCATTGTACGTGGGCTGCAAGGCACACCTGGCAAAGTCGGCTGGCTAGGTGAAGATAAAGTCATCGCCAGCGTCAAACACTTTTTAGGCGATGGCGGCACCGAACAAGGCATCGACCAAGGCAATACCATCGCCAGCGAAGCCGACTTGGTGAAGTACCATGCCCAAGGCTACTACAGTGGCCTGGCCTCCGGTGCGCAAACCGTGATGGCGTCCTTTAATAGCTGGCATGGCGTGAAAAACCACGGCAATAAGTATTTATTAACCGACGTGCTGAAAGGCCGCATGAGTTTTGATGGCCTTATCGTTGGCGACTGGAACGGCCATGGCCAAATTCCGGGCTGCAGCAACGACAACTGCGTCAAAGCAGCACAAGCGGGCCTGGATGTATACATGGTGCCTACCGCGGCGTGGAAAGGCTTATTTAACAACTTGCTGGCGCAAGCGCAGTCCGGTGAACTGGCGATGAGCCGTGTCGATGACGCGGTACGGCGTATTTTGCGAGTAAAAATTCGCGCCGGGTTACTCGATGGCAACAGCCCTGCCAAACGTGCGCTTTCCGGCAAAATGGAACTGATTGGCAGCGCTAAACATCGCGCCGTCGCGGCGCAAGCGGTGCGTGAATCGCTGGTGCTGCTGAAAAACCACGGCGGTTTATTGCCCCTTTCGCCCAAAGCGCGTATTGGCGTGGCCGGCTCCGGTGCCGACAACATCGGCCAACAAAGCGGTGGCTGGACTATTAGCTGGCAAGGCACTGGCAACACCAACAGCGACTTCCCAGGCGGTAGCTCGATTTACCAAGGCTTAGCAGCGCAAAGCAAAGCCGCTGGCGGCCAGCTGGAATTGGCCGTTGATGGCAAATTTAAGCAAAAACCGGATGTGGCCGTGGTGGTGTTTGGTGAAGAGCCGTACGCCGAAGGCAACGGCGATATCGCCAACCTGGAATTCCAACGCGGCAACAAAGCCGATTTAGCGCTGCTGAAATCCCTTAAAGCGCAAGGCATCAAGGTGGTGTCGGTGTTTTTAACCGGTCGGCCGCTGTGGATTAACCCAGAGCTGAACCAATCTGATGCATTTGTGGTGGCTTGGCTGCCGGGCTCGGAAGGTGCAGCGGTGGCTGATGTGCTGCTGCGTGATGCAAGCGGCAAGGTGCAACACGACTTTAAAGGCACCCTGCCTTTTAGCTGGCCACAAAGCCCAACCCAAACCGTCAACCATGGCGATGGCCAAACGCCGCTGCTACCACTGGGTTATGGCTTAACCTATAAAACGGGCGCCAAAGGCCTGTTGGATAAACCCTTGTCGGAGCAAAAACCGGCCGATAGCAAGCTTGAGTCATTAGCCTTGTTTGACCGCGCCGCCAAAGCGCCGTGGGGCTTTGGCTTGTTGGCGGCCAAAGGCAAAGAGCTATCGCAAGGCGTGGATTGGGCCGGTGTCGTCAGCCCGAAACAACGCTTGGGCGCGGTGGAAATTCGCTCAACCGACCGACGCGTGCAAGAAGATGCGCGCCTGCTGAGTTTTGACGGCTCGGCGTGGGCGGCGGTGTTTTTAGGCAGTAACTTCCCGCGTGATTTACGTGCCTACCCAGAAGCCAACGCTACCTTAACGCTGGATATCAAAGCGATAAGCGGCAGCGGGCCACTGGAGCTTGGTCTTGGTTGTGGTGATAACTGCCGCAGTTCTGTCGATATTCGGCCACTGCTAAAAACTGCCAACCAATGGCAAACGCTGCGCGTGGACTTGGCGTGCTTTAACCAAAACGGCTTCGATTTTGGCAAGGTGCAACAAAGTTTTGTGCTGTCCAGTGCCAGCACCACGCAACTGGAAGTCTCGGATATTCGTTTCGAAACCAGCAAAGCCAACGCCGCCGATCTGCGCTGTAAACCCTAACTCGCTGGCTGCCCGCTTCACATGCCCACAATGCGCGGGCATCTGTCCCTTCCACGATGGCATAGCATCGCCGCCATCTTGTGACCTAAAAAACCGCGCCTGTAAGCTTGGTCGCCAGTACCAACCGCCACTGTTTTTGCCGCAGACGCTTGCGCTTTAGGCGCATTCTCGCTATGCCTAATCGATGTGATGGCACAGATCAACAGCCACTCAGACTGTGAACGACAGATGGAGGTGATGATGCAAGGGATTATTTTTACAGCACTTTCAGACATGGTGATCGAAAAACTCGGCATGGCGGTGTGGGATCAGTTACTGGATGACGCCGACTTGCCAAGCCAAGGCGCCTACACCAGTGGCGGGCGCTACGACGACGCTGAACTACTGACCTTGGTTGGCATGCTCAGCGAACGCACCGGTATCGCCGCCCCCGATCTGATACGAAGTTTTGGCGAATACTTATTTGCCAAGTTATATGCCTCGTTGCCCGACAGTATTCGAGGCAGCGAAAACCTGCGGCAGTTTTTATTAGCGATTGAAAACACCATTCACAAAGAAGTAAAACGAATCTACCCCGATTCCTATCTACCTAGTTTTCAATATGACGACAGCAACACCAAGCAACTGACCATGCATTACCGCTCCAAGCGAAAGCTCTGTTTTGCCGCCGAAGGCTTAATCGCCGGTGCCGCCGCACAATTTAAAGAAAGTATCCGTATCGAACACCCCGTCTGCATGCACCATGGCGCCGATTATTGTTGTTTTGTGGTGCACTTTCTAGACAAGGCTGATGGCAATGACTGAGAGTTACAACTACGAACGAGCTTGGCAACGCGAGCGTCTGGCACGCCAGCAAGCCGAACGTTTGTTAGAAGAAAAGACTCGCCATCTGTACGACAAAGTGCTGGAACTTGAAGCCAGTCAAACCAATTTAGCCAAGGCGCAAGACCAGTTACTGCAATCGGAAAAACTCAAAGCCATCGGCCAATTAACCGCCGGCCTTGCCCATGAAATCAATAATCCATTAAGCTTTTGCCTGCCAAATTTGCAATCGCTGGCACAAAATCAACAACAGCTCGCCGCGCAAGCGCTGCAAAAAGATGCCAATCCACTGCAATTGGCCTGGCTGATTGAAGACAGCAACGATCTGCTCAGTGAGTTGCAGCAGGGCATGCAGCGTATCCAAGATATTATCAAGCAGCTCTACCACTACAGTATGTTAGGCCAATCGGCACCGACCCAGCTGTCGTTACAACAAATTTGGGACATGGTCTGGCAGACCTTTGACCACAACATCCTCGCCAAGCTCGACATTGAGCACTGTCGCTGCCAAACCGTTTTGCAAGTGCACCCGGTGGAAATCGTCACCGCACTGACCAATATTGTGGATAATGCGCTCAAGGCGGGCGCCAGCCGGCTGAACATATCCTGCGACAGCAGCGCGGCGAATCAGGTGGTGATGCAGATCCGCGACAACGGCCATGGCATGTCCGAGCAAACCATTCGACAAGTGTTTGAGCCGTTTTTTACCACCCGCGATGTCGGCGCAGGTCGGGGCCTTGGTTTAACTGTCAGTTATTCGATTATCCGCCAGCACGAAGGCACCATTGAATTTCAAAGCGAACCTGGTGTTGGCACCTGCTGCACCGTGACCCTGGCTAAAACCTTATCTTCATCGCTCACTTAACCCCCTTCGCCTGCTTGCTGGGGCGATATGCTTGCAATACCGCGAAAAGCCCAACAGCGCACACCCAACAAACAGCACTCGGCGACCAGCTGCGACTGCGGACGTGGCCTTTAAAAACTTAGCAGCGACGGCAAGCTGGCCATCCCTTGATTAAATAAGAAAATCAGATGGGGCGCGTCGTGTTGTTGGCGAGCAAACGCCAATACGGCGTCTTTGCGTTCGATATCATGCAGGTAGCGGATTTGACTAGCCAATTGCGGCGACTGCGATAACAAATACAAACCTGCTTCCCGATTGGCAAACACCAGCTGAACGCGACCCTTGGCCAATTGTTGCAGTGCTTGCGCAATATCCGCACTTTCCAAGCGGTTGGGAAATTGCTTGGCCACATCGGCGTTTAGATAAGCACCGCGTTGCACACCCAACGTCAACTGTGGCTGACGTAACACCGCGTCCAGCGATGGCATGGCGCGTGGCGCAAAATACCCCAAACGCATCGTCATCAACGGTTTGGAATACACAAACAATTGATCGCGCTCGGCACTGGGCCAAAGCCCGACCAAACCGCAACGCCCTGCTATGGCTTGTTTTTGTGCCTGCGCCCAGGACATAAATTCCACCGACACCGTCAGACCTTGCGATTGATAGGCGCGACGAATGAAGTCGACCACCGGCCCTTGCTGTGGCAACTGCGCTGAATAAAATGGCTTGGTGTCAGCACTGCACAAGTGTACCGTGGCGTTAGCACTGCCAGAGCACAACACACTGGCCAACACACAGGCCAATAACCAACCGAAGCGACGCATCCCCTTCACCACAGCTCCATTATCGCCTTAGATCTCAGCCTTCGAGTATGCACCTGCCAGCTCGCTATCGCCAAGTCGATGAACTCTTGGTTGCACGATCGAAGCCCGCACCTAGGCCTGTTAAACCTTTGCTTAATGCTCCGTGCCCTGCTGCGCCATAGCCTGCTGCTCCGTGGTCTGAAGCACCGCGGCAAATAACTCACCCAAGGTCAGTCCATCATGCCAGATGTCATCCAGTGACAGCTGGTAGTGCTCCTTGAGCCTATCGTCGAGCGTTTCAAACTCCAGCGCATCGGCTTGCCATCGATGCGGATACAAGGCGTGGTAAATATCGAGCAGCGAATCCTGTGGGTTAAATGTCAGCCTGTGCTGCACGTTAAAGGCAAACGCCTCGACAAATAAGGTTAAAAATGTGCGGATCTGCTGGGTTGATGCCGACGGAAACGCCCTTTTCCAAGCGCGCCCTGCGCATCGCCTGGTCTTGTACTTCGCTGGCAGCGAGTCGCTAAACATGGCCCAAACCACTAACACCACACACGCCAACACGTACCATAGTTCCATCGAATGCTTCCTAAGGGCTGGCAAGTAAAACCCGCCGAACATCCAAAAACACCAACTTCAATCAACAATATAAGCCTTTGAAAATAAAAAAAACCGTCTAAATCTGGATGTTTGACTTGCACTGGTTTTAACACAAAATAACCAAGCGTTTTAATCAACAGTACCAGCAGGTTGTCAGTCTGTATATTCGTTAAACAATATCCGATTCGAAAACGGATCCGTGACCGTAAAACACTTCGCCCCCCAAGGCGCATCCTCAATACTGGGCTTGTTGTATTTATATGGCTTTTCAGTAATTTGAGCAAAAAGCTGCTCAAGCTGGCTGACATTTACGAACACCTTACTTCCTGGCGTACAGTCACCAGAATGCTCACTGAGGTGCAACACAAAATTGCCAAGTGACACTTGCATGTAAATGGGATAGCCATCCTCAAAGCGATGCTCCCAATCTAACGTCATACCAAGAAAGCCAAGATAAAATTCTTTCGCTTTCTCCTCGTCGAAAATCCGCATGATTGGGATTGTTTGAAACTCCATGCCATGCCCTCTATTACAACGAACATCGTCTGTTCTGGCAAAATTACCAAGGCTCAGTTTGAAAGCCTACAACCTAAGCCCTGACAGGCCATGCTTTTAGCTTTTGAGATTGTCGATTGCTGAACCGCGATAAGCGGTTATAAACCTTATTTAGTTATAAAATTCAATCCCAAAAGTGCTGATAATGCCTTGCAAATAAATCGATTCCTTTCTGAATATCCCGTCTGTCATAAGGAATTATTTCATCTTGATTATATTTATAGTTCAAAACCAACTTAAAGGACTGAATCATCAAATCTAGATCAGAAATCCATATACTATTTAATTTCTCAATATCCTCGTCGGAGAATGGTTCCTTCATATCACTTGACACCCATGTTGGTATAGAAACGCCTGATTCAATAAATTTTAATTTATACTCTTCCAACCTAGGGATCAAAAACTCGGCAATTGAATACTTTAAATTGTACCAAGGATGTTCTTCAAATTTATCCATCATAATAATTTCATTTAACTGAATACCGGGCTTTGAATAACGTATCAGTGAACTGTAAAGATACTGTACGTTTGGCGTCAAAGTAGATAACAAAGTGCTATTTATAATTCATTGCGAACCCTTACCAGAATTTCGCCTAGTTTATTTTGGCCAGTACCGTCTTGGCCGCAACCCCAATAATAATCCCCCGGGGCGTTCTCAACAATGTATTGGGAGCCTGTAGATTTCAATAAGTGAGCAAGCATCGGATGGGTTTTAAACTTTTTTAAGACTGCTTCATACATAATAATATATTTAACGTTTTCCCAATCACTCCGTATGGGTATTCTTCGGCTTCTACCAAGTTCTGCAGCTATTTTAGCAGTATGGGCAGCTCTGATTTTTCCACGATACACATCATCTTCAAATTTCTGTGCTTGAAAATAATGTTCTACAGTCGGCCACCAAATTCCATCCATTTCAATGCCAAATTTGGCGAAGTTACTGAATTCACCAAACTCGTCTGTTTTTGTATAAAAGAAGATGGTCATAATTGCCTATGGTTAATAAGTATTGCTGAAATATTGAGTACAATTTTGCAAATCAATCAGCTTTCAGCTGCTATTTTTACAGCGACAATTTTACGTATTTACTTCAGAGGAGGAAATCATCGACAATCTCAAGTCTTTCATTGAGCATAAGTGTATATTTGCAAAGAAACTCTTTATCTTTGTCATTGTCCAGCGCACTAACATAAACCTGTGAATAAAAATGAAAATCGCTGGAGCCATCAAAATAAAAAAGGTCTTCTATTTCAAAGTTCTTTGTATATGAAATTTTAGATTGTTCAACAATAAGCTCACTAATCGTATAACTCTTGAAAAATTTGGGATACTCATCTTTGTCTTCAGCTAATAGGTGAACAACAGCCTTAAAAAATGAATCTTTCGTTACCTTAAGGATATGACATTCATCGATAACTACTTGCTTAAATTGGATCATAATATTTCATTCATATAACGCCCAGTTCAACGGCCGTTAGAAGTTATAGTTTTTTGATTTCCAAAATCATAAATGCGAATAAAAACACACAACCAAAACTTTCAAAAAAAAATTCACATTAAGCTTGAAGCACCTGAGTGGTGCTCCAACGACGGGCTAAATTTTCTTTCTTAAAAATACACCAGCGAAAAGCAGAAACAAAATTGCATAAAAATCAAAAGAACCACCGGCAGAATAACCGTCTCGGTGTTCAATTTTAACTTCTGACGGATTATTTTTGATTTTTTCTTTAAACATTGAAAGTTGTGTCTGAAGATTCGACGTCATTTCTTTTGCGGCAAGATGAAACCCTTTATTGCTATCAATCCTAAGTTCTTCGGCAAGATTAATTGGCGTCGCTCTTCCTTTAACAACACTGGTGCCGGGAGCTCTAAATAGCATCTTTTTACTGGCAATATCATAAACAACAGTATCTAACATAGTGCTGGTGTCATTTTTTTCACCTGCCACAACATAAGCACCTACTATCGTCCAGTATGTCAAAGACAGAAAACTGCCATCCGTGAACTGAACTTGATCGTAAGAAACTAAAGCAATGACATCAATATCATACATGGTTCGGATTTGTTCTAAATTGCCAAAGCTGCCGCCTTTCGTTAAGTATTCAGTCGGGATAATCTCAACTTTATTAATAAAATTTAACTTATTAAAGTTGTTAGCGACCTCTTGGAGTAATTCATTTTTGTTTTGGCTGATAGATCTGGACCGCCGCCAACGTTAGATGACCATTGATTGATGCCCCGTTGTTCAGTTGAACTGTCTGGGACAAATGCGATACCTACTTTTAGTGGTAATTTTAGAGTTGGTATTGATGGCTGAACAATTTCGTTTGTTCCTTTGGGATATAAATAATCAACCACACTACTGCTTGATTTTGTTTGTTGATTACTGCAACCAAGCATGAACGCAAATAGAGCGAGCAGAGTGCATTTATAAAACATACCTTTCATTGATTTCCCTTATTAATTTATCAATCGAATTCATACAACATAGGCCGAAGCAGCTAAATGAAGGTTTGCCCCTACGAAGCAGAGGTGGTCATGTATGTAAGGCTTTATTTCCCATTTTTAACCACATACGATTCTTGTGAAAAATTGCATCACAGTTGAAATCACGGTGGCCGAAGGCTTCATAACGTCGTGCATTGTAACGGCTCATTGAGAAAGTCCTTGAATAAGAGGCTTTCGGTAATCCGGATCCTTCTCATTCCAAAACACGAAGCCCTCTTTTAAATCAAGATTGAGGAACGACTCATAATAAGCTTGTTCATCAAAGGGTTCACCATCTCGACCAAAAATCTTAATCTTGACTAGCTGTTGTTCCATTTGCAGCGGTTCTTGATGCAGTGCAATTGCCGTGAAAGTCTCCTCAAGCCTCATTTGCCGCTTGTTATCTTGCACGCCATATAGTTTGGCCAGAGCATTTATCAATCTGTCGCTTTCTGGACCGGTTCGGATGAATACCACGCCTTGCCGATAGACATTTTCTTTTTTGAGGCTCATTTCTGCATCAAAGCCACTCTGGATATTTTTGGCAACTTCAACATCCATGCCCACGACTTCACCAGAATATGTTGCCTGTAACCGTAGCCTATAGCTTCTGACGCTCTCTGACCGTTTAACAATTCTAAAAACGCAGTCAACAAATCCCTCTTCGCTGAATTGATCAAGGACCGGATTTCCATATGTATCTGTTTTCATTGGTGTCGAGGACCATGCTACTTGGGATAAAAGTAAAAGTGACAGCAGTAACGTCTTCATAAACTCTGACGCCTTACGAAGGGGCTGACGCCACGTGCCTGTTCCACAGCGCTAGCCTTGGTTGGCAGAGTTGACTTGTTAGCTGCATCTTTGAGCTCTGATAGTTGTTTTTTTTGAGGACAGGTATACCGGCGGCACTTCATTTGGCCAACGCGGATAAATGACACATATCCCGAATAAATGGCTAAGACGCATTGAATGTTTCTCACAACACCATCAAAAGAACAACCGCGCGTGAACGCAGGGCCAACTTTTAATTTTTTAACATCCGGCAACGCTACCGCAAAAAACTATCAACCTCAAGGCTTTGCCAATGCAGCTGCCCTCGTGGTTATAAAAACGGGCGGAAAAGAACGTAGGAAAAAGGACGTCAGGAACACATGGTGTTAAGCCAACCATCTGACATGTGCTCAACACCTGCCCGCTGAACTGCAAAGCCTGCAATAGCCGTCGTTTAAAAGGACATCAGCAGGATACTTAAGCCAAAACAAGCCACGCCACTGACAACGGGCCAGCCTAATCCTTGGGTGCGTCGCCATACCAGAATCGTCACCGCAACACCGAGCAGAGTGGCGATGCCGCTGCCAATGGTTAGTGGTGCTGGTAACAACGACACGCCGAGCATACCGGCGATCATCATTGGGCCGGCGACGGTTAACCAGGTCGGCAGTTGCACGGGCCGGTCGCTGTGGGCTTGTTGCTGCAAGTGGCGACGAGTCCACCACAGCGGCAGCGCCCGCAATAACCAAGTGCCGATGATTAGCACGCCCAATGCCAGATCCCATTCTTTATTCATGGCTGCCTCGTGCTTGTGGTTGAGGGTGTGGTTGAGGGTGTGGTTGAGACGGCTCGGGGTTTTCACAGGTGGCCCGTTGTGGTTCGGCTTGAAGTGCTGGTTGTAGCGCTGGTTGTAGTGCTGGCTGTGGCGCTGCAGGTGACGCGTCCGCAGTCTCAAACGAACGATTCAGCGATGGATGGCGCTGCTGCCAAAGATAAAGCACAGTGCCGCAGCTGGCTGCCACCACCACTGCGGCATTGGCAAAACCAAGCACTTTAATCAGCAAGGCCAGCACGATGGTCAGTGCCAAGCTTATCGCCCAAGGCCTGTCGGTAAATTTAGGCGCCAGCAACACGATAAACAGCGCCGGTAACGCAAAGGGGAACACTTGTGCCAGCAAGGGCCACCGGCTACTAATCTCGGAGCCCGCCACAGCGCCAAGCCAAGTACCGCCCACCCAGCTAAGCCAAGCGATACTTGCCGCCGCGATATACCAAGGCCGCCGTGCTTGAGCGTTTAATTGCGGCATGCGGCTGTGCGACAACGCAAACAATTGATCGGTCAGGCCATGCATCAACAACAGCCAATAGCGGCCATTGGGAATATAAGGCGCGATATTCGGGGCGTACACCAGATGCCTGGCGTTAATCAGCAAGGTCATGGCCACCACCAACCATAGCGGCGCCCCCGAGGCGACCATGGCCACAAACAAAAATTGCGAGGCGCCGGCATAGACCAAGCCCGAAATCAGACAGGCTTGCAGCACTGAAAAGCCTGCTTGCGTGGCGACAAGCCCAAACGACATCGCCACCGGAATGTAGCCGCCTAACAGCGGCAATGCGTCTTTTACGCCAAGCTGCCAGCCGCTTTGCAGCGCCAACGCAGGCTCATTGCCAAGGTTATGTTGCATGGTGCGCCCCCGGCGTGCTCGATGCGGCGCTGTCATAGACAATCGTTAACAGCGCGGTCGCCCAGCGCTCGCCGGTTTGATAACAATGCGCGACGTCGGCGGCAAACTCGAAGCTTTCGCCCGCCTTTAGCCGAACCGGTGCGCTCGACGGGCCAACCAGCAATTCACCGCTAATCAACGTCACCCGCTCTAAGGTGCCTTTGGCGTGTGGCTCAGCATCACGGCGGGTGTTTGGCGCACAACTGAACCAGTAGGCATCCACCGCCGGTTGATCGGTGCCTTGGTCTAGCAACCGCACTTGCACGCCATCATCCCCCACGGCGGTGCGAAGTGGTGCGATAAGGTCACCAAATGGCAACTGCAATTGCAACGACAAGCGCCAAATGGTGTCCAAGGTCGGGTTACCATTGCCCTGCTCTAACCGCGACAAGTTCGACTTGGCGATCCCTGCCGCGGCCGCCAGCTGCGACAACGAGATGCCCTGCTGCAGCCTTAATTGCTGAATGCGCCGGCCTAATAATTCCAAACTGGGTTTATCCATCAAAGCACCATGTATTGCCGAGACTGAGAAAGGCGACTATCGCGTTCCTTTTAACGAACGTTCGATATATGGAACGTTTTAGTGAAACGCCAGTGCCTTGTCAAGCGTGTCGGCGCGAGCGCGGCTTAGGATTTGGCGTAACCGCTGGCCGATGGCAAGCCGTCGGCTAGTTGATAGAGGGCTTGAACATCGGCAAATTCATGTGCAGGCGCCAACGCTCGCAGTGCATCAATATGGTTGTACCCCCAACTCACGGCACCAAAGGCAATGCCCGCTTGCCGCGCGGCGCTGGCATCGGTGGTTTGATCGCCAATATAAATCGCCTGACATGGCGCGACCGCCAGCCGCTTCAGCAACTGGCGTAAACGATGGGCTTTGTTGAACATCGACATGCCACATTCCAAGGTGCAAAACAGCGAAGTTAAATCATTGCCCAGCAGGTGTTGCACCGTCGGCCTGGCATTGGATGACACAATCGCCAACTGCACACCCCGTGCGGCAAGCTGCTGCAGCACTTGTTCAATGCCTGGAAACAACGGGATCTGCGCAGCATGCTGGCGCATCAGCTGAATAAACTGCTGGCTCACTCGCGGCAATTTATACAACGGCAGTTGCAGCTCGCGCATAATTTGTCGGGCCGGCAACTGACGTAACCGCGGCACATCCTGCATGCTGATGGTCAAAAAGCCATGCTGGCTGGCTAGCTGATTAACCACCGACAATAAAAACGGCAGTGAATCGGCCAAGGTGCCATCCACATCAAAAATGACCAACGAATAGGCCACGGCGTCCTCCCCTTTTGTGCTAACGGCAGCCCAATAACGCGGCTGCAGAGTGTGCCACAACCATCCTGTGAAAACAGCTGAACGTAGCCAATGCGACGAATCGCAGAAAAAAACAGCAGCGATCTGTTGACCCACGTTTCATCGCAGCATAAATTCTGTAAGCGCTTTCAGAAAGCGCTTACAAATAAAACAACACAAGCCATGCCTGATCATTGCTCTCCAGCACATGCAGCGCATCGGACTTGCAGACACACACTTTGACAGGATAACAACGATGATCAGACGACAACAGCGGTTGGCGGGCACTCATGCATCGCCACGATACCTTGCCAGCGTTGCGCTAAGCGCCACCCTGCTGGCCGGTTGTGGCGGTGATTCCGCCACGCAAACCAATCTCAGCAGTGTCGATACCAGCAAACCGGCCAGTGGCTGGAAACTGGTGTGGAGCGATGAATTCGATGGCAGCAGTGTCGACACCAGCAAATGGAATTACGAAGTCAACTGCGCCGGCGGTGGCAATAACGAAAAACAATGTTATACCGCCGATAAAGCCAACGCCTTCGTTGCTGACGGCATGCTCAACATCGTTGCGAAACCGGCAGCCGCCGGCGCCGAAAAACCTTACACCTCCGCTCGGATCACCACTCGCAAAAAAGCCGACTTTAAATACGGCCGCTTTGAAATGCGCGCCAAATTGCCATCGGGTCAAGGCGCTTGGCCGGCGTTTTGGATGATGCCAACCGATTCGGTGTATGGCGATTGGCCGCGTTCGGGTGAAATTGACATCATGGAAGCGGTCAACCTGAAAGTCAAAGACGCCCAAGGCAATGTCGAATCCAATGTTCACGGCACCTTGCATTACGGCAAACCTTGGCCGAACAACAGCAGCTCTGGCAAAAACTACACCATGGCGAAAAACCCTGCCGACGATTTCCACACCTATGCGGTGGAATGGCAACAAGGTGAAATTCGCTGGTACGTCGATGACTATTTATACGCCACGCAACGTCAATCCGAAGTGCGTTACAACAGCAAAGACCAAGCGGTGGGTTTAAAGCATCGCGGTTGGTACACCGAGTATTTTTATCAAACCAGCGGCAAATTAACCACCTATTGGAACAGCGCGCCGTTTGATCAGAAGTTTTTTATGATTTTAAACTTTGCCGTCGGTGGCAATTGGCCGGAAAACGTCAATAACAAAGGCATCGACGCCGCGGCGTTTGCCAAAGGCCAAAGTTTTGTTATTGATTACGTGCGAGCCTATCAATGCAGCGCCAACCCGGATACCGGCAAAGGCTGCGAAACCATTCGCCCAGGCTACGATAAAGTTGGTGATGGCTTGCTCGAAGGCAAAGCGCCAATTCCAGTGCCGCCAAGCGATGGCATCGCCCGTAACTTAACCATTTTTGAAAACGCAGAAAATCCAAACTGGCCGGGTTGGGATTGTTGTGGCGGTAGCAAGCCGACCGTCGTCAACGACAACCAACGCGGTGGCGTTATGGAGTTTAAAGTGGGCGGCCAACCGACCGTCAATGGCTTTATCTCGCGCAAGGAATTTATCAAAGACCCGGCCGGCGTGCCATCGCCGTTTGATGCATCGCCGCTGGCGAGCAGCGGCAGCTTAAGTTTTGCCATGAAGGCGGTGTCACTGCCGACTAACGCCGCAGCCGCGTGGAAACTTAAAGTCGAGAGTAACAATGCCGCCACCGCGGTCGAACTGGATTTAACCGCCAGCAATGAAGCCAAAGCACCAGCCGCGGGTGTCTGGCAAACCTACACCTTCCCGCTGAAAAAGTTAGCCGATGCCGGCCTTGATTTATCCGCGATCGATGTGGTGATGATTTTCCCTGCCTGGGGCACAGGCGAAGGCGCCGTTTACCAAGTGGATGATGTGAAAATCGCCGGTCCAAGCAGCGCTAAACCATCGCTGACCTTGTTTAAAGACGGTCAAAACCTCGATTGGCCGCTGTGGGATTGTTGCGCCGGCAGCAAACCCACCGAGCAACTGGATGACGCCGCACATGGCATGACCGCTGAATTTAAAATTGGCGCCGCCCCCACAGTGATGGGCTTTATCACCCGCGCCGCCAATGGTGGCAGCAACAAACCCTTTGATGCCAGCAGTATTTTGGACAAAGGCGTGGTGCAATTTGAGTTAAAAGTCGTGACCGCCCCCAACGATGCCGCCTCGGTCTGGAAATTTAAAGTCGAAGCCAACAACGCCGCCAGCGCGGTGGAGCTGAATCTAACCGACAGTGTCGAAGGCAAAGCCCCTGTCACCGGCCAATGGCAAACCTATACCTTTAAAATTAGCGACTTAGCCGCCAAGGGCTTGGATGTCAGCGCTCTGGATGTCGTGATGGTATTCCCTGCCTGGGGGACCGGCAATGGCGCGGTTTATCGCATCGACAACGCTCGCATCGGTGAGCCAGAGGTGGTCAGCAGCAAGGGGTTAACCTTGTTTGCCGATGCGCCAGCCGCCAATTGGTCGTTGTGGGACTGCTGTGGCGGTAGCAAACCCACCGTCGAAGACGACGATGCCGCCCATGGCAAAACAGCGCAATTTATCATCGGTGGTGCTCCGACCGTGATGGGCTTGTTTGCCGCCGATAAGGTGTATTTCGATGCCAGCAGTGTCACCGAAACAGGCATCGTCAAATTCGATCTGAAAATCGTCACGCCGCCAAGCGACAGCAGCGCGTTATGGCAATTCAAAATGGAAGCCAAAGACGCCGCCAGCGCAGTGCAACTGCAGTTAAGTGACAGCATCGAAGGCAAAGCGCCGGTGGTTGGCCAGTGGCAAACCTATAGCTATCGCTTAAAAGACCTCGCTGCCAAAGGGTTAGACACCAGCGCTATCGATATTCTGATGGTGTTCCCAGACTGGGGCAAAGGCAATGGCGCCGTGTATCGGCTCGATAACGTCAGTATTAACTAAGGTCTGTGCCAAGGTCCCCGACTCTGCCTTTTGGACCTTGCCTTGCAACGACGTGAACAGGAATAACAGATGAACAAGCAATTTCATAAAACGCCGCTGGCCAGCGCCTTGCTGCTAGCGTTATGCGCCCAAGCACCGGCCGCGTTGGCCCAACAAAACGCGGCGCCGCAACAAACGAAAACCAGTCGCAGCCAAACCGCCGATGACAAAGTCGAAGTGATTGAAGTCAAAGGGATCCGTGGCAGCTTAATTCGCTCGCTGGATATTAAACGCGATGCCAGCGGTGTGGTTGATGCCATTTCCGCCGAAGAGATGGGTAAATTCCCCGATACCAACTTGGCTGAATCGCTGCAACGTATTACCGGCGTATCGGTCAGCCGCGCCAACGGCGAAGGCAGTCAAATTACTGTGCGTGGCTTTGGCCCAGACTTTAACTTAGTCACCCTCAATGGCCGCCAAATGCCTGGCACCGGCTACACCCGCTCCTTTAACTTGGAAAACTTATCCAGTGAAGGCGTCAGCGCGTTGGAAGTGTACAAAACAGCTCGCGCGGAGAATCCAAGCGGTGGTTTAGGCGCAACGGTCAATATCATCACCACCAAACCGCTACAAAAACCTGGTACCCATGCCACGGCCAGCGTCAAGGGCATTTTTGATAGCAGCAATGAAGCCGGCTCGAATGTAACCCCTGAAATAGCAGCGGTGGTCAGTTCAACCCTGCTGGATGACAAACTGGGTGTCAGTGTATCGGTTTCGCACCAAGAACGTGACTTCCAAAAACAACAGGCCAACGTGCAAGGCTGGCAAGCCAATGTGGCGCTGCCGACCTTAGCGGCGGATAAAGTCAAAGACGCGCGGCCGCTCGGCGCCGATGGTAAACCCAGCGGCAATTATTATTTTGCCAAGGACATGAACTACAGCATTGAGGATATCCAGCGCGAACGCAGCAATGGTCAACTGACCTTGCAATACGCCGTCACCGATCGCTTCACCGCGACACTGGATTACACCGCGTCGCGTTCGATCACCGGTAGCGAAAGCATCGGCTGGGGTATTTGGAACGAGTTTGGAGGCAATATCAATGCCTATGAACTGGATGCCAACGGCACGGCGCTGTACGCCGACATCAGCGGCAACGACGGCTCATTTACCGCCAGCAAAGGCACCACGGAAGTCAAAGCAGCCTCCCTTGGGTTAAATCTGGATTGGCAAGCCACGGACACCTTAGGCTTAAGCTTGGATTATCACGACTCGAACAACAAAGCCGACAACGGCGCTGACAAAGGCCTTGGCAGCCAAGGCCAAGTCATTTTGGGCTCGGATCAACTGCTGCGTAAAGTCTATGACTATCGCAGCGGCGATATTCCACAAGCGCAGGTGTATTGGAAAAACGGCAGCACCACGCTAGCCGCCGGTGAAATTGACTCCAACTTCAGCCAGTTTATTCACTCGCCGGGTAAATCCGAGATTAAGCAACTGCAACTGGATGGCAAATGGAGCAATGACCTGTGGCAAATTCCGCTGGTCAGTATCAATGGCGGTATTGCCCGTACCGACCAAACCATGGGCGGCCACCAAGGTTGGAGTGGCTTACGCGGCGGTCCGGGTTTTAACCCTGCCTATCCGCAAATTTTTCCAGACAGCATGTTTAGCCTGCACTCGACGGCCAACTTCTTAACCCAATTTGCCGGCGGCGGCGCGGCACTTGCACCCAATTATTTCTATCGCTTTAACTTCGATGAAGCGGTCGCACGGCAATTGGCGTTTTTAACCAAAGGTGTGATGGGCGCGGACGAGTATTCGATTGACCCCTATTACGACGGCGTGGATAGCGAAAGTTACGTCAACGAGATCACCGACAGCTTGTATCTGCAGGGCCGTTTTGACTTAGAGCTGGCCAGCATCCCGCTGCAAGTGAACCTTGGCCTGCGTTATGAAAAAACCAAGGTCGAAAGTACAGTTCGCCAACGCGTTGAAAAACAAGTGAATTGGGAAAGTCCGTCCGAGTGGATCATGCAATATGAACAAGGCGGCAGCGCCAATTTCTTAGTGCAAGAAGGCTCGCACAATGTGCTGTTGCCAATGCTTGATATCAAAGCCGACTTAAGCGACGACTTGGTTGGTCGCATGTCCTTTGGCAAAAGCATCAGCCGCGCCCCGCTGGGCTTATTAGCGGGTGGCCGCAGCTTAAGCGGCAGCCCGAAGCCGGACGCTCGTAGTGGCAGCCAAGGCAATACCAACTTGCTGCCGTTTGAGTCGACCAACCTCGATGTCAGTTTGGAATATTATTACGGCGAAGGCAGTTACGTGGCGCTGGGGTATTTCCGCAAAGACGTGGATAACTTTATTCAAACCAGCATCACACAAACCACCATTGCTGGCCTGTACGATATCTTAAACGGTCCACGCTACAAAAAAGCCGTGGCGGATCTACAAGCGCGCGGTGAGCAAGCCACCAGCAGCGCCATTTTTGCCCAAATGCTGGCCAACGGTAACGGCAACGCCAATGGCAAAATTGAACCCCAAAGCGACGATCCGTTAATGGTATGGAGCATCAGCCAACCGACCAACACCGACAGCAAATCGGTCGACGGTGTCGAGTTTGCGGTGCAACACTTGCTGGGCAACACCGGCTTTGGCGTTGGCATCAATGGCACCTTGGTGCAAGGCGATGTCGAATTTGACGTGCAAAGCTTGGCACAACAAGCACCGCTGACCGGCCTTAGCAACTCGGCCAACGCTCAGGTGTTCTATGAACAAGATGGCTTGTCCGTCAAAGTCACGTACGCCTGGCGCGACTCGTATTTGATTGGCGTCGGTCAAGCCCAAGGCTCCAGCGACGCGCCACCGCAATTCGCCAAAGCCTTTGGCCAATGGGACTTGAGCATCAACTACGATGTGTTGCCAGAACTGACCGTGTTTGCCGAAGGCATCAACTTAAACAACGAAACCGAACAAGGGTACGGCCGATTTGAAGAGCAATTCTTATTTGCCCGTCAATATGGCCCCCGCTACACCTTGGGTGCGCGCTATCGGTTTAACTAAGCCGCGGTGACGTCACTGTCAACGCCGGTTCTAATCAATGCCAGTCAAGGTTCTTGACTGGCATTTTTTTACTTGCGCCTTCGGGTTTTAGTCTGCGACATGCAAGCCCCTGCTTTACTTTGGCTTTGCTCGTTAAGCGATATCGCGGTGTTGCGAGTACTCACACGGGGCGTTGCAACCACCCGACCTGACCGTGCGAATATATCTCTGAATCAACATGATGTGCGCCTCTGCACCAATTTGTCGCATCCTCGATGCATTCTTTGCATTGTGGATTAGATTTAAGAATTGCTTAAGGTTTACACCGTAGCCTGACCTTAAGATATGTAAGGATCCGCTCATGCCGCACTCACCTGCTCGTCCTGTTTCAGTTCAAGGCTCTGCGTATGACGCTATGCAACCACAACGCGTCTTGTTGTGTGGCTGGCGCTTTCTGGTGTTCCCCGTGGTCGCACTGCTGTCGACCTTTTTATTGCTGGATTTAACCGGGCTGGATTTGTGGATCGCAGAGCTTTGGTACCAAGCCGAAGGCAACCACTGGGCGCTGAAAGATAACTTTTGGGCTTCAACCGTGCTGCACAATGGCGCTCGCAGCGTCAATCAGTTGCTGATCCTTTGCTTGCTGCTGTGGTTTATCGGCCAAAAAATCAAAGCGCGCTGGTGGGCAACACCTGACGAAGCCAGCCGCTTTGCCACTCGCATGCTTGGCTTATTGCTCAGTAGTGTGCTGCTCAGTATCGCCGTGGTTAGTTTGTTAAAACGTTTAGTGCCAATGGACTGCCCTTGGGATCTGCAACTGTTTGGTGGCGTGCAACCGCTGATTAGCCTGTGGCAACATCGCCCAGCCGAAATGCCCAATACCCAATGTTTTCCAGCCGGACATGCCAGCAGTGGCTATGCCTGGTTAGCGCTGTATTTTTATTTTTTATATACCCGTCCTTGGTTACGCAAAGTCGGCATGGCGGTCGGCATCCTAGCCGGCATCACGTTAGGCTTGGTGCAACAAGCCCGTGGCGCGCACTTCTTTTCGCATGATATTGTTACAGCACTAATTTGTTATGTGGTACCGGCGTTCATATTTGCTCGATTTCAATTTAAAACAGCCGTACCTGCCGTTCAAGACATCACCTTGGCGACTGCAACCGCAGCGCCCGTAGTGCCCCATAAGGATATTTCGCATGGTTAAATGGTTCTTCACCGTCTTTTGGAACCCATCCCGACAGCCGCTTCACCCGCAACGTTTTGCCCTATTCGCCAGCTTGATTGCGACCTTGACCTTAAATGATATTTTCTGGGTCAAACTGACTGAACGCATTCCAGATCAAACCGGCTTGCAGGTCGCGTTAGTCTTGGTGTTGTGGCTACTGAATTTATTGCTGATGTTGCTGACAGCGTTGCCGAAGGTGCAAAAAGGCTTTTTCCTGTTTTTTATGCTAAGTGGCGCTGCGGCCAGTTACTTCATGCACAACTACGGCGTGATCGTCGACAAAGCCATGCTGCAAAATGCCGTTGAAACCGATGTCGCGGAAGCATCTGGCTTATTAACCTTGGGCATGTTGCTGCATATGGCCCTGTTGATGCTGTTGCCGATTTGGCTGTGTAGTCGCTTTCCCATTCAATCCTTGGCGCTTGGGCAACGGCTTAAACAGTATGGCGCCGCCTTGCTGTTGTGGCTGGTTGGGCTTGGCGCCGTCGCTGCCACCAGTTATTCCGAACTGGTGCCGTTTTTTAGAAATTTCCGCGATATTAAACACTTAGCCTTGCCGGTTGCGCCGGTCTCTGGGGCGATAGGCTTAACCAGTCAACTGATTGCCGCCAAGTTCCCAACGCCGTTAAGCCCGCTGGGTACCGATGCCAAGGCTGTACCGCACGCCGGAAAGCCACGGCTGTTAGTGCTGGTGGTCGGTGAAACGGCGCGGGCCGATCATTTCAGTCTCAACGGCTATGCCCGCAACACCAATCCGTTACTGAGCCAAAAACCAGTCATCAGTTTTAGCAATGTCAGTTCCTGCGGCACTGCGACTGCCCATTCGGTGCCTTGTATGTTCTCACACATGGGACGCGAGAATTACAAAGAAAAAGTGGCGAAAAACACCGAAAACGTACTCGATATCTTAAAACGTGCGGGAGTCGATGTGACCTGGCTCGATAATAACTCGGGTTGCAAGGGCGTGTGCGCGCGGGTCACTCAACGCGATTTATTCCGCGAGCCCAGCCCGTATTGTGACAAAGGCCAATGCCACGACGCGCTGCTGCTTGAAGCCAGCCGCGTCTATTTCCAGCAGCTGAACAGCCAAGGCGATAAGTTATTAGTGTTGCACCAATTGGGTTCGCACGGCCCTGAGTATTTCCGTCGTAGCATGGACAGCCACAAGCACTTCGTGCCGGAGTGTACCGACAAGCAGCTGCAACGCTGCGAGCAACAACACATCATCAACGCCTATGACAACAGTTTAGTGGCCACCGATGAATTGCTGGCCAAGTTAATCGACGAGCTAAGCAGCAACAGCAACTACGCGACCGCCATGCTGTACATGTCCGACCATGGCGAATCCTTAGGGGAGAACGGGGTCTATCTGCATGGCATGCCTTATTTTATGGCGCCTAAAGCACAAACCCATATTCCCATGCTATGGTGGATGAATGATGACTATGCACAAAGCGTTGATTTGAAAGCTGATTGTCTGATACAAAATCGACATCAAGCATTAAGCCATGACAACTTGTTCCATCTGTTGCTTGGCGCATTTGCCGTTCAAACTGAGGTCTACAACGCAGAGTTGGATGCCTTTAACGGCTGCCGTAGCGCCCGCTAACCGCGCTTGGGTTTCAAGGATGATGGATAAAGGAGTTTCGTATGCACAGCAACCACATTGGTGTTCCGACACAACCTACCTTAGTTTGGCTCGCGGTTCGTCGCGCCTGTCAAACGGCGTTGCTGCTGTGCCCTATCGCAGCCTTTGCCGCCAGTACGGAACGCCCTGCCGTGACGACAGCAACGCCAGCGCCTGCCACCGAACCAAGCGTGGTTCAAACCCAAGAAGTCACAGTCGAGCATTTATGCGACTTGGTACAAACACCTAAAGCCACGGAAAAGTCTGCCCCAAGCGATGCCGGCATGCTGAAGATTGGCCATATCAGCACCAAAATTAATCCGATTTTTGATGAGTCAGCCCCTGATGCGCTGTGGCTGCATGGTTTTGCCAACTGGCTGCATATCAATAGTAAAGATTGGGCATTGCTTCGCGAATTACCCTTTGCCGATGGCGATGTGATTAACCTAACCGACCTTAGCGAAGCTGAACGACTGCTGCGCAACAAAAGTTATCTGCGTGAAGCCAAAATTCGTAAAGCCGCCCAGTGCAATGCCGATGGCAGCACCGATTTAACGCTGGAAACCTGGGATACTTGGAGTTTATTACCAACCATCGGCTTTGGCCGAAGTGGCGGTCATAACAAGTATTCGTTTGGTTTTAAAGAAGAAAACTTATTAGGCTTAGGCATTCGAACCAGTATTAAGTATCAATCGAATTACTTGCGTCATGGCTACGAATTCCGTGGCCAAGTGCCATTGTCGTTGTTTGACATCGATATGCTGGATCACAGTTATGCCTGGGTGGAATGGACCAATAACAACGATGGTAGCCGCAAAGGCTTTAGTCTTGACCATCCGTTTTACACCGATGACACACCGTTGATGTGGCGTGCCGGTTGGCTGCGCGAAACACGGGTCGACCAAATTTTCCACAATGGCGATTTGGAAAATCAGTTCCGCACCGAAGAACAACAAGTCGAGGTGGCATACGGCCGCTTAATGTGGTTTGCCGATCAGACGAGCTGGCGCATGCTGCTCGGTTACACCCACGATGACCGCAAGTTTACCGAAGATCCGCTGCAAGTGGCGTTGTGGCTACCGCAAGACCGAGAATTCAGTTACCCCTGGGTCGGTGTGGAATACATGCAACACAACTACCAGACAATGTCGGACGTGTATCTAATCAATCACACCGAAGACATCCATTTAGGCTGGCGGCATCAGCTCAAAGTCGGCGTGCAAAGCAGTCAACTGCGCCCTGACAAAGACATGGGCTATCACCTATGGTGGGAAAGTAGCAAAGGTTTCGGTGATGCCAATCATTTGCTGCTACTCAGCAGCACCTTGCATTGGCAAACGGGCGCGTTGTCTGGCGATCAACTGAACGTCACCCTCAACGCCGAAGATTTTTATCGCTTGGCGCCAAAATGGGCGTTGTACACCCATCTGCAGCACGATCGCCGTCGCCAAAATTACCTCGATGACCCGCTAACCTTAGGCGGTGAAGATGGCGTCCGCGCCGATGGTGGCATCCGTGGTTACCCTGTGCAATATCAGCATGGCTTGCATCGCACCTTAGGCACGGTCGAACTGCGTTGGTATCCGAAAATCACCTTATATCAGTTGATTGATATCGGGTTTGTCGCCTTTGCCGATGCCGGTAAAGCCGGCGGCGGTGAGGTGGGTGTCGTGCCACCGGTAGTGCCTGGCATCCCCCGCCCTCGCGCCCCTGATATCGATATGTCAGCGCCGAATCTACAAAATGCTTGGCTTGGCTCGATTGGTGTTGGCGCACGCTTGTATTCGTCACGTTCGGCCAATAACAACGTGATCCACATCGATTTATCAAAACCAGTCGGCCCTGCACGCGAGGTCAACTCGTGGGAAATTCTGATGAAAGTGGAGCAGCGGTTTTAAGCTCCACTCGGCATAGCCGGCTGTCGCCATCACTTTGGAAAAAAAAAGCGCGTCGGAGTGTCACCTCGCGACGCGCAAGTACTATGAAGTCTTGTTACTGGGTCATCCGTCGAAGCTTAAGCAGTGGCTCTCAAGCAACGCTTCAGAACGATGGCACGTCATCCAATGCCAAGCGCCATTCAAGTGTTGGACTTGGCACGGCAATGGGTCAAACATCCACAGCGCGAGGCTAATGGCCAATGCTTGGTTGGCCACCGACGTAATCGCCATGCCACCAATCTAAATAAAATTGCTCATGTTTTAAATCTAACGTCACTTGTTGACCCACCATCAACAAGCCGTGTTGTTGAATGCGTTTAACCCCGAGCTGTTGCAACTGGCTGGCGGCAAGCCCTAGCTGACTATCGAGGTCGATGTCATCGACCACTTCGAACAAGGTTGCTTTAAAATCGGCGCCTGTTAAGCCAACATCCAGCCATTGCCGTTGCAGCCACAACATCGCGTCGTCAAGTTTTTGCACTTCAAATAAATCAATAGTTGCCGGCTCATCGCTTTCGCTTATCGCGGCCCCGACCTGACACATGCCCCAAAATGGCCCATCAATTTGTTGCACCAGCACCAACAAGGGGTGCTGCAACGACATCCGAAAACAAGTTCTGTGCTTACTAAAGGTAGCGGTAGGGACCGGTTTGCTCTCTACATCTCGACGCGACTGCAAGGCGCGACCTGTTAATAAATACGGCATAGTTCATTCTCTTCAATAGCGCATTTTACGTTAGGCCGCAGCAGAGGCGTCATCACGCCACAAACTGCGATTTAATAACACCAACGCCCAATCCGGTAACGCCATGTCCAGCGGTGCTTTAAAACAAAGCTCACACTGATGGGACTCGGCTTGTGCTGCCAAGGCATTGATTAACAACACACCTGCAGTATCAATCTGCTGTAGCTCGGATAAATCGACCAACCACAACGACACCTGTGGGTTCATCTGCGGCTGCCAGTCATGCCATAGCTGCGCAATGTGAGCTTGGGTGCAGTGCCTGCCCACAGAAAACAGCTGCACGGCACGCATTAGTGCACAACCATGCTGTCAAAGATCTTCTCGACCGTGGTGACCAAAGAGTCCGTTTTAAACGGTTTGACTATCCAGGCTTTGGCGCCATACGCACGGCCCTGCTCGAGCATGTCTTTACTGCCTTCGGTGGTCAGCAAGACAAAGGGGATGGCACGCAAATTGGCATCCGCTTTGACTTTTTTTAACAAATCAATGCCGCTGAGTCCTGGCATATTGACGTCCGACAGAATTAAGCCAATTTGCCCGCCCGCCAACAGCTGCATCGCTTTGGTGGCATTTTCAGCCTCAACCACCGGATGTCCGAGATGCGCCAGAGCCATCTTGGTTACTGCACGCATCGAAGCACTATCGTCAATCACTAAAATGGTATCGCGCATGGTCGCCCCTTCGTTGGGTGATGTTATACATTGATGACCTAAATTTACCATCAATTTATTATTTGTCAAATTTATCATTTTTATTATTTAACTATAGATTTAATCACTTTAACCAAATAGTAAGCCGTGTAATCAAGCACTTACCTGCAATTAATCCGGCAAAAAGCAGACAAGCCCTGTTCAGGCCCTGAAAAAAAATGATAAATTCGTCAAATAAATTAAAAAAAACAAGGGTGCATGGATATGTCAAAAACCAATCATGAAGATGCGTATTGCAGCACAACCGAAGCCGCGCGTTTGTTAGGGCTGTCGGTAGGCACTGTACAATCCATGGTGGAAGATGGCCGCCTGACCGCATGGAAAACTAGCGGTGGTCATCGTCGTATTGCGATGGCTTCAGTCCAACAATTACTGGCCGCTCAAAACTCACTGGCCAGTTTGCCATCTGCCGATGCCTTGAGCATTTATGTGGTCGAAGACGATAGCACCTTGTTGCTGACGTACGAGAAAATGCTGCAGCATTGGCAGATCCCCATGCGCCTGAAGTTGTTTGACAACGGCCTTGATGCCCTGCTGCAACTCGGCCAACAGGCACCGCATTTGCTGATCCTCGATTTGGAGATCCCATTTTTAGATGGTTTTGAAATGCTCAAACGTATCCGCCAATTCGCCGGGGAAAAGCCGGCGCATATTATGGTGGTCAGTGGTTTAGTCACGGATGAACTGGTCAAAAATCCAGTGCTAGATGGCATCGTGGTGGTGCCAAAACCGTTGCCAGCGGAACTGTTACATGGCTATGTGTTAGCTCTGCAGCAAAGTTACCTGAAGCACCCTAACTAAGATTTAGGCACCACGCGGCGCGGCCGGCGCTGGACCACCGGCATCTGACAAGCATTGCTATCCAACGTCCAAGCCGCGGAGGCTAAGTCCACCGAAAGCTTGCGATAGACAGTCCCCCCCACATCCGCGCCTTGCAAAGACATCTGCCAGTGTTGCACCCCAAGCTTGGCCGCACGGACATTGGCTTCGCCAATGGCAGGATGCTCAGCTTGCCGTGCAAACATATCGCCACCGCCAAAGATCCACGCCTGATATTGCTCCGGGGATGTGCGATGTAAACGCATTTGCCAGACAAACCACTGCAGGGTTTCATCCAGATAAAAACCTGCATCGCTTGGGCTGCTCGCATGCTGCTGACGGGTGGGTAATAAACAATGGGAAAGCCCCAGCAAACCATGGGAAGGCAGCCATACCAAGACACTGACACAGGACCCCAAAATTGTTTCCGCCCGACCCTGCCGACAACCAAAAAACCGATCGCCTGGATTTAAAAACAACAGACTCATGACAATGCCATTTTTTGGTACACCGCTGGCTGCAACAGCTGCAGGCCATCCACCACTCCATGCAACGATTCTGAATGCCCGACCAGCAGATAACCACCAACTTTCAGCCGAGTCAGCAACTGCGACACAATTTGCTTTTTCCCTGCTTGATCGAAGTAAATCAACACGTTTCTGAGGAAAATCACATCAAAAGTACCGACCTCAGGCAGCGGCTGCATCAAATTTAACTGCATAAAATGCACGCGTTGTTGCAACTGTTCATCCACCAGCAAGTAACCGTCGAACTCGCCCACTCCTTTTAAGCAATATTTTTTTAATAATGCCGTTGGCAATTCGCGCGCGCGTTGCAGCGGATACAAGGCTTGTTTGGCACTTGCAAGCATGCGGCTGGATAAATCCGACGCCACCAATTGCCATTGATTGGCGTGTAGATGCTCCGACAGCACCATGGCGATGGAGTATGGCTCTTCACCACTGGAGCAGGCGGCGCTCCAAACTCGCAGCGGTTTAGCCGACCAGTCCTTTGCAGCAAGCTGCGCCAGAAATTCAAAATGCCGTGGTTCGCGGAAAAAATACGTCTCGTTGGTAGTCAGTAAATCAATCGCCAGTTGCCGCTCCACCTGGTGCGATGGATGTTGGATATACAGCATGTAATCGCGGAAGCTGGCCAGCTGCAACTTGCGCAGGCGTCCGCCTAAACGGCCACAGACTAAACTACGTTTGCTGTCGTTTAAGCGGATGCCAGATTCGGCGGCAAAGAACCGCCGGATCTGGTCAAACTCGACATCGTTGATCTGCGCATTGGACATCAGACACCTCGTCCGTTAAAACCGAGTAAAGTTACCGTTGGTTTTTAATGGGCTGGCACTGGTGACCACGGCACTTTTGCTGCTGACTTTTCGGCTACTCGGCACCTGCTCGCCGTTATCAAGCCGGAAGTAACCGACCAGTTGCATCAACATTTCAGCTTGCCCGGACATTTCTTCGGCCGTCGCCGCCAGCTCCTCCGAAGACGAGGCATTTTGTTGCGTGGCCAACGTAACCTGGGACATCGACTCATTGATTTGGCCAACACCCGCACTTTGTTCATCGGAGGACGCCGCAATTTCTTGCACCAGATCCGAGGTTTTCGAAATGGCCGGCACAATTTCGCGCAGTAAATTGCCAGCACGTTCAGCGGTTTGTACTGAGCCTGCTGCCAGCGTTGAAATTTCTTGCGCCGCGACCTGCGAGCGTTCCGCTAGTTTGCGCACTTCCGCTGCAACCACCGCAAACCCTTTGCCATGCTCACCGGCCCGGGCCGCTTCAATCGCTGCGTTCAACGCCAGTAGGTTGGTTTGATAGGCGATGTCATCCACGATGCCAATTTTCGAGGCGATCTGTTTCATCGCATTGACGGTATCTTCCACCGCTTTGCCGCCTTCTTTGGCTTCACCTGCCGCTTTGGAGGCCATGCCATCGGTGATTTTGGCGTTATCGGCATTTTGCGCAATCGAGGAGGTCATTTGCTCCACCGCGGCCGAGGTTTCTTCAACCGATGCCGCTTGCTCACTTGCGCCTTGGGCTAAGGATTGCGCCGTCGCGGAAACCTCGGTGGATGCCTGAGCTAAGGCTTCAGAGTTGCTGCGAACATCAGCGATAATGCGGCGTAAACTATCGATGGTGCTGTTTACTGACTCTTTTAACTCGTGGTACAACCCTTCGTAGTCGCCTTCAATCATCACCATCAAGTTGCCTTCCGCCAGGCCACGCATCACATCCGCAGTTTCGCGAATAGGCCGTTCCGTAGCGGCCAGCACTTCATTCAAGCCTTCCATCATTTCACGGAAGGTATCCGCAAATAAGCTGCCATCAGCACGGTTTTGCAGATCACCCCGCACCGCGCCTGACACCACTTGAATAATTTCATTGTTCAGTGCCAACAGATTGTTTTTCAGCTGCTCGGAGGTTTTTTTGTAAATCGCCTGCTCGTTCGGTAAATCAGCCATGGTTTTGCTGAAATCACCACGACCATAACTCAGTGCAATACCTTGGAACTCTTCGAGCACCGCTAAGTGACTGCGCACCAAGGCATTGATATCGCTAGCAACTTGTTTGTACACGCCTGGTAACTGCTCGGTGGGGATCTGGTAACTGACAAACCCAGCTTTATGCTGGCGAGCTTTTTCTAAGATCGAACCAGAGAATTCATTCAGCCGATCAGTCACAGTCGCGGTGCAACCGGACAATTGAGCCAGCAAGCCTTGGCCTGGGAATTCAGGCTTTTTGCTCAAATCGCCGACACTGACTGCTGACAGCACCCGATATTGATCCAACAACACCTGTTGCAATACATCCATGCCTTGGTTGAATTTGCTGCCAATCTCCAGCAAGGTGCCGTCTAAGTCGGCGGTGTTGATGCGTTTGCTAAAATCCCCCGCCCCCATTGCCGTAAAGGCGGCACCGAATTCGGCTTCCAGCAGACGGTCACGCTTGAGCGATGCGCTGATATCAGCCCACTCCACGAGGGTCGCAACTCGGCGATCATCTCGACTAAACACCGGCGTAATGATCAGTTCAAAGGTTAATTCAGCAAATTCAATACGCGCTTTGTGCTGGCCGCGCATCTCGCTGAGCATTCTGCGCTGGTGCGCCGGCTGGCGGTGGAAACTATCAATATGGCTGCCGACCAACTTATTGGCACGAAAGGCTGGCAACGACTGCTGAATTTGCCGCTCGGAGCGCTCCAGTAGCTGCTGCATTGCGGTGTTGACATACACAATACTGAGCTGGTCGTCGGCGAGCATCAAGCAGGCGGTGCTGGCATCCAGCGCCAACCGCAGACGGTCACCCTCGGCTTTCATTTGCTCGGCTTGTTGATGCTCGCTTTGATGGAGATCGCGCAGTTCGTGAAAGCTATCAAGCAAATGATTGATATGGTTGGCGATATCGGCATGTTCGCCATGTAAACGCCGCACATCCATCGCATGCATGGTATCCGGATCATCGGCTTGTTTCAGCCAATCTGCCAATGTGTGGGTTTCGTTTCGGGTTAACATTTCTAAAATACTCATGGCAACACCTCACAAGCCAATAAAATTACTTACTTTTTTGCGCGAAATATGCTGGCCAATCAATTTGGGCACATCGAGAATAAACGCAATATCGCCGCTGCCTAGGATGCTAGAGCCGCTGATACCCTCGATGGGTTGAAACAATTTGCCAAGCGGTTTAATCACGGTCTGGAATTCACCTAATAGTTGGTCAACTACCAAACCTGCTTTTTCTTTGCCGTAGCGCACAATCACAATGCTGCGACGCTGTGAGCTGCACACCGGCAAACCAAATAGATGTTGAAGATTTAAAAAGGGCAGGACTTCACCACGCAGATTCAGTACATCGGCATCGAGCTGAGACTGCTGGGTCTCTAGCGGACACTCAATGCATTCATGGACTAAATCCAGTGGAATGACAAAGCGACTGTCGCTGACCCGCACCATAAAGCCATCAATAATGGCTAAGGTCAGAGGCAAACGTAGCCGAAATGTGGTGCCTTGATTGGGCACAGAATCGATTTCAATGCTCCCACGCAACGATTCAATATTGCGTTTGACCACATCCATGCCCACGCCGCGGCCGGATAAATTCGAGATAGCATCCGCGGTTGAAAACCCAGGAGCAAAGATCAGATGGTCGATTTCGTGGTCGGTTAACTCCACCTCCATACCGACCAAGCCTTTTTGCCGGGCTTTTTGCAGCACTTTGGCGCGATTAATACCACGGCCATCATCGGCGATCTCCAGCACTATGCTGCCCGAATCATGATACGCCGATAAACGCAACGAGCCCTGCGCGCTTTTGCCGGCAGCCACTCGTTCTTCGCTAGTTTCAAGGCCATGATCGATGGCATTACGCACCAAATGCATCAGCGGGTCGCTGATCAGTTCAACCATCGATTTATCCAACTCCGCGTCCGCACCATAAATGGATAAGGCGATGCTTTTACCAAGTTCATTGGCCAGATCACGCACCACGCGGTTAAACCGATTAAAGGTGTCACCAATTTGCACCATGCGCAGTTGCAAGGCGCACCCTTGCAAGTCATCCACCAACGACTGCACATGCGCCACCGTCTCTAGCAAGGTTTGGCTGTTCAGTTGACGAGATTGCTCGCGAAGCGCAGCCGAGGCAATCACCAGCTCGCCGAGTTGATTGACCAAATCATCCAGTTTGTGAGCAGGTACGCGCATCATCCGTTGGTCAGTCCGCACCTTTTGCGAGGCACTGCTGCTATCGCCGGCGGTGTCTTGGATGGACAGTGGCATCGCCTCGCTGGATACTGTCGCACTATTATCTGGAGTCGGCTGTTGCGGCCAAAAGCCCAACGTTTGCCAGCGTTGCCGCAATTTTTGTTGCTCTGCCGTTTCCAGACTGGCTAACAGCTGTTCGGTTTGCTCCATGTTGGCAGACGCCGGCCACACCAACACTCGGCTGTCCCCCTCGATGTATTCCAACGCGTCGTGAATCGCGGCTTGATCCATGCCTTGCAGCTGCAATTCCACCTCCAAATAACAGGACTCTAATTGCTCCGCGCTGGCGACGGTCAGGCTTGGCACTGCGTCACTAAACCAATGGCAATCCGCATGGTGGCTGTGCTTGACTAAATAACGAACCATCGCGATGGGGTCAAAACCGTGACGAAAGGTGTCTGGGTGAAAGCCGATCGACACGCGCATAGCCGACGCTGCGTCAAACGACGCTGCATCTGCATGGCCTGCAGCAGGTTGAGCCGGAGTCGAGGCTCCTTGTGGCTGCAGATAGTGCTGTAGTTCTTGTTGCAAGGCCTCTGCTTGCCCCTGTAACGCGTCGACACCTCGGCCAGCATCGTTGGCACAATCTAATAAGGCATTAATATGATCCGTACAGCGCAGCAGTAAATTGACTAGCGCAGGGCTCAGTGCAAGTTGCTCGCTGCGCACCAGTTCCAATACACCTTCCACATGGTGGGTAAAATGCATGATGTAATCGAGCCCGACCACACCGGCGGAGCCTTTAATGGTGTGCGCTGCGCGGAACATGCCATGAATGGTATCGTGCTCGGCATTGCCTTGTTCCAGCTGCAACAAACCTTGTTCCAATTGTTCGGATAATTCGCGAGCTTCGGTTAAATACAACGCGATGATGTCAATTGATTCAGTCATGGCACACCTCGGCAGTGCTGGCTTGCAGCAGTGTTTTTAACCATGAGGTTGGGTGTTGCTCTGGCATCCATTGCCATTGCAGGCTTTGACGTGCATCGCTGGCGGCATGACACACACTCACCAGTAACTGAAAGCCTGCGCCATCGACCTCTTCCACGCCGGAAAGGTCAATTAACCAGCCTTGTGGGCTGGTCGTATCCGCAGCCAAATTGGCCTGCCAACGCGTGACATGCTCAGCAATGTCAGCGATGGTGCAACTTGGGCCGACTTCAAAGCGAATAGGTGATGTCATCACGCCCCCTACACTGCCAAAATTTTTTGCACGGCAGCCGTTAATGCTTCGGTTTTAAACGGTTTGACGATCCAAGCTTTGGCGCCAAAGGCTCGCCCTTGTTCAATTTGTGCTTGGCAACCTTCGGTGGTCAGCATGATGACGGGGATGAACTTAAGCCGTGGATCTGCTTTCATCTGGCGTAGCATTTCTAAGCCATCAATGCCAGGCATGTTAATGTCACTGATCACCAACCCCGTGGGGGTTAATTGCATTTTCGCCAAGGCTTCAGCTCCATCCGCGGCTTCAAGCAGCGGTACCCCTAAGTGCGCCAATGCCATTTTGGTCACAGCGCGCATAGATGCGGAATCATCGACGATCAAAATGGCTTTGTTCATCAACCACCTCGTTATTGGGGTTTCGTGGCTTGCTGCTGCATGGCAATCAAGCTGGACATTTCATCCAGTGACAACACCTTGTCTAGTGATAACACCATCACTAACCGCTCGCCGATGCGCGCCATCGCCTCGATAAAGTCGGTACGCACACTGGCGCCAAAGGTGGGGGCTGGCGACAAATCTTGCTGCTGTAACTCCAGCACTGCATTGACCGAATCCACCACCAAGCCCAGCTCCATCAAGTGATCACCAAACTTTACTTCGACGATCACCACACAGGTCCGCTTGCCTTCTTGTACTGCGCTCCCGTACAAACGCGCCGCTAAATCAATCACCGGCACCACAGCACCGCGCAGATTAATCACCCCGCGAACAAAGTTCGGCACCAACGGGATCTTGGTGATCTGACCAAACTCAATGATTTCTTTAATTGCCAAAATGCCAATGGCCAAACATTCGCCACTGGTGTTAAAGGTTAGATATTGATGTGTCATGTTCGACACCGCGGCTTGGGCCTGTGTCGAAACCGCAGCACCTTGTAATGTAATGGACATAAAGCACCTCCCACTCACTTTGCTAAAAATAGTTTAATTCAATAAATTCGTCAAATTTGACATTTAAAATATTTTTTGCCATTTTTATTAGTGATAGAGAAAGTCGAAGGAGTTGCCGATGCCAAACCCGATTGCCGGTGCAAAACATGTGCAGCGTCGCTGGTACAGCACCACCGATGCAGCAAAGTTACTGGGCGTTTCTGTCGGCACTGTGCAACATATGGTGGAGGATGGCCGGTTAGGTGGTTGGAAAACCAGTGGTGGGCATCGCCGGATCGATGGCCAATCGCTTGCTCGCGTGTTAACACAAGCCGTGACCAGCAAACCCCAACTGATCATTTATGCGCCGTTGCAGCAGTCCTACAGCTCCGGCGCCTTGGCAAACTGCGCAGCGAATTGGCAACTCTCCCTGTTTACGCAAGCCATGCCACTGCTAGTGCATTTAACTAAGAGGACGGTGCAAAATCAGCAGGATGTGTTGGTGTTGGATCTCAGAGGCAGTAACAGCCCGCAGGATGCATCGCTGCTTGAACAATTAACCATGTCGGCTGAATTACGGCCTCGGTGGTGCGTGGTGGGCTGTGATAGCGGCCAGTTGCCACAGGTCTGTGAACAATGGCGCTGTGTGCAGTTTTCACCGATGACAGACGACTTATTGCTTGGCTATTTATCTGCCTTGCATACCCAACATCCGCTGGAATAAGACTGATTAATACCAAGATTTGATCGACGGAGCGCTGGGTCTGGGATCTCCCAATTTGCAAAACTCGGGGTTTTGTTCAAATTTAGGATCGACCACTTGGTCAGCCATCAACTGCGCCTGGTACTGCGCCCAAGTGACATGCTCTGGAAAAGCCAAATAACGCCACGGGATCACTCGAGGTCGCTGTTGCGACCGCGCTTTCTTATTGCTATTCCACGCCAAAGCGCCCCCTAATCGCACACCTTCGTATACCGTTGCGGCCTTTAGCGGACTGACGCCACTGTCTTTCATCGCTTTGGATAAAATGTTATCTGCTTGCGCCTTGGTACACACCTGCGACCAATATAAATAGTCGTGCACGATGGCGGCTTTGCTGTAGCGATCAAGCGGTGAATATCCAAACGACCAAAACGCCTGCGGAATACTGGCAAAATCCGTGACAAAACCTTTGGGGACTGTGATGCGTTGATTCGAATCGGCGAATTGGAAGGTCATATCTTGCACTAAGACCCAATCTTTGGCATCAGCAAAGGGCTGCAAGGTAGGTGCGGTGGAGGTCGCACAGGACGATAACAACAGAATAAGCGGCCAACACCACCCTTTACGCATCAACACCAGATCACCATCTCTTTGAAAACACAACGTATGATTACAACAACCGTCTGCCCTATTCTGGCAGACATAGAGGGGCGTTCGCAAAACCCTGCGCTCGCGACGCGGTCAAAACCCAGATCCAGTTCGCAGCCAACAAACTGATTAGTCCGCCAATTTTTGTTGCACTTCACCGGCAAGCGCCTGTAACCGTGGTTGTAACTCGGCCCAGCGCTCAGCCAAATCATCAACAGAGCCTTGGCGGCACGCCAGCTCTAACTGTTCCAGCAGCAAGGCCGTGTCGGTGGCGCCGACCAAACGGCACGAGGATTTTAACTTATGACTGGAGCGTTCGAGTTGCTGATGATCGCGAGCCTGTACCGCGTCCGCCAGCTGTTGCTGCAGTTTGTTTAAGGATGATGCGAAGTCACGCAACACGTCACTCACAGCATCTTCGCCGACCATCCGCACCAAGGCCGCCAGCTGCAATTGCACCAGCCGCGTCGGTAAAGTCTCTAGCCGAAGCCAACCATAGTCTGCATTCACGGCCAGCCACAATGTTTGCACCACATGGCCCGAACTATGGCGCCATTGCACCAAGCTTGCTGTGCTAGCGCTCATCACCACCGGCTGCACTTGCAGTTGCTCTAATTGCTGCCGCGACATCGCTGACGTGGCGGCCGCCATGCCAAGAAACTGCCACCACTGCGGTTCGAACCAATAATCACCGCACGCATCTCGCCACCATCGAATTAAGCCGAGTTCTTTAGCGATGAGGGCACGCTCAGCATCATCCATGGGGGTCATCATCGGTACATCCTTGTGGGGGTTGCTGTTTTGATGCAGGTATAACGGTCTACGCTGGCAACGTCAAGCCACTTGCTGCAAAGGTGGAGCCCACCGATGGGTTTCACACGGCCGTGCCCTACGTCTAATCCCAACGTCTGACCCCAATTCCAGCACCCAATTCCAGCCCGCTAATTCCAAGCAACAAAACCGCACGACCGAAAGCCCTGCGTCGCAGATGAAGCGGCCGCTGCCGGCTAAATCGAGCCATCTTACCTAGCGGCATACATGCTTCGCCTGGATACCACTCCCACCCACGCCCAGCGCAGAAGGACGCACTGGACACTGGGCACTGGGCACTGGGCGCTGCACAAAAAAATATCCAAACGCATATTGCAACTTTTCGTTTGACTGCTATTTGTTATTAAATTGTTTATTTTATGTTTTATTTAATTAACCTTTATGCAGCAAAAGGAGTACCCTCGCCCGACCCTGTATCCGATACAAACCCATGCCATGTCTTTGTTTGGAATGATCAATGTAATAAGGAATTTACTGTGAAGAAGATGTGTTATTTATTACTACCGATGTTCTGCTCCGTTGATGTTTTTGCGCTAACCAGCGGTTGGCAATCTGAAGCAAACCCCTACAAAATCAACCTGCCTCAGTCATCTGCGCAGGCTGTCGCCGTGCCTGAGGATGGCAAAGACGGCTTCAAACCGATTAATGTTCCTTTATTAGAAAACAGCAAAGTCAATTTTGAGCTAACTCCAGAGTCGACTGAGCTGCTGGGTGATGCTTTAGATTTATCTTCCGGCGCCGTCAGCTTCACGGCGACCGACGTCAGCATCCCCGGAAATTTTGCGCTTGATGTGGCGCTGCGTCGTCGCCATCATGACGTCAATACCACCTATCGAAACACCGCTGAATTTGGCGATTGGGGTTTGGATTTACCGGCGATCCAAGCGCGATTTGTCAAAGGGCAGGAAGGCTTTTGGGGCCGCGGCCTTGAATGCTCTCCCAATAGCCAACAGCAGCCACCTGCCGTTGCCTATGACGGCCAAGTGATTGAAGCCAAGGCATATTGGGGCGGCGTGACCTTATCCCTTGGCGCCAGCCAAGAAAAACTGTTGACCAATGTCGATAGCGAGTTAGCCGGTTACGGCGTGAAGTACTACACCAAAAACAATATTGTCATTAGCTGCTACAAACGCGCCGATGGCCGTGGTGAAGGTTTTAAAGCCCTCGCCAAAGATGGCACGGCCTATTATTTTGACGTCCCGCATCAGGTCAGAGCTTATTTACCAAGTTATCCCCGCTTGCCTGTCTATAACTATTTTTTGCGGATCTCTAAAGTCGTCGATCGCTTTGGCAATAGTGTGTCGTTTAAATACAGCACTCGCACCGGCGCAAACGGCATGGTGTCGAATAACCTTACCTCGATTGAAAGCTCGGATGGCCGCCAAATCAGCCTGTTTTACGAGCATGCCACCCAGCCGAATTTAGTCACTCGCGTCACTGCCAATGGCCGACACTGGACCTATCAATATTCAGATAGCAACATGTTCAGTCTCAGCACGGTCACACGCCCTGATGGCCGCAGTTGGACGTACGGGTTGTATGATGATGTCGATGCCAGCGACTTGTTTGATACCTATCTAAGCGATGCCTCCCATGGTGGCTGTAGCGCATTAGCCAGTAGCAAAATCCGCAGCAAACAAACGCTGACCCACCCCAACGGCATTCGCGGCGACTTTTATTTTGAGAGTCAACTGCAAGGCACCAGCAATACACCTGCGCTGAAAGTTTATAGCTCCAGCGACGTGACCTATGCCGAACCACGCTGTGCAGTCACCATGTCCTTGGTGAAAAAAGTGCTAACCGGCCCAGGCATTGATCAAACGTGGCAGTATCGCTATTCGGAAAACCCAGGCGCTTATGCCGACCAACCTGCATTGGCGGTGGCTCCAGCCACGATTGAAAGCTCTTCGGTTATTGCCGAGCGTTACAACCTCACCGATTTAAAAACCACCACCGTCACAGCACCTGATTCCAGTATCACTCAGCATGTCTTTTCAAGGCGTTATGACTACTTGGCTGGAAATGAAGTGGCCACACGGTTTTTTGATATAGCCACGGCAGGTCGAAACAATACGCTGCTCCGCACTGTGATGTATCAATTTGGTAAATCTGCGACTCGGGCTGGGGTAAGTTTGCAAGGCTCTGGCAACCGAGAGGCCGAGGAATATCGGCCAGATCGGTTGCTTGAAAAAACCTATGACCATTTTGCCAATGACACCGACAGCTATAGCAAAGTGTATTCATCGTTTGACCGCTACGGCACCGCCGAAGTCGTCGAAGAGAGTAACTCGTTTAGTTCAGTCGTTCGCAAAACGGTCAGCAGTTTTTTGCACGACCGCAACCGCTGGGTGCTGCATTTACTGACCAATGAGCAAGTCACCCAAGGCGCTGAATCGCTATCGCTGACGAATTTTAGCTATTACACCGACCCCAGTGCCGACGCCGATAAGTTGTATTTGAAGAAAAGCAAAGCGGTATTTGGCAAGCTGCGCGAGTCGTATGACTATCACAGCCAAAGTGGTAAAAAAGGCCTGATCAGTAAAATTGGCTATCCAAGTTTGACCTCCGCGATGTGGGTCAGTTTCGATGGCTACAAACGCGGCAAAGCGCAAAGCATCGTGGTGCCTCATCGTTATAACGCGGGGCAAACGCAACAGATGACGTTGCAAATCAATGACAGCGGCAGTATCGCATCCGTCACTGATTTTAACGGCAATACCACCAGCTACAGCTATGATGCGCTGGATAGAGTCACCACCATTGACCCACCAGGGGCATTCTGGCGCTCCAGCCAAATCAGTTACGATTACAGCAGCCCAGGCTTTGCCGTGGTGCAGACGTTAAGCAAAGGCTCTTACGGCAAAATCAATTATTACAATGGCTTATTACAGCTGGTGCGCTCCGAAGATGGTGAATGGCAAGGCGCGAGTTTAAATCCGGACAGCCGTCGTGTGGTTAACAGCAGTTTTAACCATTACGGCAAACCAACCTTTACATCTGTGCCATCACGCTCGCACAACGAAACCTTTGGTCAAACCACCCTGTATGATGGCTTGCAGCGGATCATTTCCCAATCCAACACCAGCAACGGCGATATTCGTCAAAGCTATGCTGCAAAAAATAGCGTGATCGTGACCAATGGCCGCCAATATGACACCCGCACCGAATACTTAGCCTACGGTAGCCCTGCCACAGAGCTAGCAACCAGCATCTATCAACCTGAGTCGGTGACCACCAGCATTCATTACAACGCAGCGAATTTACCAACCCGAATTTCGCAAGGCGGCATGGACGAATGGCGTGTCTACAACGCCCATCAAGAGCTTTGCTTGCAAAAACGCCCCGAAACGGGGGTAAAAGCCATGGTCTACAACGCCGTCGGTCAAGTGGAATCCTATGCAGAAGGCTTAACTGGCAACGCCAGCAGCTGCCAAGACTTCACCAACAACGCCGCGGCCTGGGTGAGTCTACGTTATGACAATTTTGGGGACGTGTTCACCCAATCTTTCGCCGATGGCACCGCCAGCAAAACTAGCACCTTTGACGCAGTTGGCAATTTACTGAGCCTAAGCTCTGGCGCCGTCAACTGGACCTATCAATACAACTCCGCCAACTTGTTAACACGAGAGACACTGCAACTTGATCAGAAATCATTTGATTTTACCCGCCAATACAATGATTTAGGCTATACCACTAGCTTGCGTTATCCCAATGGCATAGTCGTTGAACCGCGCTTAAATGCCCTGGGTGAGATCACCAGTCTGAGCGCGGACGGGCAAACGCTGGCAAGTCAGGTCAAATACCACCCAGACGGCCAATTAGCGGAGCTTCGTTATGGCAATGGCTTAAGCTTTACTCAGAGTTTGGATAGCAATAAACGCCCGTTTGAGCGTTATGTCTGGCAGAACTGGGCGGCACAACTGGGTCAGAAATACCACTACGACGCCGTCAATAACATTCAAAGTATTAGCGATCTGCTCAACGCGACTAAGACCCTGACATTAAGCTATGACAGCCTTGACCGCTTAAAATCAGCCAGTGCCGGTCATCTTGGACAGGTCAACTACAGCTATGACACCTTGGGAAATATCACCCAAAAACAAATATTTTCTACAGTAAACTCATATAGTTATGACACATCGACCAATCGACTGTTGTCAGCGATGAATCGTAACTTTCATTACGACAGCCGTGGAAATGTACTCAGCAACGGCTTACGTTCCTTCCAGTATAACCGCGCCAATCAGCTGACAAATTCAGGCGATGTGCAATACACCTATGATGGCCATGGCCGTCGCGTGAAACAAGTCAAAGCAGGTCAAACCAATTACAGCGTGTATGACGCGGCCGGCAGTTTACTCTATCGGGAGCATGCCAGCGGTCAAGCCACCAATACCGTGTATTTGGGCAAGCAACTTCTAGCTGAACTCGACGGTGTCGCCAGCGGCACGACAGCGCCAAGCGAGGGACCAAAACCAAGCATCACCTTAAGTCTGTCTCATTGGGGTGGTAATAACGGCTGCCTCAATTGCATCCCCAAAATTGCATACGGTTACACCTCCAGCAATGCCAACAGCTGCCAAGGTACGTTGAGCCAAACATCACGGTATGGCGCCGCAATGACACCGATTACATTATCGGGCACATCCGTCCCAGAGCAAGTGCTCTCTTACACAGAATCAGGCACTTATTTCACATTAACCGTCACATGCCAAGGCCCACACGGCAGCACCACAAGCAGTCATCAACTGGCAGGTATCGATTATTCAGGGAATGAATTCTAATGAAAAACACATGGGCTTTACTCAACACTTTATGGTTGCTCGGTTTAAGTTTCGCCAGCCAAGCCTGGACAGTCCGTTATCAACATACGGACTTGCAAGGCTCGATGATCGCCGAATCCAACGCCCAAGGCAGCATCCAACAACGCTACGACTACAAACCCTACGGTGAAGGCACCCCAAGCCAAAAATCCGGCCTCGGTTACACCGGACATTTGGAAGATCCAGAACTTGGGCTAACCTATATGCAACAACGTTTTTACGATCCTGTCATAGGCCGGTTTTATTCCAATGATCCGGTGGGGTTTACAACACAAACCCCAGTGACTTTTAGTCGATACGCATACGCAAATAACAATCCGTATAAGTTTACGGATCCCTATGGGAGAGCGTCTTGGCCAGTAGCAAAAAATAGCAAGGGACAAATAGTTGTTACAAGTGGGTTTGGGCCACGAAATACAGGAATCAAAGGCGCATCAGTTGTGCATAACGGGATAGATATCAGAGCGCCTAAAGGCACTAAAATTCGAGCTACCCAAAATGGAAAAGTAATTGAAATCGGTAACAACAAAGGCGGAAATTTCATTAGGATTTCAAATGCTGATGGAAGCCTAAGTAGCCATGGGCATACTCAAGCAAGTGAGGGTATCAATGTCGGTGATGAAGTAAAAGAAGGAAATGAAATAGGGGAATCCGATGGTTCGGGAACAAATGAACCTCACCAACATTATACCTATAGACCAGGAACTGTAGAAGCACCTGCAACCACAGACACTACGCCTGTGGATCCAATTACAACTCAATTTGAAGATAAACCAGATAGCGAAGTTTGTGAAAAAGGAAGCAAATCATGTTAGACAATAACAAATGGCTTAATGCCTTTTTATTACTTACCTTATTGAATTCATCCACCTTTGCCAGTGAATACGACACAGATGATAGACTTAATAATTTAGTGGACAAATTTTTAACTAATCTTCTGGATAAAGATGAAAAAAACATCATTGAAAATTTTTTAGACTCTCCAGAGTACTATGCAAAAGGAAAAAAACTGAATGAAGACATATATAGTTTTTTATATTCCAGGGATATTAATAAATCAAAAAAAACCATTATAGATATAATATCAAAAGAGGACATTTCAAAGAAAATAATATGGCAGAAAGATAACATTTTTACTTTGATAGCATTCAAAAATAAAAACAAATCTAAAGTAGATTCAGATATTAACTTTTTGAAAGATGAGTGGATGAAAGAGTACATTGCCTGTGAATTCATTGTAAAAGATGGAAAATTATTTCTGTATAAAAACTTTTGCTTCTTTGAAACCGATGGACCTTTCCATGACGGTTTGAAATAGTTAACAGCTGTCCCACTAGAAATAGTGGGACTTTTAAATCCCTTACAAAGAAAAAAGCTGAAACAATGTAATTTAGTTGCTTATTTTCCCTGTGTAACATTTAAAAAAATAAAACTACCAGCCTATTGTGCAGAAAAATTATGAAAATATTATATTTATACCTAACGTGGATGGGGTTAATCCTTTCACCATCAACCAAAGCTACTACCTTTCCTTCTATCACAAACGAAACTGCATCATTTCAAATCTCAGTATCAGACACCCCAGACTTTTTGAGCTATGTAATTAAGAGTCGTGAAGGACGTAAATTATATTGGCTCCACTGCGTTGCCGGTAACGACACAGCGCTGGATGCGTTATCAAGCAAAACAGGGATTAACTTTGTGGCGCCTTTTGCATGTCGTTTGAGTGAGGATGCACAAACCAACAGTGAACAGTCGTTGCTGTCTGAAACGGCGGATACAGCGTATTGGCACAGTCGAGCTCGGTTTACTTTACAGAGCCTGCAACCACCTTGTATTGATGATCCAGTGTATGGCGCGACGCGTAGTTTTTCTTTAAGAGGGTTTGAATTAACACTGGCTGTTCGGGATGTACAACGTACAGCGGAGAAAACTGAGTTTAAGTTGCAGGTGAACGTCAAATCTGACATGTCGGCGCATACTAAGCGAGCAAAACCAGTTCAGCCCCGTAGTTCTGAATGTCAGGTTTAAGCCGCAGGTGTTCAACAGCCTATGGCATTGCCAAACATACATGAACGTCTCGCGGACAGGGTTTTATTGGCTGTCTTGGTTTGGTCGGAACTGACTCGGTCTGACTAGATTTGGTTTCAATAGACTCTGTCTAACGTGACCCGCGGTGTTGATTCTGTTGTTTTAGCCGATGGTGCGCCGAACTTCATGCTCGTTAGTTTACGTCGTCAAGATAAGCAGCTATTACTTAAGGATCCTTTGTGTTTTGCGTGCTCGCCGCGCGGGTTGCAACAATAGGCAGGCTGTTGCGCCCGCGTCAGGCAATGCCAACGACCATGTGGATTGGTTGTTCAGTTGTAGTTTGGCTGTGCGCTCAAGCGAAACTCGAACCATGGTCGTTGGTGTAGCACAGGGTGCTTTGCGATATTTAACGCTCTCCAATGATATCCTTGCATCGACAAGCCTATCTGCGCGCAGTTTACCCCTCGCGACAACTGACTCGGTGCCTAGTCCTAAACTCACAGGCCAACAGCAACAAAGCCCCTGAAGGGGCCTTGTGCAGCGGCTGTCGCCGTAAAATGTACCAAGTGGCTTAAGTTTTTAACCGTTCAACCATATCCACAAATCGCGATACACCGATACTGACATCTTGCAAACCGTTCGCCACATTATTGATACTCTCTTCGCCGTGCAATGCCGTGCCGGTGATAGCCCCAAGCTCATCATCAATATTTCGGATCAATCCTGTATTGTTTTGAACGACATTGGCAATTTCGGTTGTGGCCTCAGCAGTGCGTGCCGCCAGCTTACGCACTTCATCAGCAACCACGGCAAACCCTCGCCCCGCGTCCCCTGCCCGCGCCGCTTCAATCGCTGCATTTAATGCCAGCAAATTGGTCTGATCGGCGATACCACGAATAGTCACCACAATGTCATTGATATTTTTCGATTGATCCATCAATTGGTTACCAAGCGCAGACGCTCGTTTAACCTGATCGGCAATGTGATGGGACGTTTCTACGGCTTCGTGCAGCACCGCTACGGCATTGTTGGCGATTTGCGAGGTTTGCTCCGATGTTGCAGCTGCTAAATGGATGGCTTCCATCGCAGAGTTGACACGCGTGGTAATGTCCGAGGCAAATTTAATAATCTTAAATACATGCCCATCTGCATCGTAAATGGGGTTGTAGGAAGCCTCTAACCAGACGGTCTCGCGATGAGCATTTAACCGTTCAAAACGACCCGTTTTGAACTCGCCAGCAGCTAATTCGCGCCAAAATGAGGGATGTTTTTGATAAAACTCATCGGAACAAAACATCCGGTGATGCTTGCCGGCAATTTGCTCTAACCGATAGCCCATGCTGTGCAGAAAATTGGCATTGGCGGTTAATACAGTGCCATCGGGTAAAAACTCGATCACCGCCATCGACTTGTCGATGGCCTCGTAAATCGCTTCTTTGGTTTGCATCCGTTGGTGCATCGATGTGACATCCGAGGCCAACTTCACCACTTTTTCCACGCTGCCATCAGCTCGCAACACAGGGAAATAACTGGCCTGCAGATACACGGCTTGCCCGTCTTTTCGCACGCGCAAAAAGGTGCCACTGACCGACTTGCCACTGGCTAAGGTCTGCCAAAATGCTTTGTACTCGGGGCTTGATGTATAGATTTGCGGACAAAACATCCGATGATGCTTACCCACTATGTCGCCGTACTGGTAGCCCATGCAAGACAGCAATAACTCATTGGCATCCAAAATCATGCCATCTGGGGTAAATGCGATGTAGGCGGTGCATTGTTTAATGGCTTGCAGCTCTGCAAGACAACTTTGTTGTTGCTCGGAGAGGCCTGAACTGGCTTGGGTGTGTTTTTCCTGTTTGTTAAAAAATAACATGGGATGCCTCCTAGACAGTGGCGTTAATACCCTATAGCTTAAACGTTAAAGTGTGTTCTCCAGTTCATTTAGCAAAGCAAATAAAAATGACGAAAGCAAGGGATACATATGTTCCTTTTGTGAAAACAAATTGCAAATTCGACGAACCCCACTACAGTAAAATTTCAACCTGTCATTGAAGGCTGCAAAGTTAGTTCATATGTCCACCGACCACAATCGTTTAGCGCTTTTAGCCGAGTTTGGGCTGCGCCAGCAGCAAGAAGATCCCTCGTTGCAACAGCTGATGCAAGCTGTCGCGGACTTACTTGATGTGTCGACAGCATTAGTCAGCCTTATCGGTAGCGATCTACAGTTTTTCAAAGCTCGCGTCGGTTTAGACGCCGCCACCACTCGCCGCGAAGATGCTTTTTGTGATCATGTCGTCGCTAGTGACGAGGCCATGGTGATTGAGGATACCCTGAGCGACCCGCGCTTTTGCCAAAACCCGCTGGTGACAGGTGAGCCCCATATTCGTTTTTATGCTGGGGTACCGCTTCGACTCAAGCAACAAACCGTTGGTGCCGTGTGCGTCATCGACCGTCAGCCTCGGCACTTAACTCAAAGCCAACTGACGGTGCTGCACAATGTCAGCGCACATATCACCAACTACTTAACGCTGTTACGCGAACATCAGCATCTGCAACAAGAGCATAGTTTGTTAGATAACTCTCCCGCCGTGCTGATGAAGTGGCGGCATTACCGTGGCTTGCAACTGAAATACGTCTCGGCCAATATTGATGCGCTGTTTGGTTTACCACTGCAAGCACTTCGCAATCAAACCGCCCGGTTTGAGGATTTTATTGATCACGCAGGGCTTAGTGAGTTTAACTTCTTGCTAAACAACCACATAGCCGGTGTCGTTGATGGCGAAGCGCACTTTCAAGTGCTATCACCCAATCGCAAAACCTATTGGGTCAAGTTAATCAGCAAAGCGTTTTTTAACACTGATGGTACGCTGGATGCCATTCACGCCATGTTGGTTGACCACACCACAAACCGTTATGTCGAGCAAAAATTAACCCAAACCAATCAACAGATGCGCTTATTGCTGGATGCCTCCGGCCTTGGCACGTGGGATTGGTACCTGCCTAGCGACAAGAGCAAAGTCAATCGCCGTTGGTGTGACATGATCGGCATCGACTATGAACTGTATGACTCTAGTAGCCAATATTGGCAAAGTCTGGTTCATCCGGCTGATGCGCAGCAACTGCGGGATGAGATTAGTCGTCATTTACGGGGCGACACCCAAGTGCTCAATACCATCTACCGCATGCGTCATTCCGATGGTCATTGGGTGTGGATTGAGACCTATGGCAAAGTGGTCGAACGTGCGCCCGACGGCTCCCCCGTGCGCTTGGCCGGTACCCATCGCGACATCACCTATCGCAAAGAAGCGGAACTGCTCGAAACGAAACAGCGTCAGCTGTTAAGTTTTACCAACAAAGCCCAAGCCGCGTATCTGCGCGACCACAATTTGTCACAAGCCTGTCGCGAAGTGCTCAGTGAACTGACACAAATTGCCGATAGCCAGTTTGCTTTTATCGGTCAAATGCGCCGCCAAGCCGGCAAAGATCGTTTATTCCTGCATGCGATCACCGAGTTTGCGTGGAACGAAGAGAGCCACCAACTGGTGGCGCTGTACCAGGACAATAATTTGTATTTTGACAACTTCAACAATTTGTTTGGACAAGTCATCACTAGCAAACAAGTGGTCATTAGTAACGAGCCGCATAATCACCCTGCCTCACGTGGCACCCCTGCGGGTCATCCGAAAATTTTCCGCTTCTTAGGCCTGCCAATTCTGTTGAACAATGAGCTGGTTGGCATGATTGGTTTAGCCAATAAACTGACGCATTACACACCACAGGATGCCGAATTCCTGCAACCTTTTACCCAGGCGCTAGCCGGTTTGTATTATGCCGTGGACATGGAAGATGCACGGTTTAAAGCCGAAGAGCAGTTGAAAAATCTGGCGATGCAAGACCCATTAACCGGTATTGCCAACCGCCGAGCCTTTATCGAGCATTGTTCGCGATTGAAAAACACAGACACTGGTTATGTGCTGGTGATTATCGACATCGATCATTTTAAACAGGTCAATGATCGTTATGGCCATTTGGCTGGTGATGACGTCATTTGCGCCATTGCAAAACTATTGCAGCATGGCTTACGTTCGGATGATTTTGTCGCACGGTTAGGTGGCGAGGAATTCGCGGTGGTGATTGAACACACCGAAGTTGATACCGCCAGCTTGATGCTGGAAGCCATGCTGTTGCAGATCGCCAGTGAACCTATAGTCGCCGATGGCAAGTCACTGTTTGTCACTGTCAGTATGGGCGCTCGTTATGTCAGCCCTGACGAACAGGAGGACATTACCTTGCAATTATCGCAAGCAGACAGTGCGTTATATAAAGCCAAAGACAACGGCCGCAATTGTGTTATGTGGTATTAAAACCACCTCAAACAGCTCGTATTGTTGCCAGTCATTGCATGCACTCCGCCACCAACACTTTCGCGTCGTGGTGGCAGGCGCTCGGATTCAGATACTTGAGTTCAGGTACTTGGGTCCAGATACTTGGGTTCAGGCACTCGGCGTCAGGGACAACACGCCGGTTAGCGATCGCTGGATGCGGATTGAGTGAGCAACCAAGCGATCTGTTGGCGAATTTGTTCGGCCAACTTCACGTCGTCGATTTGAGCCAATAACGTGTCCAAATCAACCTCGGCTTGTGGCTCTGCCACATGATAATTGGCTTGTTCATCCGACGTTGCCAATTGATAAAAATTAAAATCAGTTTGAGACACAACAGGCTCCTTTGTTGCAATCTTGCCATGGAGTTCGCTGGCTGCGCCATGCAGCAAGCAACGGGTGAACGTTGACAATAACACAGCACTGACTATAGCTCAGCACTGGTCACTGTGGAATCACAAAACCCACAACTCAGTGACGAATGTACCGATTTTACTCACAGATCGTTGAAATTCCACCCAGAACTAGGCGAGTTCAGGTACAACCATCTTCAATTGCTGACGAATTTTCTGCGCTAAATAGGGGTCGGAGATCTGAGCGATCAATCGGCTGAGTTCTTCCACAGGGTCGATAGATTGCTCGGTCTGCACGGGTTCGGCTTCACGGGTGGCCAATTGGTATAAATCAAATTCAGAATGTGTCGTCATACAACCTCAACGCGACCATTTAAAAAACAATCTCACAACGTATCCAGCGCTTGTTTTACAAACAACATCCCTTCGATTAATGCCACGAAGATTGCGATAAACACAGCCTAGAGCATCGAAATCAGACTACCGCGCAAACACCACGGCATGCAACAAGCCACCGCCAAGGATCAAAAATAAGGTTAAACAACCTGCCAGAAACAGTGGTTGTCGACCGGCACGGCGAATGTCTGCAAAGCGAGTGGTTGCGCCCAGTGCAGCCATCGCCATTGCCAGCAGGGCTTGGTCACACTGCACCAATATACTTTTGGTAGTAGCGGTTAGTTCGATGCTCGAATTCAGCAGCACACAGGCCACAAAGCCAAAGGCAAACCAAGGCAAAGGCCAGGCCATGGCGCTGGAATGGGTATGGTACTGGGGTTGCCGATGCCGAACATAGACACTTACTGCGATGACAAAAGGCGCTAGGCACAGCACTCGCACGAGTTTATTGGTCACAGCGACCGCCGCAACCTCAGGCCCTATCGCCTGCCCTGCCACCATCACTTGCGCCACTTCATGGGTCGTCGCACCAATAAACAGCCCCATGGTATGTGCGGTGATGCCGATAGTTGCGCCTAGGGTGAACAGCACGGGGGCTAGCAGCATGCTACAGGTGCCAAACAACACCACGGTGGCGACCGCCACGGCAATTTTAGCTTGCGAGGCTTTGACACTTGGTGCGACCGCTAAAATGGCAGCGGCCCCACAGATGGCGCTGCCTGTGCCGATCAGCGCACTGGTCTGCCAATCCAAGCCAAATAACCGCTGCCCAAGCCAAACCGCCAATAAAAAAGTGCTAACCAGCAACACCACATCCAGCAACACCGCGCTAAAGCCAATCGATTGTACCTCTGATAAGGTCAACTGAAAGCCAAATAACGCCACACCCACACGCAGCACAGGCCCTTTGGCCTTTTGCAATCCAGCATCCACGCTGGCTAAGCCCAAGGGCAAATTCCCCAACAGCAAGCCCAGCCCCAAGGCAAAAGCCAAACTGCTGATGCCCAACTGCTGCACGCTGGGATGCTGTGCTGCCGCAATGGCGATTGCCGCGAGGATCGCCGCCAGAGCCAGACCTGGTGCAGATGATGACGCAGGCTGCGCTGAAACACGAACCATGGGTTGAATGTGCATGGGTATGCTCCATAAACAAGGGAATCCCAGCTTAGAGCGCACCAATTAAAAAGAAAAACAGCTTATTTTTATATAAACAATCGGTTTTGCTAATAGAATAGGCTATGAATAATCGAATAGCTGCGATAACGCCCATGCGTTTTTGCCAATACCAGCCCCATCGCTGGCAAGCCTCGGAGCATGACCATGACCCTTCGCTATAGTTTGCGAGAACTAGAGGTGTTTGTTGCAATCGCCAACTATGGCACCGTCACTGCAGCGGCCAACGGGCTGGCGATGACCCAATCGGCCGCCAGCCAAGCACTTGCGACGTTAGAGCTCAACTTAGCAACACCGTTGTTTGATCGCATCGGACGTCGCTTAGTGTTATCCGCCAAGGGCCGGCAACTGCTGCCAAAAGCGCGGGCGCTGCTGGACGATGCGGTGCAGTTGAATCAAAGCTTGCAGCAAGTTGATGATGTGCCAATTTTGATAGCAGCCAGCACCACCATCGCCAATTATTTGTTGCCACCAGCCATTGCGACTTATTTACGGCAGTACCCGCAGGCGCCGTTGCAACTGTCTGTCGGCAATACCGCCGAGATCATTGAACAAGTGGCGGACTTTAAAGTTGATTTTGGATTTATCGAAGGCCCATGCCATCATCCTGAACTGACAGTGCAGCCGTGGCAGGATGATGAGCTGGTGATTTTTAGTGCCCCAGAAACGGCCAAAGCATGGCCAAACGGCCTGACGCTCGCGGAGTTACAACAGCAGACTTGGGTACTTCGTGAAACAGGCTCTGGCACTCGCAACGAATGTGAGCGACTGCTCTTGCCCACGCTAGGTCAATTTCGACAGGTACTGGAGCTTGGCCATTCTGAAGCGATTAAACGCACGGTCGCATCAGGATTTGGGATTAGTTGTTTATCGCGCCATGTGATTGCCGATGCGCTATCACGCGGGGATGTGGTGCAACTGGCCACGCCATTACCCATGCTGACACGTCCGTTGTATCTGATCAGGCATCATGCGCGACTTTCGCACGAGGCGACCTCGCGGTTTTTAGCCTGTTGTAGTCCTGTCCATCATAAGTCCCACGCCGTCGGCTGCACCCACGAAACAATGCCAGTTCATCGCTAAACTGGCATTGGGCCGTTCTTACATGTCGCTTTGGATTACTCGTCGCCTTAGCTTGAGCTACGACTTAGCTTGCTTTGAGCCTTGGCATGAACTGCGGCGTGGCGTTGACGGCAACGCCGCAGGTTCAAGTGCTGATACCTTAACGAGCAGCGAGGTCGAACCGATCGAGCATCATCACTTTTTGCCAAGCGCTGGCAAAGTCACGCACAAACTTTTGTTTACCATCGTTCGCGGCATACACCTCCGCTACAGCACGCAATTCGGCGTGTGAACCAAACACCAGATCGACTGGGCTTGCCGTCCACTTGACTTGACCTGTCTTACGATCAAAACCTTGGTACATGCCCGGCTGAGCTGATTTTTCCCAGCGGGTCGACATGTCGAGCAAATTCACGAAGAAGTCATTGCTAAGCACACCCGGCGTTTGGGTGAAGACCCCAGTTTTGGCCGCGCCCGTGTTGGCATCTAACACGCGTAAACCGCCGACTAACACGGTCATTTCAGGAACCGATAGCGTTAACAAGTTGGCTTTTTCAATCAAGGCGTCGGCCGGAGATTGCGGGCTGTTTGCGCTGAAATAATTGCGGAAACCATCCGCAGTCGGTTCAAGCACCGCAAACGAGGTCAGATCCGTTTGCTCTTGCAGCGCATCCATTCGTCCAGCAACAAAGCCAACCTCGACCTGGACGCCCGCACTTGCCGCCGCCTGTTCAACGGCGGCACTGCCTGCCAGCACAATCAAATCTGCCAAGGAGATCTTCTTACCACCGTTAGCTTTTTGATTGAATTCCTGCTGAATGCGCGTCAACACCGGTAACACTTTACGTAGTTCTGCGGGGTTGTTCGCCGCCCATTGGTTTTGTGGGGCTAATGCCAGACGTCCACCATTGGCGCCACCGCGCATGTCTGTACCACGGAAACTCGACGCTGCCGCCCATGCGGTTCGCACCAACTCAGGCACGGTCAGGCCACTGGCCAACACTTGCGCTTTAAGCGCTTTGATATCGTTGGCATCGACCAGCGCATGGTCTAGTGCAGGGATCGGGTCTTGCCATAACAACGCTTGCGTCGGCGCATCTTTACCTAAATAGCGGGTACGCGGCCCCATATCCCGGTGGGTTAATTTGAACCACGCTTTAGCAAAAGCTAATTCAAATTCTTTCGGATTTTTGCGAAAACGTGTGGTGATCTCGCGATAGATTGGATCCTCTTTCAAGGCCAGATCCGTGGTAAACATAATAGGCGCATGCCGCTTACCAGGAATATGTGCATCTGGCACTAACGCCGCGGCTTGACCATCTTTTGGTACCCACTGGATGTGACCGGCCGGACTTTTGGTCTGCACCCAATCAAACGCATACAAGTTATCCAAATACTGCATGGTCCACTTGGTCGGACTGACAGACCAAGCGCCTTCTAAGCCACTGGTCACCGTGTCTTCCGAATGCCCTTTCCCACATTTATTCTGCCAACCGGTGCCTTGTGCTTCGACCCCAGCCGCAGCCGGATCGACCCCGACACATTTGCTTGGATTATGGGCGCCATGCGCTTTGCCAAAGGTATGACCGCCAGCGATCAGCGCCACGGTTTCTTCATCGTTCATCGCCATACGGCCGAAGGTGTCGCGAATTTCTTGAGCGGAGGCCAGTGGGTCAGGTTTACCGTTAGGCCCTTCAGGGTTGACGTAAATCAGCCCCATTTGCGTGGCGCCCATCGGCTTGGCTAACTCGCCTTTGCTGGTGCGACGTTTGCTATCTAACCATTGTTTTTCAGAGCCCTAATTGACCCGCTCTGCTTCCCAGTCGTCAGTCCGACCGCCGGCAAAACCAAAGGTTTTAAACCCCATATCTTCCATGGCCACTGTGCCTGCGAGCACCATCAGATCGGCCCAAGAGATTTTGCTGCCGTATTTTTGTTTGACGGGCCACAACAAGCGACGCGCTTTATCAAGGTTGACGTTGTCAGGCCAGCTGTTTAATGGCTCAAAGCGTTGTTGACCACCATTGGCGCCGCCGCGGCCATCAAAAATCCGATACACCCCTGCACTGTGCCATGCCATGCGCACAAAAAACGGCCCGTAGTGACCATAATCTGCGGGCCACCAGTCTTGCGACTCGGTCAGCACTTTGCGCAGGTCTAACTTCACAGCATCCAGATCTAAACTATTGAATTCTTTTGCGTAGTTGTAGTTTTCGCCGTACGGGTTTGAAGCAACGCCATGCTGGCGTAACGGCGATAAATCCAGTTGTTCTGGCCACCAATAGCTGTTGGTGGTGACATCGTTTTGGCTTTGATTGGCTGCCATGGCCATGCCGGCGCTTAAACTCAACGCGAGGGCGAGAACTGACAGTCGTGGTAGGGTTGTTTTCATGGTGATAATCCTGTCCTTGGGTGGCATGCCACCCAATTGCCAACAATAACCACGCAAGGATGCGCGGCTCCATTTCCCAACAACGCCCACGCTGTCGCGATTGCACCCGTCATTGAGATTGGTATTACCTTAGGCAGAAACAATAATCTTTAAAAATGATTAATATAGATTACTATGATTCATTTATTTGATTAATGGCCGCTGGCTGGCACGGCGGATCTGTGAACACGCCAGTTCGTTGGACACGACTTCGCAGTGCAGCGGCAGCCTTGATGTGGTCCATCAACCGCATCCGCCAAACCACGAAAAGCAGGAAAAAGTAGCCAACTATGCACGAGAGTATCAACATGGCGTTTTGCAGAAACAAAAAAACCAGCGTGATGCTGGCTTTTTGGCTTGCTCGAAAGCAAGTGGCGGAGCGGACGGGACTCGAACCCGCGACCCCCGGCGTGACAGGCCGGTATTCTAACCGACTGAACTACCGCTCCG
>CAYTIQ010000015.1:0-944 GCA_964437935.1 uncultured Rheinheimera sp.
CGTGTTGGGCGAGCCAATCGATGAAGCAGGCCCAATCGGTGGAGAAGAGCGTTGGTCAATCCACCGCGCTGCACCTAGCTACGAAGATCAAGCTGCGTCTAACGCTCTGTTAGAAACAGGTATCAAAGTTATCGACTTGGTATGTCCATTCGCCAAGGGTGGTAAAGTTGGTCTGTTCGGTGGTGCTGGTGTAGGTAAAACTGTAAACATGATGGAGCTGATCCGTAACATCGCGATCGAGCACAGCGGTTATTCAGTATTCGCCGGTGTAGGTGAGCGTACTCGTGAGGGTAACGACTTCTACCACGAAATGAACGATTCAAACGTTCTGGACAAAGTATCACTGGTTTACGGTCAAATGAACGAGCCGCCAGGAAACCGTCTGCGCGTAGCTCTGACTGGTTTGACGATGGCAGAGAAATTCCGTGACGAAGGTCGCGACGTTCTGTTCTTCGTTGACAACATCTACCGTTACACGCTGGCCGGTACTGAAGTATCAGCTCTGTTAGGCCGTATGCCTTCAGCGGTAGGTTACCAGCCAACACTGGCCGAAGAGATGGGCGTTCTGCAAGAGCGTATCACGTCGACCAAAACTGGTTCTATCACGTCAATTCAAGCGGTTTACGTACCAGCGGACGACTTAACTGACCCGTCACCAGCGACCACGTTCTCTCACTTGGATGCAACCGTTGTATTAAGCCGTAACATCGCTGCTCTGGGTATCTACCCAGCGATCGACCCACTGGATTCAACGTCTCGTCAGTTGGACCCACTGGTTATCGGTAAAGAGCACTATGAAGTGGCTCGTGGCGTGCAATCTGTATTGCAACGTTACAAAGAACTTCAAGATATCATCGCGATCCTTGGTATGGACGAATCGTCAGAAGAGGACAAAACGACCGCATTCCGCGCTCGTAAAATCCAACGCTTCCTGTCACAGCCAT
>CAYTIQ010000015.1:954-66822 GCA_964437935.1 uncultured Rheinheimera sp.
ATTCACTGGCTCACCAGGTAAATACGTTTCTCTGAAAGACACTATCCGTGGCTTCAAAGGTATTCTGGACGGTGAGTTCGATCACATGCCAGAACAAGCCTTCTACATGGTTGGTTCTATCGACGAAGCGATCGAAAAAGCGAAGAAGCTGTAATTTTACAGCTTTAGGAGAGCGACATGGCGATGACAGTACAGTTGGACGTGGTAAGTGCCGAAGAGAAAATTTTCTCTGGCCTTGTTGAGTCCATTCAGGTTACTGGTAGCGAAGGTGAGCTGGGTATTCTGCCTGGCCACATCCCGCTGCTGACTGGCATCAAGCCGGGCATGGTACGAATTGTCAAACAATTCGGTGAAGAGCATCTGATTTATGTCGCTGGTGGTGTACTTGAAGTACAACCAAACGGCGTGACAGTGCTGGCCGATGTGGCCGTCCGTGCTGAAGATTTGGACGAACAAGCCGCGCTTGCTGCACAAAAACGTGCAGAAGAAGCGATGCAACATGCAAGTCCAGATCTCAACTACGCAGAAGCTGCGGCCATGTTGGCCGAAGCAATCGCGCAGTTGCGGTTGATTCAGAAAATGCGCAAGAAGTAAGTTACTTCTGCTTAAAAACCACCTTCGGGTGGTTTTTTTTTCCTTAATTTTCTGCAAGACACGGCTGGCCTGTAAAAGCCATTTATTCGACAGGTGCTATTTGCTGGCTGCTCAGTTAGAATTTGGCAAAAACCAACAAGGATTGGCTGATATGGCATTAAACGTTGTGATCCTCGCGGCAGGTAAAGGCACGCGAATGAAATCTGCATTACCAAAAGTGTTGCACAAAGTGGCTGAGCGGCCGATGGTGCAGCATGTGATCGACACCGCCCGCCAGCTGGGCGCCGCACACATTAATCTGGTCTACGGCTATGGTGCCGAGCAGTTAAAAGCAGGTCTTGGTGAGCAGCCGTTAAACTGGGTGTTGCAAGCGGAACAATTAGGGACAGGCCATGCGGTGCAACAAGCCGTGCCACATATCGCAGATGACGACGTGGTGTTGGTGTTGTACGGGGATGTGCCATTGACTCGAGTGGAAACCTTAAACCAGTTGCTAGCGGCACGAAGCAGCGATGGTTTAGCAATTTTGACCGTGCATCTGCAAAACCCTACGGGTTATGGCCGCATTGTTCGTGACAACGGCAAGGTCGTTGGCATTGTGGAGCAAAAAGACGCCAACGCTGAACAGTTGAAAATCAGCGAAGTGAACAGCGGCATTATGGCCATTCCAGGTGCGCCACTGAAACGTTGGTTAAGCGCGCTGAAAAACAACAACGCCCAAGGTGAGTTTTACTTAACAGACATCATTGCGATGGCCAATGCTGAAGGCGTGGCGATTGCGACCGCCCATCCGGCCAATTCGATTGAAACCGAGGGTGCGAATAACCGTGTGCAGTTAGCTCAGTTAGAACGAGCCTATCAAGCGCGTAAAGCTGAAGAGCTGATGTTAAATGGCGCAAACTTACGTGACCCAGCTCGCATTGATGTGCGCGGTGAGGTGACTGTCGGCTCGGATGTAATGATTGACGTGAACGTCATTTTTGAAGGCAAAGTGGTGCTGGGTAACGGCGTTAGTATCGGCGCGAACTGTATCTTAAAAGACTGTACTGTCGGCGATAACACCGAAATCAAAGCCAATACCATGGTGGAAGCATCGACCATTGGTGCCGATTGTTCGGTAGGGCCATTTGCACGGATTCGTCCAGACTCGGAGCTGGCGGATGATAGCCATGTCGGTAACTTCGTTGAACTGAAAAAGACCAAGTTGGGCAAAGGCTCCAAAGCCAACCACCTGACATATTTGGGCGATTCAGTGATTGGCAGCAAAGTGAACATTGGTGCAGGCACCATTACCTGCAACTACGACGGCGCCAACAAGTTCCAAACCACTATCGAAGATGGGGTGTTTGTGGGTTCGAATAGCTCGTTAGTTGCGCCAATCACCTTGGGACAAAATGTCACGGTGGGTGCGGGCTCGGTGGTGACGAAGAGTGTCGAATCCGAGCAGCTGGTGGTCGCCCGAAGCAAACAAGTGGTAATTGCCGGTTGGCAGCGACCACAAAAAATTAAGAAATAATACGAAAAGCCGGCAAGATGCCGGCTTTTTTGTCAGGGAGTTCTATGCACAAATGTTGGTTTTTTGCCGTCATGCTGGGGTGCTGCAGTTCCGTGTGGGCGCAACACAGCAGTGTGTATCGCGTATGCAAAGCGACGGATTGTTTTTATCTTGGCGGTACTGTACATATTTTGCCGGATTCACAGTATCCACTGCCGGATCCCTTTATTGATGCTTATCAGCAAAGTGATACGGTGATACTCGAAGCGCCTTTGCCGGCGGCAGAGGATGAAGCTGCACAGCGACAGCTGTTAACTGCGATGCAATATCCGGCTGGGCAAACGCTATCGCAGCATTTATCCCCTGCTATTCAAACCCAATTGGATCATGCCTTACGAAGATATGGCCTGCAGCTGGCGAATTTTGATCAGTTTCGTGCAGGTTTTGTCGCCACACAATTAATCTTGTTAGAGACGCAGCGCACAGGTTTAAAAGGCATTGGCGTGGATGCTTATTTTGAAAGCCGTGCCCGACGTGAGCAAAAACACTTGGCCTATTTGGAAACTTTAGAATTCCAATTACAGTTGTTAGCCACGCTGGCAGATGGCCGCGAGTCCGAGTTTATTGAAATTGCCTTGGCTGAGTTAGCCAATACTGCGCCGGAGCTGCGCAAATTGCTGGCGGCGTGGCGCAGTGGCAATTTGGCACAGATTGAACGCGACGTGTTGCTGCCGACGGCATCACAAGACCCACGAAGCTATCAACGCTTGTTTGTGCAACGAAATCAGCAATGGCTGCCGAAACTACAAGCGCTGTTTGGCAACGACAGCACAGAGTTGGTACTAGTCGGTACTGGCCATTTAGCAGGTGATCAAGGCATTATTGCCATGTTACGCGCCCAAGGCGTGATCGTGACGCAACTGGAGACAAGCAATGATTAACATGATTCGCAGCACCTTGGCGGCTCTGTGTTGTGTGTTGGCCGCGTGCAGCACCACCAATGCCATTCCTATTTATAGTCTGGATGAGGTTGAACTCAGTGCGCTGATTTCAACCCAGTTGCAGCAACAGGCACAACGTTTAACATTGGCCGGCTTACCTGCCACTTTAACCAGCACGCAGGTAGCGACGGACATTACGCCGCAAGGCGTACAAGTACAGCTGCAATCACAACTTAGTATTCGCTTAGGCCTAGTCGAGTTGCCAGTTGGCGTGACCTTGGGGTTGATGGCATCACCGGTGTATGACGATGCAGTGCATGGTGTGCGATTGCAAAACTTCCAACTGTTGCATGCGGATGTGCAAGCGGCAGGATATGCCGGGCGGATGAAACCGGTCTCCAAGGCATTACAACAACAGCTGGCGCAGTGGCTGGAACAACAGCCCGTGTTTGTGTTGGATGAACGCAAGGCCACCCAGCGCGTGTTGATGACAATGCCACTGCAACTGCGGTTAGACAACGACCGTTTGGTACTCAGCCCTGCATACGGTTCACAAGGTCAGTCGCAATAACGCCTGCAAAGGTGCTAACCAACTGTGTTCTTGCACCCAAGAGCCATGGCTACTTAACACGACAAAGTGCATGGCTTGCTGGGTCAACCATAATAAGGCGCATAACCAAAGCCCCGCTTTGAGCAATTGGATGATCGTTGGTGATGAAATGCGAGACGGCAGCGACTTGGTCGCAGCCGCTGGCTTCGTAAGATTTTGTGTGGATAAAGACCTAGTCATAACCAATTCCGACAAAATGTAGGGGTGACTTTTGAGTCGGAACAACTCGACAAAAAGTTTAAGCTTTAACGAACATCGTCGTCAGTTGGATTAGCCTGAGTTACAACAAATGGAAATCTGCTTCAGTCTGTAAAGAGGCGGGTAAGTTGGCGCGCAATTGCTGGCGCACTGCGTCTAACTCCGCCACCGGAAACAAAATTTGTACCTTGCTGCGCTCAGTGCTTTGGATTTGTAAAAATGCTTGGCGTTGGTCCAGCAAACCGGTTTCGATATGGTTTAATTCGTGGCGATGATAGCTGTGCACGCCGAACTGACAGTATTCAGGGCCAAAACTCAAGGCACTTAACAAGGAACTTTGATGTTCAGGGGTGTATTGATCTTTGGTGTAGCGGTAATACATAAAACCGACCAACAACATCGAGCTATGGAAGGCCGCCTTTAACCAATTCGCTTGCGACAGATCAATACAGGCAGCCACACCAAACCCAACGGCCCAGGCGCCTAATAACCAAATGCGATAGGTCGAAAAGCCAGAATGTTGTGCCATGTTAAAACCTCATTTATTGAATTAATTCGATATGGGGCAGATGCCGTTTTAGCCAGCTAGTTACATCCGCCAGTTGCTGGCGAGGGTAACAATAGCCGGTCAGATGCGGATTATAAGGGAAGTCTATCAGCGCATAGTCGTCATCAATTTGATCTGAAACTATCTTTTTTAGCTTGAGCCGTTCTACAGCGCATTCATCTACATATAAATGCTGTTCGTCAATTCGCAGATGTTGCCAAATATCACTGACAGCTTGTCTATCGGGTAACGGGGTCGGCATTATTGTTTCTTGGCGTTGCTTGCGAACCTGCAACACAACAGCGGCGGCGATAAACAACATGATGGGCCAAGACAATGCGCTAAAGAACGCCAGCAGGAGTAAGGTGCTGACGCCTAAAATTCCCGCGAGCCATTTACTTTGTGCAAAGGCGCGACCAAATAGCCACTGCACGATCTGCTGATTGAACCATGCATTAAATTGATCAAATTGTCGGAACATAGAGGTTATCCTTCGTCTGCAACGTCGTTATTTGACAAGGATTTACAGACGAAGGCAAGGTGGTGTCGCGGTTATCGTGCGGCGATCCGTTTGGCGATTTCCTGCTGTAAGTCGTCGATGTTTTGGCCAGCGGCTTGCAGCTGCTGGGTGATTTGCGCTTGGTTAGGACCATCTTTCATCGACGCCAGTGCTAACGCATAGGTTCGGCTGGCTCGTTTACCTGAGCGGCAATAGGCTGCAACTTTGCCTGGCTTGCCGGCGATCACCTGCTGCAACAGACCGACAGATTCATCAGAAATGGCACCATGCGCGATAGGAATATAAAAAAACGCCAACCCTTGTTGCTGGGCTGCTTGTTGCATCTGTGCAGCTGTTGGCTGGTCAGGCGCTTCACCATCGGGCCGCATATCAACGATGACGTTGACGCCTTGTGCTTTTAACGCCGGTAAATCGGCAGGGGTTAATTGCCCCGCCACAGCATAGTGGGCATCCAATGGTTTGAGTTGGGGAGCGGCGGCTGCCGCTGCGATGGTTTCGCCATGGCATGGCAGCACGATGCTAGCCAACAGCGTTAAGCACAGCAGGATGTTCTTCATTAGACTCTCCTTAACTAGGGTGCTGCTAGTCTGCGCGATGGCAGGCATCCGCGCAAGCCCATAACTGGGAGCTCTGAGCGAGTGTTAGTCCGCTAAGCCAAATTTTTCCAATCGATATAAAAAGGCTTTGTACGGCAATTCCAGCAGTCGCGCCGCTTGCGATTTGTTGCCTTGCGCCAGTTGCAAGGCTTGTTGTAAGCAGGATTTCTCCAGCGCTTCAAAGCTAAGGCCTTGGCTTGGCAGCACAAAGTCGCCGCTGGCCTGTGTGGCATTGGGCGCGTTTTGTGGCTGTAACCCCGCCAGCAGTTCGGTTTCGTCCTGCAGCAACACAAAGCGTTCTAGCCGATTGGCCAGTTCGCGCACATTGCCTGGCCAGCGATAGCTTAGTAATTGTTTAAGCGCCGCTTTACTCAGCGCAGGGGCGCTGGTTTGGTAGCGCTGCTGATACTTGTGCAAATAATGGTTGATCAGCACCGGGATGTCGTCACCACGCTCGCGCAGCGCCGGCATATGCAGCGGCACCACGTTTAAGCGGTAATACAGATCTTCGCGAAACCGGCCGTCGCGCACCGCTTGCGCCAAATCTTGGTGGCTGGCGGCAATAATACGCACATTCAGCTGAATTTCGTGATGGCTGCCAAGGCGCGTCACTTTGCCTTCTTGCAATACGCGCAGCAGTTTGGCTTGTAGCGGTAGTGGTAATTCGGCGATTTCATCGAGGAACAAACTGCCGTCTTGTGCCGCTTCAAATTTGCCGGCTTTGCTGGCGACAGCGCCGGTATAGGCGCCTTTTTCCGCGCCAAATAACTCGGCTTCGGCCAAGCTTTCTGGAATAGCACCGCAGTTCAGTGCCACAAAAGGCCCGTCGCGCCGTGGTGAGAGTTGATGCAGCGCCCGCGCCGCCAGCTCTTTGCCGGTGCCACTTTCACCGCTAATCAGCACGGGCACATCGGCGTGGCTAATGCGGTTAATGCGGGCAAACAGTTGCTGCATACAAGGCGCCGCGCCAATCAGTTCGACTAGCTGTTGTTGTTCGCCGAGTGCTTGTTGCAGTTGCTGGTTTTGCTGACGAAGCTCTGCAGCCCGGCGCGCTTTTTCGATGGCCAGCAGCATTTCTTGGCGTTTAAACGGTTTAGTCAGGTAATCATCGGCACCGGCTTGAATGGCTTCGACGGCGTGACTGACCGAGCCATACGCCGTACCAACCACAAAACCCAGCGTTGGCCGTTCGCGCCGCACCCAACGTAACAGTTCAAGCCCATCCCGGCCCGCCAATTGCCAGTCGCTAAACACCAGTTGCAGCTGTGGATTGGCTTTGAGCGCGACAATCGCTGATTCCACGCCGTCGACGGCCGTTACCTCAAACTGCGCGCCTTGTAATAACCCGGTCAACAGTTGTCGCTGAGTGGCGTCATCTTCGACGAGTAACAAGCGGGTGCCGTTATGTTTCATGTGGAACATCCTCAGGCTGCTGCGATTGCGGCAAGGTTAAACAAGCAACACACCCTTTGCAGTTGTCGCCGCAGTTGTGTTCCCACAGCTGCACATCGCCATGGTAATACAACTGTGCCAAGCGTTGGCACAAATACAAGCCCATGCCCGAGCCTTCGGCTTTGCTGCTGACGTGCGGCTCAAACAAACGGTGGCGCACCCTGTCGGCAAGCCCACCGCCTTGGTCATACACCATGATTTTTAGCTGCTGCGCCGTCTGTTCGACGCAAATCTTGACGGTGGCTGGCGCTGGGCTGGCCTCTACCGCATTGGCCACCAGCACGTGCAACATGGTGCGAAGTTCGGTTTCAGCGCCTTGCAGCGAGACGTCGCTCGGCGCCGGCAGTTGCAGTTGATGGGCGGAAAATTCCAGCGCCAAGTCTTGCAGCAGGGCATCCAGCGGCACCTGGTGCTGGCGATCGATATGACTGCTAGATAGCGTCAATAACGCGGTCAGCGTGCGGTTAATATGGTGGATCTTTTGCTCGAGCATCGGTTGCAGTTGCGTGGCACTTTGCGGATCGGCGTGAATTTGCTCCAGCGCCAACGTCATGGTGTGCAGCGGGTTACGAAGTGCATGCACCAAGCCACGGCTGACTTCACCCAGTTCAACCAGCTGTTGCTGGCGGGCCAGCTCGTCGTGGCGTGCTTGCCAGGCCGCCAGCTGCTGACTGGCTTGGTTAAATTGTTCCAGTACAAATTTGTATTCAGTTAGTGGCTGTGTTGTGGGCACAGTGACGCCTGCGTGGCCACTGGCCAGCTGGCGAAAGCCGTCGACCAACACATTTAGCGGCGACAGCAATTTGCGACTGAGCAGCACCATCAAGCTCAGCAGCACCAAACTGCTTATCACCAAGGCAGCCAGCAAGGTTTTGAAATACCCCGCCATAATGCTGGCACTGCCTTGACTGCGCATCGTTTCGAAATCCTCCACCCACGCCGCGTCGCCCGGTTTTTCCAGCTGCTGCATGGTTTGGTCGAGTTGCTCGTTCAGCGCCTTGGGCAAGGCATCGACCGTGGTGACGTAGCGGTAACTTTGGCCATGCTGGCTATCGACATGCTGCACTGTCGCGGGTGAATCGCCTTGCTGAATGACAATGATGGCAGCCGCAGCGGATGAGCTCGAGCGTTGTTGGGCAGTTGGTAGTGGTGTTACGGGCTCAGCCGTTGGCACTGGCACGGGGGCACTGACGGCGGGCGCTGCGCTTGCGGCTACGCGTACCTGTCGCACCACTTCAAGTTCAGCCACCTGCGGCGCAGCCGGCAACTCAGGCGCGGTTGCTAGTTCTGGCGCGCTCGCGGGGTCGGGTGGTGCTGGCGGTGCCATCGCATCGATGGTGCGTTTGAGCACAATTTTACTGAGCTGACCGCTTTGCATGGTCATTTGTTGTTCCAAACGCTGTTGCAAGTACCACAACAAGCCGGCTTGGATCGAAAAGACCAAACCCACCATCGCGATAGATACTCCAACAACAAACGACTGTATGCGCATGCAAAGGTCCTCGATTCAAACTAGGCGGCACTATGCGGCCAACGGATCATGCGGCCAGCGGATGACCACTTAGAGCTGAAGCTGTAGCAAAACGGATGCCATGCGTTTCCCCGAAAAGTATCTCTATATTTCAGTTAGTTACAAATCTTGCAGCGCGATGTTCGGGCGCGAATGGCTGATATCAGCAGATGGATCTCCTCATTTCGGGATATTTCCAACCAAATAGCAAGCACTAAAAAATAATATCTATAAAAAACAATTAGATAAAAGTTGGCACCAAAATTTCAATAGCGAACGCATCCAGTATGGACTGGTCGTTTAATCCTTTAATCGACAGCAGTGACTGTCAGGAGTTAGGTCATGTTAACGCAAAATAATGTTCGCCCTTGGTTGGTTGCCGGTGTGTTTGGGGTGTTGTTAAGTGGGTGCGCCAATGCCGGTGCGGTGACCGAAGGCAAGCCGGTGAACGTCGAAAAAACGGTACAAATACCGGCAGCACAGCAAAAAATGCTACAAGTGCAAAAAAACGATGATGGCTTACAAGTGGTGATGGTCAAAGACGGAAAAACGCGCAATTACCAGCTAACACCAGCGGAACTTGCTAATGAAAAAGCGCTAGAAGCTGCGCTTTTGAAAATCCCGGCCGAAGATCGCGACGATGTCCGCGGTTTTGCTAACGGTGATCTGATGCCTGAGCTGCCGCCATTACCGGATGCGCCAATGGCACCCGCAGCACCGATGGTGGTGAGCGTAGTGACAGCGCCCGAAGCGCCAGAAGCGCCGATGGTCATGGTTCAAAACGCCGATGGCGAGATGAAACAGCACAAAATGATCGTCAAAACTATGCACAAGCCGATGACCTTTGACATGCTGAAAAAACACCTCAAAGACGGCAAATTCAGCAAAGAACAACTGCAAGAGCTGCAAAAGATCATCGATAGCAAGTTCTAAGCGCTGTAGCAGTCGCGGTGCTTAACATCATCCCCCAATAAAAAACGGCTGCACTTTTTTGCAAAAGGCAGCCGTTTTAAGTTTCACTCACCGCAATCGCCTGCGATGCTGCTCATTTCAAGCGAGCGTAGGTCAAAGTACCTGCGCTAGGCTATGTGGGTTACCAGCCGCAGTTACGGCCTTTGTTTTGCTCATCCAAATAGGCTTTGAGTGGCGCGAAATAGTCCAGCATGGCTGACGAATCCATTTCTGGTTTGCCGGTCAAGCTTTGCAGCGCGTCCTGCCATGGCTTGCTAGCGCCCATTTCCAGCATGCTGTTCAGAGCGGTTCCCGCTTCTTTGCTGCCGTAAATCGAGCAGCGATGAATTGGACCATCATCTTTGGCAATACCACACAAAGCTCTGTGGAATTGGAACTGAAGAATATGCGCCAAGAAATAGCGGGTGTATGGCGTGTTGGCAGGTACGTGGAACTTGGCGGCCGCGTCAAAATCGGCTTCGCTACGCGCCACTGGCGCGCTGACGCCTTGATATTTTTCACGCAGTTGCCACCAGGCTTCATTGTATTGTTCAGGTTTTACTTGGCCTGAGAATACTTGCCAGCGCCATTGGTCTACCATCAAGCCAAAGGGCACAAACGCTACTTTATCCAGCGCCATTTTCATCAACAGACCAATGTCTTTGGATTCATCCGGCACTTGCTCCAGCAAGCCGATCTGCTTTAAGTACTTGGGCGTGACCGATAAAGCGATAGTATCGCCGATCGCCTCATGGAAGCCGTCGTTGGCGCTATCTTGGTAGAACACAGGTTGGTTTTTGTACGCACGTTGGTAGAAGTTATGCCCTAATTCGTGGTGGATCACCGCAAACTCTTCACCCGTGCGTTCGATACACATCTTGATCCGCAAATCGTCTTTGCTATCCAAGTCCCACGCGGAGGCGTGACACACCACGTCGCGATCGCGTGGTTTGACGAACTGTGATCGAGTCCAGAAGGTTTCTGGCAGTGGCGCAAAGCCTAACGAGGTAAAAAAGCCTTCGGCGCCTTTGACCATCTTCAGCTCGTCATAGCCTTTTTCCGCTAACAACTTAGTGACGTCATAGCCTGGATCTGAATTTTCCGGCGCGACCAAGTCGTAAATATTGCCCCAACTTTGCGCCCACATGTTGCCAAGTAAATGCGCTGGGATTGGCTTGTCTAACGGCACTTTGTCGGCGCCATATTTTTCAGATAACTTGGCACGAACGTGGCAATGCAGCGCTTGGTACAGCGGTTTGACTTGATTCCATTGTTTGTCGAGTTCTGCGGCAAATGCATTGGCGTCCATGTCGTATTTAGAGCGCCACAAGGCGCCGGTATCGGCATAACCGAGTTCTTTCGCGCCTTCATTGGCTAATTCGACTTGGCGGATGTACAAAGGCTTCATGGGTGCGGCGGTGTCGTGCCAGCCTTTCCACATTTCCAGTTGTTCGTCGTAGTTGCGGCTAGATGCCATCACCGCCGACATCTCACCCAACGCCATCACAGTGCCGTCGGCTTTGGTGTATTTGCCTTTGCCGTACATCGCATTAAGTTTGGCGACGATGTCCGCAAGTTCAGCGGTTTTGGCTTTATCTTTGGGTGCTGCCAGCGTCAGTGCCAGTTTCAGTTTATCCAGTTGGCGACGCGTATCGGCATCGACCTCAATGCCATTAAACCGGGCGGCTTCATTGGCCATCCGTACCACGGTTTCGGTCATTTTTTCGTTGGCTTCGGCACTGAGCGCTTCGGTGTCTTCAGTGATATACGTATTGGCGATCCAATCGGCGCGTTGTGCTTCAATTAGCAGCGCTGCCATTTCTTCCGATGCTTTGGCTACAAAGGCTTTGGCTTCCTCGGCGCTGGCTGGTTTGGCGGCTGCTTGATTGGCATTGCTGGTTGAATTCGACGCAGGGGTACAAGCGGTGATACCGAGGGCTGCGGCAATAACAAGTGCCAGTAGCTTCGGTTGATAAGCTGGTTTCATGTTCGTGTTCCTGGTTTTTTTTATGCGGTGGTGAGCCGGCAGTCGCCAACCCACTGTGCGCAGTATTAAGCGCGGGCTAGTCAATTGCAAATCTGATCAGTGGGTTTAGTGAGGAAAACATCGGGATTGTGGGCTTAACGCAAGCGAACATGGCGCTATATTCGAAATCGTGCAAGTAGCCGCTAGGTGCAGCCTAAACAGATCAAGTGGGTAAATGATGCCGCAGCGGCGAATGCAGAGGCGCCCCAACACAGGCCGGGGCGCTTCTAGATCAGGCGATTTGCTGCAGCGCGTGCGCCAAATCGGCGATTAAGTCATCGGCGTCTTCAATACCAATACTCAAGCGCACTAAATTGTCACTCACACCTGCACGATCGCGGTCGGTAGGTGTCATCGCCGCGTGTGTGGTGCTGGCTGGGTGACACGCTAGACTTTCCACATCCCCTAAACTGACCGCTTGGGCAAACAACTGCAGCGCATTTAAAAACTGTGCACAGGCGGCAAAACCACCGTGAAGTTCCAGTGCAACCATGCCACCAAAGCCGCTGGCGGTTTGCGCCACCACCTGATGCCCTGGATGCGTTGGTAAGCCCGGGAAATACACGGCCGCGACTTGTGGCTGCTGTTGTAAAAACTCGGCGACGCGTTTGGCGTTGTCACAATGCGCTTTCATTCGCAGCGGCAACGTTTTGACGCCGCGTTGCAACAAAAATGCTTCTTGTGGGCCCATCGGCACCCCGATGTGTTTCAGCGCCACGGTGCGCACGCGTTGGATCAACGGGCCATTGCCGGCGACCACGCCCGCGATCAGATCGCCATGGCCGGACAAATACTTAGTGCCGCTGTGCATGACTAAATCGGCGCCAATCGACAGCGGTTGAAACAAAGCTGGTGTTAAAAAGGTATTGTCACACACCGTAATGGCGCCAATTTGCCGCGCCACCGCGATGATTTTTTGGCTATCGACCACTTTTAAGGTTGGGTTGGTCACCGGCTCCCACAGCACTAAGCGGGTGGTTGGGCTGTGACGCTCGGCAAAATCCTCGGCCGAGTTGTAGCTGCGAACCGTGACGCCAGCGCGTACCAAGGTATTGCGTAAAAATGCATCCGTGCCGCCGTAGACGGGGTCGATAAAGGCCACTTCATCGCCTTGTTGCGTCAGGGCGTACACAATGCTGGAAATGGCCGCCATACCGCTGGCGACCACAATCGCTTCATCGGCACCTTCTAGCGCAGCTAACTTTTGCTCCAGCGCTGTGCTGGTGGGGTTGGCAAAGCGCGAATAAATATAGCCCGGGTTTTGCCCGGCAAAGCGCGCCTTGCCTTCTTCGGCAGTGCCGTAGCTGTAAGTGCTGGTGAAATACACTGGCGTGTTTAAAGCGCCGGTGCTTGGATCTGGTTGTTGGCCTGCGTGCACGGCCAGCGTTGATAACTTCATAAAAACCTCAATCAGGACGCGGCTTTTTTCGCGCCGCGGCGATACAAAAAAATGGGCTGTGCTTGTGGGCGAGAGCCTAAACGACTCGCTGTAAAAAGCCGAGCCGTCTGGAGGCATGCATGGCTGCAGCTAGGCGGCGTGGGCGACGCCTGGCGTTGTGTCGCTGCTGTGTTGCCCTTGGCCCGTTGTGCTAGCACTGGTGCCGTTGGCGGCTATGTCCAACTCGCTGTAATGGGCGGCGGCGACATCAGGGTGCGAGCGCAAGCGGCCTTTCAGTGTGTTCATGCCGACATCGCGCAGCAGCGGGTTGTCTGGGTCGGTTGAAATACCGGGCGTTAAGGCTTTAAAGGTATCCGGCAGTTGCAACACTGGCACCTGTGCATCAAGTTGCGCCGCCATAAAAAACGCCAGCGAGTAGCGATCACCTGTGCCTGGACTGGTCACCCGATGCGTGGTGGCTTTGAGGTATCCGTCCGTTGCCAGCTCCAGCAATTCACCGATATTGACCACCAACGCACCCGGCAGCGGTTCGACCAGCAACCAGCCAGTGTCGGTTTCAACTTCAAGGCCCGCTTCACTATCGCCCAGCACAAAAGTCAAATAACCAGGGTCTTTGTGCGCGCCAACGCCTTGGCGCTGCGCTTCGTGTGGGCTGGCGAGGTTTGGCACTGCTGGGTAACGCAGCAGCTTGGTATGCAGATAAGGGCCGGCTTGATAGGTGCTGGCCAAAGCATCGCTGGGTAACTGCAGCGACGCCAGCAAATGCGTCAATAAGTTCTGCGCCAAGTCCGACAATTGCTGTTGAAATGCCAGTAGCAGCGGTTTGAGTTGCGGCATGGCGGCAGGCCACTGATTTGGGCCAATCAAACCTTGCCACGGCGCGTGACGCGTCGCGGGAGCTAATTCTTCGCGCATGATATCGAATTGCTCGCGTTGATCGGGACGGCCGCGCGTCAGCTCGGCGGCAATGCCGCTATAGCCGCGAAAATGTGGGCTGTGGCGCATCTGGATCGCGCGTTTTTCGCTATCTGGCAGCGCAAAGAAGTCGCGGCCCAGCGCCAGCATTGCATCAAGTTGTGCTTGCGACAGGCCATGGCCGGTTAAGTAGAAGAAGCCGACGTCACGGCAAATGCGCGCCAGCTCTGCCAGCGCGTCGGTGCGAGTGGTGGAGGTTGCGTGCAATTGGGTCAAATCGACCACAGGTAAACGTGACATAACTGTCTCCTTTTCAACAATTGCCGCGCATTTGACCAGCGTGGCGCTTGCCACTCAATGAGGAGAAAACGCTTATCCAGAACTTTTTGATATAACCGGATGGCTGGATGTTTTTACTTTCGGTGAAAACTTGGTTATATGAGATGTTTTCAGCTCAATCGTGTCATAAGCATCTGAATTTAAATGTTTTTTAAGTGCCGGAAAGCCGCATTTCTAGACATCCGTTTAGAACTGACAGATCTATATCAGTGCTATTTCTGCTGTAGCTGTGGTCGTTGAAATCTTGCCATGTCCATTGCGGCGAAGGACGTTGGGGCAAGCAACGGCAAGAGCACACACAGCGCAGGCGCGGTTACTAGCCATCAAAAAAGGTTGTCTTGTCAGGCATGGGTTCGGGTTGCGGCAGGTAAACCCACCTGTATGGAAAATAAAGGATGCAGTGGACGAGCAACTTGATCACTGAGCGAACATGGACTTGGTCACAACAGACAGGCAAAAAAAAGCCGGTCAACACGACCGGCCAACACCAGATCAAAATCAAGGCTGGGTACATCTCAAGTGAGATTTGGGGCAGTCAGTTAGGGATGTTGCGGCGGTTTGCAACACTCTGCGCTGTCGGTTTTTTGTACCGGTTGTTCACTGCGGACAACAAAACCATCCATTTCAAGCAAACCTTTTACCACGGCAAACAGGATTTGAAAAAACATCGGCGCTCTCCTTTCCGACTGGATTGGCGTACATTTTATGTCACGTTTTTGTACTTTGATTAGCCAGAATTTCTGCGACAAATTGTTTCCGATAGGAAACAGTCAGCCAATATTCAGCCAGCGCAACTCTTGTTACACTGTCGCCACGTTCAACAGTCTGTTGACATCGACGGCATGGGGTTTGGAGGTTCGAATGTCTTTATTGCAACGTTTATCGGATATGGCGATTTTCGCCAAAGTGGCGGAAACCAATAGCTTCACGCAAGCGGCGGCGCATTTACAAATGTCCAAAGGCGCGGTCAGTAAAGCCATCAGCCGGCTCGAGCAACATTTGGCCGTGCGTTTGTTGCAACGCACCACTCGTCAATTAAAACTAACCGCCGAAGGCCAAGCGTTTTTTTCCTATTGCCAACAAGTGGTGAAACAAGCCGACCAAGCGGAGCATCACCTGGATGAACTGCGTGACGAGCCGGTTGGTGTGATCCGCATCAGTATGGCGGTGACCTTTGGTACTAAAGTGGTTGCGCCTTTATTGCCCGAATTGCTGCGGCGTTACCCCAAGTTAAAAATTGAGTTAGACCTGACCGACCGCTTGGTCGACTTGGTGGGGGAAGAAGTTGATTTAGCTATTCGATTCGGGCGCTTGGCCAGTTCGTCGCTGATTGCCCGCCCCTTGACCAAACTGCCGATTGTGTTGGTCGCCGCACCTTCGTATTTGGCGCAAGCGGGCATACCGCAGCATCCGTCGGAGCTCAGTCAGCATAACTGTTTATCCACCGACAATGGCCCACAAGGCACGATATGGCGATTCTCGGATCAAGGGCAGCCACTGGATGTACAAACCGCCGGCAGTTTGTTAGCAAACTCCAATCGGGCGATGAAACCGGCGGCCATTGCCGGCATGGGCTTGATGTTTGTGACGCAATACCAAGTCCAAGACGAAATTGACAGCGGCTTGTTGGTGCCGGTGCTGACTGAATTTATGCCTGAACCTTTGCCGGTGCATTTGGTGTACCCGCACCGGGTGCATATGAAAGCGGGCTTAAAGGTGGTGATCCAGTATTTGCTGAGTAACATTGGCGGGCAGAAATAACCGCCGCATGCTCAACGAGCGTAGGGTGAAGGTTAAAAACACAACACCATTTCGGCGGCGTGGCAGTGGCAATCGTTGCCGCAGCGCACGCAGGTATAACCGGCTTTGCTGTCAGCGTTCCATTTGTCTGGGTGCACTTTCACCAATTGGCCGCCGTGTTTGCTGAAATAGCGCACGGCAGCGTTGCCTGGGCTTTCCATCCACAAATGGGCTAAACCGGCGCGGGCGCCTTGGGCTTTTAGCCCTTGGATCGAGCGTTGCAATAACAAGCCGCCAACGCCTTGCCCCTGTAATTCCGGCGCCACCGTATTGCATTTGAAATACCCCAGCTGGGCTTTAGGCACCGGCCACAGTTCTGGGCTGGTCCATTGGTCGGCTTGCCATTGCTCGGGGGCAAACACCAAGCGAAAACCAACCACCTGCCCGTCCTTGAGCGCGACGACGCCAGCGTTGATGTCATCTTTGATGCCACGCTGGAAATAATCCAACATGCTGGCGTCATCTAAATAGCCATCGCCGTGCACGCGATTGCCAAGGGCAATCACCGCGGCAAAATGCTCAGCACCAAGCGGTTGTAATAGGATAGGTTGTTGATCCATGTTGCAGTCCAGACGGCTTTTCAAAGGACGGAAGGTTTTGCATCATGATGCAATCTTTTGCCAACTCCAGCAAGTTTAGGACTTTGTGATGTACGATCCGCTGCATGACCGCCATCCAGGCCAAGGTGAACCTTATCCTGACAGTTATTGGGCAAGTCAGGCAGGCCCTGCGCCAGCCGACGATGGTGTGTTAACCCAGTCGATCGACACCGACGTGTTGATCATTGGTGCCGGTTACACCGGGCTGTCGGCGGCGTATCACTTAGCCAATGAATATGGCATCAACCCCGTGGTGATCGAAGCCAACCAAACGGCGTGGGGCTGCAGCGGCCGCAACGCTGGCTTTGTGCTGAAATCCAGCGGTCGCAAACCTTACTCCCAGATGCAAAAACAATGGGGCGAGGCCGTGATGCGCGGGGTCTATCACGAATTTTGTGAGGGCTTAGAGCGGGTTAAAAGCCTGATTGCCACCGGCATCGACTGCCAGCCACAAGAAATGGGCTATTTGCGGATGGCGCACAAACCGTCGATGGTGAAAACGCTGACTGCACAGGCCGAGTTGTTGCAGTCAATGTTTGGTTATCAGGTGGAGCTGCTATCGCGGGATGATGTGCATCAGCGCTACGTCGGCGACGAGCAGTGTTTTGGAGCCTTGCGCTTTGCCGATGGTTTTGGCGTCAACCCGCTGAAACTGGCGTATGGCTACCATACGCTTGCCCGCCAAGCGGGCGCACGGATCTACACCGGCACCCCGGCTTTGTCGATCCGACGTGACGGCCTCTGGCACATCGTCGACACGCCACAAGCGCACATTCGAGCGCGCAAAGTGATTCTGGCCACCAATGGCTATACGCCCAAAGGCCTGCATCTGGGCGTGCAAGCGCGTACCTTGCCGGTGTTGTCGCAAATTATCGTCACCGAACCTTTATCCGCGCAGCAATTAGCTGATTGTCGTTTCCAAACCAACCAAGTGGTGATGGACACCCGAGCGCTGAAATACTACTACCGCAAATTACCAGACAACCGCATTTTGTTTGGCGGCCGCGGCGCGATCACCGGCCAGCAAGCCAGTGATCCCTACTATGCGAAGCGCTTGTTAGCGGTGCTGAAACAAAGCTTCCCAGCGCTTTCGACGTTAAATTACGCGTATCAATGGAGCGGCTGGATTTGTATGTCGCTGGATGACATTCCGCACATTTATCAAGCCGATGACGCAGGACATGTGCTGTACAGCATGGGGTATTGCGGCAGCGGCTTGTCGTTTTCAGTGCAAGCAGGTTATCGGCTCGCCCAACGGGCGGCTGGCATGGCGTTACCGCAGATCCCGTTGTATCAAACGCCGTTGCCGAAATTCCCGTTTGCACCGCTGCGTCGGGTTGGTCAGTGGGGCTATTTTCACTACGGCATGGTCAAAGATCGCTGGTTCTGATTACAAACTCGATCAATTGTTAGAAATTGTTGATAAATCATCCAAAAAAACTTGCCGTAAAGTCGAACTAGTGGCTATATTCTGTACTTAATTCAGGGAAAGAACGAAGGACTGTGGCTGTATCATGGATGTTGAATTTGCCTTACGTGATTTTTTACTTATTTGTTTTGTCTTGTACTTTTTTTACGCCCCGGTCTTTTTGGCTTTGACCATGCCTGAATTGACTCTTGCCCAACGCAGTAAAGCCGCCTTGTTGTGTTTGTTTACATCTTGGTTTGGCTATTACCTCCTCAAACGGTTTGCGCAAAAATCACAACCAACGGCAGCCTTTCCGATCGACTCTTAGTCGTTGATTTGACTACTTTTTAGTGGCATATCGCACCGCGCCTGAAACATTTGGAAAAATAATATAGGTAGATCAATTAGTTAGCTGTGGCACTATCTTTGCGTTTGTCTACGAATCAGCCTTGATATCACGTAGAACACCAGGAGCGCCGCCATGCAGTTTCTACCATCTTTTCAACCCAACGCGATTTATCTCATCGCCCGCTTTGAAATCCATCGGTTATTTGCCACCCCACGGGGTTGGTTTGCGTTAGCTGCCTTTGCCATCGTCTGGTATGCCATTTTGCGTTATGGCGTATTTCAAGCCGCCGCGCAGATGCAAAACCCTGATATACAACAGTTTTTGCTGCAAGGCATCGGCATGCTTGGCTTAAATCAGCTGTTAGCGTGGGGCCAACCGGAACTGATGGTTTTTTGGTTGATCACACTGACGCTGTTGCCGTTTGGCGTGATTTTCTTTGCCTCGGACCAAACCTGCAGTGATCGCGCCCGTGGCACCTTGCGGTTTTTAACGCTACGAACCAGTCGCGAAAGTATTTTTATCGGCCGCTTTGTCGGCCAAGTGATGGTGCAGTTGTTATTACTCTGCGCTGCGATGTTGGCCACCTTAGGCATGACGGCGTATCGGCTTGGGGCTATGCCAGCAGAGTTAGTGCTACCCGCCATCCAAATCACACTGAATGTGTTGATTGTATTAAGCCCCTTTACGGCGATGATGGCATTGGCATCGGCCTTGGTGAAATCCAACCGCATGGCGATCAGTTTAGTGATTGTTGGAGGCGGTGTGACGATAGGACTGCTGGGGTATTTGGTTTACCTAGAGCCAAGCTTGCAATGGCTATTGCAGTATCTCCCAGGCGCGCAGATTGGCAGCTTGTATCGGAGTGCGGGCTGGAGCACGCTAGATTTCGCAGGGTTACCTTTGATGCAAACGCTAGTGCTGCTATGCATCGGCTTGCTGGTGATGAAGGAGAAAAATGTATGAGCGCAATGATTGAAGCCCATGGCCTTGGTAAACGGTTTGGTCGCAAGACCGTGCTCGACAACTTAACCTTCACGCTGCATGCCGGTGAACCTATCGCGCTGATCGGCCCCAATGGCGCCGGCAAAACCACCTTGTTTAGCTTGTTGTGCGGCTATTTAACACCGAGTCAAGGTAGCTTGCGGATCTTTGGCCATGCGCCAGGTTCCAGTGCGTTGTTTGGCAAGGTCAGTGCGCTACCGCAAGATGCTTTGTTCGATCCGAATTTCAGCATTGGCACGCAGCTGGAACTCTATGGACAGCTGCAAGGCATGAACAAGGCCACAGCGCGCGAGGAAGCCAAACGTGTGCTGCAATTGGTCGAATTGCCAGAGCATCTCGACAGCAAACCAACGGCACTCAGTCACGGCATGAAGAAACGCGTCGCCATTGCTCAGGCCTTGCTGGGTCAGCCAAAACTGGTGCTGCTGGATGAACCCACCGCCGGTTTAGACCCAGCGAATGCACTGCAAATTCGCCAGCTGGTGTCGAAGATGAGTGCTGAAACCACCTTCTTAATCAGTTCGCATAACTTATTTGAACTAGAGCGCTTGTGCGGCACAGTGTTGTACCTCGAACAAGGCCGTTTGGTGCAACAAGCGGTTCATGAGGCTTCAAGTCGGGGCTTTATGACCTTGCAGCTGGATCAAGCGCCGATGGAGCAAGTGCTGGCGGCCTGCCGTGCATTGCCCGGCATTCTGGATGCCCGATCACCACAAAAACAAGAGCTGGTGTTGGAGTACGACCCACAGCGGCTGACCGATGCTGACTTGGCCATTTTGAGTTTGTTGCGCCGTGAACAATGGCGCTACAAACAGCTGACGCTAGGCCAGACCTTGGAGCAGCAACTGTTTGATGTGGCGGGCTAAATGACCTTGATGGAATGGCTACGCGGCTTGACTTAACTGCGTGTATGCCTACGCACATCCCTCAAACAACAACGCCGAGCATGGCCATGTGCTCGGCGTTGTTTTTTCGGTGAGTGGGCGCGGGTTAGTCGGTAATTAAATGCGCCAGTTTATCCGGCACGCCATTCCATTGGTCAGCATCAGGCAGCGGAGCTTTGACTTGTGTGATGTTTGGCCACACCGCAGCCAATTCGGCGTTTAATTCCAAAAAGTGTGCTTGCTCGGGTGTCAGCGCATCTTGTTGCACTATGGCATTGGCGGGGCATTCAGGTTCGCATAAACCGCAGTCGATACAGTCAATTGGGCTAATTGCCAAAAAATTGGGCCCTTCGTAAAACGCATCTGCAGGGCACACAGCAACACAATCGGTGTATTTGCATTGGATGCAATTATCGGTCACGACAAACGCCATCGGTATCTCCTGTGTTGTGTGCGAAATGGGGCAATAAAATGGGCGGATTCTAACGGATCAGCGCGAAATTACAAGAAATGGCCGGCCTAGGCGATATCCAGATAACGCTTCTGGCAGGCTCCATTCGAGCTCAACGCGTGCCCAATTCGCACCCAAGCAGCACGCAATCTACGCCTAATTCACAGAGGTTACGCGAAGCGACGACGCGCCGATCTGCCGAAGATGGAAAAGCCTCAGACAGCACGGCGTTTTTGGCGTAAAATAGCTGTTTCGCCGACGTAATTTAGCGCAAATTGCGCGGCGCTGTTCTGCATTGTGAGCGCCCTTTGACGCGCCAAGACACCTCAAGGAACATCGATGATCCGTATTAATGAATTGAAGTTGCCGCTGAATCACAGCGATGACGACTTGCCCGCCGCTATTTGTCAGCGGTTAAAAATTAACGCTGAGCAACTGCAAAGTTTTACGGTGTTTCGCCGCGGTTATGACGCGCGAAAAAAATCGGATATTCAGCTGATTTACACGCTCGATGTCGCGACTGGCATCGATGAACAGCTGCTAAAAACCCACGCCAAGGACCCGCAAATTCGTCCAACGCCGGACACCAGCTACAAGTTTGTCGCCAAGGCTCCTGCTGATTTGACGGAACGCCCGATCGTCGTTGGTCTTGGGCCTTGTGGTTTGTTCGCCGGTTTGATTTTGGCGCAAATGGGCTTTAAGCCAATTATTTTAGAGCGCGGCAAAGCGGTGCGCGAACGCACCAAAGACACCTTCGGTTTCTGGCGGAAAAAGCCGCTGAACACCGAATCGAATGTGCAATTTGGTGAAGGCGGCGCCGGTACATTCTCGGACGGCAAGTTGTATAGCCAAATCAAAGATCCCAAACATTACGGCCGTAAGGTGCTGACTGAATTTGTCGCCGCCGGTGCCCCCGAAGAAATCATGTATGTCAGCAAGCCACACATAGGTACCTTTAAGCTGGTCACCATGGTCGAGCAAATGCGGGCGCAGATTATTGAGCTTGGCGGTGAGATCCGTTTTAGCACTCGCGTTGATGACTTGCTGCGCGACGGTGACCAACTGACCGGTGTGAAGTTATCCGATGGCAGCGAACTGCACAGCCGGTTTGTGGTGCTGGCGGTTGGCCATAGCGCGCGTGATACCTTTGAAATGCTGTATCAGCGCGGCGTGTTCATGGAAGCCAAACCCTTTTCGATTGGCTTTCGGATCGAACATCGCCAGTCGATGATCGACAGCTGCCGTTTTGGTAGTAACGCCGGCCACCCCATCTTAGGCGCTGCTGATTACAAGCTGGTGCATCATTGCAACAATGGCCGCACCGTTTACAGCTTCTGTATGTGCCCGGGCGGCACTGTGGTTGCGGCTACTTCGGAAGAAGGCCGTGTGGTCACCAACGGTATGAGCCAATACTCGCGCAACGAACGCAATGCTAACAGCGCTATTGTGGTGGGCATCGACCCCGAACGTGACTATCCGGGGCATCCGTTGGCGGGTATTGAATTGCAGCGCCAATTGGAATCAGCGGCGTTTGTGCTGGGGGGCAGCAATTACGATGCGCCTGCACAACGCGTGGCTGATTTCCTCGCCGGCCGGCCGTCCACAGAATTGGGGGATGTGCAGCCGTCGTACACGCCAGGCGTTAAGCTGACCGATTTGTCCACTGTGCTGCCGGATTTTGCGATTGCCGCGATTCGCGAAGCCATTCCTGAATTTGATAAACAAATTCGTGGTTTTGCCCGCGAAGACGGCTTGTTAACGGGCGTGGAAACGCGTACCTCATCGCCGCTGTGTATCAAACGTGGCGCCGATTGCCAAAGTATCAATACCAAAGGCTTGTACCCAGCCGGCGAAGGCGCTGGTTATGCCGGTGGCATTTGGTCGGCGGCGATCGATGGTATTAAAGTGGCGGAAGCGGTGGCGCTGCAGATGCTCGCAGTGCATCAGCCGGTCTAAGTTTTTTGTCTCGATTGGAAACAGCGCTTACGGGCGCTGTTTTTATTTCAGCATTTTCTTACAAATTGCCTTAACCATCTGGCAACAAAAGCTTGAAAAATTCGCCATTTGAGGTGAATCTGTGGCAAATACCTTTCAAAAGACATCGATGGATGTCCAGAGCGCACGTGCTTTTTGTCTTTAGTTCTTGTACTGAGTGACAGTGCTTAGCGCCCCCAACACAGGAGTGAGTCATGCGTAAGTCGTTAATAGCAATCGCGGTCATTGCAGCTGGTGCTGTAGCCTATTACCAATGGGGTCATAAAGGCGGCAGCCAAGCCAACGCCGAGTTGGAATATGTGCCAGCGGATACCATTTTGTTCTCGGCTCAATTAGAGCCAATGGACATGGTTGCTTATTTAAAGAGCTTGGGGGTAAACCTGAAGCAATCGCAACAAGCCATGGACGATTTGGCCAAGACCATGGGGGAATCGCAGGATCCACAAAGCAAGTTTCTTGTGGCATTGATGACCCAATATAGCCAAGCGCTGCAGCAACCCGAGCAACTGAGCAGCAAATTAGGTGTAAAACCACAAGTGCGCAGCCTGATGTATTTTGTCGGGTTGGCGCCTGTGATGAAAATTGAACTCGCCGATGCCGCTGCCTTTGCTAAATTCTTGGATGACGCGGAAAAAACCTCAGGTTTTACCCACACGCCGCAACAACTAAACAATATCAAATATCGTCAGTACCATTTGACGCATGAAGAGTTAAGTGCCGATTTGTTGATCCGCGCAGAAGGCGGTTGGGCCACTATTACTCTGACCAGCAGCAAGTTTTCGCCTGAGCATTTAGCCATTGCCTTAGGTGCACAAAAACCAGAACAAAACTTAGCAAACACCACCTATTTGGCTGATATCTCGAAAAAATATCAGTTAAACAGCGCTATGCTGGGCTACTTCAGTTCGGAACAAATTGCCAAAGTCGTCACCAGCAAAGACGGTAACCGTTTTGCCAAAGATCTAGATGCGTTGTTTGGGGCGCAAATGGAGCCGTCATTGGCCGCATGGCGCACACCGGCTTGTGCCACCGATGTTGCGGCTATCACCAAGTCATGGCCAGGCATTTTCTTTGACGCTAAATATGTCACCGATGCCAAAGGCACGACGATGACGAGCCGTCTGTCAGTGCCGACCGAGAACAAAGACACGGTCGCAGCGCTTAGTGCCTTGCGCGGTTTCATTCCTGCCGCCGTGACAGCCAATAAAGATGGCATGTTCCAATTAGGCCTTGGCCTTGATGTGGGCCAACTGTCAGCCAGCGTCGGCAAGCTGTGGAATACCTACACGCAAACCAAATACAGCTGTGAGCCGTTAGTGCAAATGCAACAAGAGTCTGCGGCTGCAAACCCAATGGCCGCTCTGGCGATGGCTGGGATGGCAAACGGGGTACAAGGTTTGTCGTTGTCGTTAAATCAATTTGAACTGGATGCACAAACGCAACAACCGAAAGCGTTGGATGCATTGGTGACCATCAGTGCGACCAATGCGCGTGCGGTGGTCGAAGGGTTAAAGGCGATGTCTCCGGAGTTTGGTGCAATCCAATTACCAAAAGATGGGGAAAGTTTGGATTTATCCACCATGTTGCCACCAGGTGCCCTGCCGGATGTCAAACCGTTGCTGCAACTGAACAACAACCACGTGGTGATTTCTGTTGGTGATAAAGCAAAAGCACAAGCGGATGCAGCCTTAAAAGAAGCCACCACCAAAAATGGCTTAATGTCGATGGGCTTAGACTACAAAGCGTTCTTTGGCACGTTGTTGGCGTCGATGCCGATGACCGATCCTGCGCAAGCAGAGCAGTTCGAAATGCTCAAACAAATGGACATGAAAGCATCGTTCAAAATGGATGTGGATGACCATGGTTTGGTGATGCACAGCGAAGTGGTGATCGGGAATAACTAAGCTGTACTCGCTCAGGCCCTAGCAATCGCTTAGCCAATCCAATGGCTAAGCACCATGTGTGTGCGCACTCGGACCACATCCGGGTGCGCATCCAATTCCTCGCGGATTTGATGCAAACGTGGCATCGATGCCGCTTCGAGATAAATCATTAAATCCACATCGCCACTGATGCCGTTGCAGCGTTTGATTTCGCTGTATTGCCGCAGCCATGGGATCAGATCAGCACAACGTGCCGATTTATGCTGAACTTCAAAATAAGCCGCGATGACGGGCTGGGTATGCGCTTGCCCCAACACCAGCTGATAGCCTTGGATCACCCCGTGTTGCTCAAGGCGTTTGATCCGTTCACTGACGGCACTGCGCGACAAATTCACTGCTTGCGCGATTTGCGCGACAGGCCGTCGCACGTCCTGTTGTAGTTGTTCAAGGATCAATTGATCGAACTTATCCACGACTGCAGCTCTGCCTCTTGTCATCCGAAAGCGGCTGTTTTACCACGAGCCGTATGCCAAGAGCTAGCGCTACATCCGCCGGTCTGGTGACGATGCCAGAATGCGCCAAGGGTTGACGTTTAGTCGCTATGCACCGACGTATCGTTGGTAAAGCGCACGGATTGCCGGTCAGTTCCGACAAAGTGCCAGTAAAAAATCCGCTATCATCGCCAACTCGTTCGTTCACAGGAGACACGCATGTCACAGGGGTCTATTGGCCGCATTCAAGGCGCTGGATTATTAGCCACGACCTTACTAGGGACTGGGGTATTTATTTTACCGGGGCTGACGTTGTCAACGGCAGGGGGCGCAGCATTTTGGATTTGGATTGTGCTGACGGTGTTGGCGATTCCGGTCACCTTAGTGTTTGGGCGTTTAGCGGGGTCCTTGCCCCATGCCGCAGGCCCTGCGCATTTTGTACAGCAAGGATTTGGCGTGGTCGCCGGTCGCATCACCGGCCTGCTGTTTTTGTTGGTGGTGCCTGTTGGCGCGGCAGCGGCACTTTGGATGGCGTGGAGCTTTATCGAGCCATGGTTTGACCACCAACCGTGGCAAGCGTTAACCGCCCAATACAGTTTTTTAGGGGTGTTTTATCTACTCAATCGTATTGGGTTTCAACTGTCCGCGCGGTTGCAACTGGGGTTAACGGTCGCCATTGTGGCGGCGGTGTTGCTGCTGGCGCTGTTGGCGTTGCCGTCACTGCAATGGACGGTGCCAGCCTTACCGCAGGTGGCGGAAACCGCTGCGGTGTCCACGGCGTTGGCGCTTGGCTTTTGGAGTTTTTTAGGCGTGGAGGCCATGACTCATTTGGCACAGGATTTTAAAAATCCGCAACGCGATATGGTACCTGCGTTGCTGTTGGGGTTGTCCGTGGTTGGTGTGTTGTATTTGTTATGTACCTGGCTGCTCTGGCAGTTATCGGCCAATCCGCTGACGCCCATATCGATGGCTGGTGCCTTTGGTCAATTTCTCGGCCCGGTCGGCGTGGTGTTGATCGCAGCACTTGGTCTGGTTAGTAGCTTAGCCGGCGTCAATGTGTATACGGCCAGCGTGGCGCGGCTGTGCGGTAGCTTCGCCGAGCAGGGCGTGTTACCCCGCTATTTTGCCAAGAAAAACCCACATCAGGTGCCTGAGCGAGCGCTGGTGCTGATGTTGGGACTTATGGCGCTGCTGATCACTGGCGCGACCCTCACCGGCCAGCAACTGGCCGATATGATCAGCTGGGTGAACGGCGTGTTTGCGTTGATTTATTGGTTGTCGATGGCGGTAGCGGTTCGCCTGTTACCGGGGCGGTTTAAGCCGTTGGCTGTTGGCTCGGTGCTGCTATGTTCGTTAGTGATTTGGAGTTTGGGCGCCAGCATGAGTTACGCTGTATTACTGGTGGTACTTTGCACTCCGCTGGTGGTATGGCAGCAGGCGCGGACGCCTTCGTCGGCAGAATTATCAGGCTAACCCATGGTTTGCATGCGGCTTGATTTGAATCCAAACGCGCACTGGTTTACCCTTGCGGGGATTGCCAGAGGGGGTTTTGATGTCGACGCACTGTTTTCCACTTGATGCTGATGAGTTGTTAAAGCTGGATAACCAGCTTTGTTTTGCGTTGTATTCAGCCTCACTGGCGATGACCAAAGCTTACAAGCCGTTGCTCGAAGCGCTTGGTCTCACCTACCCACAATACCTTGTGATGTTGATTTTATGGCAACACGACGGCATTACATTGCGTGAAATCGCCCAGCGAATGTTGATGGATTCAGGGGCCTTGACGCCAGTGCTCAAGCGACTTGAACAGCAAGGCTTGGTCACCCGTCGTCGGGTCAGCGGCAACGAACGCGCGTTGGAGATTTGCGTGACACAGCAAGGTGTCGCGTTAAAACAACAAGCCGCTGCTGTGGTGCTGCAGATCGGATCGTCCTGTGCGTTGGAGCTGGACGAACTGACGTCGTTGCGGCAGCAATTGGTACAACTCCGCAAAAAACTGTCCGAGAATTCATAAATAAGCCATTACTATTCAAGGTCTTATAGAGGATGGCTTGGTTTTTCTTAAAAATAGTTTGCGCGATAACTATTATCTCGATAACATAATTGCATCACGCCACTGTGAGCGTGACGGAATCAGCGTCATGGATGCCGGTTCCAAAGGCTCATCGTGGATTTTTAATCTGCAAATTGTTATCGCAATAACAGTTATTGCAAAATTTATATCCGAAAGGGGATCGTTATGTCGAGCAAACCAACACAAATTTTGTACCGCACCCAAGTCACTGCCACTTCAGGTCGTGACGGTGGCGTTAAATCGTCGGATGGCATTTTGGATTTGGGCTTAGCAATGCCCAAAGAATTGGGTGGGACAGGCGCGGCTAAAACCAACCCGGAGCAGTTGTTTGCTGCCGGTTATGCCGCCTGTTTTTTAAGTGCGCTGAAATTTGTCGCGCAACAAGCCAAACAAACGGTGCCAGCGGATGCGACCGTGACGGCGGATATTGGCATTGGTCCAAGCCCCGCCGGTTTTGGGTTGCAGGCGGCGCTGACCATCCAGTTACCAGGCGTCGCTGCCGATGTGGCCGAGGCTTTGGTAGCCAAAGCGCATCAGGTCTGTCCGTATTCCAATGCGACTCGCGGCAATATCGATGTCACGTTGACAATCGTCTAAATCAGAACAAGGCCGCCTTTGGGCGGCCTTGGGATTTAAAAGCCTGAGCTGACCAACTTGAGACCAAGCAACCCCATGACGCCGCCAGCGGTGCGGTCGATGCCGGTTTTGAACTTCAGATAGGTTTGCCGCGGTTTTTCACCCGACAACAAAAACGCCACCAGTAAATACCAGCCGCCGTCTATCACGGCCGCAATCAGTGGCAACGCGACATAAAACCACAGCGGGATCTCGGGCGGCAGCAAGGCTGAAAACACCGAAGCAAACACAATGGCGGTTTTAGGGTTGCTCAATTGGGTGAACAAGCCGGTGAAATAGGCGCGAGTCAGCGACATCATCGCGACGTTGTCGCCGGTTTGTACGTGCAGTGGTTGCTTGGCGCCGCCAAAAATTAAATAACCCAGATACAACAAGTACAAGCCACCAAGCACCTTCAGCACGATAAACGCCATCGGCACGGCCGTCAGCACTGCGTGCAATCCCAAAATCGCCAGCAAGCCAAAGGTACCAGCACCTGTGCCCATACCCAGCGCAGTCGCCATGCCATGTGCGCGTGACAGTGCGATGGCGTTACGCGCCACCACGATAAAGCTTGGCCCGGGGCTGACCGCACCGACTGCCAATGCACCGGCAATTGCCAGTGCGGAAAAAATAGGATCCATGTCTCACCTAAAGAAATAGCTTGTTTCAGTTTGCACGATAGCGAGCTTTGGTTGGTTCTGGCAAGCTAGTGTCAGTCTAACTCGCCAAAATGGCGTATTGTCAGGAGAACGTTATGCTGTATACCCTCGCCGTCACGCAAGGTAGCGCGATGTTGAATAATCTCAAGGCGTTGTTGTTAAAAGCCAAAGCCAATGCCGAGGCGCGTAAGTTTGATGTCAACGTGTTAGCACAAAGCCGACTTGCGCCCGATATGTTTCCATTAACGCGGCAAGTCCAAATTGCCTGTGACAGCCTGAAGTTAGGTGTGGCACGGGTGGTCGATCAGCTTGAGACCGTGCCTAAACACGCCGACACCGAAACGACCATGGATGAATTGATTGTCCGGATCGAACAAACGCTGGCGTACTTAGCCAGCGTCACCCCGGCGATGTTTGCCGATGCCGCCAGTCGCCGTGTCGGTACACCGCGGTGGGATGGTAAAACGCTCAGTGGTGAGGAGTTTATTGTGCAATATGCCTTGCCGAATTTGTACTTTCATATCACCACCAGCTATGCCATTTTGCGCCACAACGGTGTGGATGTTGGCAAGCAAGATTATCTCGGTCCATTACCACTGCAAGCACAGTGATGCTGGCGGCGCGTTGTATGGCCTCAACGCGCTTATCCCTCGCCGCTCTACCGCGGCACCATAGCGACCTTAGGAATGTTTGTGCGATGGATAGTTCACCTGCCGCCCTAGCATCAACTGCGCCTCGCTACCGGCATCCTTATGCGGTGCTTACGGTGATGTGTTTGATTGCGTTGATTTCGGTCGCAGGCGTTAGTTTGCCCTATCCGATTTTGGCACCGCTGTTTGCCGGCAGTGAACTCAATGCCTTGAATCATTGGCGGGGGTATGATCCGACGTTGCTGCTGGGGATTGCCTTAGCGGCGAATCCCTTGGGGATCCTGATTGGTGGCGCCGTGCTTGGGGCGTTATCCGATGTACTGGGGCGGCGCAGAGTGCTCAGTGCGTCCTTAGCTTTGGCTCTGGCCGGTTATTTATTGTCCGCCTGGGCGCTGTGGCAGCAAAACTATCCCTTGTTTGTACTGTCACGGTTGTTTACCGGTCTGTGCGAAGGCTCGGTCAGTATCTGCAGAGCCTTTGCCGCGGATTTGCATCCCGAAATTGACCGTAACATCAGCATCAGTTGGATGAACAGCGCTTTGTATGCCGCATGGTTGGTGGGGCCTTTGCTGGGGGGCTTGACCATGCATTTGGGCGCTCATGTGCCGTTTCTGATCGCGGCGCTGATCATGCTGCCGTGTCTGCTGCTGTTGTGGTGGTTAATTCCTGCCGACCCTTTGACTCCGTCTCACCAAGGCCTATGGCAGACCGTGCGCACGCACAACTCATTACAGATGCTGACCTACCCAGCGCTGCGTTATCTGGTGCTGACACAATTGATCTACACCATTGGTTTGAATGCGTTTTACGAGTTTTATCCATTATTTCTGGTGCAATACGAGCAGTTTGATGGCGCGGCGATTGGTTACATCACTGCGTTGTTGTGTTTATTAATGACCGGCATGAGCGCCTTGGTGATGGCTCGTTTCGGACAGCGTTTTACCCCCCTGCCGGCGGCCATGGCCGCAGCCTTGGTGTTTGTGCTGCTGCTGGCTTTGTTACCAACGCAATCCGGTTGGCTGTGTTGGCTACTGCTGGTGTTGTGTGGCTTGCCGATCCCGATGGTATCCAGCTGGTTTCAAGTCTATTGCACGGCGACCTTTGGCGCTTTAGGCATGGGGCGGATCATGGGCTTGTTGACGCTGTTAATGTGCAGTGGCAATTTCATTATTGCCTTACTCGGCGCCTATATTGCCAAGTGGGATGTGCGCTTCACGTTGTGGTTGGGAGCCTTGTGTATCTTGCTATCCGTCGTGTGCCTAGCCATGGAATGGCGGCAACGTAGGCAACCCCTGCCGTCATCGCACCGCGAGGCCAGTTCCGGCTGAGATCATGCCGCCGCACCGTGATGGCTGATGTTATGGCTTAGGTGGCGATGCGGATTGGTCGTCCTGCTCCGCTTCATGTTTCATCAGCAAAAATGTCAGATACATTTTGGTCGGTAGCGACAAGATTAATCCCAAGGCACAACACGCTGCGATGATGGTGATACCCGGTACGCCCATAGTTTCATGGATGCGTAACCCGACCCATAAATAATGGCCAAAAATAATCAAGCCAATGCCGCAGAGCATAACGATTTTTAACAGTCGTATGGTGAATTGGTCTTGTTGGCTTTGATCTGGTGAGCTTTGGTGTTGCATGGTTGTCGCTCCGCTGCCGGCGTTGTCACAGGGGGCGCTGTTCGGTTGACCCAGTGCGAGTTGGCCAGGCTATGTGCATTAGCGTCATTACAGCCCAGATTGCTGCAGGCGTGCTTGATATGCATCAGCTTTTACTTAAATACTGTGGTTGGACTGGCTGCTCGTAACTGCTGTGCTAACTTGAATAAAAGTATATGGGGGGACTGAATTGATTAAGCCTTTACTCTATGGGTTGTTGGCAGTAGGGCTGATCAGCTGGGGACCGGCTGCGGTCGCCGTGAGTGCGCCTGAGTTAAAACCGCTGGTCGTCAACGCAGTCGAATGGCCACCGTTTTTTATCCGAAAACATCGGGATAATTTACCGGGGCTGGCGCGCGAAATGTTAGATCACTGTTTGCCGGCAGCGGGTTATGCACCCCGCTACGAGTGGTTACCCGTCAAACGGACCTATCAATATATGCAACAAGGGAAAATTGATTTGGCGGTGTATTCACGCAAGCCTGAGCGTGAAAGCTATATCCATTACAGCAGTACGAGCATGTTTAGTTCGGAATTGGGGTTTGCGGTGCGCAGCGATTTTAAACCTGCTGGCCGCGACCTCAGTGATGTGACTCCGTTTCGTTTTGGCTACTTGGCCGGTTTGGCGTTAACCCCTGAGTTGCATCAATTGTTGGAGCAAAAACGGCAAGCCGGGCGAGGCGTGGTGGAAGTGTTCCAAATCAGCGATTTGTTTAGCAAGCTACTGCAAACTCCATCGCCGGTCGATGTGGTGGTGAATTCAAAAGAAACACTCAACTGGCTTATTTTTGATGGCCAGCTGCAGCAACAACTCAAGGTGTTACCGCTGGCGGTGGGGCGTAAAGACTACTATTTAACACTGTCGCGCAAATCCACCGCAGTGCAAGATCCCGACGCGTTTTTGCGGTCGTTTGATGCCTGTTTGCAGCAGTTTAAACAACAACCGGCCTTTCAAACCATGTTACGCCGCTACCAGTTGGAGCCTTAATGATGCGTTGGTTCTGTCACTGCGTTGCGGTTATCGCCCTATATCTTGGCATTGGTGTTGGCGTGAAGGCTTTGGCGCAGGACGTGAATCCGCCACTTAAACTATCGCGAACTCAGCTGGCGTATTTGCAGCACAAGCAACAAGTGGTGTTTTGCATTGATCCGCATTGGTTGCCATTTGAAGGCATGACCTTTGCTGGCGAGCACACGGGGATGTCGGCGGATTATGCGGTGTTGTTTCGGCAGATGTTGCCTGTGCCCTTGGTCTGGTTAAAAACCGACAGTTGGCCTGAATCCTTAAAAGCCGCCAAAGAGCGTCGATGCGATTTGCTATTGATGGCGATGGATGTGCCGAGCCGGCGCAATGATTTTTTGTTCACGCCTACCTATTTGTCAGTGCCAAGCGCCATTGCAACGACACGTGACAAGCCGCGGGTGGATGATCTCGTCCAACTGACAGACAAACGCATTGGTATTCGCGCCGGAGTCGGGTTTTTAGATGAATACAAACTGCGGTTTCCGCAGGTGCAGTTTGTGCAAGTGCAAACCTACGAAGAAGGCTTTCTGCAAGTCGAAAATGGCGACTTATACGGCTTGCTTGGCAACATGGGGAGCCTGACCATGTTGATGCAGAAATACAAAATGACCAATTTGAAGATCGCCGGTCAATTAGGGGACGACTCGGTGATTAGCATTGCGACCCGTTTGGATCAGCCGGAACTGCATCAAATCATGACGGCAGCACTCAATCAAATCTCGCCTGAGCAGCATCAGCGGATCATGGATAAGTGGTTGGGAGTGCAGATTGAACCGACTCGCGACTATCAGCTGGCGCTGCAATTGTCGGTGTTGTTTGTGCTGGTGGCTATCGCCGCGACGGTCGCCTACCGCAAGGTTCGGGTGTTAAACCATCAGCTGGTGCACGCGAATGCGCTGCTGGCGGAGCAAAGCATTCGAGATCGGCTGACTGGGCTTTATAACCGGCATTATTTGGACGAGCAGTTGCCGGCGATTATGTCATTATGCCAACGCCAGCAGCTACCGCTGACCGTGGCGATGCTCGACCTCGATCATTTCAAACAACTCAATGACCAGCATGGACATTTATTTGGCGACCAAGCCTTGCGGCAATTTAGTCAGTTGTTGCAGCTGTTTTTCCAGCGCCCGCACGATCTGATGTTTCGTTTTGGAGGAGAAGAATTTGTGCTTGTTTGCAGCGGGGTGCCGGCGGTGGTGATTGAAACGAGGTTGCAACAATTTCTCGATGAGTTTGCGAAAACCCCGATTGTGCTGGGCGACGCAACGGCCACCACCAGCGTTAGTATTGGTTGTTATAGCGCGGTGCCTGAAACAGAGCTGCAAGTTCGGCATTTGTTTCAGCTGGCGGATGAAGCGTTGTATCGCGCCAAACAAGCAGGCCGCAATCGCTTGGTGCGCGCGCATCCGGCAGAGCATTTACTCAAGGGTTACAAAGAGGGCAGCGCGTAGGGTCGGCATACGGCACTGCGACGGGTTCAACCTGCTCATAACCACAGTCGGTACACCGACGGACCAGCGCCTTGGTTAAGGGCGTGGGGAAACCGCAAGCCTGACAGGGCAAGCCGGTGCGCCTATCGCGGACACTAAAGTCGACCTGCTGACACTTCGGACATTGGCTTTGCAACCGGGTGATTAAATCCGTCGCCGCTTGCGCGATGATTTGCTGACGTCCAGGGCAAGCAAATGCACGGTAATCTGTTTCCAAGGTGATGCTGCCATGCGCCCATGCTGGCGCAGCAAGCTGCTGCAGTGCTGCCAGATCGGTGATGCCTTTGGCGATCGGGGCTGGATTGGCGTTGCGAAGAGCGGTCAGATCTCCGGCAAACAACACCAAGTGTTGCAAAGGTGCACCCAGTCGCAGAGCGGCGGCAGCTAAGTCGTTGCGGTCATGGCAAACCAGCCGTTGCATCGGGCTGGGCGCACGTGCACTCCCCGTTACGGCTTTGTCTACAGCGGCATCGTACAGCACCAACAACTCGACGCCGAGTTGGATCAAGCCGGTGCTGGGATCGGGGGCCACACTGCCTTCACTGCCCAAGCCATACCGCGCGCCATTGCGCTGACAAGCCAGCTTGGCTTTGTGTAAGGCGGTTTGGTATTGGTCGTCTTGCCGAGGGATATCACGACTAAAGGTGCCGAGGCTATCGGTATCAAAGGTGGCATCGGTATGAATACGCCAGCCGAGTGCCTGCGCCGCAGGGGCAATCAGCGGGGCTTTGTCGTGCATGCTCAATAGCGCCACATCGATATCTTGGTATGGGTTCGCTGACACGGGTAGATCCAGAACTTAGGTGTAAAACGACAGCGTGCGGTCGGCCGGTCGTGTTGGACAATGAAGACTAGTCTGGTGATGAATGCACAGAATTACAACGGGGATGGGACACAAAGCTGGTTTAGCGCTTTAAAAACAGCAAGGGCAGAGTCGTTTCCAAACCTCTGCCCTTTGCGGCTGTATGAACCTTTGCCTTTTTTCGCTTTGACCACACGGCTGCGAAAGATGACGCTGGTGACGAGTGCGGCATACGCATTGTCGCGAATGTCGCCACGTTGGTGATCAGTCGGTGCTGATCGCTTGGCGGATTTTGCCATCATTAAGTCCTTGTTTGATATCGATGTTGCCCTAACGACTATGGCGAGGGCGGCTTAGTGTATCAGGTCATGTCGAGTTGGAATATTCATCACTTTCAGTATTTTTGTTGAATTAAATCAATACACGCAGCCAAGGGCTCGCACTACTCTATTCATCAGTTGATGAATATTGGAGGGTGACATGGCGGCAAGTCCCGGTCGGCCGATTGCTGGTGAAGATAAACGTGCCAAGTTATTAGCGGCGGCATTGGCGCTGTTCACCGCCCGCCCTTATGCCACCGTATCGACGCGGCAAATTGCCGCCCGCGCAGGGGTCAATGCCAGCTTAATCCGCTATTACTTTATGGATAAAGCTGGGTTGTTTGAAGCCATGGTGTTGGAAACCTTGGCGCCGTTTTTACGTTCTTTGGAACAAGCGCGGCTCGATGGCCATGCCGATCCAGCCGCACTCTTGGCGTTGTATTACCAAGTGATGCAGCCCAATCCTGATTTACCGAAGTTGTTAGTCCGCAGTTTGTGGGATCCCGCGTCGGTGGAATATCAAATTCTAGCCCCAGTGTTTACCCAGTTTATGCACTATGCCTTGCCATTGATGCAGCAGGTGCTGTCTGCCCCCACCATGCTGCAGCCTGGGACCGATATAACCAGCACCCGCTTGGCGTTGATGAGCTTGGCCATTTTCCCGTTCTTAGCGCCTCCGTTATTGCTGCAACAGCTGCAATTGCCACTTAACCCCAGCACCCTGCAGCAGCTGGCCACCCACCATGGCCGGTTGTTGTGTCAGGGTGCATTTGTTGACAAGGACTAACCGATGACACCGATCCGTTTGATCATACTGACGCTATGGACGGCCACCCTATGGGGCTGCTCTGAAGGGCATGTGGTGTATGGACAAGTGCAGCATGACCGTCTGTTGCTGACGGCGACCGCCAATGAACTGATCACCAAGGTCGCGGTGCAAAAAGGTCAGCAAGTCGAGGCTGGTGATTTGTTAGTGCAATTGGATGATAGCAGCCAGCGGCAACGTCTGGCGCAGGCCGAGGCGCAGTGGCAGCAACAGCAAGCAGCGCTGGATTTATTAACCCAAGGTGCGCGTTCGGAGCAACGCGCTGCCGCTGCTGCGCGGCGCGATAGTGCCAATGCTCGGCTGGCGGACGCAGAGCAACAATACCGTCGTGCGGTGCAGCTTCGCGCGCAAAATATGCTAGCGCAAGCCAGTTTGGACCAGGCCAAAGCCGCACGAGATACCGCCCGAGCCGCGCTGGAAGATGCCCGTCAACAATTGGCCGAATTAACCAATGGCAGTCGTGCTGAGCAAATTCGCCAAGCCCAAGCCGCGCTGAACGCGGCGCAAGCGGCGGTAGCCATTGAACAGAAGCGACTGGCGGATTTAGTGATTCGAGCCACGCGGGCCGGCAGAATTGATGATTTACCGTATCAACAAGGTGAACGGGTACCTCTTGGCGCTGCGCTTGCCATCGTGCAGCCAACCGGCACCGCCTATGGTCGATTGTATGTGCCTGAACCGCTATTGGCATCGCTTAAGGTTGGCCAAGCTGTAACGCTGCACGCAGATGGTTATGCCGCTCCACTAACAGGCACCATACGCCATATCCAGCAGCAAAGTGTATTCACACCCTACTATGCGTTAAATCAGGACGATCGTGCGCAGTTGATGTATTTAGTGGAAGTGACATTGCCTGCCGATGCGGAACAACTTCCCAATGGCTTGCCGCTGCAATGGGCTCAACCATGAGTAGTCAGCCGCAATGGGTGATCAACACGCGCGGAATGAGCCGACAATTTGGTGATCGCTGGGTGGTGCAGGATTTAGATCTGCAGGTTGCCAAAGGGGCTATCTTTGGCTTTTTAGGCCCAAACGGCTGCGGTAAGTCGACCTCGATTCGGATGTTGACGGGGTTGTTAACACCCAGTCGAGGTGAGGTGCAGGTACTTGGATTTACCTTGCCACAAGACGCCGAACCGCTGCGCCAGCGCATAGGCTATATGACGCAGAAGTTCTCGTTGTACGACAATTTAAGCGTGCTGGAAAACCTTGAATTTGTAGCGCGGATTTATCAGTTGCCAAAGGCCAAAGCGCGGTCACGTCTGGATGAGTTGATGGCGCTCTACCATCTGACCGAACGGGCGCATTTGTTAGCCGGTAGCCTCAGTGGCGGCCAAAAACAACGCTTGGCGCTGGCGGCGGCCACCATGCATGAACCGGCGTTGTTATTTTTAGATGAACCGACATCGGCGGTGGATCCTGAAAACCGCCGGGAATTTTGGGAGCGGTTGTTCGATTTATCCGATGCCGGTACCACCATTTTAGTGTCGACTCATTACATGGACGAAGCGGAGCGGTGTCATGGCTTGGCCATCTTGGATGAAGGCCGGATGCGGGCGCAAGGCTCTCCAGCACAACTGATGCAAGCCATGCCTGCGGTGGTGGTTGAGGTGCAAGGCGGCGAGTTGCGCCAGCTGCGACAACGTTTGTTGCCACAAGCCATGGTGATTTCGGCGGCACAACTGGGTGCGAGTTTGCGGGTGTTGGTTCGCAAAGAGGTCAGCGATGCCATCGCCTATCTAGCGCCGTGGCTGGCTCCTGATCAACAGGTGCAGCTGGTACGAGCAAATTTAGAAGACGTGTTTGTCACCTGCACAGGAGCGCATCATGCTCAGCCTTGATCGCATTAACGCCATTACCGTCAAAGAGTTTAAACAACTGGTGCGCGACCGCATCACCTTTGCCATGATTGTGTTAATCCCCTTGGTGCAACTGTTGTTGTTTGGCTACGCCATTAACACCGATGTACGTCAGGTGCCAGCGGGGTTTGTCAATGACAGCCCATCAGCCAGTGCCAGCCAACTGCTCCAGGATATCGCTGCCAGCAACGTGGTGCAGTGGCGAGCGCAATACGCGTCGTTGGCGCAAGCCGAACAAGCCATCACCCGAGGTGAGGTGGCTGCGGTGTTGTATCTGCCGGCGGATTTTAATCGTCGCGTGCTCGACCGCCAGTTCAATGCCGATGCGCTGGAACTGGTGCAACAACGGCCTGTAGGGCATTGGATCACCGATGGCTCGGATCCGATGTTAACCAGCGCTATCAAAGGCTTGCGCCAGTTACCACTGCAACTGCATGGGGTGCCATCGCCGCAGCCAGCAGCGCTACCGTTTGAACTGGTCAGTTATTTCAACCCTGAAGGGCGTACTGCGGTCAATATTGTGCCGGGGCTGGTGGCGGTGATTTTGACCATGACAATGATTTTGTTCACCTCCGCCGCCATCGTGCGAGAGCGAGAACAAGGCAATATGGAGTTCTTAATCAATACGCCAGTGCGCCCATTGGAACTGATGCTGGGCAAAATAGTGCCGTATATGCTGGTTGGTTTTGTGCAGATGGTCATCATTCTGGGGCTGGGCCACGGCTTATTTAGTGTACCGCTACCGAGCAATCATCCGGCACTGGTGGTGACCACCTTGTTATTTGTGTTGGCCAGTCTGACGCTTGGGTTACTGATTTCGACCCGCGCTCAGTCGCAGCTGCAAGCCATGCAAATGACCGTGTTTGTTTTGCTGCCGTCAATCTTGTTGTCTGGCTTTATGTTTCCTTTTGAAGCGATGCCCAAACCCGCGCAGTGGCTGGCAGAAATTCTGCCGGCGACCCATTATGTGCGTCTGAGTAAAGCGGTGATTTTGCGCGATGCTGCTTGGGCGGATTTAGTCCCTGATATGGCAGCTCTGGTGATGTTCTTCTTGATTGGGCTGCTGATCGCGACGTTACGCTTTAAAAAGCGATTGGATTAAGCCGAAACTAAAGCGCTTTCAGTCTATTTCATAAACGATTGAGCGCACAAAAAGTAATCAATCGAAAGAGCTTTGCGCGGGAATTGCTGGGATTTTTACCACTGTTTGTTACTATCGGTAATTAATTGTTTTCACAAAAGTTACACAATTAAAAACGAATATAACAAGAACAGGATGTTAAACCCGATGAAATTGCGTACCCGCTTACTGCTCAGCTTTTTAGCTGTAGCGATCATTCCACTCCTCGTGCTGGGGCTGCTCAGTGTATGGCAAGCCAGCAACGCATTAAAAACGACGGCGTTTAATCAATTAACGGCGATCAACCAGGCGAAGATGACGGCGCTGACCAACTATTTTGCAGAGCGCCAAGCGGACCTCGAATTGCTGCAGGTAACGATTAACCAATTTGTCGATCATGAGTCGGCCTTGTCGCTGGCCAGTCAAATCATGACCCGTGACGCCTACTTGAAAACCTTTGCCGAGAAATATCAGTACTACGATGTGTTTGTGATCACGCCCGATGGTGAGGTGGTGTATACGGTGGCGCGCGAAGCGGATTATCAATCAAATTTGTTGTCAGGGCCGTATCGACAATCAGGCCTGGGCCTGCTGTTTGAGCGGGTGACGCGAACCGGACAATTTACTGTGCAAGATTTTAGTCGGTATGCACCCAGCAATAATGCACCGGCGGCCTTCATTGGCGCGCCTGTCTATGAGGGCCAGCAATTAAAATATGTGGTGGCGCTGCAACTGTCCACCGAACGAATTAACCACGTGATGAGCGGGCGTGAAGGCCGCGGTCAAACCGGCGAAAGTTATCTAGTCGGCCCCGATCGTCGGATGCGTAGCGATAGCTTTTTAGCGCCCAAGACGCATAACGTGGTGGCCAGTTTTGCCGGTGATGTTGCCCAGAACGGTGTGGATACAGCCGCCAGCCGTTTAGCATTGGCTGGCGATAGCGGCACTGAGTTGATTGAGGATTACAATGGCAATCCGGTGTTGTCGTCGTTTGCCCCGTTTCAGCAGCATGGTCTGACATGGGCGGTGATCTCTGAAATTGATGAGGCCGAGGCTCTGGCCGCCGTTTCGCAGCTGCAACTCAAACTGGGGCTGGTGCTGCTGCTGGCGTTGCTGGGGGTGGTGGTGACGGCCTTTGTGATCGCACGTCAAGTTTTGCTGCCGTTAGGGGGAGAGCCGACGGATATGCAACGATTGAGCGAGACCATCGCCGATGGTCAGATCCAGCAGCATACCGAGCAGCATGGGCTGGGCCGTTCGGTGTATAGCGCCATGTTAAAAATGAGCAATAAGCTGTACAGCACGGTGCGACAAATCCAACATGCCGTGGAACAACTGGCCAGCACCGCCGAGCAAACCAGTGCCGCCAGCATGCAAGGCAATGTGTCGATGCAACAACAGCAGCACAGCATCGAACAAGTGGCTGGGGCGATGCAAGAAATGGCGGCGACCATTCACGATGTGGCGGATAACGCCGGTCAAGTGGCGACGTTGTGTCAAAGCACGCTGCAAGATACCGGGGCGGCTGGCCAAGTGGTGGGTGATAGCGTCCGTCAGTTAGAGCAATTAAGTACCAAAGTGGCTCAATCGTCGGCGCAGATGCAAACGTTATCGGCGCAAAGCGAGGCCATTGGTGGTGTGCTTGAGGTTATTCGCACTATTGCCGAACAAACCAACTTGTTGGCGCTCAATGCCGCGATCGAAGCCGCCCGTGCTGGTGAACAAGGTCGAGGTTTTGCCGTGGTTGCGGACGAAGTCCGTAAACTGGCACAAAAGACCCGTCAGTCGACCCAAGATATCGAGCAGATGATTGGTGGATTGCGTCAACAGACGCATGAAACGGCCAGTTTAATGCAACAAAGTGCTGCTTTTGCCACCGCCACGGCGAGTTCAGCTGAGGGAGCCTTGCAGCAGTTACAACAAGCGGTGCAACAAATTCACCAAGTCTCGGCGCTGGCCGCGCAAATTGCGGCGGCGACCCTGCAGCAATCGCATGCGGCCGAAGAGATCAGTCAAAGTGTCACCGAAATCCACGATGCGGCCCGCCACAATGCCGTTGCGTCTGAGCAAACGGCGATGGCCAGTCAACAGTTGCAGCAGCTGGCTGTGTCGCTGCATGCCTTAAGTGGGCAGTTCCGCTTGCAATAATGGCTCAACTGGTGTCGCATCTGTCCTAATCGCCTTGCCGTAACTGGACAAAGCGACCGCCGACTGCTTTGCTTGTTGGATGTCACATTGAGACAAGGGTTGGTCATTTGTACCGACTCTTGTGTTTTTTTAGGCATCACAACAGGACTTTTTATGCTCAGACGTTACGGCATTCGTAGTCGGCTCATCGCCGCATTTTTTGTCTTGGGGCTGGCCACCTTGGTGCAAGGCCTGTTAGCGCTGCATAACATGACGGACATGCGAAAGGCCGCTGAGGACATCGAGAGCAATGCGATTCCCAGTATCGAGACCTTGGCCTCGTTAAATCTGTCGGCGATGCGGTTACGGGTCTACACCTTTCGATTGTTGGTTGCGCAAGACAGCGCCGAGCAAGCGCTGGCTGAGCAAAACATCGCTAAGGTGCGCACGGCACTGTCCGCTGAGCAACAAAAATACCAGTCCTTAATTTCATTACCCGGTGAGCGGCAGGCCTATGATGCGTTTCTACAAGCGTTAACTCGATATGTCGCCCACCAAACCACGGTGATTGAGCTGGTGAAACAGCAAAAAAATGCCGAGGGGATCGCCCTGATTAACGGGGCTATGGGCGATGATGCCGATCAAATCACCCAATCGCTGTTAAAGCTCACTGAGTTGAACCGTCAATACGCGTCGTTGCGTAGTAAAGATTCTGCGAATGACTACCAAGCCGCTTTGCTCGAAGTCATCACGGCCATTGCGTTGGTGTTTTTGCTCGGCGCCTTTATCGCCACCTTGATCACTGGCTCTATTGTGAAACCCTTAACGGACGCTATGCAGGCGGCAGCGAGGGTGTCTGGTGGTGATTTATCCAAGCCTATTACCACGGATTTTCATGATGAACCCGCCGTGTTGTTAAACGCCTTGGCCAGTATGCAAGACAAGCTCAGGCAGATGTTGTCGCAAATCAGCATGAGCTCCAATCAGCTGGCATCAGCATCCGAAGAGTTAAATTCAGTGACCGAAGATGCATCGCGTAGCCTGCAACAACAAAACGATGAGATCCAACAAGCTGCAACGGCTGTGACCCAAATGAGCTCGGCAGTGGATGAAGTGGCGCAAACGGCGATGCTCACGTCCGAGTCATCAGCGCAGTCAACGCAAAGTGCGGCTCACGGCAAGCAACAGGTGCAACAAACCATTCAAGCCATCTTAGCCATGAATGACGATGTGGCCAAAACGGCCAGTGCGGTCACCGCCTTGGCAGCGCAGACGCAGGATATTGGTAAAGTGTTGGATGTGATCAGAGCGATCGCCGAACAAACCAACTTGTTGGCATTAAACGCGGCGATTGAAGCTGCGCGTGCCGGCGAAGCAGGGCGTGGTTTTGCCGTGGTGGCTGATGAAGTGCGGGCGCTGGCCGGTCGGACACAAACATCGACCCGCGAAATTGAACAGATGATCGTCACTATCCGCGCCGGGACCCACTCGGCCGTGCAGTCGATGCAACAAAGTGGTGAGCGTGCCAGTCAAGCCTTGGCTGTGGCAGAAGGTGCTGGCGTAGCACTAGGCGCCATCCATCAACAAATTTTGCAGATCAACGATCGCAATTTAGTGATTGCCAGCGCCGCTGAAGAACAAGCAAAAGTGGCGCGAGAAGTCGACCGAAATATCGTCAATATCAGCGATTTGACGGCGCAAACGGCGGCGGGGGCGCAACAAACCACGGCATCAGCCCAAGAATTGGCGCGCTTGGCGGTGGATTTAAACCAGTTAGTTAATCAATTTCGGTTATAGTCGGGCATCGAAATGGCTGTGGCAGTTGTGCCGCCGCTTGTTTGATTTGGGCTATCACACGGGCATCGCTGTGGCGATTGGCGGCCAGATACAAGGTTTTCTCCAACGCCTTGATTGGCATTAATCGGTGCAGCCGTTGTTGCTCTGCGCTGGGTAGTTGATGGACATACACATCCGACACCAACATTAAATCGATGCGGCCTTTGTGCAGCATTTGGGTCAGTTGATGGTTGTGGCCCACCACTTGTAAATTGGTGCCATCACGAAAGCCGTTGTCACGTAGGTATTGGTAGTTGGCTTGGCCTTGTTCTACCCCGACCACAAATCGTGTCGCATCTTCAATGCTTATAGGCATCACCTCGTTGCGCAGACTGGAACGATACAAGGACACTTGCATCGGGCACAGCGGGACGAGCCAAGCTAATTGTTCTAGCCGCTCATTGGTTTGCAATACGGAATAGATCAACACATTGGGTGTGTCCAATGTTGTTTTATAAGCCCGGGCCCACGGCATGGTCTCAATGTGGTAGGCAATGCCGGCTTGCTCTAATACCGCTTGGACGATATTGGTGGCTAAGCCTTGCACCTGTCCATTGTCGTCGACAAATTGGTAGGGCTTAAATTGTTCAGTGACAACGGTTAGCGGCGCAGCCGATGCCGTCGCGGCAAACCAAAACCAAAGCCATCCAAGATGTCGCATGCCCACTCCTCGTTTTTTTAAAGCCTAGAAGGGATCGGCTTAACTTGCCACGGCAGCCGTTATTTTACTTTAGAGATTGATGAATGACGCCGATGTTCGTGTCGCCAACGGTGGATGAATTTGAACGCGCTGGCACAGGGCGGTAAAGGTGACGCACAGCACTAAGGGACACAAAAAAGCCGGTGTATTCACCGGCTTGGTTGCGTTAAAAACGTGGCCTTAAAAGCGGTAGTTTACGCCAAGTGTTAAGGCGGACACACCGACCGATCCATTCCAGACATCAATGCTGGGTAGTTTTTGCCATTCGGCGTAGACCGACCATGGCCCTGTTGTACTTAATTCAGCGCCCACACCATAAGTAAAGCCGGACTCGCTGACAGCAGAGGACGAGCGGCCGCCTGCACACGAGCCTGCAGCGGACATGCTTGCACAGGAGGCGCCGGGCGAAGCGGCTAGATCCACAATGATATGGTCTTCACTCGAGTACTTAGTATCAGCATACCCAGCTAAACCATACAGTACCACGCTATCGCTAACAGAGAACTGGCCTTTGACCAGCAGCTGCGCCGCATGCGAAATAGAAACTGTTTCGTCACCGGATTTTTCATCGGTGATACCGACGCCAAGACGAGCTTCGAGCGCGACATGTGAATTGAGCTGATAGCCCAAAGCGCCACTGAGGACATTAAACGAGGAAGATTCTTCAGGGGCCTTAACGGTATGCTTGGTAACGTTTGCGCCACCATAATAGTTGCCAGGATTCGTGGCGGCCACAGCGCCTTGGCTGGCGAGACAGATAACAGTAGCAAGCAAGACTTGTTTGTTCATTACACATCCTTTTTTATTGGTATATCCAAAACGACCCAACCCGCAGAGGTTGCGTGTTAAAAGTTACATTTATTGTTAATGAAAGTAAACAAATTGATGTTTTTGTTTTATAAATGGAAAAGCCGGCCATAAGGCCGGCTTTGTTCATCGGTATGTTAGAAGCGGTAGGTGTAACCGACTGAAATATTTGTCACATCGATGCCTGCAGCATCATCGAGATCCATATCAGGCAGTTTTTGCCATTCGACATGCAATGCGGAGTTGCTTGAGACCGCCATTTGCAGACCGAAGCCGTAAGTGGCACCGTTGTCTGTGACTGATGCATTTGCACCACCGGCACCTGCGGAGTATTTCACCTTGGCAAAACCGGCGATACCGTAAGCCGAAACCACGTCGTTAAAGTGATAACTTCCTTTAGCCAGCGCTTGTGCCGTGTAGTCCACACCAAACTTCACTTTTTGATTGGTGTCGTCGTCATAAAAAGATTCATCCGCGATACCTACACCGACGCGACCTTCAACGGCAAAGTTTTCATTGATTTGGTAACCCATAAAGCCGGTGGCGACACCAAACTCCATCGACGCGATATCGACACTGGCGCGTTGTTGGCCATAACTGGCACCGGCATAAACATCACCCGCTTGGTTGGCAGCGAATACAGCATTTGAAGAAAGTAGAGCAACAGCAGCAATTAATAATTTAGCGTTCATAGCATCATCCGATTGATTAACGAATTCTCCGGGGAGTGGAGCCGGCTGTCATCAGCCGATGCCTATAAACTTATCTTGGTAAGCTGAATGTAAAATTAACCTTAAATTTGTTTACATTCAGCTTTGGATGCGTTGAGAAGACTGAAATGGTTCATTGTTAACAAGTTGATTGCAAGTTGTTGTTTTGTATATACTTTAAGTGGGTTGTCAACTATTTATCCTGTGTTTTTTCAGCATTATGTTCTGAGATATTTAATTTCTTTTGCTTAATTTCTCGCCGCAGCATCGCAATTTGATAACTCACTAAAATGAATGCAAGCAGATATCCAGCAAACAAGCCGCCGATAACGCGCTCTGAGATGTCACTACCAAACCAGACCCAGCTAAACTTCACCAGCGCTAGCAACATCACGGCAAAACAGATGGCCACCACAGTGTCACTGCGCACCAAACGGACTAAATACCCCAAGGCCAAACTGAACAAGGTGAATTGCAACTGCAAGGCGCCATAGGTAAATGGCTGGGCGGTCAGTTGACTGTAGAAAAAGCCGAATACGTAACTGGCCAGCACCACAAGGCTTAAATACGAGGTATATAACTGCATAATGGGTCCTTTAAACACGAACAAAGGTTGCTAAACATAGGTTGCCGCGGACAGTTCCGGCGAGGCTAGCGCTGGCGTCGACGCCGTTCCAGCCAATACAACAAGGGCGTTTGTCCTAAACAACACACAACCCCCGCCAACAAGCAGCGCTGCGTGAGCTCGGTAAACGCCAGTTGTTGGTGTTGCCAGGTCAACGCGGCAGCAACAGCCAGCGTTAGCGGTACACAATACAAGGTCATTCGAATAGCGCTTAAGCGATACACCTGCGGCCATTGCATTTTCAGGATATGGAACCAGACAAACCCTGGCGCCATCACCATCAATAAGCCCATGGCTGCAGCCAAGCTAAAAAAGATTACAGCAACAAACGTATCCATGGCAGCTCACACGGCAGAGTCAACACATACTAGCTGCTAGCTTATCCGATCTGGCCCGTGCCGCCCAGTGTCGCAGGCGCTTGATACGCCAGCGGCTGATGTGACCAGCAGCATCGGCGTTGACTTGTGACTGCGAACCCGTTAGAACAGACAAAAAATAAACAAAAACAATAATAAATTCTTACGGGGAACAGGATGATACAGAATTGGCGCCAGACGTTGGGCTGGCTTGCCGTGGCTATAGTGGGCGCATCGGCGGCAGGCGGTATCGCACTGAATCGTGGCGAATCTATCAATGCGCTGTGGTTTATCGTCGCGGCGGTTTGTACTTATTTGATTGGTTATCGCTTCTACAGCGCGTGGATCGCCGCCAAAGTCTTGATGATTGACCCAAGCCGTGCCACGCCGGCCGAGCGATTGCAAGACGGCCGTGATTATATGCCGACCAATCGCTGGGTGGTGTTTGGTCATCATTTTGCCGCCATCGCCGGGCCAGGCCCGCTGATCGGCCCGACGCTGGCGGCGCAGTTTGGTTATTTACCCGGCACCTTGTGGATTTTAATTGGTTCGGTGCTGGCGGGCTGTGTGCAAGACATGGTCATTTTGTTCTGCTCCATTCGCCGCAATGGTCGCAGTTTGGGCCAAATGGCGCGTGATGAGCTGCGCCCCATCGGTGGCTTTGCCGCGCTGCTGGCGACCTTCCTGATTATGATCATCCTGCTTGCGGTGCTGGGGCTGGTCGTCGTCAATGCGATGAAACACTCGCCATGGGCGACGTCGACCGTCGCAGCCACTATCCCAATTGCGATTTTTATCGGCCTGTACATGCGGTATCTGCGTCCTGGCCATGTGCTTGAAGCCTCATTGTTGGGCGTGGTGCTGTTGTTATTGTCAGTCGGCGGTGGTGGCTGGCTCGATCAGCAAGCGGGGCTGCGCGAGTATTTTAACCACTCCGGCGTACCGCTGGCGTTTGCGGTGATTGGCTATGGCCTGTTAGCGGCTATTTTGCCGGTCTGGTTGTTGCTGGCCCCCCGCGATTATTTATCCACTTATATGAAGCTAGGCACTGTGGTGCTACTGGCATTGGCGATCGTCATTTTACAACCTGAGGTAAAAATGCCGGCGCTGACCAAGTTTATTGACGGCACCGGGCCGATCTTTGCTGGTTCTTTGTTCCCGTTTGTTTTTATCACCATCGCTTGTGGCGCTATTTCGGGCTTTCATTCACTGATCTCGTCAGGCACCACCCCCAAACTGCTGACGAACGAACGTGATATTCGCATGATCGGCTACGGTGGTATGGCGTTGGAATCCTTTGTCGCAGTGATGGCACTGCTAGCGGCCTGCGTGCTGGACCCCGGGGTGTATTTTGCCATCAACAGTCCTGCAGGCATTGTCGGTGCAGACCCTGCCACGGCGGTGGCGACCATTACTAGCTGGGGCTTCCCCGTGACGGTGGAGCAAATGAATAGTTTGGCCAGTGCCATGGGCGAAGCGACCTTGTTTGCACGCACAGGGGGCGCTCCGTCGCTGGCGGTGGGCATGGCCAGCATTTTTGCCTCGGCCTTTGGTGAACATTTACTGGCCATGTGGTACCACTTTGCCATCATGTTTGAAGCGGTGTTTATTTTAACCACCTTAGATGCAGGCACTCGCGTTGGCCGCTTTATGCTGCAAGACATGTTGGGTAATTTTATTCCGAAATTAGGGCAGACCAGCTGGTATCCGTCGGTGGTGTTAACGTCATGCATCGTGGTCGCCGGTTGGGGATATTTCTTGTACATCGGCGTGATTGACCCCAACGGCGGGGTCAATATCTTGTGGCCGTTATTTGGCATCTCCAACCAACTGCTGGCGGCGATTGCATTAACGGTCGCAACCTCGATCATCCTCAAAACTGGCCGCTGGCGTTATCTGTGGGTGACTGCCGCGCCGTTGTTGTGGTTGCTGATATTAACCAGCACTGCCGTCTTTCAAAAATTGACCAGCGCAGATCCGCGAGTTGGTTTTTTTGCGGCCGCCAATGATTTACAGGCCAAGCTGGATGCGGGGCTGCTCAGCAGTGAAAAAGCCGCGGTGGCACCGCAATTGATTTTTAACCAACAGCTGGATGCGTATTTAGCCATGCTGTTTGTCGTGTTGCTGTACTTGGTGGTCGGCGATATGGTGCGCCTGGCCTATCGGTCGCGCCGTGGTTTGCCGGTGTTACCGTCGACAGAAGCGCCGTATCAAGCCAGCCAATTGCTGGCTGAAAAAGGATAAGCTATGAAATTCCTCAAGACCTTCTGGGCATTGTTGCGTCAGTTGTCCGGTGATGATGCCTATGAGCGTTATGTTCGTCATCATGCCTGCTGTCACCCTGGCGAAGCGCCATTGGATCGCAAAACCTTTTTCCAACGCGAACAAGAACGCAAATGGAATGGCATCAAGCGCTGTTGCTAAGCCACGTTGATCGGCTATAGTGCGCCGCGATGCCGGCGCGCTGACAGAACTGCCCTGCGCCGCCATGCCAGCATGAGGCTGTCCTCGTGCTGAAGACGTTGATGCCACACCACAAGGAGACTGTTATGTCCACTCATCCACAATATGCTATTGGCACTTTGGGTCAGCCCTGGGGCGATGCGGAGCGCGCCTTGTGGTTTAGCCAGCAGCAGGTCAAGCGTTCTTACCACACGGAGGTCGTGACGCCGCTGCAGGCCATCATGGCACAGCCGGCGTTGGCCTTGGCTGAATTGCTGCAGTATGGCGAATTGGATCACAGTGCCTTCGGCTTGCCATCGTATCCGCTGTTTGCGGTGCGAAACCGCACGTGGCGAGCCAATGCACCGATGCTGTTGGTGACCGGTGGGGTGCACGGCTACGAAACTAGTGGTGTGCAAGGCGCGTTGCAGTTTATTGCTGACAACCTGAGTACCTATATGCAGCGGGATGATATCAATCTGTTGGTGCTGCCTTGTATCAGCCCGTGGGGCTATGAAACCATCAATCGTTGGAACCCTGCGGCGATTGATCCGAACCGCTCCTTTAAGGCCGACAGCGATGCACCAGAATCACGGTTGGCGTATCACTGCGTGCAGCAGCATGCTGGCGAGTGTGCGGGCGTGTTGATGCATATCGATTTACACGAAACCACCGACAGCGATAACAGTGAATTTCGCCCAGCCAAAGCCTCCCGTGATGGTACGGTGAATAATAACTGGAATATTCCGGATGGATTTTATTTAGTGGGCGACACCGAGCGACCGGAAGCTGAATTCCAACGCGTGATCATCGAGGCGGTCGCCAAGGTGACCCATATTGCACCTGCCGATGACCATGGCTGCTTGATTGGCGAGCCACTGCAGCAGTTTGGCGTGGTGAATTATCCGAAACGGTCGTTGTTTTTGTGTGGTGGTATGACCGAGGCGCGGTTTGTCACGACCACCGAAGTGTACCCAGACAGCCCTCGTACCAGCCCTGCTGAATGTAATGCGGCACAAGTGGCTGCCGTCGTGGCGGCCATTGAGTGTGCCTTGGCGGCACGCTAAGCCGTTACGCTGATGCAGACGGCATGGCCCGTCTGCGTCAGCGCACATTGCGCTAGTAGTATTGGGCTAGTGGTAATGTTGTTGCCATTGCTGACACCAAGGTAATACTTGGGCGGCCTGCATGGGTGCAGCAACGTAAAAGCCTTGGCACATGTCGCATCCGGCATTGTGGATCATGTTCCAACCCGCAACGGTTTCAATGCCTTCTGCCACAATTCGCATATCGAGCCGCCGCGCCATCATCAGCGTGGATTCGACACTGGCGCGACAGGCTTCATCGGTCAGTGCTCGTTGGATGTAGCCTTTGTCTAATTTGACCGTATCAAACGGCAATTCTTGCAAACGCTCTAACGATGAAAATGACGTGCCGAAGTCATCGATCGACAAGTGAAAACCTCGAAGGACCAACCGATTTAAGATATCAAGCCGCGTGGCCATGGTGCCGGCACAACTACTCTCTGTTACCTCCAAATGCAATCGGTGATAAGGAATGTGGTAGCTATCTAGTAAGCGGCAAAATTGTTCTGGCAGTGTTAGGTCGTCGAGCATTTGCGGTGACAGGTTGACGGATAACTCCAAATCCAACCCTTGATCCAACCAACCTTGCAGGTCACGTAAGGCCATCTCCAGATTGTCAAAGGTGTGCAGTTGGATGAGACCATACTTTTCTAAACTACTAATAAATTCATCGGGCGGAACCAAACCGCGACTGGGATGGCGGCAACGGGAAAGCACTTCAAAACCCCGTAAGGTGTTATTGCGTAATTCGATGATGGGTTGATACACAGGATAAAATTGGTGCTGTTGCAACGCCCGCAACACTTCATGCACTTGCAATGGTGGCTGTGCCAAGCGCACGTGCTCGCTGACGGCGGGGGTGTTGGCCAGACGGACTAAATCGCTGACGGCTTGTTTTGTCACAGGTTTTAGCAAGGTGCCTAGCAGGGGCAGTTGTAGGGTGCGGCATAATTCGCCAACCGACTGCAACACACGGACGGGGGCGCCACTGCAAATCACCAGTTGGCTGCGGCATCGCCGCGCGGCCAAATGACGCAACAGTTCGATACCGTCCATGCCGCCCATATTCAGATCGATCAAGATAAAGTCGGGGGCGGCGCTAGATTCCAGCTGCGTCAACAGATCGGTGGCATTGGAAAAATCCAAGACCTGCCAGGTTGGTGCGAGTTCGTTGAGCAAGGCGCTTAACACCTGACGAACGGTCGGACTGTCATCCACCAACCAGCAACGTTGAAGACTGGGCATACGAAATCCTTTTCATCAGCGATGCATCTGGCAATCGCTTCTTTGATATAGCGCATTTTTCGGAACAAAACTGGACTGATGAGGAATTTTTGTGCGCTGCTGGTCGCAAGAGTGGTTCGCGCCATGCTATTTTTTTTGGTCGATTTTTCTATAACTGGCTGCTTTTTAAGCGAATTCCGGTACAATGTTGGTTCTTTTTTGTCGTTCATCAGGGATCGGATGCAGGTTTCAATCGGCACAAGTACCGCCGCACAGGCTTTCCAAGCCGGCGTGCAAGCGGTGACTCACGCACTTCAACAACTTTCGTCGTCACAAGTTCCGCGGTTGGCGTTGGCTTTTTGCAACGCCGAGGTCGACGCGCATGGCTTTTATGCAGGGTTACGGCAACACCTAGGCGAATGGGTGCCTATTGTCGGTGGATCGGCGATGGGCATGGCGCATGCACAGCAGACGGTGATCCAAGGGCCTTGTGCCGCCGTGGTGCTGATGACGGGGGATGATTGGGAATGGCAACTCGCCACCAGCCATGAAATCTATCGTGATCCGTTATTAGCCGGTGAAGTGTTAGCAGGGCAGCTGCCAAGCCTCGATGATGGTCGCTGTTTGTTGATGTTTTACGATTCCGTGCGTTTTGCCGCGACAGCGACGCAACCACCGGTGTTGATCCCATCAGGGCCGCTGATCGCAGGGGCCCATCACCAACGTTTGCGAACACTTCCGTTGTTTGGTGCAGGCGTGCTGGGGGATGGGCAGTTTAATTTGACCTGGCAATTTACCGGGGATGCGGTCAGCCGCCACAGTGCCAGCGTGTTGCAATTTGCCGGTGATTTTCAAGTATTCAGTTGCATCATGCACGGCTGCGTGCCGATGACTGAGAAACGCTACACCGTGACCGATGTGTTCGGCCAATATCTGTATTCGTTAGACAATCAACCGATAGTCGCGCTGCTGGACCAACTGACTGGCGACACCTCGTGGCGCTATTTACAGCTAGACCCGGCCGGTGGGCCTTTGCCGGTGACCAAAATTTCCATCGCCCGGCCTTTGTCGGAAGACCCTAACGAGCAGCAGCTGGTCACTCGGCTGCTCAGTGGCGTGTTGCCCGGCGATGAAGCGGTGGTGTTGTTTGAGCCTGATTTTGTCAAAGGCCAACAGGTGATGCTGATGCAGCGTGATCCGCAGCTGATGGTGCAATCGGCCTATGACAACACGGTGCGGTTATTAGCAGAACTGAAAACGGCGGGTCAGGTCGGGCGGTTTGCAATCTATTTTGATTGTGGTGGCCGTATGTCGGTGATTAGCGGCAGCGACGTCGAAGAAGCATCGGTGGTGCGTGATTTGGTCGTGGCGGCCGGGATTCCATTTTTGGCCTTGTATACCGGTGTTGAAATTGCCCCGCTGCAAGGGGGCAGTTACGGCTTGGATTGGAGCGGGGTGTTGGTAATTTTTAGCCAACCCGCCTAAGCAATCACTCGGAGTGACGCGCGACTTAGTCGCGCGTTAACACTTCAAGCAATTCAATGTCAAAGGTTAGGTCGCTGTGTGGCGGGATCATGGTTCCCACTTGACGCTCGCCATACGCGAGGGCGGCAGGAACCTGAATACGGCGTAGGCCACCTTCTTTCATCCCTTGCAGCCCTAAAATCCAACCTTGAATCACCCGGCCATTGCTCAGCACGGTCTGAAATGGCTGGCCGTGTTTATGCGATGAATCAAACTCGCTGCCGTCGGCTAAATAACCACGATAATGCGCCGTGATCAACGCGCCTCGTTTGGCGGCTTTGCCGGTGCCTTCGCGCAGCTCTTCAATCACCACCTCATGTTGCATGTGGATACTCCTTCAACGCCAAAATCGGCATTATAGCCAGCCAATGGTTATTCCGTCATGGCTTTGGCGGCTGCGGGTTCATTCAGATCACCGCGTGCCGTACTCCATGCCACGACTTTGAGGTGTTGCGCCATCTGCGTACCGTTGTTGTTAACCTGATAACTTTGGTCCAGTTCGGTGACAAAATGTTCACCTTGTTGTGATGTGGTCGACCCGTAGACAGGCACTAAGCTGCTATAGATGATCATGCTGTTGTCTGGGGCGATTTTACCCTGGCGGCTATACAGCTCTTTGGCGTTACTCAGCAATTGTTCACCGATGGCATCTTGCGCCTCCGTTGGCACGGCATCGATGGTGAAGGTGATGTTGCACAGGTCTTCATTGTCATTCACCTTGCGGCATTCGGCTGGCGTAGAGAATTGGGTCTCGTTGTTTTCGACGCTGGCATCTTTGCTTTGCAGCACAGCTTTTTTGCTGCCTTTGACTGGCACTTCCAGCTCTAAGGTAACTTCCATGCCTTGACCGATATGCGATGGCGCCACCTGTTTAATTCGAAACATGCCTTGGGTTGGGGTGATCAGTTCAGGCCAATCGCCTTGCATCTGATACAACTCATTCATGCTGCTATCGTCGCTGACAATATGGGCGTTGCCTTGCGCTTTTAAGCTACCTTGTACCCGACTGCCATCCGCCATGGTGTAACTGACGGTGCCGCCTTCATCATACCGAATGGCATCCGTTTCCAGATAAAACGCCGTCTCAAGTTTACGGCTGTAGCTGAGCTCTGGCGCAGTGGTGTCGGCGCTGTATTGGATTCGGGCGTGGATAGTGACCGGGGTGCCGCCTTGGTTGTTATCATCGACGCTGACATCTTCGCGGGTCTCGGTGGGCACTGTCGGTTGCGGCACATCGACTGCTTCTGGCGCTTTCGTGCAGGCGGCGACTAGGGTCAGCAGTGTGGCTGTCAGAGTGAAGCGGGACACATTCATACGATTTCCTTCCTTGTGAGCATAGTGATCGCAGTGTTGTGGTTTTTTTCTGAACCATCGGTTAACGGCGCAGCACTTTTAGCCGGTTGTGCCGGTACAAATGTTCATGCTTGATTGTAATTCAACGTGCTGACCGTCATAGTAACAGTATATAAATCAGTCACAAAGGATGTTTTCAGATGCCACAGGAATATATAGTCCCCGCTATTTTATTAGTTGTATTGTTAGTGATCATCGGCAAAACGGTGGTGATCGTGCCGCAAAACACCACCTATTTAGTGGAACGTTTGGGAAAATACAATGACACCTTAACTGCGGGCATGCAGTTTGTGGTGCCCTTTATCGATCGTATCGCTTACCGCTTGTCGTTAAAGGAAGATGCGATTGATATTCCAAGCCAAGTGGCCATCACCCGTGACAATATCAGCCTGACCATCGATGGCGTGTTGTATTACAAGGTGTTGGAACCTTACAAAGCCGCCTATGGCATTGAAAACTATGAATATGCGGTGATCCAACTGGCGCAAACCTCGATGCGTTCTGAGATTGGTAAGTTGGAACTAGACCGTACCTTTGAAGAGCGTGACACCTTAAATGCCCGGATCATCGATGCGATCAACCAAGCGTCAGCGGCTTGGGGCGTGCAAGTGATGCGGTATGAAATTCGCGATATTCAGCCACCGGCTTCGGTGTTGGATGCGATGGAAAAACAAATGCGTGCTGAGCGGGAAAAACGCGCCGCGATTTTGGATTCGGAAGGCAAGCGCCAAGCGGCCATCAACTTAGCCGAAGGTGAAAAACAAGCCACGGTGTTAGCCGCCGAAGCGCAGCGCGAACAACAAGTGTTAAAAGCCGAAGGCGAAGCGCGCTCGATTGAATTAGTCGCTGCGGCCAGAGCGAATGCCTTAAAAACTATTGGCGAAGCTGCCAACAGTGCCGAAGGTCAAGCGGCGGTTCAATTGGATTTAGCTACCGAGGCCATCGCGGCGAAGAAAGCCATCGCTCGTGAGTCGACAGTGGTGTTGATGGACAATGAGAAATCGGGTACGGCCAACACAGTGGCGGAAGCGATGGCGATTGTTACCGCCATGAACAAAGCGCAGGCATCGTCATGAGCTGGTCGCCGATTGTCATCTTAGCCACCTTGGGCTTGCTGGTGCTGGCGGTTGTGCCCTTCGTGGCATCCGGGGTGTTAGAGGTGCTGTTGGCCTTTAGTTTGGCCAGTTTGAGCACCGCGTTGTTATTGCAGTTGGGGGTGATTGACGGCAATTGGGCGCTATTAATCACCTTGCTGGCGCTGTTGACAGGGGTGTTTGCCGTGTTGATTTGGCGGCCGATGCGCGCCTTGTTACAAAAAACGCCTGGCAACGCTCAGGTGTCTGATCTGATCGGCGTGGAATTGCAGTTACCGGCAGATTTTGACATGACACAGAATCCTTACGTGCAATATAGTGGCGTCCGTTGGCAGGTTCGGGCAGAATCTGCCGGCGTCGCCTTCACACCACTGCAACGCGTGGTGATTAGCACGGTCGAAGTCGGCGCCTTGGCAGTGCGTCCGTTGGACGCCCGCTAAACTTAGGTCCGCACCCGGTGATAGGTGCCAACAGTTTTTGAATGAGTGTGAATGATGCGCCAATATTTGATCTTAACCACCCTGTTGTTTCCGCTTGTTACGGGTTTGACCGGCTGCGCGTCCAGTGAAGAAGCCGTCGAGCAAGTCGACACCGCCCCTGATGTGTATAGCCGCGTTTATGATGTGGATGCCGAGGACTTGTTTCCGAAAGTGATCAAGGCGTTGGTCACCTCGGGTTACTCCATTCAAACCAGCGATGCCAAAGCGGGATTTGTTGCAGCGCGCAGTGCGGTTGCCAATAACAGCCCCATCAGCCAAGTGGTGACATCGGTGACGGTGCAGCAAGTGACACAAGCGTCGGTGTTTGTCGAAGAAGTATCAGGCGGCACTCAGGTGGAGATCCGTTTGGTGCGCCAAGAACAAGTCACCGGCGAAACCGGGTCACAATCCAGCGAGCAGATTAAAATCACCAATGCCGAGATGTACCGTGAACTGTTTAATCTGATAGCGCAGTTGTCCGGGCAAGAGCCTGAATAATTGAACACGCTGCGCCCCTTCAGGTGCCGCGGCAGGCTGTAAATTAATCAGACATCCATACGGCTGCATGATACAGTAACCCTCAGATCCACAGGGAGCATTAGGCTCCCTGTGTTGTTGGAGCGACAGATGACCTGGGTATTCTTCACTGTATTAGCCGCGTTTATGCAGGCGTTTCGCAACGCCTTTCAAAAGCAGCTCAGTCACACGGTCCCTGTGCTTGGTGTCACCCTCGCCCGTTTTTTGTTTGGCGCGCCGTTAGCAGCGTTGTATTTAACCTTGTTGTATCACTTTGGCACTGCACCACCGCCCCTTGCCGCTATCCCATTGCCTTTTGTCGGTTACGTAGTGGCCGCGGCGCTGATGCAAATTATCGCCACCGGCTTGATGGTCAAAGTATTCACGGTGAATAACTATGCGATTGGCGCTGGTCTTGCCAAAAGCGAAGCTATTTTTGCCGCGATTTTGGGGGTGTTGTTTTTTGCGTCCAGCTTAAGCCCGTTGGGCTGGTTGGGCGTGGTGATTGGCGCGTTCGCGGTGTTCTTATTAAGTGGCTTGCGCTCGTTCAAGGACATTGACGGTCGGACTTTATGCTACGGCGCCGGCTCAGGGTTAAGTTTTGCTCTGACCTCGTTGTGGGTGCGAGAAGCCAGTTTGAGTCTGGGTTTACCCTATCCGTTTGGTGCCGCCTGGGTGCTGCTGTCGGTGATCTCGCTGCAAACTCTGGTGTTGCTGGGGTATTTAGCACTGCGCGCGCCACAAACCTTACTGGCGCTTGCCAAGCAACCGCGTTTGGTGTTGATCACCAGTGTGGCCAGTTGTATCGGCTCGTTGGGCTGGTTTACAGCGATGAGTTTACAAAGTGTGCCGTTGGTCAAAACCTTGGGTCAAATTGAAGTGCTGTTTACCATTTTGATTTCGGTGTTTTGGTTAAAGGAAAAACTAAAGGCACAGGATTTGACCGGTCTTGCTTGTATCGTGGTGGCTGCCGTTTTGGTGTTATGGGCATAAAAAAGCCAGTGCATAGGCACTGGCTTGATCATGTTACAGCCGGTTGTTAGTCATCGGTTGACACTGAGCGTGCCGAGATAGCCCCAGCCGCCACATCCACTGTGCCTTCCACTTCAACCCGCACGCCGGTTTTTAACTCCGCTAAAAAGCTGCTTACGGTATAGTCAGTCTTTTTGCCAATGCGCAGTTTCGTGGTATTGGTCAACAGTACTTTCTTGCCACCGACCAGGATGAAGTCGGCGCCTTTGTCGCTAACGATCCCTTTAAACTCGGTTTCAATCGCGCCATCGTTACCGCCTGTACCGTCTTCCAGTTTGATGCGCACCGCGATCAGATCATTGCCGACCACTTTGGCTTTCACTTCGACGATGGTGGTGGTTTTTAACAGGGCAAAAAAGGCTTTGACGGTTAATACGTTGCGGCCATTTAAATACACGGTGTTGCCATCGATGGTGATTTTTTTGCCAAACAAGGTAAACGCATCGGCGGCAATCGCGCTGGGTAAGCCTTTAAACTCGATATAACCATCGCTGCTGACCCCATCTTCACGTTCGACTTTTAACGCCACCAGTTGGCCTTGGGTATTTTTGAATGCCACCACTTCGAGATAATCATTGACGGCTAATGAGGCTAAATCGAAGAAACGCACCTTGCGGCTCGAGTCGTCTTTCAGCACCGTTTGCTCGGTGACTAGATAGGTTTCACCGCCGAGGCTAAAGGTTTTGTCGGTAGTGCTGACGGCCGTCACTTTGCCTTCGGCTTTGCTGACAACCGCTTTGAGGAAGATCACTTTATCGGCTTTCCAACCCTCGGCACTGCTGCTGGCTTGCACTTTGACTTTGGCGCCGTTGACCAGATCCGCTTTAACGCCATTGTCATAGCTGGTGCTGCTACTGAACAGAATTTTCACCCCAGCCAGTTCAAACGAAGTATCGGCAATCAGGTTGCTGACCGTGCCTTCGGTACGCAGTTTATCCGAGGTGGTGCTGGGTTTGGTTTTTAGATCAATTTCGCTGGCAAGTAATGCTTTGCTGATGGCATCGATGCTGGTGCCTTTGACCTTGACCGTTTGGCCGTTGGCCAGTTGGCTTGTGCCAAAATCATCCAGCCGTGCTTTTGAATAATCGACCAGTTGCGAGCCAATCTTAAAGGTTTGATTGGTGGTGTTTAGCTCTGCCACGGCGCCAAACACTTTTAACGCTTGCGCCGGTTTGCTGTCGAGTTCTACGCGGCTGGCGTAAAACTGGCCTGGGCTTTTGAAGTAGCCGCTGATCTCAACACGGTCGTTGACTTTGAGGGTATCGGCGGTGACCCCGTCAAATACTGTCACATCGTCAAAATCGATGGTTTGATTCAGCACCGTCAGTTGTTTGGCGGCGAGGTCAATCAAGGTGACAGGGCCTTCCACATGTGCGCTGTATTTGACGCTGCTGGCCGTGCCGGTTTTACCGTCGCTGCTAAGGGTGCCGCTAACATCCACCACCATACCGACGGCGAGATCGGATTCTGCCGCGCTGTCTTTATCGTCGGTGCTGACCGACGTGCTGTTGGTGCTGTAGTGCACACCATTGACCACCACGCTACCAAACCCAGTGATGACACCGCTGGTGCTCACGGTTGGGGGTGTGGTGGGTGTTGTACCGACCGGTGTGGTCACCGGGGCTGTGGAGTCGGTTGATCCGCCGCCACAGGCGGTCAGCGTGGAGACTATCGCAATCGTAAATAGGGACTTAGTGAACCGCATTGCACACCTCTACCATTATTTTTCCATACAGCATTATTGGTCTCTTACGCGCACTCGACTGACACGTAAGTTGCTCGAGTATAACAGAGTATTCTTAAGTAAACCTGAAGTATAAACTGCTCAAACCTGTTGCAGCACTAAGGCTGCAGCGTTTCAAGTTGTGGCTTTTTGGTTGCGCAGTTGTATCAAGTTGCGCGTTTGAAGCTGAATGTAAGCTGTACAAATAACAACCTTTATGAACCTTTCATCACAATGTTGGCGTGGCAAGTGGCGCTTGTGCAGGAATATGCCAGCACTGTGGACTGGCTTTGCCTTGCATCTGCTGTGCAACTACGCGGTCGATGATGGCTACCCCACGACGGGCCATGGCTGAAAAATCATCGATACCACTGGGTCTGTCTGCGCTGTCAAAGCCTTTGCGCGTCCGATGGATGTTAAAACGCGTGGCGAAACGCTGGCCAAAGCTGCGCTCGACGCCATCACGGCTTAACATCAAGCCATACCAACCACCCCAGGTGGCGGCTGGGTTATCGGAATCCCAACCGGCCAAGGTGGCAATTTGGATAGTCTGCTGCATGTCACCGGCGCCATACAGCAAGCTGATAAGGCTGGACGCAAAGTTAATGCCGGCGGCAAAACAACCGTTGCAATACAGCTGACGGGCGCTGAGTCGATAGTTATCCTGCATCTGCACTTGATAGCGTTGATACACCGCATCACGCGCTTGCTCCCAGCTGTCACCGGCCAGATAGCGGCTCATCACAAAATCAAACATACGCGCCGGGTATTGATCAGGCGGCAGATACTGACGCGCTGTTGTGGCCATCGCCAGTACTTGGGGTTTGAGCGGTTGCGTTAAATCGACGGTGGCTGCCAGCGCATGCAACACCACATAAAACTGGGCGATGTCGGCAGCCTCAGCTGACGCTGTGGTACGGATCGGTAAATAGGCCAGCTGCAGTGCGATGTCGGGGCGACTTGGCGCCAAGGCGCCAAACAACTCGGTGGTGAGCTGAGCATCAATCATGTCGTAATGCGGGTTCCATGGCAGCATCCCTGTCAGCGGCGGCAGCATGCCTTGTTGCATTAAATCAAACGCTTGCTGATTCGACACCCACAAGAAGTTTTCCGGTTTGCCATCCTTGGTGCGATGCGGCGTGTCCTGGTCGCGGTAGATATGCGCAAGCCAAGCGTTGCGAATTTGCGCCGCCGTTAACAGCGGCGAGGCGCTTTGGGCCATGGCCTCAAGGTAGATGTATTCAATGTCGCTGTCATCGTCCGAGCCCCACACGCCGGTTGAGCCTTGCACCACCCAATCGATGGTTGTTGACAAGTCACTGGGCACGCCTTGACCCCAAATACTGGGTTGATCCGGCTTGCCCCAATCGTCGCGGCGGTAGAATTGACCCGCTGGGCCTTGGCCACCAATTTTGTCCATTTCGGTGACTAAACCGGTCCAATTAGCGATGCTTAATCCCAGCCAAAATCCTTCCAGTTGCTGTTGGTAACGTTGTTTGTCGATCAGCCGGACCGAGCTGGCTGCGGTGTTTGGCGTTGATGTGTGTGGTGAGGCGCTGGCAGGGGCAACAACGCAGTGGCCCGCATTGCTATTGGTACTGGCCAGGAGCGCCATGGCCAGCAGCATCACGCAGGATTTCGACATCGACATGAAAATCACCATAAGTAAGCGCTTACATTTGGCCATTAAACGCTGAATCTGCGGTTTTGAGCAACTCCTACCAGCAGCGGGTTGGCTTTCAGTTGCGCAGTCTTTACACAACTCGACATATATTCTACATTGTAGATGTTATTAATTAGGGACAAACGCATGGCACAGGATAAGTTTATCGGTGAGCTGGAGCATATGCTGCTGCTGACGATCTTGCAGCTTGGTGAAAATGCCTACGGTACTGAAATCAAACAGTATTTGCATGAAGCCACTGGACGGGAACTCAGCATCGGCGCCCTATACACCACCTTGGAACGGTTGGAGCAAAAAGGCTTGTTGTCCACGCGGCTTGGCGGAGCTACCGCCGAACGGGGTGGCCGAGCGAAAAAGTATTTTGCCGTCAATGCCGAAGGCTGTGCGGCGCTCAAGCGCAGCAAACAAGCCTTCGATATGTTGTGGCGTGATGTACAAATAGCGGAGGGACTGTGAGCAAAATGGATTTTACCCCGCCACCTTCGGCACCGATTTCACCCGACGATATGCCACCGGTATTGTGTCAGCTGCTGCTGGAGTGGGTGTTACCACATCACTTGCAAGAGCCTATCTTGGGCGACTTGCAGCAAGAATTTAGTGAACGTCGACGCCAACACGCGGCACAAGCGCGCTGGTGGTACCGTCGGCAAACCTGCGCTACCTGTTGGCATTTCATTCAGCAAACCCAAGGAGAGTGGTTGATGTTTTTATTAAGTGTGGTGTTTTTTATCGGAGTTAGCGTCTGGACCATGTTATTAAGCTCGCAAAGCCGCGACAGCAGTATGTTTGTGGATTTACCGTCATTAGCCTTGGTGGTAGTGCCGGCGATTTTGTTTGCCACAGGCAGTTGCTCGCAGCAGATCTTTAAACAGACGTTGGCGATTTTGTTAGGTTCACGACGCTTACGCCAAGCCCATGAGTACCAGCAGTGCCAGCATTGGCTCAATGTTTGCGGCCAGTCTGCTTTGCTGATGGGCATTTTTGGCACCTTGATCGGATTCATTGCCGTTGCCAATCAAATCAATGCTGAAAATTTTGCATACTCCTTTGGTCCTTCGTTAGGGGTGGCGTTAATCACGTTATTGTATGGTTACGCTGTCAAAGTGTTGTGTTACGTCGGTGCTCAGCGCATTGATTATTTGGCCGCACAGGCGCAGCAGCAAGACGACATGTAAGGTGGTGTAACGCCAAGGTTGTGGCTGCGCAGCTCACAAACTTGACTTGTAGTCAGAATTCGGGTCACCATGGTCTCAACTTCTGCTGTTTGGAATGACCGACTATGCCCACTTGGTTGCCATGGCTCTATTCGCTCTGTGCCGCGCTGTATATCGGATTGGCGGCCAGCGGTGAATTTACAGGCAGTTTTCTAGTGAAAATTGTGCCGCTGTTGCTGTTGGCCAGCCAGTTGTGGCTGTTGGCGCGACGCGAGCAGGTGGTGCCGGTCAGTTGGCGATGGTTAGCCGTTGGTTTGAGTTTTGGCATGCTCGGTGACGTGCTGTTGGCGTGGGATGGCCAGCGCTTGTTTGTGTTTGGTTTGGCTGCGTTTTTAGTCGGCCATCTGGGCTATATCATGGCGCTGCGACCCTTTCAGGCCTTACGCCCATGGTTGCTGCTGCCTTATGCCGGCTTTGCCGGCGTGGTCTTGTCACTGATGTGGCCACAACTGGGTGCCTTGGCGTTGCCCGTGCTGGTGTATATCGGGGTTATTTTGGCGATGTCCGTGGCAACATGGCATGCACAGCCCAGCAATGGTGCGCTGAAACTGGGAGCGTTGTTTTTTATTGTGTCGGATGCATTGATTGGCCTGAATAAATTCTGGCAACCGATCGCCGGCGCAGGCAGCGCTATTATGCTGACCTACTATATCGCGCAATACCTGCTGGTCACGGGGCTCTTAGCGCGCCACAAACACGGCAACGACACGACAGCGGTCTGATTTGACATCGCCCTCTGCGTACAAATGAAAACGGCAGCCGCTCGTTACCACTCGGCTGCCGCTTTGCACAGATCAGTTGTAAAGGTCAGCTGCCCTTAGGCCAACAGTTGACGCAGTGCCTGCTGGATCTGCGCGCCACTGGCGTTGGGTGAGAAGCGCACAGAGCGGTAACTGTCGCCGCGGAAGCTGCGGTCGACTTCGGCCAACAGAATGACCTCACCAGCATCGGGCAAAAAGCTCAATTCCACTTCTTTGATGCCCGACAGCCACTGCCGCGGTCTAAATTCAAACTCTTGGTAGCAACCGGTTTTGCTGCGTTTCCCCGCCACTTGCAAATAGCCTTTTTCCACGTCCACTTTTTGTAAGTGATAGCCCAAGCCTAACATCGCGTCGATGCAGCCAAGTACCAAGGGTGATGCATCAATGCGCAGTCCATCTTGGTCTGATGGGTCGAGTGCCATGTCGATATTGGCTTCGGTGGATAGACAGACTTTACCGACCGTGTGGTGCGGTAAATGCGTGATGGGGAGTTCATCGGTCAACCGCAGTTCAAATGGCACTTGGTGCTGTGCACCGGCCTGCACCTCCATGGCATCGGCCAAGCGAAAACGCTGTAAGCAGAGGTTTTGATAATGGTCGCCATTGTCGGTGCTGACTTTGACGCGGGTCATCAGCGCCAGTTCAAAGCCGTTGATCTGTTGCGCCACCGCGCCACCGCAGATGACGATTTGGCCTTTGAGTGTGCCACCAGGTTGACACTGATTGCTGTGCAGTTGTGTGTCTATTTTGCACGCGCCAATCCCTACTGAAGCAAGCACCTGTTTGAACATCAAAAATTCCTCCGTGTTGATAGATACGACAGATCTATGGCCGCATAACCATGTTTACAAGCGGGTAACGCCTTGTCTACGTCGGTGCTGTTTACTTCGACCAAGGTTGTGTGTGAATTTCGGGTTTGACCTTTGACCGCACGACAGATTCTTCATAAGATGTTGTTTTTCCTGTAAACCAGATGGATAACCATGAGTTCGGCTTTACTGTTTACCCTACTTTTTTTTGTGCTGTTTTATTTTTACCTGCGGCTAAAAAACCAAAAAACGGCGATGATCAATCAAGAACAAGGCGCCCATTTTTTAGACGACAATGCCAAGCGTGAGGGCGTGATCACCACCGATTCAGGCTTGCAGTACGAAGTGCTGCAGAAAGGCCCCGGTGGCAAAATGCCCAAAGTGCATGACATTGTGCGCGTGCATTACCACGGTCAGTTGATCAATGGCACTGTGTTTGACTCGTCGGTGGAGCGCGGCGAAACCATTAGTTTTGGCTTAAATCAGGTGATCGCCGGCTGGACCGAAGGCCTGCAGCTGATGGCAGTCGGCGACAAACTGCGGTTGTTTATCCCAGCGGCATTAGGTTATGGCAATCGCAGTATCGGTAAAATCCCTGCCGGTTCTGTGCTGATTTTTGATGTGGAGTTGTTTGATATTGAATAACGATGCGGCTGTGCGTAGCAGCACAGCCGTTGTTTAAACCTCGTTCAGCCACGTTAATCCGGCAAATGGCCGGTTTTGACCAAGATGACGGTGTCCTCTTCGACAAAAGGCTGATGCTGGCTGTGATGGGGGCTACGCAGCCAACAGCCTGTTGGGTAGCGGCCATGTTCATCACAAAAGGTGCCGCTTAACACCAAAATTTCTTCACCGCCCCAATGCCGATGTGGCAGAAAGTGCTCACCGGCAGGCCAACGTACCAGTGCGGTATGTTCACCAGCAAAATCGTGCAACGGCATCACCTGCAGCCCGCCGTGGCCAGGCAGCCACACGCTGGTGTGGGTATTGATGCGTACGACTGCATCATCGCCTTGGGCGAACTGATGCAGTTTGACAAACAAGGTGCAGCCCTGCTCGCTAAATGGCGCGTGTGAACTACCGGGGGGATTGCGTAAATAGCTGCCCGGGCCGTAATCACCGCTCTCGTCACTGAACACACCGTCCAGCACCAAGATTTCTTCACCGCCAGGGTGAGCATGGCTGGAAAAACGTGAGCCTGCGTCGTAACGCACCAGACTGGTGGCGTGACCGCGTTCTGCCTCTGCCCGCGCCAACGGTTTGCGCCAGACGCCCGGCATGGGGCTAGGTAGCCAAGGTGCAGCGTGGGTATCGATGACCACGCGCTCAGCAAAATTCATATGTAGCATCAGAATATCCTTCAGTTTGCGCGAACCAGGCTGACGAATACGACGCGGCGACGGTTTCGATCAATGCGATATGCCGGTGGGTGTCCACGGTGTTCCATTACAGGGGAGCGTCCACATATGTCCACAGTGTTCACTGCGGGCTTACTCATAAATTCCATAAAATTCTTTTACCAATGATTTGTCGTCATCAGGCATTACCGTATCTCTCTGATAGGTAATCAACTCGCCATCTGCAAAGTAGGTTTCTGGGTAATAAGCAAAATTATCTTCCAGTTGACCACCGCATTTTATGCACTTTAGCCCTTTCACTTTTGTGGAAAGTGGCGGACCTATATAAACCTCTTTAACCACTGTAACTGCGTACAACTCACCGCAATTTGTGCACGTGATTAACTCATGACCACTATTATCTTCTGGGTAAGTAATAAATAAATGATCAGGGGTTTCAGTCTCTGACCTGTAATTTTTAATTGCCCAGCATCTTACTGAAACTTTATTCATTGCAATATCTCTGTCGCTTTAGCTGAACCATTAAGAACATTTGTATTTATTGTCCATTCCAACCTTACTGAGGGCGCAGAAACGCTCTCTACATTTAGGGTGGGTACATCTAGGGTGGGAGTCCACGGTGTTCGTAGTTTTGCACAGTTTGGGTAGAAAAAAGGACACCGGTGAGATGTCCTTTGGATTTTAGAAAAAATAATAATTACAAATCAAACTTATCAAATATATAAATCAAAAAATACATCCCTAAATAAACTAGGACAGGGACTAACAGAAATATCTGCAGCCCTATAAGAATTAGCCAAGAAAATCCATTCATTTCTCTGACAGGAGTGTCTAAATCTAACTCAAAATATATTGCAAGCTTAAAGAAAATGTATGAGCCAATAAATGAAATAACCATCAAAACTGTAAACGTTATTGTCTTTTTGATAGCCGTTTTTATTGGACTATTTCCAATTACAGATAAACTTTTTCTTTTATTCAGCATCGTCTAATTCTGTTTTTGCTCTTTTATAAATTTTTCACCCGCTGAAACGCCTAAATTTGAACCGGCACCATATGCAGCCCCAACTGCGGCCTCTTTCATTGGATTGACACTAGTAGCTAATTCTGCAGACCCTGCTAGCACTCTTTGTGAAGAGGATTCAGTCATATTGTTGGCTGCTTGTGTCATAGTGTTATCGCCAATCCTTGGACACCCACCCAATCCTTGACATTAACAATATTGCTCTGATTGGACAACCACTGTAATTTTTTGTGAACCAGAATTACATTAAATTACAGTGGGTGGCTTAGGTCGTTAGGTCGTTTTGTTAAGTGCGCATTTCTCTGTTTTGGATACAACGCTTTCCAAGGACAATCCTTGGACACCCACCCAATCCTTGACATTAACATTTCAGCAACCATAGTAAAAGCTCCCCTCGACACGGACCGTCAAGGAATGCCCTATGCCACAACCCCGTAAAGCCTTGGTTTCAGTTGACTCGACACCCAGTTACCATGTCGTCAGCCGCTGCGTACGTCGCACGGGGCAATCCTTGGACACCCACCCAAACCTTGACATTAACATCTCAGCAACCATAGTAAAAGCTCCCCTCGACACGGACCGTCAAGGAATGCCCTATGCCACAACCCCGTAAAGCCTTGGTTTCAGTTGACTCGACACCCAGTTACCATGTCGTCAGCCGCTGCGTACGTCGCACATTTTTGTTTGGTGTTGTTGATAACAAAGATTTCAGCCACCGCCGCGACGCGATAGTTAAGCGTTTAAGCGAGCTCACACAGCTGTTTTGCATCGATGTCGCCGCCTACGCCATCATGTCCAATCATTACCACTTGGTGGTGCGAATTCAAAAACAACGAGCGTTAGATTTACACGTCACCGACGTCATTAAACGTTGGAGTGCATTGTATTCATTGCCATTTTTAGCCAAACGTTACGCCAATGATGAAGTTCTAACAGATGCAGAGCTGGTTGAAGCCGAGCGGCAAATTGAAGAGCGTAGAGCCAGGCTGTATGACTTAAGCTGGTTTATGCGTTGCCTAAACGAGCCGATTGCACGCATTGCTAACTTAGAAGACGGCTGCACCGGCCGGTTTTGGGAAGGACGGTTTAAATCCCAAGCGCTGTTAGACGAGCGCGCAGAGCTACAAGCCATGGCATACGTGGATTTGAACCCTATTCGCGCCAAGATGGCGGATACTCTGGACGACAGTGACTTCACATCCATTCAAACTCGAGCAAACTTTAAAGATTCGCCAATGGGGCCGCTGTTGCTGCCCTTTGCCGGTGACTCACATCAAAGCAACAACCCTGAGCATATTCCATACAATTTAATCGAATATCTTCAACT
>CAYTIQ010000016.1:0-62777 GCA_964437935.1 uncultured Rheinheimera sp.
GATCGCTGCAACTATTAGGCAGGTCGTTCAAAAAATGTTCGTGATCTTGCCCTGGCAGCCATCTGACACAGACGCTACCAAGGATCCCCGTTTTTATGGACAAAGCGCCAACTGGCATCCGCTTGCTGAATGGCTTGCAAATCATCCTTGGGATACTGCACCAGATCGCCAAGACTGCGATCGCCTACTTCTATATACACCAGCGGTGCATCACTGCGATTTAGCAGTTGATGACTTATACCAGTCCCCGCAGCAAAACCGATGCAATCACCTGCGACCATTGGATATTCCACATCGTCCACACGAACAACCGCCTCGCCTGCGAGGATCAACACGAACTCATCCTGAGTGGCGTGATGATGAAGTAATGCCGAGACTTTGCCTGGCGGCAAGGTGGTATAGTTCACACCAAAGTTCTTTAACCCAAACGCATCACCAAGTTTTCGTTTGCTGCGCCCTTCGACCTGCACAACAAAAGGCGCGGGGTAGACAGATTTAGTCACAGCAGGCACATCCAAAGCTGCAAGGGGAGCGACAGCAACTGGCTTGGTCATTGGCTCAGTCCTCGTTCAATCGTTATCCAACAATTTAATAAAGTATTTTGGCGATTCTTCATAATCGTGTTTGAGGTAAAACTGGTGTGCTTGAGCACGTCGACTGTGGCAGTGCAATTCGATACGGTCACAATTGCGCGAGCGCGCCATCACCTCCGCCGCTTGTTCCAACAAAGACCCGACCCCGATGTCGCGTTCATCTTGGTCGACGCAAAAGTAGCTAATGCGACAAAAATCTCCAGCCAGCGCTAACTGTGGAATGAAATTAAGGGCGATAAATCCAAACACATGATCGCCTCGATAGGCTAACAACACCGCAGACTGAGGTGCTTGTGTCAGCTGTTTGATACGTGCTTCGATAAAAGCTTCGGTGCCTCCGTAACCCAATTGGGCACATAGGCGACTTAGCGTCGCTGCATCCTTCACCGTCGCAGGTCGGATCCGCACATTGGTATTGACTAAATTGGCAACCGCTGGGGAAAGTTCTACTCCATCGTAATCCATAGGGCCTCCTTGGCGATGATGTATAAGCGACAACCATGACAGCGTTTGCCATGGTGCAATCATTCAGTGCTGTCTTAGGACTTAAGCGCACATTCCTAGTTCTGTCCACTGCTGCAGATGCGCCAATGCACACCATTCGTCGCATTGGTCTTCAGAGGTTTAATACTTTTACCAAACCATGTTGGCAGGAAGTGACCCCAAACACCAGCAACATAGCAGAGCAAGTATCGCTTCGCGCCCTTCAGAATTGCTGGCATTCGACCGTCAAAAACCGCAGATTGAAACTTTTTCTAAATCGATTAAGTTTTTTCCTGTACTCCTACAAAAAATTGGTGTAAAAGTTAATCATTATGACAACACCGCGTCGGGCTCATCGTCGACGATCAGGTGGAAATAGACGACGGATATGACACTATGCCGAACACCATTCAAGCCTTGCTCGCAGATCCAAAACTGCTGCGAATCGAAGCAGACACCCTGCAAAAACGGCTGACGCCTTCGTTAAAAACTGCGGCAAAGCAGGCGTGGCCCGAGTTTCAAACGCGGTTGCAGCAAGTACTGCCTGAATTGCTGGCCTTGTATTTAGAGTTGTATGGTGAGTTGTTTGAGTGCAGTTACTACCTTGAGCAGCTGTTAAAGCAACTGGCAAAAAGTGCCGCAGCCCGCCCTGATTACTTGCGCGCTGAAGATGCGCAGCCACAACAGTGGCATCAAGATGAACAAGCGCTCGGTGCCGCATGTTATGTCGATCTGTTTGCTGGCAATTTCCAAGGCCTAAAAACCCGTATTCCTTACCTGAAACAAACCGGTATTAACTATTTGCATTTGATGCCGCTGTTTAAAGCGCCTGAACCCAACAGCGATGGCGGCTATGCGGTGTCTGATTATCGCAGCACCATGCCCAAACTTGGCACCATGGCAGAACTGGCTGACTTGATGCACGAATTGCATCAACAAGGCATTCGGCCTGTGTTGGACTTTGTGTTTAACCATACGTCGGATGAACACCGCTGGGCTGAAAAAGCCAAAGCCGGCGATCCGCTGTATCGTGATTTTTATTTCTTTTTCACCGAGGCCGAACGCGACCGCTATGCGCCGACCTTGCGTGAAATTTTCCCCGAAATTCGCCGTGGCAGTTTCACCTTAGAAGCCAAATCAGGCCTTTGGGTCTGGACCACCTTTAACAGTTTCCAATGGGATTTAAACTACGCCAACCCGGCGGTGTTTAACGCCATGGCCGATGAAATGCTGTTTTTGGCCAACCAAGGCGCGTCAGTGCTGCGCTTAGATGCGTTGGCCTTTGTCTGGAAACAAGCGGGCACCAACTGCGAAAACCTGCCCAAAGCCCACACGGTGATCCGCGCCTTTAATGCTGTCACTCGTATCGCGGCGCCGGCGCTGCAATTTAAGTCTGAAGCGATTGTCCATCCCGACGACGTGGTGAAATACATCGCGCCGCAAGAATGTCAGCTGTCGTACAACCCACTGCTGATGGCGCTGTTGTGGAATAGTTTGGCGACGCGTAAAACCCGCTTGTTGACGGAATCGTTGCAACGCCGTTTCGCCATCGATCCACAATGTAGTTGGGTGAACTATATCCGTTGTCACGATGACATTGGTTGGACCTTTGATGACCAAGTGGCTTGGCAAATCGGTATCAACCCCGACCATCACCGGCAGTTTTTAAATCAGTTCTACACCGGCCGTTTTCCTGGCAGTTTTGCCAGCGGTGTGCCGTTTCAACTGAACCCCGTCACCGGCGATTGCCGCGTTGCGGGCATGTTGTCGTCACTGGCTGGTGTGGAAAAAGCCCAAGCCGAACAAAATAGCCAACATTTGGACCATGCACTGGCACGTATTTACTTACTCAACAGCATTATTATGAGTATTGGCGGCTTGCCACTGTTGTACATGGGGGATGAGTTGGGGATCCAAAACGACTATTCGTTTAGCCAAGATCCTGCCAAAAAAGACGATAGTCGCTGGGTGAACCGTGTCGCAGTCAGCGAACAAGACTTGGCCAAAGCGGCCGACTCAAACCACCTGTCTGGACGGATTTATCAGCAACTGCAGCACTTAGTGAAAGTTCGTAGTCAACTACCAGTGCTTGGTCGAGGACGCACCGATATTCTCTGGCACGCCAATCAACATGTGTTTGTCTATCAACGTGAACTGCGTGGGCAGAAGGTGTTGTGTCTGGTGAATTTCAGTGAACAGGTTCAAGCCTGTGGCGACCTGCCTGGCAACGCATGGACAGATGCGCTCAGCGGCCTTCGGATTGACGGAAATCATCTGACATTAACCCCTTACCAAGTGCTGTGGTTAGTCGCACGTTAAGCAATCCCCTGCGGCCGCTGCTGAGAAATGCGGCCGCGCCTCACCAACTGTCATGTTGTTGACATTCTTTCCGGTAAGACTGCGGCATGATGTTTAGGCCTTGGTTGAAAATCCACTGCACCTAGGCAGGATTGTTGATGACGCTGCCAATTCCGCAGCGTATAGTGCTTTCAACAAAGCGCCTTCATTCAATGAATTCCTGATGTTCACCGCACGATTGATGCCAATGCCCGCCCGTTTACTACCAACTATACAGGATCTGCATGTCTAACGAAAAAGCCCCAACCCACTACAGTGTTATGGAAGAATGGGGGCACAGCCTAAGCCATGGCGCAGGATTTATCGCCAGTATTGTTGCACTGATGGCAATGTTACAAATCTCTGGTGATGATCCATGGCGTATCGCCAGCAGCCTAGTGTTTGGCATCAGTATGTGTTTGTTGTACGCCAGCTCGACCATTTACCATGCAGTGCCGCCAGGCCCTTGGAAGCTGTGGCTGCGCAAAGTCGACCACAGCGCGATTTTCTTATTAATTGCAGGGACTTATACCCCATTTACCTTGATTAGCCTGCGCGATGACGGCGGCTGGTGGCTGTTTGGCATTGTCTGGGCCATCGCGCTGGCCGGCGTCATCTTGAAGATTTTCACCGGCGCTAAATTTCAAAAACTATCGATCGCGCTGTACCTGATGATGGGCTGGTTAGTGGTCACCATGGGCGAAACCATGCTGCGTTTGGTGCCGCATGAAGGCTTGTGGTGGTTGTTAGCCGGTGGTTTGTGTTACTCCGGTGGCGTAGTGTTTTACGTGCAAAAGAAATTGTTTTTCCACCACGTGATTTGGCATTTGTTTGTGCTGGCCGGCTCGATTTGCCACTTTTTAGCGATTTATTGGTACGTGCTGTAAAGCGTCAAGCGATGGGGTTGATGTAACAAAAAAGACGACCGAGGTCGTCTTTTTTATCTGCACAGGTTCTGTCACCCGCACAAGTTAGGGAACCACAGCCGTGCCATGTGCCAGTTGATTGAGCAACGCGGTGCCCTGCCATAACAGCCAGCCGCCGGCCCCGACAAAGGTCAAATGCTGGATCACCATGCCCAGCGCCCGCGCCGGTAGCACACTGCGTAGCATGCCAAAGGCGTGTAATAACCGACTGATCAGAAACGCCATACCGACACCAGCCACCAGCGGGTGCGCAGCACCTGAACCTTCCATCAAGGCGATAATGAGCAACATCGATGGCGCGTATTCAATAAAATTGCCGTGGGCGCGAATACGTCGCTGCAACTCGAGGTCCGCTCCACCATCGGCCGCGGCATTTTGCGTGGCGCGGCGGCGCAGTGAAATCGGCAAACTTAGCGCCACCATCAACAAGGCAAACATGCCGGCGATCATCAGGGTAACCGGTAACTGTAACATCGTAACTCCAAGGCTCAGGTGACAAGCATTTACCCTATCTGCTGGTCACTGGTTGTGCAAGCGCGGCTACTGGCTAAAACGAAGCCATCGCGTGACCAATTGCTCAATCAGCAGTGGGTCGGGTTGCGCCACAGCAAACAATGCGCGCTGGCCGGTTGGCACGGCACGCCAAGAGCGACTTTGCTGGCTGTTTGGTGCACTGGGATTGTCCTCGTGTTGCCACTGCAACTGCGCAAAACACGCCGGGCAAGTCACTGTCTCGCCATCAACCGTGTGCTGGGTGCGTACTAGCGTCGGGCCACACGCCGGACAAACGCCGAGTGGAATACCATCGTCGCTGTGACCGACGATGTGTTGCCAGGCGCCGGCTCGGCCAAGGTCGATAAACAAGCGGCCTAACGTGGCGTCAAATTGCTCGCCGAGCTGCTGCTCGATGATCTCTAATGCTTTTTCAATCGGCATGCCGGCGCGATAAGGCCGCGTACTGGTCATCGCATCAAACGCATCACAAATACCGACAATGCGCGCATCCAGTGGAATGGCATCCCCACGCTGCTGCTGCGGATAACCGCGGCCGTTGGGCATTTCGTGATGCCACAGCACCGCAGCTTCCACCAAGGCCGCCAGCGGGTGGCCCGCCAGCATCGAGGCGCCAACGTCGGGGTGGGTTTTGATCACCGCGAATTCATCATCGGTCAGTTTGCCTGGCTTACGCAGCACCGCATCCGGAATGGCTATTTTGCCAATGTCATGCAAAAAACCGGCGATACCAATGCGAGTGCTTTCGAGCGCATCCAGCCCGGCGTGCTCGGCCAAGGTCATCGAAAAGCGTGCCACGCGCCACAAATGCCCGCCCGTGTAGGGGTCACGCGCTTCCACCATGACCGCGCTGGTCATCAAGCTAGTCAGCAGCGCTTGCCGATACTGCTGCAGTTCTTGCTGTAACGTGGGCGATTGCTCTTGGCGCTCTGCCGCATCTAGCACGGCCGCATTACCCATGACGATGCCCTAGGTCGGCCGACGCCATTTTCTCCAGCGCCGCCAGCACTTGGTTGCCGGCGTGTTCCATTGCTTGAATGCCGCGATACACGCCGTCATGGTCGTGTTGTTTATGCGCGTTTAGCACGTGTTGCACGGCTTTGTGCAGTTCTAAATGTGGCGCGTCCATCTCGCGATAGCCCGGCAGATGGGCGTGATCATGCCCTTCGCCTTCGTAGTACCATTTGCCTAACCGGCACTGGGTATGGTCGACAAAATCGGCCGCTGATTCACTGGATAAGCCAAACAAAATACGATAGACCCGCAGCTTAAACAGCAGATGGTCGATTTTCGCCACTTCACAAAAACCACGCAGCGACGAGCTAGTCGCCGACTGTTCCAGCCCTTGCGACAGCTGCAAAATACTTTGCATGGTGCCAGCCGCCGCTTCGCCGTTTTGACTGAATTCGCCCGCTTGGCCGGCCAGCGCTTCCATTTTGTTGCGACTGGCACTGCTGTCTTCGCGCATGCCGGCCACCAAGGCTGAGATCTCGCCCGTTGCGGTCATGGTGCGTTTGGCGAGGTTACGCACTTCGTCGGCGACCACCGCAAAACCGCGGCCTTGTTCACCGGCGCGTGCCGCCTCAATGGCGGCGTTGCGTGCCCGCAAGTTGGTTTGGTCGGCAATTTCTTTAATCAGCTGCACAAAACCGCCGATCTGCTGCGCCCGTTCATCCAGCTGCGTCACTTGGCGCGCTGCATCGGACGAATCATTGGCCAAAATACCCAGCTGCGAGGCAATAGCGCGGAAATCGTCGCTACAGCCGCTGGACACTTGCCGCATCTCAACGGCGCGGCCTTGTTCGGTGCGCATGGTGCGCGCCAAGTCGCCCATGCTTTGCTGTGCGTGCTGCATCGAATTGGCCATTTGCAGCAGCTGCGTCAATACGCGTTGGCTGTGTTGCTGCTCTTGCACGGCGGCCTTGGTCGCTTGTTCGGCGGCACTTAGCTGCGCTTGCAGTTGCCGTTGTTCGTCATTCGCGACGGCCAACTGCTGTTGTAATTGAGTGATTTGTTGTTTGTAACCTTCGAGCTGTTGTGCGGACACCATGCCAAACATAAAGAACCTCAACTGGGGTGGGAATTGCCTTTCGCAAAGGCGTCAGGACAAGTTCCTCACGTCATTGCACGGTTTGTGTTGAATATGCAGTATAGTTCCATCGTCAAATTCGCAAGAATTACAACAGAGATCAATTCAGTATTGCGATTTTTGACGCTAGAACATTGGTTGAACAGCACCAGCAAGGTGCACCTGTTCCTCGAAGTACCGCGTCGCCAAATGCGACGAGATCCACCCGATGTTGCTGGCGCCATCGCGCACGCTGCATTGGCGTCCCTGATACGCACGCAGCAAACGCTAACCATTTGATAAAAAAATACTTTATAGATTTCACAACCTACTATACACCGCAACGTCAAAAGATTGCATAAATACTGATGTAGAACAAACCGCCAACTCGCCACCCGGCGTATCGTCTTCTATCTTAAAGGTTACAGTTCCCCCCTTGCTGATACTGTGCGGAGTTCTTGCATGTTAAATCAATTAAAAGTCGGCCAGAAAATTCTGGTCGTTGTCATGGCCGTTGCCTTGGTGCAACTATTGACGTCCATGGTGACCTTTCAAAAATCCAATCAACTGAATAACCAATTAAACACCGTGATGGAACGCGGCCAACCGGCGACCATGGCGCTGAAAGATATGGAGATGCAAATCATCCAAATTCAGCAATGGTTGACCGATATTTCCGCGACGCGTGGCCAAGATGGCTTGGATGATGGGTACACCGAAGCAGAAAAAGCCTACCAGCTGCTAAAAACTGACATGGCCGTGCTGCACAATGAATATCAATTAGAAAAAAACAGCATCGGTGACAATGAGTTAACTGCGCTGCAGCAACAAATCGATAGCTGGTACGCCACGGGCAAAAAGATGGCGCAAGGCTATATCGAGGGTGGCCCGGCCGTGGGTAACAAACTGATGGGCGAGTTCGATGGTCAATCGACGCAGATGCAACAAGCACTGCAACCGATCCGCGAAACCTTCGCCGCCCTGTCGACCCAACAAATCAAAGCCGCGCAAGCCGAAGCCTGGGACGTCGAAACATTCGGCCTGATTGCGTCAGTCATCTCTTTAGCGATTTTGGGTGGTGGCGGCTGGCTGTTGTCGCACAATATTTCGCGGCCACTCAATCAGATGAGTGAAACCATGTCGTCGATGATTGAACGCAAAGACTTTCGGGTGCACTTGAAAATTGAAGGCAAAGACGAAATTGCTCGCGCCGGCCACAGTTTTAATCAGCTGATTTCGATGCTGCAACACATGATGCGCGACTTAGCCAATGATGTGACCCACATTGATAAAACCACCGTCGAACTGAGTAAATCCATTCAAGCAACTTCGCACAGCGCCGACCAAACCAGCCATGCGGCATCGTCAATGGCCGCCGCGACCGAAGAGATGGCGGTCAGTTTAAGCCATATGCACAGCAACACCGATGACCTGCGCAAAGCCGTCGACAACGCCAGCCGACTGTCGCACGAAGGCGCCGGCATTATTGAACAAGCCATTGGTGAGATGAGTAAAATCAGTAGCTCAGTCGATGGCGTATCTGGGGTGATCAGCCAATTGGGCGACCAAACCAGCCATATCAGTGACATCGTGCAGGTCATTCGCGATGTAGCGGACCAAACCAACTTGTTGGCGCTCAATGCCGCGATCGAAGCCGCGCGCGCCGGTGAACAAGGTCGCGGTTTTGCCGTGGTTGCCGATGAAGTGCGAAACCTAGCGGTGCGCACCGCCAACGCCACCCAAGAAATCACCAAAATGATTCAAACGGTGCAACAAAGCGCCCGGCTTGCCGTGCAACAAATGGATGGCGTGGTCGACCAAGCCAATGCGGGCGCACAGCTGGCCAAAGACGCTGGTGTGTCGATTCAGCAAATTCGCCATGGTTCGGACGAGGTAGCAGCCGCCAGCCAAGAAAATAGCGAAGCTGTGCATATGACGCGCGAAGCCGCGGCTGGGCTTGAACAACTGTCCAGTGAAATTAAACGCTGGGTCGATCAAATTAAAGTCGGTTAGGCCGGCGCCAATACAACCACGCCATGCCAAGCGGCAGCGCCAAGCTGCCGCCTACATAAGCGCCTTTGTGCATAAACCCAACCCACAGATAACTTCGCAAATCGATAAGCCCGGCAGGTACTCGTTTATGGGCAAATGCGCTTAAATCTTGGGTTTGCCAGACGCCAACCCCAAGCCCTGCCAACGCCGACAGCAGACAGCCCGCGAGCAACCAAGGCAACAGCCGCCAAAACGCCACGGCGGCGTGTTCGCCATACCAACGTGTCGCCGCTACCGCGAGCCCAAGCCCCAGGGGAATCCCCATCCACCAGCTGGCAAACACGCCAACCAGCGCCGCTTTGACCCGCAGCGGCAGCGCCCATTCGGTTAAATGAAACTGCTGGAATTTTAATAAGGTGAAATACTCAGGTGACACTGAATAACTGATTTGATCATGCAAGGCACCAAACAGCGCGGCCAACAGCATCGCAGACAATATGCTAGTAGAAATAAATCGATATGGCATCGCCACTCTATTGCCTCTCTATTGCCTCTAAATGGCCTTGATATCGCCTCTAGGATGTTGGTTGTGATTGGAATGAATTGGCGTCGAGGTGTAACACCAACGCGTTACAAGGGGCACCGCTCATCGCATCGGTGAATTTAATCACTAAGTCACCGCCTGTAAATGTCACCGTGGGTGTCGTCAGACGGCGTGGTGTTGGCGTCGAGATCCGATACACCCGCGGCTGTTCTGCGATATCACCATAGCCAACCGAAATGAGATACTGAGTCATTCCCGCAGTGGTGGCAACGGGGTTTTCCGGATCTATGGCCCACAACGACACATGCAGCCCCTGCGGCAGCGGTGTCACGTTGACAGAGGAACCAAAATAAAACTCGTCTACTGCGATACTCGTCGCTAAGGTCGCGCTGATGCCACACTCAGTGGTGGTTGCCAACGCGGATGAAGACAAAACGACAACTCCAACTAGGCTACACAGGTATGTTGTGATCGAACGTCGTCTCATTGTCATCGCTCGCCATCCGTTTCAGTCAAATCGTTAACCATTTGACAACATGTAAGCAATCCATTCAACAGAGAAATCATCGGATCAGCGTTGTTGTTGCAAAGGGGCACAATGCTGAACCCTCGCTCGCGCCCCATGGATTGCCCCCTGCAATGACTAAGGTTTTGGCGTCAACACCACGGCAGCGCCGCCGCCGGGAGCAAGTTTAAGGGTCAGCACATCGCCACGGTTGGCGCTGCGTTTGACGATTTGATAGGCCGCTGGGTTGGTCTGCCAGTCGGCATCTGGGCCGTCTTGGTAGATGGTTAACTGATAACCTTGGTTGGCACTTAAAAAATCCAGCGGCACTTGAAGCTCGCGAGCCTGTTCGTTGCTGGTGGCACCTAAGTACCACGTGCTGGAATGGCGGTCTTGCCGCGCGACCACTAAGTATTCGCCCACTTTGCCTTGCAAGGCTTGGCTTTGCGCCCAGTCGGTCGGCACTTGCTGTATAAAAGCAAATGCTGGGTGGTTTTCATAGTTTTCGGGCAAGTCGGCGGCCATTTGCAGCGGGCTATACAGCGTGACATACAGAGCCAGCTGATTGGCCAAGGTGCTAGGCACGCGGTTAAAGGGCCGATGCTTTTGATAAGCAAAGTTAAAAATACCTGGGGTGAAATCAATCGGCCCGGCCAAACCACGGGTAAAGGGAATGATCACCGTGTGGTCCGGTGCATTGCCGGTGTCGGGGCTACCGCCGTTGTATTCCATGCCGCGCACGCTTTCCCGTGACATCATGTTGGGGTAAGTGCGGCTTAACCCGGTGTCTTTGACTGTTTCGTGGGCATTGACCATCAGCTGATGTTTGGCCGCCAGTTCCACCACATGTTGTTGATGCTGCACCATAAATTGGCCATCGTGCCACTCGCCAGTACCGTCTTTGTTTAGATCGGCATCCAGCTTTTTGCCGACATACCCGGTTTTAATGCTGTGAATGCCGCGGTCTTGTAAAAACTGGTAGGCCTCGTTCATCCGAGCTTCGTAATAACTGACGCCAGCGGCTGTTTCGTGGTGCGAAATCAGCGCCACGCCGCGCGCTTTGGCGTACGCCAGTACCTCGTCAAAAGCAAAACCTTGCACGGGTTTCGTAAAACTAAAGGTCGGTGGCCGTTGCCACCACTGCCCTTCCCAGCCTTGGTTCCAACCTTCGATCAGCACCGAATCAATGCCATGTTTGGCGGCAAAATCAATATATTGCTTGGCTCGTGCTGTGGTGGCGCCTTGCATAGGACCCGGCGACCAGTCTTTTTCACCGATATGCATCTCCCACCAAATGCCGATGTATTTGCCGGGCTTGATGTACGAGGTGTCGGTGCCTTCTGGCAGCGGGTCGTTTAAGTTTAAAATCAGGTCGGAATTAAGCAGCGCCACTTCGTTTTGGCCCAATGAAATGGTGCGCCACGGGCTTTGAAATTGCTGAGTGCCGGCAAGCGCTGGGCCTTTGACCGCCACACTGCCCAGCGCACTGTTGCCACTGGCTACAGGGTCGGCAGTTTGGCCGTGCCATCGAATTAAATCGGCGCGAAAGGCCAAGGTGTTGTCGTTGGTCGCTTGAACCGTCATCGCGGCATAGTCAGTTAAATCGGCTTCGTGAATGCTGACCGCCACATCGCGGCCTAATAGCAACAGCGGCGTGTGCGCGTTGTCGATGCCACTGAGCGCCGACATCTGATACGGATATTCGTAACTAAGTGAGCGCACCGGCAGCCACCAAGCTTTAAAGTTTTGCGCAAAGTTAAACTCGGTCAGTTCACGCTCCAGCTGCCACGGCTGGCTCAGCGCCGGTTGCGCTGGCATCACATATCGAAAGGCCACGCCATCGTTGTAAGCACGAAACACCAGCGAAAGTTTGCGCGCTGGATGCGTGGATAGGGTTGCCGTTTCATGCAAATTCAGCGTCAGCTCGCGATAATGGTCTCGCACCGTTTTGCGTTGCCCCCAGACGGTTTGCCATTGCAGATCGGCATCGCGTGTGGCGACCGTGGCCGCGAGTTGCTGTTGCAGCCGAGGTTGACCGACGAATTGCAGCCCCAACAACGAGGGCCGGATGATCGGCTGTTGCTGATACTGCACTTGATACCGCAAGCCATCTAACGACAACGTCAGCTGCAACTGCACCTGTCCATCCGGCGATTGCAACTGCCAGTTGCCTTGCGTCACAGCTATTTGTTGCGCTGACGTACTGGTCGTTAGGGGGCTTGCCTGCAGCATAAAACTCAGGCTACTGCATAACCAACCAATCGCGATCACAGCGCTGCCCATGCCTCGCACCACACGCATCACACGCATTGAGGGTCTCTCCAGCCTTATGAGCTCGCCGCGGTGTAGCGGCGGATAAATTCATCATGTGCCAACATTTGCGTCAGCGGTTGTTGTTTTGCTTGCTGAACTTGCGCCAGCGTTTGCAACAGCACCGCGTCTGGAATGGCATTGACGCACGGGTGATGGTCACGCGGCACTATGCCTTGCCCCAGCATGACTTGGATCCAAGACGCATCACGGAAAATATCGTTATGATCGTTAAACACATGGCCATTGTCGCGAAACAGCGCAATTTTCTGGGCTAGCCGCTCTGGCACCTGAATGTGTCGCATGTGATCCCAAAACTTGTCGCCATGGCGTTCGTTGACGTGGTAATGCAAGATAATAAAGTCACGAATGGTCTCAAATTCGCTTTTGGAATCTTGGTTGTAAAACTGCTGCAAACTGGCATCAATGCCCTGATGCGGGAACACCTTCAGCAGACGCACAATGGCCGATTGGATCAGATGAATACTGGTCGATTCCAGCGGTTCCAAAAAGCCACTGGACAACCCGACCGCCACCACGTTTTTATGCCACTGCTCGGTGGTGCGCCCAGTGGTGAAGCTGATTTTGCGGGGGTCTGCCAACGCCTTGGTATCGAGGTTATTGACTAAAATCGACGCGGCTTCATCGTCGGATAAAAATTCCGAGTTATACACAATGCCATTGCCATTGCGATGCGTCAGCGGAATACGCCATTGCCAACCGGCATGATGAGCAATACTGCGGGTGAAAGGTTTGGTCGTTTCATGGCGCTCGCTTGGTACCGCCAAAGCTGAGTTGGCGGGCAGATAATGGCTCCAATCCTCGTACGGCACATTCAGCGCTTGCTTGATTAACAAACCACGAATACCGGAGCAGTCGATAAACAAATCGCCACGAACTTGCCGACCATCCCGTAACCACAAGCTTTCCACATCGCCAGTAATGGCGTGTTGTGTTACCTGTGAAATCATGCCTTCGGTGCGAACAACGCCTTGTTGCTCCGCTATTTTTCGCAAAAACCGGCCATACAAGGTGGCATCAAAATGATAGGCGTAGGGCACTTCATACAGTGGGTTGGGCGTTTTGATGATGTTAAATGCTTCCTGCTGGCAACACAGGTAATTCAGGTCAAAATCCCACAATGACTGCGCAAGGCCAAGCTGCTTGGCTTTGTGCCAATAATGCTGAAATGAGGTAAAACCAAGCTGCGCCCCGGGTGCGCCAAAGGTATGAAAATAACTGTCGCCTGGTACGCGCCAGTTTTCGAATTTGATGGCTAATTTGATGGTGGCGTGGGTGTCGCGTAAGAACTCACGTTCATCAAAGCCCATGTATTGATTAAAAATTTGAATAGGAGGTATGGTGGCTTCGCCCACACCGACAATGCCTATCTCCTCGGACTCGACCAATTCGACATCGACGGCGGTCAACAGCACTTTTTTCAACAACGCTGCGGCCATCCAACCGGCGGTTCCACCGCCTACAATCACCACTTTTTTTACGGCTGGTTGCATCACCCCTTCCTTCTTTGTGATTTTCGGACTGTCACTGGCTACGCTGGCACAAGGGTCTTGCCCTTGGCAACGGGTGCTGAAAAAAAGACCCCAACAGTTTGTGCAGAACTATCGGGGTCTTTGCACCGGGGTCGGTTATCAATAGAAGGCGTAGTTGAAGTTCAACATGTATGTTGGGCCAAACTGACGACGCGTGGTGACGATGCCGTTGCTATCCACGGTTTCTTCGTCCACATCGGTCAGGTTGGTACCTTGCAGCGATACACGTAAGCCTTTTAACGATGCGTAATTGCTCTCGGCAAAGTCGTAGCTAATTTGCGCATCCACCAGCGTCACCGCATTGCGGCTGGCTGTTTCAATCTTGTTCGAACCACCACGTTGGTAGGTCAAGAAATCCGAACGGCGGGTACCGGCGACACGGAATTCAAAGCCTGCTTTTTCGTAGTAGGCGGTCAGCGAGTAGGTATTGTCCGATTGACCTGGAATGCGTGAACCATCTTCCAGTGTCGCATCTAACACGGTCGCCGAACCTGCCACACCAAAGCCATCGAGCACTTGCGCCACTTTGTTCAGCGGTACGTTGGCCGTTAACTCGGCACCTTTCACAGAGCCCGTTAAACCATCTTCGAAGTAGGAGAAAGTACCGTATTTCGGTGGTGTGGCTTTACTGCCTGCGGCGTAGAAAATATCCGCTGGGCCGTACTTGCCTGCTTGGTCAATGATCCGGTCGTGGAACCCTGGGATGAAATAATTCGCCCCGCCATTGGTTTCGTCATTGGTGAAGTTGATCAGCTTGTTGCCATCACGTGTCCAGTTCACTAAATCTTTGTAGAACACCGCGACCGACACATAACCTTCGTCTTCAAAGTAGTTTTCATAACTCAAATCGAAGTTGTTCGATTCCAGCGGTTTAAGCAGTGGGTTACCGGCAAATTTCGACCAAGGCGAACCATATTGTTTCACCGCGGCTTCGCTATCTGGGATGGTGATCAAATCGATGTTTTGGTCGAACTTCACAAAGCCGGATGCTTTCATCTGGTCGATGCGGGCACGGCTAATCGTTTTGTTCGCAGCAAACCGGATAAACTGGCTGTCCAGAATTTCCACGCTGACGTTCAAGCTTGGCAACACATGGTTGTAGGACGTGCTGATGTCGGTGACACAGCTGGCATCCACTTGCTTGTCATTGTTGGTATCACAGACCGCAAAGTTAGCGCCAACGATACCGGTGTAACCCATCGAACCTTGTTTGGATTTGACGTACTGCAGACCGACGTTACCAGTCACTGGCTTGCCTGCGATCTCTGTTTCAAAATCACCTTTGGTGTAAAGCGTGGTGACTTTTTCGCTGACATCATAGGTGTCGCCTAAGCGATCCGGCTCTAACAAGCCTGCGTCGTTCAGTTTATAAAAACCATCACGGTATGGCGCAAACCCATCATAAGCCACCACATAACCCAAGCCAGCCCAGGTTAAATCTGCCAAGCCGTTGTACAGATAATTAGTTGGGATTGGGCCTGACGATGGGTAGGTTTTTGCCGTGGCAAAGAAACCTTTGTTTTGCTTGTCTTTGAAGCGATCGCTGTAGTTAGCGCCGACAGTTAACTTGTGAATAGGGCCTAATTCCACTTCACCGGTGACTTCAGCACGGTAGGTGTTTAACTCTTCGCTAAAATCGGCGTAGTTCAAGAAACCGTCTTGCGCGTTGAAATAGCTAAACGGCTGGCCATTGGCTTGCAACACATTGGTCTGGAATTGGCTGGCGATATTAGCCATACCACCACCCCACACTTGTGGGCCGGTCAGTTGTAAGGCGGCTGGGTTTGAAAACGCGCCTAAGCCCGTCAGCTTGGTGAAGAAAATACCATCGGCACTCATTTCAAATTCACGCGAACCAAATTGCGACGAATTCAAAGCACCTGAACGTGCCAAACCGGCATAGGATTCACCACGCAGGTCACGTTTGCTCGATTCGCTGCGTGCGATATCAACCACCGCTTCCCATTTGTCATTTAATTGATATTTCACGTTCAAGCCATAGGCTGACAAATCACCATCTTTTTGCAGCGGATCTGTCCGCAGCACTGGGTTGGCATTGATTTGCGTGCCTTTGGAATTCACACCTGAGCCAGTGACATTGGCCGATGAAAACGGCTCAATGAAACCGCGCAATACACCAGAATCGGCATAGTTGATGTCTAGGACATCCAGCACCACATCCAGTTTTTCATTCGGTTGATATTGCAACACCGCAGAGACCGTATCGCGCTCTAACTTGGTGCTGATCGATTGGGTATCCAAACCTGTTGGTAACAACTGGCCAGCATCGTTTTTACTGTAACCCCAGACGCCATATTTGCGTTGGTTGTTTGGCGAATCGGTGGTTGCCGCCGCAACCGCTAAACCAATGGTATCGTTGGCAAATTTCTCAACAAACGACAACGAGAAACGTTTGCCCTTGTTGTCATACTCCGGGTTGTCAGAGTCACGTTGATTGACTTCATACACGCCGTTTAAGGTCAGCGTTTCTTTGGCTTGCAGTGGCCGCGCAGTACGCAAGTCCACAGTACCGCCGATGCCTTGCACCATTAAGCTGGCATCGGTGGTTTTGTAAATGGTGGCGCCGGTCATGATTTCTGACGGATACAAGTCGTATTCAACGCCACGGTTGTCACCGATACCAATCAGCTCGCGGCCATTTAACGATGTACCGGTGAAATCTTCTTTAAAGCCGCGCACCGAAATACCTGAAGTACGACCGCCAACGCGTTCACCGGCAAGGCCTGGTAAGCGTGACAGCGACTCAGCGATGGATGAATCTGGCAATTTACCGATATCTTCGGCAGAAATGGCTTCGACGATGGAGGTATTTTCCATCTTTTCCGCTTGGGCGCGGATCAGCGAGCCACGAATACCACTGACCTGAATGACTTCAACGTCAGACGCTTTTTCAGCTTTTTTCTCTTGTGCGGTCCCAGGTACCGCCCAAATTGCGGTCGAAACTGCAATTGAGATCAAGGCTGGTTTGAAGAGTGTTGTTCTCATCTGGATATCCCTTGTCGACTTGTTGTGTTTACGGTGTTTCTGGTAGAAGGCCATTTCGCAACCAGACCCCAACAGCGTAGTAGATTTGGGGAATCGATGCGTAGTTTTTACTTAATCGTTTAAGTTTCATCTCCAAAAAAAACAGCCTTAGCCATGATAGAGCGTTCGCTGTTGCTTTTTTCGACGGGTTATAATTTTTCAACCTTCTTAACTTAATCGTTTTACCTCCAATTTTTAAAGGCGTCAAGGCTGAGTAGAAAATAAACACAAAGTTTTTATCGCTGCATTTTTGTCCACACTGTTTCCAAACCGCCGCTTGCGAGTGGCTGCTCGCTCAGGCAGCCTGTGGTTACCGCTGATTGACGAATGGAGCTGCGATGCGCATTGGTATTTATCTGTACCCTGAGGTGGAAGTTCTGGATGTGGCCGGCCCGTTTGAGGTCTTTACCACCGCTAATCGTGTGGCCAATCGGCTGGCCAAAAGTGCGCATGGCAGCGAGCAAGTGCCCGCCCCCTTTGAGATGTGTTTGCTGGCCAATCAGCCGGGCGTTGTCGCCGCGCGCGCCGGTTTTCCGATGACCGCCGCCGTAGGCCTTGATAATTGCCCAGCACTGGATTTGTTGCTGCTGCCAGGCGGGTATCATTTAGATGCAATGCAAGACCCAGCGCTGCGGGCGTTTATTCAACAGCACGCGGCGACGCAAGGTCAGATCGCTTGTGTTTGCACTGGCGTGTTTTTGCTGGCGCAAGCCTTGCCGCAGTTGGCCGTGCCGGTAACCACGCACTGGGAAGACCAAGCCGAATTAGCGCAGTTGTTCCCGGCGCTGACTGTGCAACGCGAGGTGCGGTATCTGCATGCCAGTTGGCCACAACCAGCCACAGCTGCGGTCAACACCTTGCAGCTGTGGAGCTCCGGCGGCATTTCGGCGGGCATTGATTTGAGTTTGGAATTGGTGGCGCACTTTGCCAGCGACGCACTGGCCGTAGCCACAGCACGGCAAATGGAGTTTCGTTGGTGCCGCGAACCGCAGCGCGGCTGAATTCTGCGCTCTCCAGTGCTGGCAGATCCGAACCTCTGGATGGCTTATAAAACGCTGGGCGCTGCGGACTATCAAGCTTCATTGTCAGTCGCAGCAAGCTCCGCCAATAACCGCTCACGCTGCCAACGCGCAACCTCTTGCCAAGGCATACCAGTCAGCGCCGATTCCAGCGCCCACAACAAATTCAAACTGGCCTTCGGGCACACGGCTTTGACCTGCCGGTACGCATTGACCGCGCCAAGCGCATGCAGCTGCTGATAACTAAAAATACCGGCATCGAGCAGCATTTGCTGCGATTTAGGGCCTAAACTACGTAACTTTGCAAGCTGCATCACCTCTCCTTCATATGACGCAATGGCCTTGAACGGAACGCACCGCGGACTGACCGCATGACGATAGCATTTGTCACACAAGCTTTGTACAATCCGCCGCCGTTATAGTGCTGTGTTTATATCGCTGTTGATTCGACCGCAATCGACGCTGCGTGTGGTACTGAACTCACATTGTGCTAACTCTTGCCGAGCGAATGTTCGGCCGCGTGTCCGTCGAAGGAGCTTTGCTTGGAACATTTACCAGCCGGTTTGAGCGGTTTAATGCTGCAGTTTATCGTCATTTTGGTGGTGGCTCGGATCGTCGGCTGGCTGGCAATCCAACTTGGTCAACCGCGGGTGGTTGGCGAGATGATCGCCGGTATTTTGTTAGGTCCGACGCTGTTTGGCGCCATCGCACCAGACCTACAACAACAGCTATTTACCGCCGACGCGCGGCCTTTGCTGCAAATCGGCGCCCAAGTGGGCATTGGCTTGTACATGTTTTTGGTCGGGCTTGAATTCGACACCTCGATGTTTAAAAGTAAACTGCGCAGTGCTGCGGCAGTATCAGCCTCCGGCATCATCGCGCCGTTTATCGCGGCGGTGTTGCTAGCTGGTTGGTTACACGGTCTGGGCGGCTTGTTTGCCGAACGCATTACGCTGACGCAAGCCACGCTGTTTTTGGGCGCGGCCATTTCGATCACCGCCTTTCCGATGTTGGCACGGGTCATTCACGAACAAGGTTTAGCCAATACCAAACTAGGTACTTTGGTGCTCGCTGCGGGCGCGATTGACGATGTCGCGGCGTGGAGCTTAATGGCTTTGTTATTGGCCAGTTTTGGCGGCGACGATATGTTGTTTGTCAAAGCGGTGGTTGGCGCGGCGCTGTTTGCCTGCATCATGCTGACGCTGGTCAAACGTAAAGCTGAACTGCTGGAGCGCTGGTACCAAAAGGACACTCGTTTAACGCCGCGTCTGTTGATGGTGGTTGCCGTGATGTGGGTTGGCAGCGTGATGTTCACCGAATGGATTGGTTTGCACGCGGTGTTTGGTGGCTTCTTGCTGGGCGTAACCATGCCACGGGGTCAGTTGGCACAGCGGCTGACGGAGCGGCTGCAACCCTTGGTGTTATTTGCGCTGGTGCCGCTGTTTTTCACTATTTCTGGCTTAAAAACTGATTTGTCGTTGCTAGGGCAAGGCGTGCTGTTGTACGTCAGCTTGGTGGTGATTATCGCCTCGATCGCCGCCAAAGCCTTGGCTTGTTACCTCGCCGCGCGCGTCTGTGGTGAAAACCATGCGATGAGTTTATCAGTCGGCGTGCTGATGAACGCCCGCGGCATGATGGAGCTGATTTTGCTCAATATCGCGCTACAAAATGGCGTGATCACCCCAGCGCTGTTTTCGGTGCTTGTGCTGATGACCATTGTCACCACTATGATGGCTACGCCGGTGTTTAATGCATTGCAGCGGATCAAGGGCTTTCGCGCCAAGCTGAATTAACCACACGGCCAAGCCGCGCTGGCTGAGCCTCGTTTGGCGCTGTTCGCGCTTTTCGCTGAAGAACCGCAGTAGGCGTTTAGACTTGTATCAACGCAAGTGGTAGACCGCCTATCTGCGGCAGGTTTAACGCCCCAGCCACTGCCCCACCGCCGCGGCAAGAGCCACCAAGCCCCACACCGGCAACCAGCGTTGCTGCAACAGCCAAGTAAGACTCACCAAAGCGCACACCGCCGCGCCCAGCGAGGCGACACTGCCCTGCGCCGACAAAAAGCCCTGCACTGACCAAAAGCCCTGCGCTGAGGTACTACCGTTTGCAAGCAGCGGCGATGCCAGCAGGCTTGGCCACAGCTGCAACCAAGCCACTAGCAACAACCCCACCACCGCCGCATTCACTGCCTGCAGCATGGCTTGTAGCCGCGGTTGCGCGCGCAGCTGTTGCCAATACGGCATGGCGGCCAGCACCAGCAACCAGGCTGGTAAAAACATCACCAGCAGTGCCCAAATGCCGTAGCCCACCGCCACCAGCGGACTGGCCCCCGCCGCTAAACTGCTGGCGGTGCCCAGCAGCGCCGACACGCTAAATAAAGGCCCAGGCATGGCTTGCGTCATGCCATACCCGCTGGCTAGCAGCTGTTCACTGACTAGGCCACTGCCAACAAATTCGCTATGCAGCCACGGCAACACCACATGTCCGCCGCCAAACACTAAGCTGCCGGCGCGTAATAACCGATCGGTTAATTGCAGCAACAAACTATCGGGCCATTGCTGCGCCAACCATGGCGTCAGCAACAACAAGCCTGTCAGTAACCCCAAACACACCATCGCCAGCCGCGTTTTGCCCTGAGTCGTTAACCCTTGGCGCTGATCTGATTGCTCTTGGCACTGATGCGATAACACCAGCGATGGCGCAGGCGCTGCGCTCGACGGCTGTGTCGCCGCACTGACCGCGGCTGTAGAAGACGGTTGGGCACTAACAGCGCTATGTTGTCGGTCGCCGCGCTGCCACACCACACCATGCAGAGCTACACCAAGCAGAGCCACGCACAGCATCAGCAGCAACTGCCACAACAACCCGCCGCCAGTTAGTAGCAAACATCCCGCCACCACCAAGGCAAGCACCCGTTCACGTAAGCCCCTGCATAAACTGCGTTGCATAGTCCAAAGCGCCTGCGCCACCACCGCCATGGTCACCAGCAACAGCCCCAGCTGCGCCCCAGCATTCAGCACGGCGCCATGCAATAAGCCAATGGCCGCGGCCATTAGCAACAAGGCCGATGGCAAGGTGAAACCGGCAAACGCCAGCAGCGCGCCGCGCCAACCCGCTTGTTGCCAGCCAAGCGCCATACCGACTTGGCTCGATGCAGGACCTGGCAAAAATTGACACAAGGCGACTAATTCCGCATAAGCGCTGGCGCTTAACCAACGCCGTTTCTCGACAAATTCGGTTTGAAAAAATGCTAGATGCGCCACGGGCCCACCAAAGCTGGTGCAGCCTAAGCGCAAGAAAATCCACCAGATTTGCCAAAGGTTTACAAATGAAGTGGTTGCTTGATTGTTCCCGCTGTTCACCTGATGCATCAGTCTTTAGCCTCTGTTGATTCAGTTGCCGCTGGCAAGCGACTTAGCCGCCAGCTCGCCAGTACCGCCACCAGCAACATGGCGCTACTAACCCAAAGCACCGCCGCAAACCCCGCCGCTTGCAGTACGGCGCCTGAAAGTAAGGTACCAACTAGCCGCCCCAAGGCATTGGCCATGTAATAAAAACCAACGTCGAGTGACACGCCATCACGCGCGGCGAATTTGACAATCAAATAGCTGTGCAGCGATGAATTGATGGCAAACACAGCGCCAAACAGCAACAAGCCGCCCAGCAACAGCAGTTCTGGGGCCGCCATGCCAGCAAGCACAACATCCGCTGGCGTTCGCTGTAAACCCAGCGCCAACAGCGCTGGTATGCCGCACAGTGCCAGCGCCCAACCAAAGGCGCCGTGGCTGTCGAGGTGCGTATTCGCTTGGGCATGCGCCGCGCTGGCTGTGTCGCCTGCCGCACCTCGGTGGCCGGTGATGCTTGGCGCCAAGGCTTGCACCACGCCATAACCAATCACCCACAGCGCCAAAAAACTACCGATACTTTGCTGCGACCAGCCAAATTGGCTGGCCAGCGTCACCGGCAACGCCACCACAAACCAAACGTCACGGGCGCCAAACAAAAACAACCGCGCCGCCGACAGCCAGTTAATGGCCGCACTTTTGGCAAACAACTCGGTAAATTTGGGTTTGAAGCGCTTGCGGCCTAAGTCGTTGGGCAGCAGCCACAAACTACCAAGCCACACCAGCGCAAGTGCGCCAGCCATGCCAGCGATCGCCCCTTGAAAACCAAACGCCGCCAATAACACACCGCCTAAAAAGAAGCCGATGCCTTTCATGGCATTTTTCGAACCGGTCAACAGCGCGACCCAACGATACAAGCGGCCTTGCGCCTGCTCGGGCAGCAGCAGCTTGATCGCGCTTTTGGCGCTCATTTTATTCAGGTCTTTGGCGATGCCCGACAAGGCTTGCGACACCATCACATAGGGCACCGTCAGCCAAGGCAGCGGCGCCAATAACATACCAAGCGCCAGCACCTGCAACCCAAGGCCCAGCTGCATGGTTTTATTCAGGCCAAGCCGCGCGCCTAAGTAGCCGCCCACCAAGTTGGTCACGACGCCAAACAGTTCATACAACAAAAACAAACTGGCAAGCGCCAAAGGCGAATAGCCTTGCTGGTAAAAAAACAGCAGCACCAACATCCTCAGCGCGCCATCACTGAGCGTGAAGCTCCAGTAATTGGCGGTCACCAGCAGATAGTCGCGCAGGCCAGTTGCCGGTGGCGTGTTTGTCGGTCGTGTCGTTCGCGTCATCAAGGCGTGCTCCTGTTGCTTGTCATCGGTCGGCGGCTCACTCGCACCCGCAGTTGGCACAGCGCCGAGACTGCAGCGCGCTGACGTTAACCGGCAAGTCCAACCAAACGCGCCAGCTCAACCGTGCGGTTCGAATAGCCCCACTCGTTGTCGTACCAGGCGTATAGTTTTAACTGAGTCCCGTTCACGACCATGGTCGACAAGGCATCGATAATGCTCGAACGCGGGTCGGTTTTGTAATCAATCGACACCAAAGGTCGCTCTTCGTAGCCCAAAATGCCACGCAGTTCACCGTCGGCGGCGGCTTTTAATAAGCCGTTGACTTCCTCGACGGTCACCGCGCGCTCGAGCTCAAACACGCAGTCGGTCAGCGAAGCATTGGCCAGCGGCACACGCACGGCATGGCCATTTAAGCGGCCTTTCAGCTCTGGGAAAATCTCGGTAATGGCGGTCGCCGAACCGGTCGTCGTTGGAATTAAACTGCTGCCCGAGGCGCGGGCGCGGCGCAAGTCTTTATGCGGCGTGTCCAAAATCGATTGGGTATTGGTTAAATCATGAATGGTGGTGATCATGCCGTGGCGAATGCCAATTGCTTCATGGATCACCTTCACCACCGGCGCTAAGCAGTTAGTGGTGCAGCTCGCGGCGGTGACAATCCGATGGCTGTTGGCATCAAAGAGCTGATGATTCACCCCCATCACCACGTTGAGTACGCCCGGCTCTTTGACTGGCGCACTGACCACCACGCGTTTGACGCCTTGCGCTAGGTATTTGTTGAGCTGCTCGGTGCTTTTCATCTTGCCGGAGCATTCCAGCACCAAATCGCAGTCCGACCAATCGGTCGCTTCGATGGTTTTATTGGCACTGACCGCCACGCGGTGCCGGCCAACGACGATGGTATCGCCTTCGCTGCGCGCTTCGTGCTGGAAACGGCCATGCACCGAATCAAAGGTCAGCAGGTGGGCAAAGGTGGCGGCATCGCCAGCGGGGTCATTGATACGCACAAAGTCAAACTCCGGCCAATCACACGCCGCGCGCAGCGCCAAACGGCCGATGCGGCCAAAGCCGTTAATGCCAACTTTGATGGTTTTTTTCTCTGACATCTCACTCTCTCCAATGACGGTTTTTTATGCCGCAGGTCTAACTAGAACGTATTTTTTGTCGTATTTTTTTAGTATTTTGGGGCGTAGCGGCGTTAGCGGGTTTGTCGCACACCGGCAAAATAGGCTTGGTGCGCCGCGTTGGTTAAGGCATAGGGGCGTAATGCTTGCACCTTGGCTTTGGCATCGGCGTCGCCGCGGGCATCCAATAACAAGGCACAGGCCAACCCAGTGCGGCCCGAACCTCCTTTGCAATGCACGGCAATTGACTGCCCTTGGTCGAGCAACTGCTGCACCTCGGCGGCGATCGCTGGCCATACCGCGGCAAAGTCGTGTGCAGGCGCTGCATCATCGTCAATCGGTGCATGCCACCAGCGCAGGCCTAACTGCTGACAAGTCTCCCCCAGCGCTGCCACTTGCAACGCTTGCAGTTCATGCGTGGGCATTAAAGTTAACACGCCAACCGCACCGGCCTGTTGCAACTGCTGCAACGAGCTCTGCAAGGCCACACCGCGAGTGCCTGGGCATGGCGTTAACAACAAGCTGGCATCACCCAGCGCTAAAGCATCAAACGGATGCGTCATGGTTTGCTCCTGTTAGCAGCAGCGCTGCGGTCGGTCGCCCATGCGGCACAGTTGCTGCTGCATGGCGCACAATTGTTCGGATTGGCCTTGGCAGGCCTGCTGCAATGTTGCCAATGCCCAGGCGGGGGCGGCCTCGTTTAACCGATAAAATACCCATTGGCCTTGGCGACGGTCGAGCAGCAACTTGGCGTCACGCAATAAGGCCAAGTGTCTGGAGATTTTCGGCTGCGACTCGTCTAACGCCGTCATCAGTTCGCAAACACACAACTCGCCTTCTTGCACCAACAGCAGCAAGCAGCGCAAGCGCGTGTCATCGGCCAGCAGTTTGAAAAATTCCAGAGGAGTGAGCATCAAGAGATCCAATCGCTAACATATATGGCTGGGAATATATTCGATTTACCGTATATGTTCAAGGGGCGACAGGGACGAGCGAGCAGCTTCGAGCGCGGCACTGAACTAGGAGCAAGGGGCTAGCAGCAAAGCGAATGTCGTGGTTAGACGGGGGTGGTTATTGGTCAATCCCTACTAAATCCAGCACGGCGCCGCCACGATGCACGCCACCTTCCAGCTGCATGGCCGGTTTACTGCGCAGCAGATACCCAGCGTAGCTGGCCACGGCCTGTTGCATTTTTGGTTGTATCGCCGGTTGCACAGTCGGTTGCATAGCCGAGACGCCAGCAGCATCCAAGCCCGGCGAGGCGCTAAAGATGCCCAGCTCAGAGATGACGGCGCTGGGTTCATGCCATTGCCCATGGCGCAGCCAGCGTTGTGGGGATTGACGCTGCACACTGTGAATAGGCGCCATCAACAAATCCGCAGCATCGGCATGCGCCGCCCAGCGCAGCGCATCATCACCTTGCGCCACATTGCCACCACCTTCGTCTTGACGCTTGTACCACCAACCGGCGGCCAACAGCTCGGCCAACGTTGCGGTGTCAAGCTGCTGCACCAGCCGCTGCGGCACACAAGCAGCGGCCAGCAGCTCCAGCCGCGACGCTGCAATGCCTAACTGCTGCGCCAACTGCGCTCGTAACGCCTTGTCTAACAGCTGCTGACTGAGCCAGGCTTGTACATATTTGCTCGACACCAACTGCAGCGCCATGGTCGGACACTGCGCTACATCGGCGTTTTCCAGCTGCTGGCGCCATTGCCACAGCGGTTGCGCCGATGGCTGCGGATAATCACCAGGATTGTAGCCCGTGCGCCAATACAGCAAGTCCAACACGCTGCCATCGGGGTGACGCAGGCGCTTGGCGGCGTCGAGCTGACAAGTCAAAAGCTCAGCGCAGGTCAGCCGGCGCACGGTCACGCCATGCGCCGCGATGGCGTTGGCGAGTAGCTGCTGGTCATACACATTGTCTTCATCCGCCGTGACGACAAACACCAGCGTTGCGGCTTGCTCTGGCGTTGCTGGATGGTGGTCGTGGTGATGCTCGTCGTAATGACACGCGGCTTGGCGCCGCCGAGCTTGCCGCCACGCCGCCGCCGCAAGCAGCGCCCCTTGACGCTCTGCCGCAGGGTTTGCCGCCGCCTTGGCCGTGGTATCAGGCAATAACTGCTGCGCCAGCTGTAACCAGCGCTGATTAAGTGGTCCCATGCCAGCGGCAATGCTATTGGATTCTACCCAGCGCCACTGACCTTGCTGATCCAGCAACAGATCATGGCGCATCAAACTCACGGCCGTGCTTTGCAACCTGGAGCCGGCAAAAAAGCCGCTGGCCGATAAGCGACGTGTCAGTTCGCCAGGCACGCTGTGACTTCGCAACAACCCGGCGCACGCATCGGCAAACAGCTGCGGATTATCGGTCAGTTTTTGCAACAGCTCCGTCAAGCCAGCGGCGATTTCAAGCGCCTGCGACCAAGCACTCGACGTCAGTTGCCATGGCGTGAATGACACGGGCGCAGGCAAAAATGCCCCCGCCTCGCCCAACAACCCCAACTGCCAGTCGGCCATCTGCTGCTGGATCTGTTCAACGCTGTGACCTAGTCGATTGTTCATGCAAAGATCCTAATAAACTACGCTGGGGAGCATGCCGCATAGGCCTCACCCACAAGGCTCAGAAAATAAAGCCCCCACCGATGAAACAACACAGTGCAAAAAAACTATGCGCACTCAAGCGGTACTGGCGCCTACATCGCTGAAAGCTGTCAGCATTCTCACGCGCAGCAAACCAGCATGTATTGCGGTAGATTAAAAAAACCAGATATTTCGATAAATATAGAAATGATAATAATTCGACAAACTTCGAACTGTCAACGAGTATTTCTATAATTCTGGAAATATAGAAGCTAGAATCTCCAGCATAGCCCCGATACACTGGGACCACGCATCCCGTTTTGGAGAACACAGTGCAACTTGAACTTGCCGCCAGTCAATTGGCCGAACTCGGCCACACCACTCGCCTGAGTATTTTCCGTTTGCTCGTGCGCGCGGGCCACCAAGGCATGGCGGTAGGCGATATTCAAAGCCAATTGGATATTCCGGGGTCCACCTTGTCACATCACTTAAGTCGGCTCAGCCAAGCCGGCTTGATGACCCAACAACGCGACGGCCGTACCTTGTATTGCCAATTGAATTTTGCACAAATCCAGTTGTTGTTAGCTTTTTTAACTGCCGAATGTTGTGCCCTCGACACCACAGCGCCACAGCCAAGCGAACCCTGTTGTTAAGCTGACTGTTAGCAGCCTGTAAGGCAGTCGAAAATTTCATCACTTTGAAATTGTACTATTGTTAACCTTCTGATTTATTTGTGGTATTGCTAGAGAACTACCGAAGGAATAGGTAGCATCAAGTAACTACAGGCGGAGGTTGTGCATGCGAACAGGGCAAAGTGTTAGTCGTTGGGGGGGATGGCTTCAGCGAATGGTCAGGCTTGGCAGCCTTTTGCTTGCCGCCCTGCTCAGTGCCTGCCAACCCGCGCCAGAACCCACGCTACGTATTGGCACCAATGTCTGGCCCGGCTATGAACCGTTGTATTTAGCCCGCGACTTGGCGGTGTTTCACGAACCGAAAGTGCAACTCGTCGAGTACCGCTCCGCCAGTCAAGTGATCAGTGGTTTTCAAAAAGGCGTGATTGACCTTGCTGCTGTGACGTTGGACGAAGCCGTGCGTCTTGCCGCGTCGGGCGAGCCCATTGAAGTGATTTGGATTTTCGATTTCTCCAACGGCGCCGATCAGGTGCTTGCCCGTCGCGACATCCAGAGTGTGCAGGATCTCAAAGGCAAACGGATTGGCGTCGAAGAAAGTGCCCTAGGCGCATTTGTATTGTCTCGGTTGTTGGAAATGCACCAGCTTCAGCCAAACGACGTCACCGTGGTTAGCATGGGGGTGTCTGAACATGCCCAAGCGATGCAACAAGGCAAAGTTGATGCTGTGATCACCTTCGAACCTGAAAAATCCAAGGTGCTACAGCAAGGCGGTCACAGCATCTTTAGTAGCAAACAACTACCAGGCGAAATCGTTGACGTACTGATTGCTCGCAAAGGCCCGAACCGTGCATTCAGCGATCAAGATCTGATCCGCACCTTGTTTGCCTACGAGCAAACACTGCTTCGAATCAAAAAAGACCTTCCAGCCCATTTACCATTGTTAAACCGTCGGATGAAACTGGCCGACACCGAACTGATGCTCACCTTTTCGGAGATGGGCATCCCCGACCGCAATGAACAACTGGCATTTTTCCGGGACAGAGCCAAAACGTCCATGCTGATTGAACATTATCAAACGGCACTGCTGAAACAAGGCTATATCACATCCCCCTGCCAATGCGCAGATTTATTAAATCCGCGTTATTTGGAGGCATTGCCATGAAGTTACGCTTTAGCCAAGTGCCAATGGTTGTTACCAGTGTCATCTTGCTCCTTGGCATGTTGTTGTTCTATTGGCTGCACAGCGGCCATACCAGTAGACATTTGGAACAACAAAGCAACGACGCGGTGACCCGATACTTACTCGAGCAGTTACCCACCTTGCAAAACGCCATGATGCAACACAATTTAGCCTTTTTGCAGGATTGGGTCGCGTTAAAAGCCGAGCGCGACGACGTCGAGCAGGTGCTCATTTTTAACCACGACTACAAAATTATTGCCGCGTCGCAAATTGCGTTGGAACAGGAGTTTTTAGCGCAACATGACATTGCGCTGATGCGCCAAGTGCAAGCCTTAACCGATGTGCGGCAGGGCCAGTTGTATTTTGTAGATCAAGCAGTGCCCCAGCATATCGGTGTGCTGATGGCCTTACCTGATTTTGGTAGAGCCGATGCCAATCCACGCCACGCCTTCTTGTATCTACTGATCGATAGCAGCGCTACCTATCGGCTGGTCAATGAAATCTTACTTTCCGATTTTGTGTTGTACGTCAGTAGTTTGTTGTTATGTGCCCTGGTGATTTTTTTATTAACTCGACAAAGCTTACACCGTCGTTTGCATAATCTCACTGCAACGATCCGCAGTTACGCCTCTGGCGATAGCAACGCGCGAGTCCATGTCAGCGACAACAGCGAATTTTCTGCCTTAGAGGGGTTACTCAACGCCACCTTTGACGCCCTTGAACAGCAAAAACTTATCAGTCAGCGCGAGCAACTCTTTACCAGTCAAGTGGTGGATAGCACCACCGATGGCATTATCAGTATTGATACCAGCGGTAAGATCATCATGATCAATGACCGCGCCGTTACCATGTTTGGTTATGAGCAGAAAGCGGATTTACTGCTCCAAGATTTGCAGATTTTGGTTCCCACAACCTTCCGTGCGGCACACGGCAGCCATCTATTTCAAACCAACAAAGAAAGTTATCGTCATGGGGTGATCAACCAGCTGCGCCATATCGAAGGCTTAAAACGCTCCGGCGATACCTTTCCAATTGAAATCACCATTGCTGAAAACATGCGAGGTCAGCAACGCATTTATACCGCCTTTGTGAAAGACAATTCGGAGCAGTTTGCATATCGCCGTTCGATTGAAAAGCTCGCCTATTATGACGAATTGACGGGCCTGTTGAATCTAACGGGCTTTAAACGTCAGCTCGGTCAAGACAATAGCAACGGCCAATTGCTGCTGGTGAATATCGACAGCATTCGTACCGTCAATGATTCGTTAGGATTTGCTGCAGGTGATGAGCTGATCAAAGCGTGCGCCAGCTTGTTAGCCCAACTGCCATTGCACCAAAGCATCGTCTGTCGTTTGTCAGGAGGCGAGTTTTTGTTGCGCTGTACTGACAGTCCACTGGTGTTGCGTCAACAACTACCGGCGTTCTTAAGCCAAGAGATTGCGTTCGACCGACGTCGTTATCAGTTGTCGTACTGCTGCAGTTTTGTCAGTTTTATGCCGATGGATGATCTGGACGACAAACATCGTCAACTTGAACTGGCGATGCGCCAAGCGAAACAAAAAGGACGTGCCAGCTTAATTGAAGTCGACGTGCAGTGGACCGAGCAAATCCAACGCAATGCCTTGTTAAGCCATCAGCTGGAAGAAGCGATCCGCCAAAACGAACTATTTTTTGTGTTCCAGCCCAAATTTAATGCGCAAACCTGCCAACCGGCCTCGGCGGAGGCACTGATCCGTTGGATCAATCGTGGCCAGTTTGTCTCGCCAGCCATATTTATTCCGCTGGCGGAGCAAAGCCATCTGATGCCAGCCTTAGATCGGCTGGTGATTGACCGAGCCTGTCGTACGATTCGGCAATGGCTCGACCGCGGCCTGACCGTACTCCCTATCTCCATCAACTTGTCTGCCAAATATTTGTGTGAAGAAAAAACCATTGCCACTATTTTTGAAAAAGTCGGTGAGTTTGATATTCCGCCGCACTTACTGGAAATCGAAGTGACGGAATACAGCTTGATTAACGAGTTTGAATTGACCACCGCCAATATGTTGAGGCTACAAAAAGCCGGCATTAGCATCGCCATCGACGACTACGGCACTGGTCATTCCAACTTGGAAGCGGTGTTGAGCCTGCCGGTGCAACATTTAAAAATTGATCAGAGTTTTATTCAGGTCGGGATGAGCAGCGACAAAGGCCGGGCAATTTTAGAAAACATTCTACAACTGGCGCAGTCGTTACATATTATCACTACCGCCGAAGGCGTAGAGACCCAAGAACAACTGGATTATTTAGCCACCGCAGGCTGTGATTATATTCAGGGCTATTTGCTGTCGAAGCCGCTGCCACAAGCGGAGTTTGAACACTTACTAGGGCAGCCGCGTTAGCAGCTGTCCCCTTGGCGAATTTCGTAGGCCAACCACTGTTTTTCTTCGCTGTGCGCTAAGAATGCCTGCACCGCAGCCCGCCCTTTGGCGTCGCTAAACTGCCAAACGGACGTTAACGATGGGTTGTAGCGTAGCCCTTCCTCAATGCCATCAAAACCGACGATTTTGATATCTTGCGGGATGCGCAAGCCTTGCGCTAAGGCGACACGCATCGCACTTAAGGCAATTAAGTCGGACATGCATAACAACACCGTGGGCCGAGGGTATTGCGCTAACGCTTGCTTGACCGCATCCTCCGCCACTAACTGACTGCTGACTGGAATATGCCAAATTTGCTGGTTGGATATTTGCACACCGGCGTGAGCGGCCGCTCGCAAATACCCATCTAAACGACGGTGGGCAATCGAGCTTTCATTGTCCCACATCGGACTATCTCCGACTGGGCCACTGAGTTGTGAGTCAATCAGCCGTAACCCAAGCACCGCCACGGTTGAGCTTGCCGTGACCACTTGACTGGCAATTTCAAAGGCTGCTTGTTCATTATCGATATTCACCGAAGGACGACCCGGCAAATCAAAATCGACCGTTAACACCCGTTTGCGAGCACGCTTTAATTCATCAATTAATGCCAGATTGCGAGGTGCACCGTAACAAATAAAGCCATCGACAAAATCTGCGATCGAATCCAAGCTTGCCGCACTGCCAGAAAACAGCAGTAAGTTAAGTTTGTGCCGTTCAAGCTCTGTCGCCACCCCTTTTAAAAACTGGCTGGCGACCGGGTCACTGACCATGTATTCCAACGAGTCTGACAACACCACCGCGATGATACCGGAGCTACCTCTGCGCAGAGATTGTGCCGCCTTGTTTGGCCCCATGTAGCCGACTTCCGCACACGCCGCGAGGATTTTTTCGCGTAAGGTAGCGGACAGCTGATCAGGGCGACTAAAGGCATTGGAGATGGTCGCCGTCGATACACCCAGTTTTTGGGCAATGGTTTTTAACGTTTGCACAGGCTTGGTCATCACTTCACACCAGTTCAGGCTTTTTAAGCGTTATACACAAAACTGTCAGGCACGCCAACTGTTTCACCGTTTAACATTGTAAATGTAAATAATTCGCATCTAATTTGAAGCAATTGCCATGTTTCGCCCAGTTTTATATCGAACATGTTTGAGGGCGCAGAATGCGAAACACTCCACCGACGTCAATGGTAGCTGGCTTTTTTAACACTGTTGGCTAGGCTTAATCCAATAAGCTCGGCCACGCATTTAAAAAAACCAAGCCAAAGAAGGACTTACCCATGGCATCCTTTAAGAATCAACTTCTGCAAATCGGACTTGCTGGCGTTGCCGGCGCGTTTTTGGTCGGTATCGCTGGTTGGTATAGCGACAATATTCGCGCAGATGCGATCGCGTTAAGCCAAAACATCGCCAGTGCCCGCAGCAATTTTATCGAAGCCGACATGATGCACGACGCACTACGCGGCGATGTGCTCAAAGCCATGTTAACAGGCGCCGAATTGCAACTGGCGACCGACGACCAACAACGACAAACTCTGCAAAGCCAAGGTGCGGAAACTCGCACCGAAGTGCAAGAACATGCGCAGCGCTTTCGAGAGTTGTTAAACGCCAATGAGCAGCTCGATTTAGCGCCAGCACTCAAGCAAGCCATGCAACAACTCAAACCGGCACTGGAAACTTATATCCAACAAGCAGATCAAGCGGTGGATGGTAGCTTAACCAATTACAGCGAACAAAAAGTAAAAATGCCTGCGTTTTATCAAGCATTTAGCGACCTAGAACAACGTAACGAACAGTATGTCGACCTCTTAGAAAAATATGCCAGCACCGAAATCGCCGCGATGGATGCCACCACCTCGCAAGCCCATTTCATTGAAATTAGCGCTTTAGTCCTCGCCACGTGTTTTGCGTTTGGCTTGGCGCTTCGAACCGCCAATCGGGTGATGCGCCAGCTCGGTGGCGAACCCAATGAAGTGACCCAAATCGCGCAAGCCATTGCCAAAGGGCAGTATCATGCTCAAACATCAAGCGCCTTTGCTGCTGACAGCTTGATGGGCCAATTGGATATAGCGCGGCAAACCTTATTGAAAAACGAACAAGCCGCCGAGACCGCCGCGCAACTTCGCGATCAAATGGATGCTGAGAAAGCCCGGTTAATGACGGAAAGTTTGCGTATTCGCGATGCGTTGAACAACATTGATGTCAACGTGATGATCGCCGACGTCAAACACAACATCGTGTTCTGCAATCAAGCATTGCTAGCCATGTTGCGCAATTGCAGCGCGGATTTGCAAAAAGACTTGCCGCACTTTGACGTCAACAAGGTGCTTGGCAGTTCGATGGATCTATTCCATAAAAACCCACACCATCAACAACAGTTAATCAATAACTTGCAAAGTACCCATGTAGCTCACGTGAAAATCGGTGGCCGCTCGTTTCGGCTGAAAGCCAGCCCAGTGTTTAATGAGCAACAACATCGCATTGGCACTGTGGTCGAATGGTTAGACCGGACCATGGAATTACGAGCCGAAGAAGAAGTCGCTCGCGTGATTCAAGCCACGGCACAAGGCGATTTTTCCATTCAAATCAATGAGCAGGATAAAACAGGCTTTATGCTGCAAGTCGCGCAAGGCGTCAATCAGATGACTAGCATGGCTGGACGCAGTTTGCATGATATCGGTCAGGTGCTGCAGGCCATTGCAGATGGTGACTTAACGCAGCGCGTCAATGGGTCCTATGCCGGCTTGTTTGAGGAATTAAAACAAGCCTGCCATTTGACCGCCGATCGCCTGACCGAGATGCTGTCGGATATTCAACTGTCCGCGCAAACCATTCAGCAAGCTAGTAATGAAATCAGCCAAGGCAATCAAGACCTATCCAGCCGAACCGAGCAACAAGCCTCCAGCTTAGAACAAACCGCAGCGAGCATGGATGAATTGACTCAGACGGTAAAAATGAACGCAGACAACGCCAAAGCCGCCCATCAACTGACCGAAGATGCGCGTAATGTGGCCGAACGTGGCGGTCAATTGCTGGAAGCGACCATGCAAACCATGGCTGGCATTAATCAGTCCGCCGAAAAAATTGCTGACATTATTTCGCTTATTGATGGCATCGCCTTCCAAACCAATATTTTAGCGCTCAATGCTGCGGTCGAAGCCGCACGTGCTGGTGAACAAGGCCGCGGCTTTGCGGTGGTCGCTGGCGAAGTTCGTTCGCTGGCACAACGCGCCGCCAACGCAGCCAAAGATATCAAAGAGTTAATCTCCGCTTCCGTCGAGCAAATCGGCCAAGGCAATCATCAAGTGCTGGAATCCGGCGAAACCATGCTGCAAGTGGTCACGGCGGTGCGTAAGGTCAATGGCCTGATGTCCGACATCGCCAATGCGTCCAACGAACAAGCCGTGGGGTTAAGCGAAGTGAGTAAAGCCGTGGCAGGCATGGACACCATGACACAACAAAACGCCGCCTTGGTGGAACAAGCCACCTCTGCCGCGGTAAGTCTGTTAAATCAAGCCGATATGCTCAACGATAAGGTCGCAACCTTCAAGTTAAGCACCTCATCCGCCAAAGCTCTGACACGACTTCAGCCGCCAGCAGCAACGTCAGCTGCATCGCGTCAGCATGCCTTGCCGCATAAACGCTAAGCACGAAGTAAAAGGCGCCCTCACGGCGTGATGCCAGTCAGTTAAGCTGATTGGCATTCTTTTTTGTGTCAATGGACCTTCAAAGGCGAGCGGCGGAAACAAAAAAAGCAGACCGTCAGCCGCAGGGATAGCGGATGACGAGCCTACATGTCTGTGAGACCCAGGAGTATTTACGGCGTGTCTGCGGTTTTGTTACCGCTGCCGCTTTCGCAAAACTAGCTAAGTGTTTGCATTAAAAACGCTTAACTGACTGGCATTAGCCCTCACGGCGCCTTTGTTTCAAGCTGATATTCGTGCCGCAGCAATCCAAACAGCCAGTCGTCACACCAGCGGCCGTCCAGCCAATAGTCCGCCCGCAAGCAGCCTTCTTGCACAAACCCCTGCTTGGTTAACACCCGTCGTGAGCCCTCATTACCGGCGGTCACACGCGCGATCAATTTGTGCACGGTTGGGATGGCAAAGGCCTGCTGAATAAGCGCGGCCACCAGTTCCGAGCCAAGGCCCTGCCCCTGCAGCTCAGGCTGTAACATAAATCCAATCTCGGCTTTGCGATGGCCGTCATCCAACCAAAACCCAGCCAGCCCAGCAAACTGCTGGTTGTGCGCCAGTCGCACACTGACATTTAGGCTAGGCGCCTGCACCGCCAGCTGCTGTTGAAATCGCAGCGCCAAGGCGGTATCGCTTTCAATATCGCGCACGAAGCGCATGACATCTGGCGATTGTTGTAACTGCTGAAAATGCGGCCAGTCCGCACTGCCAAGTGACTGAGCCACTAAGCGCGGGGTGGTAAATACCGGTGTAGTCAATACCAAGCTCGAGTCCACCATTCCACAACTCCAAAAAGACAGGCGCCGATTGGCGCCTGTGGGTGTTCGCTAAAACAGCGCTTGTTATTGACTGACCGTTGGCGTCACGCCCATGTTATGCAGCGTAAAGGCCCAGCTGTCGGCAGCCTGTTCCACCATCTTCGACACTGGTGTACCCGCGCCGTGACCGGCATTGGTTTCAATGCGGATCAGCTGCGGATTGCTGCCACCGGCTTTGGCTTGCAACTCAGCGGCAAACTTAAAGCTGTGCGCAGGCACCACGCGGTCATCATGATCACCCGTGGTGACCATCGTCGCTGGATACGCCACACCGGCTTTAACGTTATGCACAGGCGAATAGCCCTTTAAGTACTCGAACATTTCTTTCGATTGCTCGCTGGTGCCGTAGTCATAGGCCCAACCAGCACCGGCGGTAAAGGTGTGATAACGCAGCATATCCAACACGCCAACGCCTGGCAGCGCGACTTTCATCAGATCAGGACGTTGCGTCATGGTGGCGCCAACTAACAAGCCGCCGTTGGAGCCGCCTTTGATCGCCAATTTGCCGCTAGAGGTGTATTTCTGCGCGATCAGGTATTCACCGGCGGCGATAAAGTCGTCAAACACGTTTTGCTTTTTCAGCTGAATCCCCGCGTCATGCCAGGCTTTGCCGTATTCACCACCACCACGTAAGTTGGGCACCGCATAGACGCCGCCCATTTCCATCCACACCAAGTTCGATACGCTAAACGCCGGCGTCAGGCTGACGTTAAAGCCACCATAGCCATACAACATGGTTGGATTGTTGCCGTTGAGCTGCAGACCTTTTTTGTAGGTGATGATCATCGGCACCTTGGTGCCATCTTTGGATGGATAGAATACCTGCTTGGATTCATAGTCGTCTGGGTTGAACTTCACCGCCGGTTGGAAATGCACTTTCACCGTGCCGGCTTTGGGTTCAAACGCATAAATGCTGCCCGGCGTGCTGTAGTTAGTGAAACTAAAATACAGCGTGTCGTCTTTGCGTTTGCCGTCAAAGCCAGTGGCTGTGCCAAGGCCCGGCAAGCTGATGTCACGGACTAACTTGCCGCTGTAGTCGTATTGCTGCACTTTGGAAATAGCATCGACCATGTAGTTGGCAAAGAAATAACCCGCGCCTTTGCTCACCGACAACACATTGCTGGTTTCTGGGATCACGTCTTGCCAGTTGGCTTGCGCTGGCTTGGTCATATCGACCGCAATCAAGCGTTGATTCGGTGCTTTGAAGTTGGTTTGGAAATACAACACATCGCCTTGCGAATCGATAAAGTTGTAGTCCGAGCTACCTTCGCCATCCAGTGTCACCAGCGCACTGTCGGCTTTGCTTAAGTCTTTGACAAACAACTTGTTACCAGAGGTGGCATTGGCGGCAGAGATAATCAGATACTTGCCGTCGCTGGTGACCGAACCGCCCACATAACGATGTTTTTCAGCCTCGCTGGCGCCAAACAACACCACGTCATCTTTTTGCGCCGTGCCAAGCTTGTGGTAATACAGCTTGTGCTGGTCGGTTTTGGCAGACAGTTCGCTGCCCGTTGGCTTGTCGTAACTGGAGTAGAAGAAACCTTCGTTGCCTTTCCAGCTGATGCCAGAGAACTTCACATCCACCAGCTCTGGTTCTAATTTGGCTTTGCTTTCGGCGTTGATAATGATCACTTTCCGCCAGTCGCTGCCGCCTTCGGAAATAGCATAGGCAGCCAGTGAGCCGTCATCGCTAAACTGTAAATCGGCCAGCGAGGTTGTGCCGTCGGCGGAGAAGGTATTTGGATCTAAAAACACCTCAGCTGGGCCATCGGCTTTTTGCCGATACACCACGTATTGGTTTTGCAAACCGTCATTTTTGTAGAAATAGGTGTAGGCGCCTTCGGTGCTTGGCGCAGAGATTTTTTCGTAGTTCCACAGTGCGTTTAAGCGGTTTTTAATCGCATCACGAAATGGGATCTGCGCTAAATAGCCAAAGGTCACCTCGTTTTGCGCTTTGACCCAAGCGCCGGTTTCTGCGCTGCGGTCGTCTTCAAGCCAACGGTATGGATCGGCGACTTTGCTGTCGAAATAGCTATCGACCACATCGCCTTGTTTCGTCACTGGGTATTGCACTTTGGACTCCGATGCAGTCTGTACAGCAGCAACAGGCGCTGCAGACTCAGGTTTTGGGCCACAACCAGCCAGCAGCGCCATCGCCACCGCGGAGGCTAAAAGAGTAGTTTTCATTGGATATCAACCTTTGGGCAGAGGAAAAAACCAGCTTAACAAAATTTTCACGCTGGCCAAGCCCTGTTAGTCGCAGCAGACGCGCTATTGGTAGACCGTTACCCTCTTTTGGAAACAATGACCGACACCTTTGCTGGGCTGGTCTAAGCCGCTTGGTGATCTGGCAGGTTGCGCCATTGCCGAAGCACGGCGGCGACAATACTGCCGTGATCCGCAGCCACTTCAATATGTTGATGAGCAAAGTTCTGCGGCCAATGCTGCCACCAACCACCGGCACGCGCGACCAAGTTGGCAAAATTAGCGCGAGTATCCATCGCGACATAGTTTCGCCAATGCCCACAATAGCGGCGCAATAACACGCCATCGGGTTTGCGCCAACTGACGGGGTCGATAGTGACTAGCTCGGTGACACGATGACCATTGGCAATTAACCGCGCCACGGCGCTTGCACCATAACTGTGGGCAATGATCAGACTTGGCTTTTTCGGATCAGCAAACAGCCAATCTCGCATCGCGGCTTGCTGGTGCCACTCGAAATACTGTTGGCCATCCGGCACATGCATTTGAATTAACCGTGTTCTCGCATCCATGGCGCCACCAATCCAAGCAACACGACGTAATTCGGCAACTGCGGTGCTCATAAGGACACTCCTACTGCAAACTCCAACCAAATTCTTGCAAGATGGCTAAGTGCTCTGGCGAGCCATAGAGCTGCTGCCACGCTTGACGTAATCGCTGGCGTAACTCCTCGGAGACACCTTTGCGACTAGCGACGATATAGACCGGATTGCGATACAGAGTCAGCACCGGCACGTAACGTTTGGCTAGATCAGGGTAGGTGTGGCTCCACTCCTTGTACTGAGTTTTATCCTCCACCATGCCGATGACACGACCCCGTTGCAGCATATTAAGTTTTTGTGTCAATGACCCGGCAAACTGCAGTCGGCTGTTGAACTGTGGGTCTTGCAGCAAGGAGGCAAATTCTTCACCGTAATACGCATCTCGTAACACGCCAATCGAGCCCGGTAAAAGCAAAATGTCGCGAATGCCTTTGATCTGCGGCGCATAGTGCTTATCCAACACCAACACCGATTCTTCCATATAATGCGGGCCAATAAAGTCGGCAAACTGCTCACGCTGTTTGGTGTAGGACATCGTCAACATCAGATGAATTTCACCGCGTTCTAACAACGCCAACGACCGTGGCCATGGACTGCCGACCACGGTCAGCTGACAATGCGCTTTGTCTGTTAACAATTTGAGTAATCGATGATGCAAATCGTACCAACGCGGCAAGGTTAACCCGGCTTGTTTGACTTGGTCCGGCGACTCGTTTAAATGCGCAATTAAATGGCAGCCTTTGGTTTGAGCAAAGCTTGGTGTGGCAAGCAACAGCCACCCCAGCATGCACCACCAATGCGTCCATTTAACCTTCATTGTTCAGCGTGACCCCGTTCAAGTTGTGTCGACAACGGCAGCTCTAAGCGTGCTTTATCAACTAATTCTGCGTCCAGTTCTTGTTTCACCGCCACACCTAAATCACGAAATTCGGCGGCTTGTTTAATCAAATTGCCTTTACCACTGTAGAGCTGCGCCAAGGCTTTGTCATACTGCTCCCGCGCTTTGTCCAGTTGCCGACCCACCCCTTGCATGCTCTCTAAAAAGCTCGACAACTTCTGATAAAAACGTTCAGCGCGACTGGCGAGCTCCGCACTGTGCTGGCTTTGTTGCTCGAACCGCCAGAGCTGGCGCACTATGTTCAGGCTGGTCAACAAGGTGGTTGGCGTAGTGACCAAGACGTTGCGCTCGAGCGCCCATTGATACAGCTGCGGATCATGCTTGAGCGCTTCCACATAGGCCGATTCAATCGGTACAAACATAAACACCACTTCTGGGGAGTTTAGCCCATCCAATTGATAATAGGATTTATCTGCCAGTTCTTTCACGCGTTGCCGCATCGCATCGCAGTGCGCTTGCAGCGCTTGTTGCCGCGTCAGCTCATCGTCCGCGTTCACATAATGGGTATAGGCGATCAACGAGGTTTTTGCGTCGACGACTAGTTGCTTATGTTGTGGCAAATCCACAATCACATCCGGGCGGCGGCGGCCTTGCTCGGTATCAAAGCTGACTTCCCGCCGGTAATCGATGCCAAGGCGCAGGCCAGAGTTTTCCAGCACATTTTCTAGCATCAACTCGCCCCAATTGCCTTGCAGCTTCTTTTGGCCTTGCAAGGCCGAAGTCAGCCGCGCCGCTTGATCGGTAATGGCGGTATTAAGTTTTTGCAGCTGCACCAGCTCTTGTTTTAGTTCGGCGCGTTGCTTTAGCTCTTCGGTGTGGATGGCTTCGACTTTATCGCGAAAGCCTTTTACATCGTGCTGCAATGGATGCAGCAACTGCTGCAAACTTTGTTGGCTCAGTTCGCGAAATTGTGCGCCTTTGCGCTCTAAAATTTCTTGCGCCAGCAGCTCAAACTCTTGTTTTAACTGAGCTTTACTATCTTGTATCAGCTGCATTTGTTGCTGATATTGGCTTTGTTTTTCACTGAGCAACACCTGCAGCCGGTCGTGTTTTTCTTTCAGGCGCAGGTAATCTTGTTGCTGCTGTTTTTGCTCGTCTTGCAGCTGCGCTTCACGCATTTTTAAATCTAACACCTGCGCTTGCAGTTGCTCGGTTAAGGTTTCCAGCCGCGCCTGTGCCAAGCTGAGTTGCTGTTTACGCTGCATCAACCATAACACCGCCAGCAACAGGCCTGCCGCCAGCACGATCAATCCCACGACAACCAGCAAGCTATGTGACTCTGCCATTTCCAAACTCCTTCCCCAGCAGCGCTGCCGTCACAGGCACGACGCGCATTCTGGCCACTCGATAAAACACTGGATTACTATACAGTATTTGTAACTATATGCTGCGGATGAATTTTTTGCAGCCCCTCTGCGCCACCGCCCTGTGGCAGCCTTGTAAATCGACACAAAAGCCCCTATAACGGCACCATTGACTTTCTGGCTAGACGGATAATTTATGACCCAGCATTTTGATTACATCGCCATTGGTGGCGGCAGTGGCGGTATTGCCAGCGCTAATCGCGCGGCGAGTTACGGGAAAAAATGTGCCATTGTCGAAGCCAAAGCGCTGGGCGGCACCTGTGTAAACGTCGGCTGCGTGCCGAAAAAAGCCATGTGGTTTGCTGGGCATATTGCCGAAGCCATGAAACTCGCGCCGGATTATGGCTTTGCCGTCGAGGCGCCTGCGCTGGATTGGCAACAACTGTGTCAAAGCCGCGACGCTTATATCAGCCGCATTCATGCGTCCTACGAACGGGTGCTCGGTAAAAACCAAGTCACCGTCATTCAAGGCTTTGCCAAATTTATCAATGCCAACACCATTGAGGTGGATGGGGTGCAATACACGGCCGACCATATCAGCATCGCCACCGGCGGGGTGCCGACGTGGCCGACTATTCCTGGCGCCGAGCTTGGCATCGACAGCGATGGTTTTTTTGCCTTAACCGAGCAGCCCAAACGCGTGGCTGTGGTGGGGGCTGGCTACATCGCCGTAGAAATTGCTGGCGTGATGAACGCGCTCGACAGCGAAACACATCTGCTGGTGCGTCATAACAAGCCGCTGCGCAGTTTTGACGCCATGCTGTCCGATACCTTGACTCAGCTGATGCAACAACAAGGGGTAATGCTGCATTCACACAGCGACGTTCGCGCCGTTGAGCGGCTCGACGATGGCAGTTTGTTGGTCACGCTGTCGAGCGGTCATGCGCTTCAGGTCGATTGTTTGATTTGGGCCATCGGCCGCACCCCCAATACCGCCAACCTCAACCTCGGCGCTGCCGGAGTCGAAACCGATGACCACGGCTTTATCCCAACAGATAAATTCCAAAACACCAATGTGCCGGGTATTTACGCCATTGGTGACAACACTGGGCGCCTGGCACTCACGCCAGTGGCGGTCGCGGCTGGGCGGCGCTTGGCCGAGCGGTTGTTTAACGGCAAGCCCAATGAACATCTGAACTACGACTTAGTGCCCACCGTGGTGTTCTCGCACCCGCCGATTGGCACCATTGGCTTAACCGAAGCGCAAGCACGCTTGGAGTTCGGCGATGACGCCATTAAGGTGTATACCAGCGAATTCACCGCCATGTACCGCGCTTTAACCTCGCACCGCGAACCGACGCGGATGAAACTGGTCTGCGCCGGAGCCGAGCAAAAAGTGGTGGGCCTGCATGTCATTGGTTTTGCAGCGGATGAAATGCTGCAAGGCTTTGGCGTGGCTATCAAAATGGGCGCCACCAAAGCCGATTTTGATAACTGCGTGGCCATTCACCCGACGTCCGCTGAGGAATTTGTCACCATGCGCTAAAGCGCTCTCTTGGCGACACGCTGCACCAGCATCTGACAACCACCAGCGCCAGTCGCTGGTGGTTTGTTTCTATAACAGGGTTATTTGCGCTGGTCAGGCCAAATTTTCCGGCAAGAGCCTAGTTCTGGGGTTAAGCTCTGAAAAGGGGCTGTACGCTAGGATTTGTTATGATCACTGTTCAAACTCCATCGCGGCTCGAAGCGGCGATGGCGCTGGTGCTTGATCTCAATACTCAAAGTATCCGCTGTAACACCATCGAACATTACATCAATCTGATGCAGCAAGGGTTACAGCATATCTTGCATCATCAACGTCTGCGGGTGTTTGCGCTGGCATCTGCAGCGCCTGAAGTGCTCGCCGATCACACCTCCGGTTTAGTTTTGGTCACACAAGACACACCACCTAACGCCTTTTTGCGTTGGTACGCCGACCATCCACAACCGCTGTGTTTAAACGGTCCAGGCCATAAAGCCAATATGCTGCCATCTGTCGATTGCACCGGGCTCGCCGCCTATTGCCTGATATGCCCGCTGTATTCGATGCAACATCAGCTCACCGGCTGTTTATTGCTGGAACATCAACAGGCTCACTTCACTGAATCAGACTTAGCTTTGTTGCAAATTTTGGCGCAACAGTTGGCCACCACCTGGGGTAGCTTGACGATGCAAGCGCATTTAAATCAAGCCATTGCAGAGCGCACCGCCGAGTTAGAACGGGAAGTCGCGTTGCGTACCCATGCAGGTAATGTGCAACAGGTGTTGTTTGAAATTTCCTCCACCGCCGGCAACGCCGCCACGCGCAGCTCCTTATATCAGCAATTGCATCAGTCGATTAGCCATTTCTTGATGGCCAAAAACTTTGTGATAGCGCTGTATGACAGTGAACGCGCGGAAATCACCTTAGAGTATTTTCGCGATCAGTTTGATGCCGAGCCGCATCATAAAACCTTTCCGGTGGGCCAAGGCATGACGTCCTTTGTGATCAGCTCTCGCCAAGGGCAGTTAATTAGCCCAGAGCGGTTACGGCAATTAATTGCGCAAGGCGATATCAAGCAAGCGCTTGGCAACACCGACGACCTCGCCAGCTGGATGGGCGCACCGATGTTGATGAATGATCGCGTCTACGGCGTGGTGATCATTCAAAGTTATCAAGCGGATGTCGTTTACAACCAAAGTGATTTGGAATTGTTGATGTATCTGGCGCAGCATATCGCGTCAGCACTGCAACGGTTTTTTCAAGACGAAGAACTCCGGCACTCCAAAGCAGCGTTGGCGCGTCAAAATGCCGAATTGCAACAGACGGTTGCTTCACTACGCGAGGCAGAAGCAGAACTGGCCCGACGGGAAAAACTGGCCGCCGTCGGCCAAATGGCTGCGGGCATCGCCCATCAAATCAATACACCGCTGGGCTTTATGCATTGCAATTTAGAGCTAGAACAGCATTTTATCAGCCAACTAGCCGCCTATTGCCAACCTGCAGGGCAACAAATCTTGCAAGAAATGCAGGAGATGCAAGTCGAGACGATGGAAGGCTGTCAGCAAATTGGCCGTATTGTGCGTGAATTGCGGCAATACACCGAGCAAACGGAAGATCATTTCAGTGCCTATCGGTTCGCCGATGCCTTTGAGCATGTGCTGCATTTGTTGTCGACCGAGCAACAACCACGCCTGAAACTTCCCGCCTACATGGCCAATGTAGAGCTCTACACCCGGCCTGCGGTGTTTGAGCAAGTGTTGCTGACGGTGTGTCAGCATCTGTGCGAACACTGGCACCTGCCAACCGAAATCACCCTAGCCGCCACACGCCAACAGCACGATTGGTTGATCAGTTTCCAAGCGGATATTCAAGGACAACCCGCCATTTTGGATATCCAAATGGCCACTGAGTTTTTGGCTGATAGTCAGCAACTGTTGAGTTTGTCGGTAGCACAACATCAAATGCTGAAAGCCGGTGGCGAACTCACTTGGCTTGGCTCACCGCAGAGCTGTCATGGTTTTTCGTTACAAATCAAAGCGGCGTCTGACGACGCCGTTGACTTTTCTATCTAGCACCACTCATCGTTAGTTGGCTTAGTTGGCAGGGTCCTGCGGTGGCAATGGCGCTGGTCCGTCGCTTGTAGTCACAGCGGACGTGGCAACGGACGAGGCGACCGGTGATTTGACGCTGCTTGCAGGCCAAAACCCATGCACGGTCAATTGCTGCCAGCACCATGGCAACCAACGTAAAATCGCACTGGCCAACCACAAGGCCCACAACAACATCACCAGCTTGTAACTCCACTGCGGCAGACTCAACGCCCATACCGCAGGGCTTTGTGTCACGCCATCGGCAAACCAGCGTAACCCCGCTTGCCAATCATCGGCGGTATTGACCAGCTGCATATCGGGTGCCGATAGCAACGCGGTGGGTACTGCGCTGCAAAGCCCAATTAACGCGCTGGCGATAAACACCACGCGAGAACACTGCGCCAACTTCGCCATACCGCCGCTTGGTGCTATAGTTGCACGCCCCGCTAGGCCCGCTATCACTAGCGCCACCACCCACAGCACCGGCACCCACACCGATAAGGTGGCAAAGCCTAAAAACAACAACAAGGCATCGCGAGTATTCAATGGCGTCAAACCAAGCCGTGCCGCGCCGATGGCCAGCAACACGCTCAGCAACACCCCACCCCAAAACAACATGACGGTCTGCACCTTGGCATCGCCGCCAAGCGCTAATAACCAGCGGTCCTGTGGTAGCTGCATCGACAACGCTAAGTTATTCAGCGGCACCGGCGCAGTAATTTGCGGCATGCTGTAGCGCATCGATGCGCCATCGGCTAAACGAAACTCCACCGCTAGCGCGTTTTGACCATTACCCAGCGGCACATTGACGGTGCTGCCCACCAGCTTCAGTGGCAACACTTGGCCATTGAGGCTGACTTGTTGCAAGCTAGCGTCCGTTGGCAGTTGCAGCGCAAAGTTTTGCGCTTGGCTGGTCAACAGCTGCAGCGACAAGCTCCAGGTCGATGCCTGCCCGCTGATTTGTCCCGCTAAGCTGCCTTGGCTTACCGTCAAGGTATCGCCTTTAAGGGCGGTCGGTCGGCTTAAATTGACGCGCATTTGCTCCCCTGGCCATGGCAAATAACTGGCCAGCAGCGGCTCATCCTGCGCGATATGACGCCGCTCCAATGGTAAGCTCGCACCGACTGGCTGCACCTCGATATGCCAATCCGCCGCCGGCACCACCGACCAGACTTCTAGATAAGGCTGGTTTATGTCCAGCGAAGGCGCCACTAATTCCAATGGCGTGCGCGGCTGCCACTGCGAGCGAAACTCCACCTCGGTTTCACCTGGGTTTAACTGCACCACTAACTGACCATCGCGCACCGGCCAACTGTTTTCCACCCGCTCGCCTGGCAATAACGGATACAGCAACTCCACCGCTTTATCGCTGGCGGTTAATCGACTAACGCGGGTATGGATCCAGCTGCGCAACGACAAATTAAAACTACGCGAGACTTGCAGCAACTCCGGCAACCGCGCTTCTTGCACTTTTGCTTGCTCCACCGGCGTTGCGGTTTCAGGGCGCTGTAAAATCAAGCTATACGGGCCGCCTGTCTCGATATTACTAGGTGGCAACACGCGCCATTGCGACTGCTGGTTGTCTAACAGATGCCAATAGTGCTCAAAGGATAACTGATACTCGTTGCTGCCTTGGCGTAACCACAGCGTCACTTGCCGCACACCAGGCTCTAGCGCCAGCCACAACGCATCGTCTTCCCTCAGCAGCAACGCCGGCTGGTCATCCACCAGCACCTGCTGCGCTAACGTGGCGCTACTGGGCAATTTAAACAACTGCTTGGCACTGACGTGCACGCGAAGCGTCAGTTCTGGCTGGCCATCACGTGTCTGCAGCTGCATCCGCTCAATGCTAATGCACTGCGGCGCACATTCTGGGGTCGGCGTTAAACGTTTTTTCAGTTCTGCTAACAACTCAGCGGAAGGATAGTTGGCTGCCGTGGAGTGACTGGACACAGCGACGCTAGCGTCTTGCGCTTGTACCGAGGGGCTGGACGGTAACACCAGCAACACCACCGCTAGCGAAGCAAGCGGTTTGAGCCAACGTCGAAGTGCTGGCAACACCGGTGCGCTGAACCATAACAACAGCACCAGGCCAACGACACCGCTGAGTAGATCGCCCAGTCGTGTCGCCCAGCTTGGCACCAAATACAACTGCCAAGCTTGGTCTGCTTGCAGCTCACCTTGCCAACCTAAATACACCAGACGACCTTGCCATTGCGGTACCGCAGGCCCTGTCAGCAGCTGCGCCGATAAATCCGCACTCACTTCCACCGCATCCATGCTGCTAAGCCGACTGCCGGTCACTTCAATACGCTCGGTTTTTTTCGCTTTTTCGTTCTCCTCGCGAAGCATCATGGCACTTTCCTGTGGCGCCGATGCCACCGCCATGGGTTCTGGGGCTAGGGCTAACTGCTGATAACGCACGTTATCCTCGTTGGCAAACATGCCGAACAAAGACCATGTGTTATACGCTGGTAACTGCGGATACACACTGCTACGCAAACTATGCGTGATATAGGGCAATAACGCAGCCGCCAGCAGCAATAACGCCATCGCATAATAACGGCGCAGCCACCGCAGCGCGCGCGATGGCGCTGCCATGCCAGCATCCGTTGGCTTGGCGAACGTTTTATTTGCCACGCTAAGCACAGCCAACGCCACCAGCGCATGCAACCAGAGCCCAACGGGCGCTTGTTGCTGGTAACTAAGCACCAACCACAGCGCGAGCAGCGCACTCGGTGTAGCGCCGAGTAGCCGCCAACTGGCTGCGACAATCAGCAAGACGATAAAAATATCCCACAGTTGCCACGACGATAACCAATCACCGCTGCTGGATTCGACCCCACTGACCGCTAGCGCACGCCAGCCATCGGGCAGATGCAAGGTCGTTTGTACTTGTTGCATCGGTGCATCGAGGTTGTGTAACGACAGCGGCGCGGCCAGCGCTTGGCTGCCAATCAGACGCAAATTCAATTGGCTACTGCGCAGCTCTACCGCGTGCACGGCGTCGTCGTCGGTGTGGCCGATTAACACGGCTTGACCGCTGTCTTCAACCCGGCCGGGTTGCAGCGGTGGCAGCAACCGTAACTGCATGCGACTGACCCGCTCGCCTTGCACCTGATCTTGCACTAACCAACGATCACGCTCTGGTTGCAGCCAAGCGTCTCGTTGTAACATCAGGCGATCGCGCAGCTGCATGCCGGTTGATAACACCGACAACTGCAGCGCCTGCTGGCTGGATAACTGATACTGAGGTAATTCGCGCCACGCGTCTGGTGCTTCGCTCATGCTGGGATCGATCGTTGGCGCCGCGCCTTGCACATGGCGCACATCGGATTGTTGCAGCGCCCACACTTCGTTGTCGGGCCAATCACCTTGACTAGCTGGCAGCGTGAATTCCAGCGCTTGGCTGCTGCGCACCGCGGTGAATGTTAACGCGGTGGCCATCGGCGAAATACTGAGTTTGAGCGAGCCATCTTGCAGCAACTTATACGGCATATCGCCGCTGATCCCACTTAACACAAACCCTTGCGGCAACCGCAACGGCAATACATATTCACGCGGTTTACCGCTAACCGAGAGTTCCACCTGCGTCTCTAACTGTTGCGGCACACCATCTTGTAACAAGCGGAACACTCGCAATTTGATGCTGTCGGCTTCGTTGGTTTGGGTGTCGGCACTGAGTACTAAATGAACGTCATCCCACTGCGGTGCTGGCACCGCTTGGCCGTTGAGTGTCAGCTGCAAGGGCGGAGTTAAGTCGGGAAACGGCAACACACGCGGCATGGTTTGCCACACAAACTGCGCGTTGATGCGATAACTGCCTTTGGCTAAAAACAACCGCGGTTTTTGCTGCGCATTGCTTGAAAGTGTCGCCGCCACCGCCGTGTTGCTTAGCAGGTCCTGCACCTGCAGTTGTTGCGGCCACAACGTGGCATCGCCAGGCAACTCGACAAAGCCATCTTGTGTCAGAGTCACCACTTGGCTAAAGCGCGCCCCTTGGGCTGTGGCATTTAATTGCAAATCGCCAACAAATCGACAGCGTCGTTCGTCCACTTGCCCTTGCCAAAAACACCCATGGCTTGGGTCATCGGCCAGCACCCAGCCTTGCCAATCATGCAACGCGGCAGGAATGTCAGGTGTGGTTTTCGAGGTCGCGGCGTGCGCGCCAGTGGTGAGAACTATCGCCAATGCGGCCAGCGTGGATCGCCCGTTGGATAACATCTCGACTCCTTTCTTGGGGCTTTTTTTCAATACGTTAACACACAAGGCAAGCTGCGCTAGCCTGCTCTGCTGTGAAAAAGTGTACGCCCAACCAAACGCTGGCGGGATCAGGCGCCGGCGGGCAAGCCTCAGAGTCGCGCCCGCAGCCTGAGCCTGACCTGAACGCGCCAGAGCCAATACCCCACGGCAGCGCGTCCACGCGCTATTGATGCTCATCCAGCCTTGGCAAACGCTTTGGAATAAACGTATAATGCGAATCGTTTTTATTTGCAATTTTGTTTGGCGAGCGTATGCAACGGATCGAAAGGTGGCTCATTGTGGTGGTTTTTGGTGTGCATGCCGCTGCCGTGGCTGCGTTTTGGCAGCAAGCACCTGTACCGGCACCTGCAGAGCCCATTGTGATGCAAGCGGTCCTGTTAAGCCCACCAGCCCCGGTCCAAACCAAGCCGACACCAACGCCTGCTGCACCTAAACCAAGCGCCACTCCTGTGGAGAAAAAGCCGATTAAACCGCCGGTCAAACGCACAGCGCCGGCCCCAAAGCACCAACCTTTGCAGCAGAAAACACCGGTGACGACCACGCAAGTCGCGGCCGTGCAAGCGTCAGCGACTTCGCGCAGTGCCGCCGCTGTGGCAACTCCACCTAGTTATCAAGCGCCCAGCGCCGAGGCACAAGGCCTGAATAATGCAGCCCCCGCCTACCCTCCAACCTCACGCAAAAAACGCGAGCAAGGCGTGGTGTGGCTGGAAGTGCATGTCGGCGTGCAGGGCGAGTTGTTAGAGATCAAATTAAAAACCAGCTCGGGCTTTAGCCGGCTGGATGATGCTGCGCTGCGCGCCGTGAAACATTGGCGCTTTCAGCCGGCGCTGCGCGATGGCAAAGCCGTTGACGCGTGGTACGACTTACCGGTGCGTTTTTCGCTCACTGGTTAACTTGAAGGACGTTACGATGATACAAGACAATCCCTACGGCATTTCGGCGCTGTGGCTACAAAGCGATGGCGTGATTAAAAGCGTCGCGATCCTGCTTGCGCTGATGTCACTGGCCAGCTGGTGTGTGATTGCTATTCGCGCTTGGCGGCTATGGCAACTGCGCAAGCAAGCCCGCGCGGCGGCTGAATTCTGGCACGCACAAAGCTTTGCCGCCGGTATGCAATTACTGGGCGAGACCCAACATCCCACGGCGCCTTTTGGCTATTTAGCCGAGCAAGGGCAACAAGCGGCACAGCATCACGCCACGCATAGCGATGACTTGCATGGCCATTTACCGCTGACCGACTGGTTAACATCCAGCCTGCGTGGCGCCATTGATGAATGCAACGAACAACAACAACGCGGCTTAGCCATTTTGGCATCCACCGGCTCTGTGGCGCCTTTTATTGGTTTGTTTGGGACTGTTTGGGGCATTTATCACGCGCTGGTGAGTATCGGCGCAAGTGGCCAAGCCGACCTCAGTAAAATCGCAGGCCCGGTGGGCGAAGCCTTGATCATGACCGCCTTTGGCCTAGCGGTGGCAATTCCGGCGGTGCTTGCTTACAACGCCTTTGGCCGCGCCAACAAAGCCAACAGTGCGCGCTTTAATCGTTTTGCTTTTCAACTGCATGCCTACTTATTAACCGGCGCTGCGCCCGCCCAAAAACAGCACACTCGGCATGACCGTTTGCAAGGAGCGGCATAATGGCCTTTGGCAACGATTTTCAGGACGACAGTGAATTAAGTGAAATCAACATGACACCGCTGGTGGATGTGATGTTGGTGTTATTGATTATTTTTATGCTGACCGTGCCGGTGATCACGAACTCAGTGCATGTTAATTTACCGCAAGCCAGCATGGCCCCTGCGCCGGCAAAACCTGAAACCATTGCCTTGTCGGTCGATGCGACTGGCCAACTGTTTTGGAATACAGAAGCGATCAGCCTTGAGCAGCTTGCTACTCGGCTACAACCCTTGGCTAGCCTGCCAGAGCAACCGGAATTGCAGCTGCGCGGTGATAAAGCCGTGCCTTATGAAAAAGTGGCGCAAGTGATGGCCACCGTGCAAAAAAGCGGCATGCTTAAGCTTGGTTTTGTCATGCAAGATGGTCAATAACCTGCCGCAGCATTGATGGAGGCGGCGGCTTGCTAGACAATCGATAGCGCACGTTCATGTGACAGAAATTACAGCCTGTTACAGATAAACTGATGACGCGCGTAAATTTTGCGGTAAAGTCAGATCAACTTACATTACAAGCCGTCATGAGGAGAACAGCATGGCAGAACAAGGTTCAGGCGGAAATGTCATTGCCGCGTTATGTAACATTCCATTCCCAGGCTTAGGCCAGTTGGTGCAAGGCCGCTTATTACCGGCGTTGTTATTCTTTATTGTCTGTGGCGTCGGTTATTTTTTATGGATTTTAGTCGTGCCACCGATTATTGCCGCCGTGGTGCACCTGTGGTCTATTTTGGATGCCGCGACCTACAATAATCGACGCGAACGCTATTAACGCTCGGCAAGGTCCTACTGCACAGACGCAAAGAGGGCACTTTGCTGGCCTGTGCAACAATAAACCCCAGCATGCTGGGGTTTATTGTTTGACCACGTGACAAGCGCCAATTCGCAGCCCAATTAGACTTTTTTGACGAATTCCGATTTTAACTTCATTGCGCCAAAACCATCTATTTTACAGTCAATATCGTGGTCACCTTCCACCAAACGGATCCCTTTGACCTTAGTGCCAATTTTCACCACTAACGACGAACCTTTGACCTTTAAATCTTTAATCACAGTGACGGTATCGCCATCTTGCAGCACATTGCCAGCCGAGTCGCGGATCACCTTGGCTTCTTCGTTTGATGCAGCGGCGCCGGGTTGCCATTCATGGCCACATTCTGGGCATACCAATTGCGAGCCATCTTCATAGGCATACGGGGATTGGCATTGCGGGCAGGGTGGTAATTGACTCATGGTTGGCTCCTTGGTGTGGCGGATGGTGAGGGATAACCCCAAAAAAGGTGCGGGATTATACTCATCTCTGCCCGCGTTGTCGCCTAAAACTGCCCTGTTGGACTCGCCATCGTCATAACCTTGATAAAAGCGTGATAAATCGCTGATAAATTCCATTTTGACTCGCGCAACCTGCAACGCCGACCTTGACTGACCAAGTGCGATTTTGCACGTCATTCCTGCAACTAAAAAAGGATCTTCTATGCGCAACTCTATCCGTGTTGGTCTGATCATTGGCAGCTTGCTTGCCAGCAACGCCATGGCCGCTCAATTAAACTGCCGCGTCAGCGCCAAACAAACCTTTGGTAACTGGACTCCCGACTGTTTTGGCGTCTCCATGGTGTTAAACAACAAGCCAACCACTGTCAGCTTTCGGATCGATAACTTGGCTGCACCTGTCAAGCAAGTGATTTGGAGCAACGCGCCAACCTGCTCGGCCACGTCCACCAGCTGCGCCTTTCCGCTCTATCCGTACAACCCGTATCAATTAAGCGCCACAGTGCTGTACCAAAATGGTACCTACGAAGAAGTGAGCGCCACCGCGACTTACGAAACGGGCTTCTAAATCCGCCAGCGTGATGGCCAACATCGTGGTGCTGTGGCATCGCGGTGTTGGCCATGACCTAAGCATGGCATTGCTCACGCCAGTACACGACAGTGCTCGCCCGTAACGCCCATTGCGCCGACATCGCCATCGGCTAAACAAGTTTAGTTATAACCTTGCTCCCAAAAAGTATTTAAAGTTATTAAAAGGCTCTGGTTTAATGCGTGCAGGCATATAGATGTCTAAATGGAGAACGCATGAACCTATCCCACCTACATCAGCTATTGCATCATTTTGCAACTTGGTTTGATTTAGCCCTGCAACGCGCAGAAGGTCTTGCCCCGACTCCATCCTCTGAATCATCGCGCAACCACTGAGGCCCCCATGAGTATTGAAGTTCAACAGCTGCGGAAAAATTTCGGCGATTTTAAAGCCGTCGATAACGTCAGTTTGTCGATTAATAGTGGGGAGTTAACGGCATTGTTAGGGCCTTCAGGCTCTGGCAAAACCACCTTATTGCGCCTGATCGCCGGCTTAGAACAAGCCGACAGCGGTCGCATCTTATTTCACGGCGAAGACATCTCCAATCAACACGTCAGCGAGCGCGGCGTTGGTTTTGTGTTCCAACATTACGCCTTGTTTAAACACATGACGGTGGCTGAAAACATCGCTTTTGGTTTGACGGTTAAACCGAAAAAAGAACGCCCATCCAGCGCCGAGATCAATAAACGCGTCAAACGTTTGTTAGAGCTGGTGCAATTGGATTGGACCGCCGACCGCTACCCATCTCAGCTGTCTGGCGGACAGCGGCAGCGGATCGCGTTAGCACGCGCGCTTGCGGTCGAACCCAAGGTGCTGCTGCTCGATGAACCCTTTGGTGCGCTGGATGCCAAAGTTCGCGCCGAATTGCGCCGCTGGTTGCGTCGCTTGCACGACGAAATTCACGTCACGTCGGTGTTTGTCACACACGATCAAGAAGAAGCGTTGGAAGTGGCTGACCGCATTGTGGTGATGAACCAAGGCCGTATTGAGCAAGAAGGCACGCCAGAGCATGTCTATGACCACCCGGCGAACCCTTTTGTGTACGAATTCTTAGGCACGGTGAACCTGTTCCATGCTCGGGTGCGCAACGGCGATCAACTGATCCAACCGAGCGCCGCCGATCAACCCGCCAGTGCCGATCATCTTGAACTGCCAGGCTTTGCGTATGTGCGTCCGCACGAAATTGACGTGCTGCACCAAGCTGAAGATGAAGCCATCGCGGCACGTTTGGATCTGATCACCGTGGTTGGCCCGACCGTGCGGTTAGAGCTGCAAGCCTTAGCGCAAGAGCAAGTGATCCACGTCGAGCTAGATAAGCAGCGTTTTAAACAGCTGGGGTTATCGACTGGGCAACACACCTGGCTGAAACCACGCTACAGCCGGGTATTTTTAGGCGAAGGCATTTAAGTCGCCACTCCCTCTTCAAACCCTCTTCAAACCAAGGGCTCAGCGAGCCCTTTTTTATTTGTAAGCGCTCGCAGCGCTGCTTTATGCAGCTTTTTTTCGCTACTTTTTAATCGGTTGCATTATTTAGGTAAATAATTTGTCAACTTTTTACCATTTGAATGCTACAGTAAATTCTTCCCTGCCAATGTCGTGGTGATTGGTTTTGATATAAGGAGAGTGCTGTGCATATTACGTATCGCCTGCAACTACGCGCTATCGCTCTGCTGTTTTTGTTTGTCACCTGCTTTCCCTGTTTAGTCTTATTGCAATTGTTACCGACGGACACCAGCTACCAGCCCTATCTGGCGACATTTGCCGTGCTGTGTACTGTGATGTCGGCGGTGTTAGCCAGTAGCTTAGCGCTGAACAAAGTTCGCGAGCACGGCGAGCAGCTGCACATTCGTTCAGGGTTTTTCCATGCTCAACTACCACTAAATCACATCGAACGCGTGCAACAAATGAGTTGGGCGGAATGGCTGTGTAGTCACAGCCAACCGATGAAACGCCAACAAGGCATGGAGTTTTTGGATTGCCAAACCGGTTGGTTTGAACAGGCAGATGGTCGTAAAGCGTTTTTGATGGTGTTTGCAGACGACCCCGATATCACCGTGGTGTATGGCAAAGAATTCGATTTAATCTTAAGTGGCCTGCATCCACTGCCTCATAAAGCACATCCGTACAAAGCACAACGCGTGTAAAGTCATAAAATAAGCGTTTTTATCAAGTATTTTTCTGGCAGACTCGGCACAATCATCCACTAGGTCGCACTATCAAGTGCCGGTTTAGTTGCTTAGAAGTGATGCCCATGTCGAGATTCCAGCAGCAGTTACCCCGCGTATTAAGCGCCATGCAACACGAGCCCAGCTTATCCTTAGCAGAGCTTGCCGCTATTGCCTGTTGCGCACCAAGCCACTTTCAGCGGTTGTTTGGCATGCACGTGGGTTTATCGGTTAAACGCTATCAGCGCTTACTCGCGCTCGATAGAGCCGCGATGCAACTGGCTTTTCGAGCGCATCGCATTACCGACATCGCCTATGCCGCGGGCTTTGCATCACCAGAAGCCTTTAGCCGCGCGTTTACCGACTTTACCAGCCAAAGCCCACGCGCCTTTCGCCAGCAACCCGATTGGTTAGCTTGGCAGCAGGCGATGGCCGCTATTCAACCCCTTGCAGGAGCCCCAATGTTCAATGCCGACCAGATCAGCCTAGTGCAACGCCCGCCAATCCCAATCGCCCTGCTGGAACACCACGGCGCTCCGGCCTTGCTGGGTCAAAGCATTCGCCAGTTTATCGCCTTTCGCAAAGACCATGGCCTGCCCCCAAGTAAAGCCTGCACGTACAACTTGGTGTATCAAGATCCACGATTTTGCGAGCCGAGCGACTTTCGGTTCGGCTTAGCTTGCCACTGCGAGCAGGTACCAACCAATGCCTACGCCGTGGTGCCAAGCACCATCGCATCCGGTTTATACGCGCGGCTTGAAATCACCGGCAACGATGAACAGATGTCACGCGCCATGGCTTGGCTCTGTTATGACTGGCTTGCGCAAAGCCCTTACAGCCTCGCCGATGCTGCCATCGTGCTGGAGCGAGTTCGTTTTTATCCCGATGTCGCCGCCGATGACGCTGTCAGCGTGATATATCTGCCGTTGCAGCCAAGCCTTGATGCAGGCAGCGACACCTCGAGCTAGACGCTGACCGTCAGCACCAGCGTTTGACCCAAGTCACAAACTCAGTGCACAAACTCCACTACACTGCATGCAGTTCCTTTCAAAGCCACCCAAGGGGTGGCTCCCCCAAAGCATGTATGCGGAGCAACAGCAATGAAGATGACCAGCGCCGAACAAGCCCTGAATTTAATCCAAGACGGCGACACCTTGTGGTGCCACTCGATGGCCGCCACCCCGTACTCGATGCTCGATAGCTTAGCGCGCGTCGCGCTGGAGAAACGCGATTTAACCTTGCTTAGTTTGCACACCGAAAAAAGTGGTGCCTTGTGTGACCCCGTGCTGCAAGGGCATTTGCGCCAGCGAGTGTTTTTTGTCGGTGGCCCTACCCGCCCGGCCATTAACTGCGGCATGGCCGATTATGTACCAATCTTTTTATCCGAGATCCCGAAGTTATTTCGAAGTGGCGAGCAAGTCATCGACACCGCCATAGTGCAAGTGTCGCCGCCGGATAAACACGGCCTGTGCAGTTTGGGCATCTCGGTGGAAGCCACCCGCGCCGCCATGCAAAAAGCCAAACGGGTGATCGCGCAAATTAACCCGAACATGCCACGTACCCACGGCGATTCGTTTGTGCACTTAAACGACTTTACTGCGTATGTTGAGATCGACTCGGTGATCCCCGAGCATTTGCCGGCCGAGCAAGACCCTGTGACGCAACAAATTGGCCGCAACGTCGCCTCGCTCATTCGGGATGGTGACTGCTTGCAGATGGGCATTGGCGCTATTCCTGACGCGACGCTGGCCTGTTTGGGCGATCGGCAACAGCTGGGTATTCATACCGAAATGTTTTCTGACGGTGTGCTATCGCTACTAGAGAAAGGTGTATTCACCAACCGCAATAAGAAAAAACACCCAGGCAAAATCGTCACGACCTTTGCCATGGGTAGCAACAAGTTATACGACTTTGTCGACGACAACCCTGAAGTAGTGTTTTTAGACGTGGCCTACACCAACGACACCGCGGTGATCCGGCAAAACCCGCAAGTGGTGGCGATTAACAGCGCCTTGCAAGTGGATTTATCTGGCCAAGTCTGCGCCGATTCACTCGGCACCAAGATTTACTCTGGGGTTGGTGGCCAGATGGACTTCGTGCGCGGCGCATCCTTGTCAGAAGGTGGCCGCGCCATCATCGCGCTGCCCGCCACTGCCGCCGGCGGCAAAGTGTCACGCATCAGCTCCCTGCTAAGCCCAGGCGCAGGCGTCGTCACCACGCGCGCCCACGTGCATTACATCGTCACCGAATACGGCGTGGCGTATTTGCGCAACAAGAGCCTGACCGAGCGGGCACAAGCGCTGATTAACATCGCCGCGCCGCAGTTTCGAGAGCAGCTGGCCCGGCAAGCCTTTGACGATTGGGGCCTACGCGTCAGCTAAGCCAAGACAGGCCTAGCATGCTGTGCGGCTAGCACCAACAAGCAAAAAGCCCCGCGAGGGGCTTTTTCATGGCGGACACCACAACGGCGAATTAATGCCGCGCTTTGGCCTGTTGTACGGCGCTGTGTAACTCACCGGCCATCTCGAGCAACACGGTCAACACCGCTTCGACTAAGGCCTCACCGGCGATCTCGCCGGCCACCACCCACACTTCGCGATCCGCTTCTTCGATAGCACTGACGCCCTGCACCGCCGCGATGGCCGCACCTATCCGTGCCCGAAATTGCCCTTCCAACGGCTGTTGCGTGACAAACTCGGCCACGTTGATGCAGACACTCCAAGGGTATTGCATCGCTGGCTCGCACAACGCCGAAAAGCCAAACAAATCAATATCGTGGGCGTTCACTTCCCAATGCTCGCGGATCGCCTCATCAAACGGCGGAATTTGTAGAACTTGAATGCCTAAATCGTCCATCAGAACACCTTATTAAGCCAATAAAACGAGACCAAGCACGCTCAGTCGAGCACTCTAGACCGAGTACACCAAGCCGAGTACACCAAACCGCATAAACGAAGCCGAGCACACCGAGCAAAAGCCCTGAACTTGTGGTGCCCAGTACAGTGCACACCTTAAACCATTCACCACGGCTGCAACACGTCCCCCAATTTACCACTGGATCTCAATCGGCGTGCCGACTTTTACCAAGCGTAAAAACTCATCCATTTCATCGTTTGACAGTGCAATACAACCGTCGGTCCAATCAAACTTTTGTGTCAAACCCGCCAACCAGCCAGCACCATTGCGTTGGCCATGTACCATGATCATACCACCAGGCGAGACACCCCGAGCCTTGGCGCGCGCCGTATCCTCGGCATTTGGATAACTGACATGCATCGAACGGTAATACGACGATTGCTCGTTAATCGCATCCAACACATATCGCCCTTCCGGCGTTTTTTGATCGCCTTCTTGTTGCTTATGTCCCTGCGGCTGCCCGCCCAAAGCAATCGAAAATTGCCGCACCAGCTGCTCGCCATCATACAAATACATCTGCCGCTCAGACTTATCTACCTTCACCAAATCCACCGCCGCCTGCGCTGCAGCACTGCCAAGCAAACATATTGTCATTAAAAGGCCGACGAGTTGGCGCAGCCAAAGGCTTTGGGTATTCAAAGCGCGGCTCACTCGGCATGGCAAAACAAACATCTAATACTCCTGAATACTTTAAGTTCTAACCAAAGTACCTACTGGATTGATGACATCCGCTCTTTGAAAGCGATGCCCCCCGTAGTTTAAGCCTCACAACTTACTTAACTCGCGTTTGGTGTCGTCGGTAGCTCAGCAATTTGCACATCGCTTTGCAGCATCATCTGTTGCAGCGAAAAACGCGCCTGACGCACGGTGGTCGCTTGCTGGTAAAGTACCGTCAATGTATCAGCGCCAAGCATATCGACTGACAACACCTGCCCAACATTTTGTAGCACCAGCTTTAACTGCGATCCATCGACTGAAGTGACAGCCAGCTGGCGCACATCAGCCTCCGATAAAACACCGTCTTGGTCGCTATCCGAATTGACATATTCCAGATAAATAGCACGAGTCGGCACTGTGTCATCGGCGTCATTGGCGCGAAGTTGCTTCACCCGTAAGATACGTTGCGCATTGCTTTGAAACAGCCAATGTGATTTTCCATCGTCATGGACAAACAGGAGGTTAACGCTGTCATAGCGATAGCCGCCCGAGGCGATTTTGCCGCGCTCACGGTCGGTAACCAGCTGTACTAGCTGAATCGCCGACCCTTGCACTTGCTCTACCTGATTAAAGGTGAACTCTTTGGTTTGCGCATTCGGCCCTTCCTGAACAGTCACCGTCGGTCTTGAAGAACCACGACTGTCGCTCCACACCATAAACAATCCAGCAAGACCGCCCACCAGAAGTAGTAACAACAACACACTATTGAGCCGCGCCACACCAACAAAAAATCGTTCCATCTATGTTCCTTTTTCGAGCGCCACACCGGCGCTTTTGTTTTATTGGGAGGTTTTTAATGGCAGGTTTTACGCCAACGCCGCCACTTCATCTAACAGCGTATGGTCAAACGCCCCGCTTTGTGCGCATCCTTAACGCTCATGGATGTCTTTACTAATGTTTGCCCCACGAACGTCACACTCTAGAAAGTCGACCATTTGCGGCAAAGCCTTTATGGCGTTGGTTACTGCTCGTTTCGACCCAACCTCAGGCCACCATCGCGAGGGCAGCCACCAGGGCTTGCCCCAAAAGTAATAATACTGTGACCGCCGTTTGACTATGTTCGCTGCACGCACCATCGGATAAGGTGATTGGTTATGCCTTCGAACACCATGAATTTGAAACCTTGGCGTACCATATTTTTCAAAATTCACCGTAATGCAGTCCAGCGTATCACCAACCATACGCTCAAAACACACCTCAGACCCCGATGGCTGGTGATCGGGCCCCATACTACTGGCGTCAATCCGAGTAAAACCCAACGCTTCAATCGCTGGCACTAGATGTACCAACACCAAATCAATCATGCACTTACCTTGCACACTTGCAAGATTTCGCCATCTTTGAACACGTTGAAGATGTGGGGTTGGTTTTAAGCATCGTGGTGTTGTCATCGGTTATGTATTTTTACTGCCTACTTTTTCAATGCCATTACTCAGCAGCGCCTGCTTAGGTTCAAAGAAAAAGTGTTCATCTATTCAACTTTCCCCATCTAATCTTGTGTGCCAATCCCGAGTGTCTTTATCAGACTCAGCCGAACGCAAGTCATGGCGAATCTTAAGCAATTGAAAATCTTACCCGAATTGACACATTGCACCCAACGTTTGACAGGCTTGTAGTCGCTAAATATTGAGTATCACTAAAAAAAGCTTAATCGCCTGGCTGCAGTTGTTAGGCCTTCCCGAGGATTTGATCACGGTAACTTGCCCACGCCTCAAGGCTTGCAGAGGCATCGCTTGATTGCTCAAGGAACCGCCCGTCACTGAAGTCGAGGGCCTGCCAACCCTGTGCCCGACAAAGGGCAATGATGGGCTCGACAATTTGGCTCGATGCACGGACATGCAGTGCGAACCCCTCACTGGGTTCCTTCTTGCCCATGTTGAACTCGACAGAGCCAATCGCGCATTGAAATATGCCCCAGGCTGGGTCACTCCAATCTGTGCCGCTAAAGACTTGCGAAATAGCGGCGCGTACCTCAGCTTGTGAGCCAAGAGGGACGCACTGCTCATCATTTGGGATATGCTCGAGAGATGTGTACACACGGTTAAAACGCTGGATGCTGATGTCCCAACTCATGCTGATGCTCCGTAAGTAACGTTTGAAATAAGGGGCGCCGAGCGCCAGCGAGTGGAGCCAAAAGTTTGCTTTTGGCTGTCTCGGATGATTGAAGGGGTCGCATCGCAAGCGACGCACGCCTTGCTCAGAACGGCTGAGCCCCCTCTCCTATCTCGGTTTCGAGAGCCGCGTTGATTGAGCATATCGTGGGGCGTGCCTCGGTCCTCGTCATCTACCCTGAATAGCAATTTCCACCTGTATCCCAGTTCCATAGCACGAATCCCTGCGCCAAATGCATTATTGTTTAATCCTAAGGGCTGGCTTCGGAATGCCTAACGCCCGCTTTAGGGCTGCCAACGCCACTGCCAACTTTCCGCATCACAACGGAATCACACAAACCACCGCATGATAAAAATACCACGCACTGGCGGTTCCTATTGAAGCCTTTGTTAGTTGCCCTCACCTCAATGCCAGTGCTAACATTTGTACACACAACCAAGGGGCTCACCATGGATACTAGAATTCAATTTCGTGTGGACGAAGAAACAAAACGTTTAGCTCAACAAATGGCTGAAAGCCAAGGTCGGACTCTGAGTGATGCTTGTCGTGAACTCACTGTGCAGTTAGCAGAGCAACAACGCAAGGTATTGTCTCACGATGCTTGGTTAACTGAACAAGTGAATCAAGCATTTGATAAGTTTGACTCAGGCAAAGCTATATTCGTTGAACATGACATTGCCAAAGCTCGAATGGCTGAGCGTAAGGCTAAAATCCGCAATCGAGGCCGCGCGTTATTTTCTGGGAAGACGAATCTCTGAATGATCGTGAGAAAATTTTCGAATTTCTATACGACTTTAACCCAGCCGCAGCTGAAAAAACGGATGAGCTCATAGAAACAAAAGTTGAAAATTTGCTCGAGCAACCACTGATAGGTGTCCAGCGTGATGGCATTCGAGGCAGACTGCTGATTATCCCTGAGATCTCAATGATTGTTTCGTATTGGGTTGATGGTTCTAAAATTCGCATAATGCGTGTATTACATCAGAAACAAAAGTTTCCAAACGACTGATTTTGGCAACTAACGCCGCAAACACGTACGAGCGTCAGCGAGCCTGGCGCGGTATGCTGGCGTTTGTTTATGTTTTAGTTATCAAATAAGCCACCTGCGTACAGGCCACACACTATTAATACAATTAGACCAACCGAACTACACCAAAAACCTTGGTTGCTACGCTCATAACTTTCTAGGTACACCACTTGTGTTGAAGAAGGATATTTGCCGAAAGTAACAAGTTTACAAATTGGCCACCCAGTCCAGTAGCAGATGGTGCCAAAGAATAATTCTGCAAGGATGTAACCTATAGCTCGAAAAAAACCTTTGAAAATCTCACCGATCAAATCATCCATTATCTAACTCTATCTGTGTAAGTAACTACCAAATTTAGCGCGGAAAGCCGCGCAGCGGGTTTACGTCGCTGCATTTGCTTGTTATGTGTTGTTCTCTGGGAGCTCTTTGATCACAACGAAGTAATAAACTAAATAACCAAGCCACGATATAAAGAACGACATTACAAACCAAATTACTTTATGCATTCCTTTTGCTTTTTTTGACATTAAAGCAAGCACCCAAGGCAACACAGTGATTAATAAAATTACGAATAGAATTAGGATTTGCCAAATACTTACACCGCCCAAAACAAACTCCTTTTTACGACATTAAAGAAAAAATAACACTCGCCTAAACGGCGAGCAACTTGTTGCGAGACCAGCACCGAAGGCGCGGTGTGCTGGCGTTTGTTATGTGCGCTCACGGTTAAAGTGCCCTTTTAGCATTTTAGGGTTTAGAAGGACAAAAGCTGCATATGCGTAAAACAATGACATTATTACTAAAGGAAATGACATTGAAGCACTTGAAATAAAACGGAAAACCGCCAAACACCCGGCAAGCAGGCCCAAAGCAGAAAGTACGCCTAAAACCCACCTAGACCAACCGAACCCCAAAAACAAAAAAACGCAGAGCAGCGCACTCATTGATGTCCGGATCAAATCCTTAACTTCTGGATTTGGGAACCAACTGTACACAGAGAACCACAAAATACCAAAAATAACTGATAAGACCGTTTTCATGTCCTTGCTCACGACACCTCCTGAAACACATAACGCCAACTAAAACGGCTGGGCGTTAGAGCAGTACGGCGACCAAAGAGAGCGAATTTGCAGATAGCTTTTATTCATTTCTTTTAGCTCTTCTTTGAAGCCAATAATCCGTATAAATAAGCGCCGCCAACACTGTAACGAAAATTAGTAGTGGGTGTATTGAAAGAACCTGGCTCAGCCACGCAATAGGAATCACCACCAATAGCGCTATAGATCCAAGACCACCATCATCGTACGAAGTATACTTTTCCCAGGTTAAGGAAATCCCGCCGATCACAATGATCAGTGCAGCCAGCAACGAAGGTATGTGAAATCTTATTAGCAGGTTACAAATTCTCATAGCGATAACGCTTTGCTTTGGGGCTGCTGAAACGCAGCGTAAGCCGTCCCAGCCGCGTTAGCGGCGACAAGAGGGCCTTGTTATACATACTTTTTCACTAAAGCTTGGAACTCTGCTTTTTCTATGTCTGAGGAGAAAGACGCAGATGGAATAATTAAGGCAAGAAGCTTATCTAAAAAAATATAAAGATCACCGTTATTATCTTCAACTGACCCAACACTTTCCCACTTATAGAAAAAACTCCCACATTGGGTTTTTTCTGTAATTCCGTCAGCACTAAACTCGATGGTTTTCTCTCCAAGCATTAAGCCATTTTCATTGGGAATGCTCGACTGACGGAGTTTACGCATATTGCTAGAGTAAGCGACAATAAACACAACAAAAGGGAGTGCAGTTATTGCCGCTGAAGGCCAATGGAAGCTAGACAATGATATTGAATCAATCTGAAATACAAACATAAATGCTATTGCTGCAATACACCAAAGAATCACGTTTTTGATGAACTCTACAGCGCCTTTAGGTTGTGATTCGCAGAGGCGATTAAACGCATAATTAGTGAAGTTAAGATAATCTGTCTTTGTGACTGTTATTGTTTTAATCATGATTCAAACTTTTCCATGTATGTATAACTACCAAATTTAGCGCGGGAAAACGCGCATGCGTTTTGCCGTCGCAGCCCATGCGCAGCGTGGACGAATAAGATTTGCTTGTTATATGCATTGTTCAAACTTAGTTCTAGCGTTTTTATAACTACCATTTGTGATGAACATGCACTCCATGTTTTTTAAACACTGATATTTAACCGTATAAATGCGGGAAGTGCCCTCACAAACTGTAAAAGACTTGCCATGTTGGATAATTTTACCTATTGCCGCTTTAGGAATTTTTAGAGTTTTACCCGTCAAATTTTCACCAAATACTATAGGGAAACCAACTTCAGCTTTTTCAAATAAAGGTAAGCGTAACACAAACCCCACATTCCTCAGTTAGCTAAACCACCATACCCT
>CAYTIQ010000017.1:0-38294 GCA_964437935.1 uncultured Rheinheimera sp.
ACCGCTGCCGCTTTCGCAAAACTAGCTAAGTGTTTGCATTAAAAACGCTTAGCTGACTGGCATTAGTGCAGCGCACTGGCTTTTTTATGGTATTGCGGCCTATTTAGCAAAAACCGCGTTTAAATAGTTGGCGATGCGCACGCCTCCCATCTGCAAGCGTTTTTTGACCACCGGCATTTGCTGGAAGCTGTAATCCCATGACACCTCGTCCGCCGCTGGGTAGGATTTTTCACGCAGTTCAGAACTTTCGCGGATCCAGTCTTGTGGCGAAACGGACGACCATGCCGCTAACTCCTCTTTCCCGATGTATTTGCGCAACCAGCCAGACAGCTCGCTAAACGACAGATCGGTGCCATCCAGCATCTCGCTATCCCATACCTTGTGCAAGTTCGAATCGTGGCCAAAGTACTTCAGCTTGATGGTGTTGCCACCTTTGTCGTTGCGTGCGGCGTCAGAAACGTGCAGTGGCTGATGCAAATCACCGATGATGTGCACAATAAAACGCAGCGCCAATTGCTTGTCTTCTTTACTGGCGTTGGCATCTTTTAACGTGGCGGTGAATTTGCTTAACGCGGTGACTGCATCACCTTGTTGCGGTGCATCCTCGGCATGGTAATGATGAGGTTGCTTGAGCGTCACGTAATGCCATGGGTTGGCGGTTTTTTGCCAGAACTCTTCGGGCGAAGATCGCATATCATCCGGGTATGTTGCCGCTTCAGCTAAGCTTTCCACCCCTAGGATGGCGTGGATTTGTGCTTTGGCCTGTGCTGATAAATAGTGCTCGGCAATATCGCCGGTCACACGGTGACCCATCGCTCCCCACGCCAATGCGTGCTGAGAAGCGAATAACATGCTGATAGCCAAGGACAGTTGGCTGATTTTTTTTAAGACCATCTTGAAGTTCCAATGTGGGGTTAGTCTGAGGTGGACGCTCTGCAGTTATTATAGAACGAAGCCACGTTGTGACTAGTCTATGTGCGTTGCGATAGGGTGATAAATCAGATGAATTGAATGTACTGAGCCAAGCCACGGCGTCGCTTGGCTCAGAACTTAGACATTACTCGGCAAGCGGGGTCAGCAGCAACCGATAGCCGATCCCTGCTTCCGTGCGAAGATATTTAGGCTCTGTCGGATCATCCCCTAATTTTTGCCGCAAATGGCTGATCACAATGCGTAAATAATGACTGTGCTCACGATGTGTTGGCCCCCAGACCTGTTCCAGTAATTGTTGGGAGGTCAGCACATTGTTCAGCTGCTGCGTCAAAAGCGCCAATACTTTGAATTCTTTGGGCGTGAGTTCGACCGGCTGGTTGGCCAGTGTCACGCGGCGCGTGGTTAAATCAATCCACAGATGGCCATCGCTGACCTGTTCGATACTGCTAGGGCGTGCATGGTCGCGCAGCTGAGCACGGACACGGGCTAACAACTCTTCGATGCTAAAGGGCTTGCTGACATAATCTTGTGCTCCGAGATCGAGCGCTTGCACCTTGTCATGATCGCTACTTCGAACCGACAACACCAGCACCGGCGTGCGCGATGCCATACCCGCATGAGCGCGAATATCGCGCAACACCTGCATACCGTCACCATCGGGTAAACCTAAGTCGAGGATCACCAAATCAGGTTGTTCCGACAGAAATGCTTTGGTGCCTTGCAGACGCGAACCCGCTTCTAGCACCTGATAGCCGATGCTGGTCAAGGCGATTTTCAGCATTTTGCGGATCTGCAGTTCATCCTCGATTAGCAAAATTCGGGCGGATTGTGGCATTAAACAGCTCCTTGTTGGGCTGGTAATTTGTCAGGGAGCGGCAAACTAATTTGAAAACGAGCACCATGGTGACGAGTGGGGTCGACTAAACCCACTTGGCCACCGTGCGCATTGATCATGCCTCGGCAAATCGCCAAGCCCATGCCGGTGTTGTGCCGCTTATGATCGCCCTCTGCCACCACGTAAAACATGTCAAACACCTGCTCACGTTTATCGGGGCTAATGCCCGGGCCGTCGTCTTCAATCGCGATCTGGACTTGGCTATCATCTTGCTGCAGCTCCACGCTGACCAGCCCATCGCTGGGGCTATAGCGGGCGGCATTTTCCAAGATGTTAAACAAGGCTTGTTCAATCAAGGCGCCATGCACATAGAGCATCGGCGAATGGGGAAGTGTCATCACCTCGATGCTGAGGCTTGGGAAATATTTACGTACGCGACTGAGCACACTGCCTAGAATATCGCTCAGCGGCACCCAGTCGCGTTCCAGTTTTAATCCGCCATGGCCAAGCCGAGTCATGTCCAATAAATTTTGAATATAGCGATCGAGGCGTTGGCTTTCGCTGAGGATGGTTTTCAGCAGCTCCTGTTGATCGTCCACCGTTAGCTTATCTTGCAGCAGCAACAAACTTTCCGCCGAGCCCATCATCGCCGCCAAAGGTGAACGCAAATCGTGCGACACCGATGCCAATAACGCCGAACGCAGCTGCTCCATTTCGGCTTTGACACGATTGGCTTCGGCATTGGCCGACAGCTTGATCCGCGCCAACACTTGTTCGAGTTGTTGGCTTAACTGTCGTAATTGTTCTCGTTGTTCTGGCCGCAGCGGTTGGCTCTGGAATTGCAACGGCACCAACACCAAGGCTTGGGTCTGCTGTTGCCACGTGATCGGCTGTACCCAAAGCTGCTGAAATGGCATCGGTTGATGCTGTGACCACAATGGACTTAGCCGCTGTTCCAAGTCGGTTATCCTGAACGCAGGCTCTGACAGCACCTTGCTGCCATCATCGCTTTGACGAGGCGCCTCACCAAACCAGCTGACATCGGAGGACGGATGGTGCCGTGTGATCACAGACACCGGGCGTTGTAACAGATGTTGGAAACGTTGTTGGCAGAATTGCCAAAGCGCTTGCTCGTCATCCAGCCGGCTCAGCTCGCTGATAAAATCACGTTGCATTTCGGCGGCGCGGTTGGCTGTTTTTAGCAATTCGAATTGTTGACGTGCCCGTGAGGCGATAGGGCCACAGATTAGGCTGGTGACCGCCAAAAATACCAAGGTTCGAACATCGGTACTTTTATGCACGCTTAAACTATACAGCGGTGCCGTGTGCAAAAAGTTAAACGCCAAATACGCCAATACGGCACTAAACATTGCCGGACGAGTGCCGTAATTAAGACCCACCAACGCCACGGTGAAGACATACAGCACAACCAGCGAACCACTTTCCAGCACATTGTGTAAGGCAACCGCGATAGCTGCTGCAGCCATGATGGCAGCCGCTGCCACTAAGTAACCTTGATGGAGCCTAGAGTTGCTAAGCGATGCGGAATGAGGAAAAGGCGTAGTTTCAGGCCGACTTAACACCGATATTTCCAACGGCAGTTGGCTTTTCAACAATTGTTGCGATAACGGCCGCCGCCATGGCCAATGTCGACCGACAGGGCTGCCCAGCAACACCGTGGTTGGTTGATGCACGGCTAGATAGTCGGTTAACACGGCCATCGCCGATGGCCCTTGTAATACCAGTGTTTCACCGCCTAAATGCTGCGCTAGGGCAAAGGTGCGTTCTAATTGTGCCATCGCGGCAGTGTCGCGCACTCGGCCGGTATCAATCCATAACGCTAAAAAGCCGCCGTGCTGGCCTTGCACCATGCGCGACGCATGCTCGACCAAATAGCGGTCGTCATAGCGGCTGGAGACCAGCACGACACAACGATGGGGGCCCGCAGGGCTGAGACTGTCGATTGCGTTTCTATTCACTCTTAATAGCGCCAGTAAGCAGGGCTGAATAACACCAGCATGGTCAAAATCTCTAAACGGCCCAGTAGCATCCCTAAACTTAACAGCCATTTCGCACCATCCGGCAGCGACGAGAAATTACCGGCAGGGCCAATGATTGCACCAAGGCCAGGGCCGACGTTCGCAACCGCCGTCGCCGCGCCGGTTAACGCGGTGACCAAGTCCAAGTCGTAAAACGATAAACCCAGCGCCAATATACCGATAGTCGCAAAATAGACAAAACAAAACGCCAAGATACTGCCGAGCATCGAGTCGTCAATTGACCGACCACCGTATTTAGGGGTCCATACCGCGTTGGGGTGGATCAGCAGATGTAATTGTTTGACCAACATTAAAGCGGACAGCTGAATACGGAAAATTTTAAGGCCACCTGAAGTGGAGCCTGAACAGGCGCCGGCAAAGGTAATGTAAAAAAACATCATGATAGCGAGGTTGCCCCATGTGGTGTAATCCTCGGATGCATAACCGCATGTGGTAATAATGGAGACCACATTAAACAAACTGTGAGTCAGCGCAGCAAAGGCATCGCGTTGGTCATATTCCACTTGGTAAAAGGTCAAAATTGCCGTGCATAAGCCCACGAGCAGCAAAAAGAAACGCACTTGCGGGTCGTTAATCAGCGCGCGGCGCTGACCTTTTACCATCGCCACAAACAACAGCAGTGGTAGGCCCCCCAACAGCATATAAAAACTACCTATCCACAGCAGCCAGGGTTGGTCTTTGTAAGCGCCAAACGAGGCATCATAGTTAGCAAAACCACCTGTGGCGACGGTACTCATCGCGTGGGTGATGGCATCAAAACCAGTCATGCCTCCTAAGTAATAACTCAGGGCGCATGCCAAGACCAGCACCAAATACACCACACCAATAGCGCTGGAGATGTTGGAGCTTTTCGGTAATATCTTTTCACCAATGTCTGAACTTTCGGTTTTAAATAACCGCATGCCGCCGATTTTTAGTGCAGGCAGAATGGCAATCGCCATCACAATAATACCGACGCCGCCGATGCCGTTTAACACTGCACGCCAATACAACACGCCTTTTGGCATGTGATCTAACCCTGCATAGACGGTAGAGCCTGTGGTGGTCAAGCCGGATACGGATTCAAACCAGGCATTGGTAAAGCTGGAGTCAGGGATCAGCCAGTACAGCGGCAAAGCGCCACTAATGCAGATAGTGATCCAGCTGAGGGTCGTCAGCAGAAACAGCTGTCGACTTTTGACCCCTTGTGCATGACGGCCTAAATACACCAGATAATAGCCAATCACCAGTGATAACAAGGTTGTGCCCAAAAACACCCAGAAGCCTGTTTCGTTATAGCTAATGGACACGAGGGCGCCGCTAAAATGGACAGCGCCCATTAACACAATCAGATAACCCAGCGTTTTATAAATCATAAAACGACTATGCGTATGAACGAGAAGCACTGACATAAAACAAGCGGTTAGTGATGGAGTAAGGACTGCTAGTTTAGCGACAGTCGCGTCATGACTCGCGTAAAGAAATTATAAAATTTAAGCCGCGCTGATGGACGCCAGGTTGCGGTGCTGCGGAACGAACAAGCAGATACGGGGCTTTTTGTGCTGTTTGGGGGCGGTCAGGATTTGGTGCATGCCGTGGCATTAAAAAAAAATCGCGCCGAACTAACGGCGCGATCGTCGATAACATCAATGATGCTGGGGATTAGAACTTGTAAGTAGCAACTAAACCGAAGCCATCATGTTCGGCAACAGTTTCGTCGCCATCTTTGAAATCTGGCAGTGCTAAGTATTCAGCAGACACAGTAAAGCCTTTAGTGATTTCATAACCAACGCCTGCACCGTAAGCCAAGCCTGTGGTTGAGTCTTCACCAGTAGCGCGACCGTTTAAAGAACCGTCGGTTTTGCTATACACTTCAACGCTACCTACTGAGTGACGGATACCCGCTAAGGCATACAGTTCAACTTGGTCGATTGGTGAGTATTTGAATTTTGCGAAAATCGCTTGAGAAGGACCTTCAGAGCCAGTTACGCGAGTGTACGTTTCTTTTTTGTCAGCAACGACAGTGCTGCTGATTGAATCGTCGCTAGTACCAAATGAGAAGCGAGCTTCCACCGCAACATAATCCATGATGTCGTAACCAGCGATGATGGATACTGCACGTTGAGAAAAGTCAACGTCGCCAGCACCAGCAACTTCAGTCGTTAACGTGTTGTCATAGAAACCTACGCCACCATAAACTCCAGTCGTCTCAGCGTGCGCTGCACCTGCGGTTAAGGCTGCTAACAACAGTAATTTTTTCACAATACATCCCTTCTAGTTGTTCGATAGTTGTGTTTTGTCTTTACGGCAAACATCTGCTCGGATGAGTGATGCAAGACTGCCGTAAAGGCGGGCAAGCTTAGCGATCAAATTGGGCAAAGACTAGAGGGTTTGCTGCAAAAACATACTTAAAATGTATCTAATTGTATATTTATTGGGTTTTTGTGTGAATTTTGTGCAGGCTTGGGGGTGGCGACGCTAAGCTGCGACTTCCCGAAGATGGGAATTGGTTGCTTGCATTCGCACAGGAAGCAGCTAAGGTGTTACTAACCTTAGTGCGTGAAGGACAGACCTCATCGTCACGTTAGCCAGTGGCCAGTGTGAACGCGAGCGTGAATGTGTACGTGCACGTGAATGAGCAGGTCTATGACAGTTCGATGGTTCTGACGCGTGTGGCATGGTCCGCTGAAAGTCGCGAATTGGTTTGCGGACAATTCGCGGCTTTTTTTATGGCGTATGTCTGGACTCGTCATGTTGTGGTTTACCAGCTGCGGACGCTGGTTGATACCGGTGGTCAGTTGCGACACCGCAGATCGTAGCTTTGAGTTAGTCAGACTTCACGTTGCAGGTGTTAATACCCAGCAGCGGGTACAACGGGCAGAAATTCAAGCTGCCGGTTAGAAATGGCACCACGCCAAGCCAGCCCCACCAGCCAATCACACCAGTCGCAGCCAGCGCAACAAGCACGACTCCGGCAATCATTCTGACTGTTTTATCAAGTCCACCGACATTCGCTTGCATCATGAATTCCTCAAAAGTGATTGGACTTAGGGCTCGCGCCGAGCCAGCGTCCAATGGTGGTTAAACACAGGCGATTGCAGCTGTTGATGGCTGGCAATCACTAAAATACCGTGGCGTTGGTACGCCGCAATGTCCTGTAACAAGGTTTCTGCCGTGGCGGCATCGAGCCCAGCAAAAGGTTCATCCAGCAGTAGCACCGGCGCTTTGCGCACTAAGCTGCGTGCTAAGGCAAAGCGGCGCAGCTCACCACCTGACAGGCCAACGCCATATTGACCTAGCAAGGTAAGCAAGCCTTGCGGTTGACGCGCCAGCCAATGATCCAAGCCTACCAGTGTTAGCACCTGTTGTAACTCCTGATCACTGGCCTTTGGATTGGCCAAGCGTAAATCGGCGGCGATGGTTAAACCAAACACTTGTGCGCGTTGCCCGACATAACAGCAGGTTTGCCGCATACTGGCTTCGCTCAGCGCGTGTATCGGTGTGTTGTTGAGCCAAAGTTCGCCCGCAAGCGCTGGGATCTCCCGCGCGATGGTTTGCAAAAGCGCCGATTTGCCAACACCGGAAGGCCCTTGCAGTAAGACGCAGCTACCTGCATGTAAGGTGGCGGTCAGTGCAGGCACTGGCAATGCGTGCTGATAGCCCCATTGCACGTCACGTAGCTCAAGTTGCAGCGGACTGTCGTCCAAACGCTCAACCCCGCGGGCCGCACTGGCTGTTTGACACAGTTGGTTGAGGCGATCCCGCGCTTGGCGACTTTGCCCAAGCACGGCGGGCACAAGTACCAGCGGCAACAGCACTTCGGCCAGACCAAGCCAGCCCAAGAGTAGCGCAATCAGCACCGGCGCTTGATGCTGATAGGGCAGGCTAGGTGCGTGCCCCAAGCTCCCGAGCAGCGCGCTATCGGTGGACGCTGCAACTTGCGAAGTGCTGGTCGCGGCAGCAAGCAGTTGCTGACTGCTTTGAATGCTAGGGATAGCGCAAACCACCAAGGCAACAAGACCAAGCAGCAACAGCAGCCACATCGCCGCTTGCAGCAGTAACTGCCGGCGCTGAATTTGCCGTTCTAGCTGATATAAACGGCGGTCTTGTTGCTGTTGTTCACTTTGCAACTGGCCAGCACGATTGAGCAGCAAATACGGCGTCAGTAGCGTCAGACTTTGCAGCAAATGCTGGCGGCGTTTGGCTTGCAACTGCACCAACTGGCCAGCCTCTTGGTAGGCATGCTTTTGTGCCAGCAGCGGTAAGCACATCATAATCGCCACTAGAGCGAGCATAGGTCCAACGGCTGCAGGGAGCAACCACGCGAGGACTGCGGCATAAACAACAGCCAGCGCAACTGCCCACCCCAGGCGATTGACCAGCTGCAGCGGGAATTGATCCAGCAGATCGATATCTGCCAGCAAGCGCTGCAGTTTATCGCCGGTAAAGCCTTGTTGCACCTGGTGAAAGGGCTGTTGGGCCAAGGCTTTAAAGCTGTCGACACGCAGCTGCGACAGCAACTTCAGCACTAACGCATGCGAAGTCACTCGTTCAAAATAGCGGCCCGTGGTGCGAACAATCGCCAGCAAGCGGATGAGCGCTCCGGGGCGTAAAAAATCAAAGTTGCCGGCCCACACCGCAGTAAGGCCGGCCAAGGCGCTGGCGCTGATAAACCAGCCAGAAAACGCCAGCAAGGTGATAGAGGCGACAAGTGTACACAAGCCCAGCACAAAACTGCCGCTCCAATGCGCGGTTTGGGCAAGCCACAGCTGACGAAGCCTGAGCGGTTTCATATCGGCTCCTTGGCGTTGGTGATGGAGTTGCAGATGGTTTGCGGCTCGATGGAATCGAGCCTTGCGACTTGCTGAATGCGGCCTGCATCGAGCTGCAACTGCTGGTCCACAAACCCCAGATACTCGGTTTGATGCGAGGCGATGACTAAGGTTTTACCGCGACTGAGACGCTCAATCAGCTGCGCCAGCTGCTGTTGGTTGTCAGAGTCCAGCTCAGCGAAGGGTTCATCGAATAACCAAATGGCTCTATCGAGCAACAACACCCTCGCCAGCGCTAGTCGTTGCTGCTGCCCACCGGACAAACCCAGCCCTTGTTCACCTAGTACAGTGTCCAGCGCCATGCCTTGGTGCGTCAGTTCTTGCCACAGACCAACGGCGCCAAGCACTTCGATACAGTCAGCGTCGCTGACGTTGCTGCGCGCCAATTGCAAGTTGGCGCGAATACTTTCGGGCAGCAATTCCGCCTGTTGCGTCAGATAGGCGATTTGTCGCCAAAGCCAAGGCCGCTGCGCCGTGCCGATGCGTTGACCCGCGCATAGATACTCGCCGCGACCGTTTGGAACATGAGCCGGCACAAACCCAGCCAGCAGCTGTAACAAGGTCGATTTACCACTGCCGCTTGGGCCTGTTAACAACCAACGTTCGCCATGCTTTATCTGTAACTGCGGGATTTGCAGTCGCGGCTGTGGTAAGCCAGCCACTTCGATGTGATGTAACTGCAAAATGGCTTGGCCAAGCGGCCACTGCAACGCGCTTGGCGCGGCGAAGGACTCATCTTTTGACTGGTTATTTGCCACTTCATTGGATGCTTGGTGGGTCGAAAGCGGCTCGCTGGGGTGTTGCCACAAGGCTTGCAGTTGCAGCGCCGCCGCTTCGGCATGTGCTTTGGCGTGATAATCATTGCCCAGTTGGCGCAGCGGTTGATAAAACTCCGGCGCAAGCAACAAAATAAACAGCGCCGGTTGAAACGCCACCGGCACCACGCCTTTGGCCCACGGCAATTCTTTTAACAAACCAAGGCCTAAATACAGCGCGACTAAAGCAATCGCCAGCGCGGTAAACAGTTCCAACACGGCGGTGGATAAAAATGCCATCCGCAGCACCTGCATCGCGCTTTGGCGATAGCGCTCGGACGCCGCCTGCAACGAGTCGCTGGCAATGCCGGTGGCATCGAGGCGTTTGAGCACCGGCAGGTGCTGTAAAAAGTCGGCCAAACGAGCGCCCAAGCGGCTTTGCTGCTGCAGCTGCGCGCTGCTGGCTTTACTGGCTTCGCGGCCGACTAGGATCATAAAAAACGGTACCAAAGGCGCGGTCAATAACAACAAGCCTCCCGCTAGTGGGCTGTAATACGCCACTGCAGCGCTGATTAGTAGCGGGGTGACAACCACCAGCGGCAGTTGCGGCACATACCGACTGACATAACCATCCAGCGCATCGACGGTTTCGGTCAGCTGCACCGTGAGCGCGCCGTCATCGGCAATTTGGTTGCGGGCAGGGCCAAGTGGTAGCAGTTTTGCCAACAGTTGCTGGCGCAGGCTGGCGCGCAAGCGGCGGCTAACCGCGGCGCAGCGCCATTCTTTGTAAAGGAGTAAAGCATGACGACCACCAAGCGCAATCAAACACAACGCCAGCCATTGCCAGGAAAAGCTTTGCGATAACAACCATTGCTCTGCCAGCATCGATAACGCCAGCATAGCGACTAATAAGCAAGGAACTGAGATGCAGGCGGCGAGTACCGCCTGCGTCAGCTGCGACCTGTAAGGGCGCAGCCATTCATTCAACAACAGACGGGACTTATTCAGCGCGGTTGCCTCCATCGACCCCGTCTGTTTCTTCCCCAGCGTAGCCGTTGAGTTCCAGCCACATGGCGTTGATGATGCCAAACGAGCAGGCTAACAACACCCCTAAGATCCAGGCGAAATACCACATCGTGTTGCTCCTTAATACAATGAATGTTTGTTGGCTTGAATATGTTGCTCGTTTAAGCGACCAAACATCTTCACATAACACCAGATGGTGTAACTCAGCACAATGGGGACAAACACACAGGCGACGAAGAACATGATTTTTAACGTCAGTTCGCTGGAGGTGGCATCCCACATGGTTAAGCTGTGGTTTGGCATGCTGCTCGATGGCATGACAAACGGGAACATCGCCACACCGCAGGTCATGATCACACCCGCTTGGCCCAAGGAGCTGCTGATAAACGCCAGCGCCCCTTTACCAGCTTTACTACTGATGCCTGCCAGCGCAAACGCCGCCACACCGAGTGCAGGGAACACCCATAACAGTGGATGATTGTTGAAGTTTTGCAGCCAAGCCCCAGCGCGAAGTTCCACTGTTTTGTTGACCACATTATTCACGGCATTGCTATCGAGCGTGCTAGTCACTACGTAACCCTCGATGCTGCTGTGCAGCCAGACGCCCGCCAGTACAAACAGCAGTGCAGCGCCAAGACCTGTCAACATCCCGATGTGTTGGCTGCGTTTGAGTACTGCGCCTTCGGTTTTCATTTGTAAATACGCGGCACCTTGGGTGACAAACATCAACAAACTTAACACGCCGACTAACAAGGCAAATGGGTTCAGCAGCGCAAAGAACGAGCCTGTGTAGCTGACGCGCAGCAGCTCATCAAATTGAAACGGTACGCCTTGCAGCAAGTTGCCAAAGGCCACACCAAAGATGATCGGCGGCACGGTAGAACCCACCGTTAAGGCCCAATCCCAATTGCTACGCCATGCTGGGCTTTCCAGTTTCGAGCGATAATCAAAGCCAATCGGCCGCAGGTACAGCGCCGCTAAGGTTAAAATCATCGCAAAATAAAAACCGCTAAAGGACGTGGCGTACACCGGTGGCCAAGCCGCGAAAATCGCGCCACCGGCGGTGATCAGCCACACTTGGTTGCCGTCCCAGTGCGGTGCGACGCTATTGATCATCACGCGCCGTTCGTCGTCGGTTTTACCGACGATTTTCAGTAAGGAACCAACCCCCATATCAAAGCCGTCGGTAATGGCAAACCCTATCAGCAACACGCCCACTAGCAGCCACCAGATAAATCTTAAAAATTCATAATCCATGTTACACCTCCGACACGCGGCCAGTTTCAAGATCGTATTTGCCTAAATGCAGCGCTGACGGGCCTTTGCGGGCGAAGTGTTGCATCAACCACACTTCAATCACTAAGAACACGCTGTACAGGCCCGTGATCAACAAGATACTGGTCAGCACCTGCTCAACCGTTAACCCGGACGCGGCGATATGAGTTGGCAACACTTCACCAACAGCCCAAGGTTGACGACCGTATTCAGCGATAAACCAGCCGGCTTCGCAGGCGATCCAAGGCAGCGGCAGCGCGAAAAAGGCGGCGCGCAAGAACCAAGTCGGTTTTTGCTCTAATCGTTTGGCCGAGAAGTAGAACGCCATGGCAAAAATCACCAACATGGCAAAACCGCAGGCGACCATCACCCGGAATACCCAAAACATCGGGCCAACGCGTGGAATACTCATATCAACCGCTTGTTGAATTTGCTCGGGCGTGGCGTTGGCAGGGTCTTTGGTGACGGCAGTTAGCAACAAGCCATAACCTAAGTCTTTTTTCACCTCATTAAAGGCTTGTTTGGTTTCGTCCGACGTGTCACCGGCGCGCAGTTTTTGCAGCAGCGCGTAGGCTTGCATACCGTTGACGATGCGCACCCGATGCTGCTCTTTTAAATCTTTTAAGCCAAGCACTTGCGTGTCGAGTGAACGCGTTGCCACAAGGCCCAGTGCGTACGGTATTTTCACTGCGTAATCTGTGACTTGGCGGTCACTGTCGGGAATACCAAACACCGTAAAGGCGGCAGGTGCAGGGTGGGTTTCCCACTCAGACTCAACGGCGGCTAATTTGACGCGTTGCACATCACCAAGCTCATACCCCGATTCATCCCCCAGTACAATCACGGACACTGAGGACGCCAACCCAAAGGCGGCGGCAATAGCGAAACTGCGCCGAGCAAAGGCTAAATCACGGCCCTTGAGCATGTACCACGCGGAAATGGCCAGCACAAACATAGCGCCCGTGGTGTAACCGGCAGACACTGTGTGTACGAACTTCACTTGCGCCACTGGGTTAAACAGCACGTCGGTGAAGCTGCTCATTTCCATGCGCATGGTGACGTAGTTGAACTCAGCGCCGACCGGGTTTTGCATCCAACCGTTGGCGATTAGAATCCACAGCGCCGATAAGTTGGTGCCAAGTGCGGTCAGCCAGGTCACGACTAAATGCTGCACCTTGCTTAAGCGATCCCAACCAAAGAAGAACATGCCAACTAAGGTGGATTCTAAGAAAAACGCCATTAGGCCTTCAATCGCCAGCGGTGCGCCGAAGATGTCACCGACGTAGTGTGAATAATACGACCAGTTGGTGCCGAACTGGAATTCCATGGTTAAACCCGTGGTGACCCCCAGTGCGAAGTTAATGCCAAATAGCTTTCCCCAAAACTTGGTCATGTCCCGATAAATTTCCTTGCCGGTCATCACGTACACAGATTCCATGATGGCGAGGATAAAGGTCATGCCCAGGGTAAGAGGCACAAAAAGGAAGTGATACATTGCCGTTAAGGCAAACTGCAACCGCGAGAGCTCGACGACGTCCATAAACGTCTCCTGTTAGTTAAGAGAGTTCTTATGTAACCGGATTTAACTCTACGCCTGCAGGTCTTATGCGGCGAGCGTTGGATGGCAGCAAAACTTGATGAATATCAAGCTTCGGTCATTTGGCGTAGAGAATGCGTTTCGGGGGAAGCGCAGTGACCCATCCGGGTTGTGCTTGTTGTCGCACACAGTTGAGTATTGTCGGCCTGAGTGATTTCGCAAATATTGATGAAAATCAAAAATCTGCTTAGAAGTGAGTGTGGCAATTTGTCGCAGCAATGCACAGCGTTGTGATTTGCCGAGTCTGTACTTTAGACCCTGCAGCCAGGTTTCGGCGACGTTTGTACTGGGGCTGCGACAAATCCGTTACTTATTCCGGTTACCTGAGCATGCAGAGATAGCCTGTTGCTGAAATAAAAAACGCAGCAACAGGCTGCGTTTTTCGATACCACTGTCGTTTTTACGCCAGTTTCCAACGTAAGGATTGACCGGCGTAGAAGGGCACAATCGGCTGCCCATCTGGCAAGGTGATCTCTTCTGGCACTGTCCAAGGTTGTTTGACCAATTTGATCGTACCGGTGTTGCGCGGTAACTTATAGAAATCAGCGCCATAGTGGCTGGCAAAGCCTTCCAGTTTGTCCAAGGCGCCGAGTTCGTCAAATACTTGGGCATAGAGTTCAATCGCGCTCCAAGCGCTGTAGCAGCCGGCACAGCCACAGGCATTTTCTTTGCGATGTTTCGCGTGTGGCGCAGAATCAGTACCGAGGAAAAATCTGTGGTGACCCGACTGCACAATGGCCCGTAATGCCTCTTGGTGAGTACGACGTTTTAGCACCGGTAAACAATAGTTGTGTGGCCGAACCCCGCCAACCAGCATGTCATTGCGGTTAAGCAATAAATGCTGCGGTGTAATGGTAGCCGCTACATTGGCAGATGCTTGGCTGACAAACTGCACTGCGTCTGCGGTGGTAATGTGTTCCAACACCACGCGAAGTTGTGGGAACTGCGCTACGATTTGCGTTAAGTGGTTGTCAATAAATACTTTTTCGCGGTCAAAAATATCGACCTCATGATCGGTAACTTCGCCATGCACCAAAAACAGCATGTCGTGTTGCACCATGGCTTCAAGCACGGGGAATAGTTTACTTAAGCTCGATACACCTGAATGCGAGTTGGTGGTGGCGCCGGCTGGATATAATTTGGCAGCTAGCACACCTTGCGCTTTGGCTTCGGCGATGTCTTGTGGCGTGGTAGTGTCGGTGAGATAAATCGTCATCACAGGTTCAAAACTACTGCCGGCGGGACGGGCTGCCAGAATACGTTCGCGGTAGGCTTGGGCTAATGCCCCTGTGGTGACTGGTGGGACTAAATTGGGCATCACCACTGCGCGTTGGAAACAGCGGGCTGTGGCCGGCACCGTTTCGCGCAACATGTCGCCATCGCGAAAATGCAAATGCCAATCGTCAGGGGTTTGAATAATGAGTTCAGTCACAACAGGGCTCCTTGGATATTATCACTGCCGCATGAGGCAGCTCAGTGTACCATGACTGCCTCATGCTCAGGCACCCCGTGGCGTCAAACTTAGAATTCAGTGAGAGAGGGCAACGCATGCGTGTATTGGGTGTGCACCAAGTCAAGACTCAGCGTTATGTGCTATTGCTGCTATTTCTGGTGTTTTTAGGGACCGTCGAGTATTTAGCGCGGTTAGATCAACGCTTCCAGCAGCAACAGGATTTACGTCATGCGACGGTCGCTGCGGCCCAGTTACGGTCTTTTTTAGAAACCGAAGTCAATGCGCCGCTGCAACTGAGTAGTGGCTTAGTTGGTTTTATTGTCGCTCGTGATGGCAAGGTACGAAGTGACGAATTGGCGGTGTTATTGCCGAATTTGGTCAAACAAGGTCGACATATTCGGAACATGGGGGTTGCCCCGAACAATCGATTGGATCACATATACCCGCTCGCCGGTAATGAAGCCGCTCTGGGGTTGTACTACCCAGACTTAGTGGAGCAGTGGCCAGCTATTCGCACTGTCATTGACACCCGCAAACCGATGCTGACGGGGCCGGTGGAACTGGCGCAGGGCGGACGAGCGCTAATTTACCGTATTCCCGTGTTTCTCGCCGATGGCTCCTACTGGGGCATGATTAGCACGGTTTTGAATAACGAAAGCTTATGGCGCCGGGTCAACGAACAAGCCACTGCGCTGGGCGTGGAGTTGGCGATCCGCAGCGCGCCGCGAGATGGTGTGTTGTTGATGGGCCGGCATGAGGTGTTTGGCGCAGACTCGGTGCGACTTGACCTACAGGTCTCGGGCGCACATTGGCAAATTGCCGCATTTAACCCACCACATACCGCGATCAGTGGCATGGTTATTCGATTCGGTGGGGTGTTGATTAGCTTGGCCATTGTGGGATTGATCGCACTGGTTTTGCAGGGGCAGCAGCAAGTCGAGCGCTCCAGTGTCAGTTTACGTCAGCAAGAAAATTACTCGCAAACGGTGCTCAATAGCGTGGCGGATGCCATTGTGGTGATCAATGAAGCGGATCAGATTGAGACGGTCAATGTTGCCGCGCAACAGTTGTTTGGCTACGGAGCCGCTCAGTTGATGGGGTTGCCCTTTCGAATTCTATTTGTGCAGCCGCCGCTGCTTAATCAGGCCGGCAGTGCGCCTGAGCTACAAATCATGCGGCAAAATGGCGATATGCGTTGGGTCGATTTATTAGAAACGCGACTGACCTTAGCCGGCCGTAGTATGCGGGTGCTGGTGTTGCGAGATGTGACACAACGTCGGCAAACAGAGCAGTTAAAAAATGATTTTATCTCGACGGTCAGCCATGAATTGCGCACGCCCCTGACGGCTATTCACGGCGGTTTAGGCTTGGTTAAATCTGGCACCTTAGGGCCGTTGAATGACTCGCAGCAACAATTGTTAGAGATAGCCGCACAAAATAGTGAGCAGTTATTAAATTTAATCAATGACTTACTTGATATCGAGAAGCTCGCTGCAGGTAAAATGCAACTGCTGCTGGAGTCGACGTTGGCCTTGCCGCTGTTAGAGTCTGCGCTGGCTCGGGCAGAGGCGGTCGCCCGCTCACGACAGGTGACGTTGCAGCTGCAGTCCACGTTAAACCAGCCGGTCTGGCTGCTGGTGGATGTGCAACGTTTTCAGCAGGTAATGGCAAATTTACTGGCCAATGCCATTCGTTATTCACCGCTTGGTGGCGTTGTCACCATCACCGCACAGCAACTTGGGGCGATACTGCGCGTGCAAGTGATGGATCAAGGCAGCGGCGTGCCGGTAGAGTTTATCCCACGATTGTTTCAACGGTTTTCGCAAGCCGACAGCTCCAGTGCGCGTCAGCAAGGTGGCACAGGGTTGGGACTGGCGATTTGCAAAGAATTATTAGAGCGCATGCACGGTCAAATTCACTACCGGCCGGTGCCGGCGGGTGGTGCTTGTTTTTATGTTGATTTGCCCTGTGAAGAAGGAGTGGATGAGTGAGTATGGTGAGTTGGCCTTGGCTGGATATTGTCGCCGTTGTGTGGTTTGTGGCGATTTGGATTGGTTACACCTTGTTTGCCAAGCGCCGGGCACGGGAAGTCAGTTGCTTATCCTTTGAATTGCGTCGCAAACGCACGGCATGGATGCAGCAGATGTTATTGCGGGATAATCGTATTGCCGATGTCGGTTTGATCTCGGCACTTGAGCGCAATGTCAGCTTTTTTGCTTCAAGCTCGATGCTGATCCTCGCCGGTTTGCTAACCGCCATTGCATCGAGCGATAAAATTGCCGAGGTGTTGCATCAAGTGATGCCGTGGATGGACCAAACCGATGGGTTGTTGCAGGTAAAAATGCTGGGTTTAGCACTGATCTACATTTTTACTTTTTTCCAATTTACCTGGAGTTTGCGCCAATACGGCTTTGGTGGGGTGTTAATTGGTGCTGCGCCTGATGGGCGCAAGTTATCAGAAGCGGAGCTGGCGCAATACGCCAACCGTACTGCCAAGGTGATTGACCAAGCGGCACACTCATTTAACTATGGTTTGCGGGCGATTTATTTCTCTTTAGCCACCTTGGCCTGGTTCATCAGCGCCTACTTGTTCATCGTCGCCACTGTGGTGGTCATGCTGGTGATGAAGCATCGTGAGTTTCATTCCAAGGCGCTAAAAGCCTTACAAGACGTCGAATAGACAGCATGAGTCGCCCAGGATTGCCTGCGGTTCGCATGCGTCTGGCGCAGCTAGCATAAAAAACGCCCGCAGGTGCGGGCGTGTTTGCGTTGATGCTGTTACAGGATTTAATCGTATTTGACTTCAAACAATTTAATCACTTGAGCCACGCCATTGACGTGACGGGCAATTTCAATGGCACGCGTGCCTTCTATTTCGTTGACGATACCGAGCATAAATACTTCACCGTTCTCGGTGACGACGCGGATATTCTGTGAGCTGACTTCTTTGTCGGCCAGCAACTGCGTTTTGATATTGCTGGTGATGTAGCTATCGCGGGTACGGGTGGTAAACGACACTGGGTTGCCCAAGCGAACTTGGTTTTGCAGCTCTTTAATGCCTTCGACGGTTTGTGCCAATTGGGTGGCAGTTTCAATCATATCCTGGCTAGGCGCTTGGCCTGTCAACAACACGACGCCGTTGTAGACAAAGACGTTGATGTTGGCGCTGTCTTGCAACGTTTTGTTTTTCTCGAGGGCATTTTCAACCCGCACGTCCAGCGTGTTATCGTCGATTTGATTGCCCATGCTGCGACGGTCACTTACCGCACAGGCTTGTAACAAGCCAACAAGCGCCATACACAATGCCCATTTACCGATCTGGCGAACCTTGATCATCATGATCTCCTTCTATGACAGATGTTCATCTTCTTGTGGGAATAAGGTGTGGTCAATCAGCTCCACCACACAATGAATTAAAAAACTAAAGCACTCGAATACGCGGGCGCTGCGATGCGCTGGCACGCGCAATTCCACATCTTCTTCACCCAGCAAACCGGACAGTTCACCGTTATTGTCAACGGTAAAGGCGATCACGGTCATGTCTTTGGTTAATGCAGCTTCGACCGCTTGGATCAAACTGTGTTCATCGCCGTTCAGCGATAACACCACCAGCACGTCGCCTTCTTGACCCAAGGCGCGGACTTGTCGCGCTAAATAATCAGGGTGTTGTTTATTCAGTGCCACCAAGCCTGATGGACGTGGATCGAGCGCACATGCAGGTAAGCAGGGGCGTTCCGTTTCAAATTGGTCCAACAGCAATTGGGCCAGATGGCTAGCCAGTGCTTGCGCTGAGCCTTCGCCACAACATAATACTTTTCGATCGCTAATCAGCGCCTGCACGACGGTCAGTGCCGCACGTTCAATCGGTTCAGCCAGTGCTTCCCCGGTGGCAATCATGGTCTGAATGTTTTCAGTAAACAAGTGCCGGATATGATCCTGCATGCCAAATCCTCAAAATGCGTTTTGAAACCAGTTCAGCTGGTAGGGGACATCACCTTCGATGGTCACCACATCAAACCGAACCGGTCCTTGCCACTGCGACTGTTGCAAATACCATAACGCCGCTGTGTGTAATTTTTGTTGTTTACGCTCAGTGACCATCGCGGCGGCGCTACCAAACTGCGGGTGGGCGCGATATTTCACTTCGACCAAGACGCGACACTCGTCATGTTGCATCACTAAGTCCAATTCGCCAAAGCGGCATTGCACATTGTGAGCAATCAACACCAGGCCTTGCTGTTGCAAGTATGCCAGAGCCAGCATTTCAAACTGCTGCCCCCGGCTACGCATCAGCGTGATTGCCCTGCTTTTTCAATCAGTTGCAACTTACCACGACGATATTGTGCCAAGGTTAATTGCCGCTGAATACTCACACCATCTTTCAGACGTAAGGTGCCCGTCAAGCCGTTGTAAGCCAGCAACGGGAACTGTTTCTGTTGTTGCAGATGACTGATCAACGAGATCGCATCAAAGCCCATCGCAAACAGCCGTTGCAAGGTTTCGTCTTGGTCCGGTAACAATTGATCGTATTCTGCACGCAGTGCCGTTGCCGTCGTCGCTTGTGGCAACAGCCAAGGCATTTCGGTCATGGTCAGCCCGGCTAAGTCGCGTTGGTCGGTTTTATCGACGTTTAAGCTGTGGCTGCGTGAGCTGGTGTAAATGGGCACACCTTTGCTACCTGGACTGACGCTGACATCAATAAAGGGTTTAAATAAACGAGTCTGGACCGGGTCAGCAATCAGATAAATGGCATCAATATCATTGCGGCTGTGTTGTTCTGCTTGCACGGTTTGACCGGTTAACCGATTGATTTCTTTGACGCGTTCTTGGCTGGCCGCTGTTTCTAAAAATTGCTGGATCAAGCTTTGCAGTTGGTCCTGGCTTGAAAAGCTGTAACTTTCCACCGCTTTGCCGGATAGCTGTTGCCATTGCTGTTGGAAATGCTGCGCCATCCGTTGATGAATAGGGTTGATACCATAAATCAGCACTGGGTGATCGTATTGTCGTTGTTGGAAAAATTGCAGCATTTGTTGTGCTTCGTCTTCCCATGCCAAGGCAAAATAAAATTGATCCGGCTTCACGGCTTGTTCGCCTTTGTTGTTTAAAAACAACGTTGGCCATCCCCAAGTTGGTAGAGCTTGAATTTTATCAATGTCTTCTTTAATCAGCGGGCCTACCACAAATTCAACCTGTGCTGTGCTTAGCAGGTTTTGCAGCTCTGTCGCCGGTAGACTGGAATCAAAAAACACCAGCGTTTGGCCTTTTTTCACCGCTTGGGTCATGCCCAGTTGCACGGCTTGCCCAAGGCTCTTGTATTGCCCTGACAAGGGGAGCAGCACACCGATACGTTTAGGTTGAAAGGAAGGGGTTTGTGCCAGTTGTTGGATATCGGTCGGCATGTCGGTCAACGACGGCATTTCTGGGTGGCGTTGCTGCCAATCGGTCAAGGCTTGTTGCATGGATGTCGGATCGCCGGCAAAGGTTTGAGCGATTTGCAACAGCTCTAGCCAGGCTTGGGCGCGTGGATGCTCAGGAGTACCCATTTCCGCAACTTCAGCACCCGACAGTTGCACTAATTGTTGCCACAGTTGGTCACGGTAACTGGCATCAGCGGTGTTGTTGCCAAGCAAAATATCTAATTGCATCAACCAGTTCACTGCTTCGATGCCATTTTGTAACGCACGGTAATGGCTGACGGCTAACTGAACAAAGGCGCTGCGGTCGCTGTCAGGCACGTCTGATAATTGCATGCTGGCCAATAACTGACTGGTGGCTTTTTGTTGTTTGGTGGCAACTAAGCTTTGTAACAGCACCAGCTGGTTAGGTTGTTTTATCTCCGCAAACCCAGATTGCTGCAGTTGATAACTGATAGCCAACGCACGATGTGGATCTGTGGTCACCACCGCTTTTGCTTCAGCCAGCAAGGCTTGTTGAGTGGCTAAGTCTTGCTGTTCGGCGGTTAATGTCGGTTCAACTGGTTCTTCTGTTACCAGTTCAGCCGCCAACTCGGCACTGTTGTCGACAGGCGTTGGCTCGCTGTGACCTTGGGTTTGTAACGGGAAACTTTCAACCTCGGGCTCTGCCGGTTGGCTAACCGGCACAGTGCTGCGCACGTCATTTACCGGCGCGGCCGTATCGGTCGGGGCTGAAGTACTGGTACAGCCGGCGATCCAGAAGGATGGCAGCATGACCACAAGCGGCATAGTTTTGAATTTGCTGGTTTTCACAATGCGAAGGTACAATGGCCAAAGACAAGTTGCGGTAGTGTATACCAAATCAACTGCTTATTCATCCTGCCTGCTGGCGCTTGTGTGTCAGCTCGTCGACAGCTATAGGTTCTTTTATGCAAACACAAGCCGGCACTTTATACATAGTGGCAACGCCGATTGGCCATTTAGATGATATCAGCGCCCGCGCCATTGCGGTGCTGGGCAGTGTCAAGTACGTCGCCGCGGAAGATACCCGTCACAGCGGTAAACTGATGGCGCACCTTGGGTTGTCGGTGCATTTTTTATCGTTGCATGATCATAATGAAAAGCAACGCGCCGCGAGTTTGTTGCAAAAATTGCAGGCAGGGGATGACGTCGCCTTAGTCTCGGATGCAGGAACGCCGCTTATTTCCGACCCTGGTTACGCTTTTGTTCGGCTGTGCCGCGACGCGGGCATTAAAATTGTGCCCGTGCCTGGCGCCTGTGCGCTCATTTCAGCCTTGTGTTGCGCAGGACTTCCGACCGACAAATTCCACTTTATTGGTTTTTTACCGGCCAAAAGCAATCAGCGCCAGCAAGTGCTGCGGGATATTCCTGCCGGCGTTGGCACCTTGATTTGTTACGAAGCAGCACGGCGTATTCACGATACCTTGCACGATGTGATTGCCGTGTATGGCGAAGCCCGTGAATTGGTGCTGGCCAAAGAATTGACCAAAACCTTTGAAGCCTTTGTTCCCGGCACCGCCGCGCAAATTATGCAATGGCTCGATGAAGATCCACAGCGCTGCCAAGGCGAAATGGTGCTGATGATTGCGCCAGAAGCGGCCAAAGCCGATGATGAGATCCCACCCGCAGCGCTTCGCACCTTAAAATTATTGATGGCGGAGTTACCGCTGAAAAAAGCTGCGGCCTTGACCGCCGAGATCCATGATTTAAAGAAAAATGCCTTGTACAAGGTTGGTTTGACGTTATCTGACGAGTCCGCGCTGTAACGTGCGTGTGGCTCTGCTGATGGCTCTGCTGATAGTGCATCCTTCGGCGCTGTAGCGACTCCTAAGCCCTTGCTTGCAAGGGATTTTTTATATTCATCGCGTATGTGTTATCGACCTTTTTCCAATTGTCTGACTGCAGGTTTTTTGTTAATGTTCGGGGAAAACAACAACAAAAACTTGGAAAACTAGGAACTTGTCATGGATATGACACTCACTACCCCCGCCTCCGATCTGCTCGGCAGTCTCGATACGCTTATCAAACACGATCAATATCTGAGCGCTTTAGAATTGGCCGAGTCGCACTATGGGCCTTGGACAACGTGGCGAGACCCTGCCACGGTTAAAATTGCCATTCGGATCCTGAGTCATTTAGGTAACGATCGCGCCGTCACTGCTTTGCAGTTAATTGGCTGGCGGCGTTTTCCAAAGGATGCGGATTTTTGTCAGCATTATTTGTTTCATCTGCTCAGTTCCCATGGCCCGATCGTGATGGAGCGACAACTGCAACGTCACCGTGTGTTGCATGGCCAAGGCGAGATGGGGGAGCTTGATAACCAGCTGGCCGATGCGGTGTTGCTGCTCGAACGCAAGGATGTCGATGGGGCGGAGCCGCTGATAGACGCGGTGTTAGCGCAACAACCAAATTACCTGTGGGCACGTCGGTTAAAGGTGAGTTTGCTTGATACTCGGGATGACAAAGTGGCGTTTTTGGCCGCTGCAGAGGCGTTATTTTCCGAGCGTCCCACCTTGTCGACCCTAAATCTGTGGGTCTCGGCACTGCGCAAGAATCAGCAGCTAGAGCAAGCGCGCGATGTGTTGTGGACACACGCGGCAGGTTTCCAATCGGTCCGGCCGTACCGACAACTCATCACCTTGTGCCAAAAACTGAATGACTTTAGCGGCATGGCCAAGGCGCTTGATTGTTATCAAGCGCTGTTGCGGCATCCGGATCGGGATGAATCCACCATTCTGGCCGCCGCCAAGGCTCGACTTGCGTTGTATCACGGTGACTTGGCCGCTGCGCGCGAGCACATGGCGCGAGCGAATGGCAGTTATTACCACCAGTTACATCAGCATTTACAAGCTGCGACAGTTGCGGATATACGCCCTGTGGTGTTGCCAGTGCCCCATGAGCAACAAGGGCATTTGACCTGTGCGCCAGCGACCATGACGGCATTATGCCGCTATTTTGGTTACGAGGTGTCGCAGCAGGAAATCATTCAAGCCATTTGTTATGACGGAACCCCAGATGTGCTGGAACGTCGTTGGTTAACCCAGCACGGCTTTTGTTATATCGAACGGACCTTAACACCACAACTGTGTTATCAGCTGATTGACGCCAAGTTACCGTTTGCGTTTGTCACCACCAGTGGCAGCACTTCACATCTGCAAGCGGTGATTGGTTATCACAAAGCCTTGGGCGTGGCATTGTTGATGGACCCAGGGCTTGATACGCCGGTGGAGTATTTATTGGCCGAAGGCCTGGCGGAGGCCTGGCGGAGGAGCAATCCGCAAGTGCTCGCGCGCTGATTTTTGTGCCCAAGCAACAAGCCGAGCGTTTAACACCATTTTACGCCGATGACGTGCAACTGTTTGCCTTGTATGCCGACTATCAACAAGCGCGCATGGTGCAAGATATTCTGCAAATGAAACAGGTGGTAGCGAACTTAGCCGAGCGTGCGCCTGAGCATCTGTTAACCACCATAGCGCAACGTTCCCTCGCCATTGAATTAGATGATGAACGAACCATTGCCGAATTAACCTTGCAGTTACTCGCCAAGTACCCCGATTCGGTGCCATGGCGCTTGTCGTATGTGCAGAGTTTAATTACCCAAGGCCATACCACGCAGGCGATTGAGTATTTGCAACAGGAACTTCAGGTTCGGCCGCACAATGATTTACGCCTGCGGTTGTTTCGGTTGATCTACAGCTTGCAACCCTACCAATGGCTAACCTTGCAAATTCGTCAGCAACTAGAACGTTTTGGCAGTTACAACGCCCGTGTCTACGATGCGCTGGCCGATTATGCTTGGCAGCAAAAAAACTACGAAGAGGCTACGCGGCATTATTATTTTGCCTGCTGTTTAGACGATACCGACATTGATTATTTTGAGTCGTATTTTAAAGCCTGTCGGTTTTTAAATCGCGCCGACACTGGGTTGGCGCTGGCGCAACGCCAATTTGATAAATATGCCGCGCGTTCCATGCAACCGGCCAAGTTGTTGTATCGATTGTTCGACCAACAAAAACAATATCGGCAGGCGTTGCAGGTGTTGGATCAGGCTCGGCAGTTGCGGCCTGACGATCCGGCGCTGTACGAGTTCGCCTTGGGTGAATTATTGCATCAAGCGCAAGTCGACAGCTTTGACCAATGGCTGGCCACCGCGTCGTCGCTGTTGCCCGATAGTCGCATGCAGTATTGGCATGGTCGTCGTGCCGAGTGGCATGGCGACTTAGCCAAGGCGGCGGAGCATTATCACGTGTTGTTTGCGCAAAGCCCGCTGAATTATCAATTGGCCTCGCCGTACTTGCGAGCGTTAAAAGCCGCTGGCATGCAAGAACGGTTGTTGGCTGAATTGGGTGCGATGGCCACGCAAGCGGCGCATTACCCCGTCGTGCTGGATTATCAAGCCAACTTCCATCCCGAGCATGCGGTGCGCAATCAGGCTGTGGCTGCGCTGGCAACCTTGTATCCCTATCATGTTGGACGTCAGCGCGACTTCATTCGCGGCTGTTTAGATGAGCAGCGGTTGGAGGATGCGCTCAGACGAGCAGAGCAATTGCTGGCGCATCAGCCAGACCATATCGAGTTCAAGGTGCTGTTAGCGCGGGTGTATAAAGCCATGCAGCGCTTAGATCAGGCCGAAGTGTTGCTCAAAGAGGTGCTTGGTGAAGATCCGGACCATGACGAAGCCAGCACCTTATTGTTGCGGTTGCGGGTGAGCACCGAATGGAAACAACAGCAGCTTGATTTTCTGCTCGATCAATTGACCAGCCATACCCTGTATGGCAATGGGATTTTTGATTGTTGGTTTGAAGGGCAACAAGTGATGACCCCCGCTCAACGTCAGCGGTTGATTGAACAAGTGGTCAAACCCAACGTGCATTTATGGCAAAGCCGCTTGGTTTGGGCTTGGTCGTTACAGGCCACCGATTTGCCGGCGGCTATCGCGCAACTGGAACAAAGTTGTCGAGATTTTCCATTGTTGCCACGGCCCTATGTCGAGCTGGCACAGCTGTATCGCGCCAATCAACAAGTCGATGACGCCATTGCCGCGTTTCAAACGGCACTGACGTTAAATCCATCGTGGTCCTTTGCCTCGCGATTATTGGCGGAATGTCTGGCCAGCCAAGGTCGGTATGCTGACGAAGCCGACGTGCTGCAGCAAGCGCTGCGCCACGACAGTGCCGATGCCATCTTGCACGGCTGGTTGGCTGATGCGCATAAGCACAATCAACAACCGGCTGCAGCGATCGTCTCGCTGCAACGCGCGGTTGCGCTCGACCCCGATTACATCTGGGCATGGCGGTTGTGGCTGGAGCTCAGTGAGCAAGAGGAGTCGTCGCGGCAACTGCTGGAACAAACCGCACAGGCTGCGGTTGACGCGCATCGGTTTGCCGTCGGTCCGCTGCGAATTCTGGCGGAATGTGTCGAAGATGCCACGCAGAAGCTGGGGTATTTACAGCAAGCGATTGCCCGTCAACCGCATAACGACAGTGTGCACCATGAATTGTTAGTGCAGCAGCTTGAACTTGGCCATTATCCCGAGGTGTTCGCCCATTTAGCCCAGTATTACCCGACGGAGCGGCCGTTGTTATTGCTGGAATTGCAAGCGCGTGCGCATGCCGAAACCGGCCAGTTGCAAGCCGCTGCGCAGGTGCTGGCTCAATATCTTCGTCACGCGCATGCCGATACCTGGTATTACCGCAAACTGTTTGGCCTGTTAGAGCAACTCAAGGACCAAAAACAGCTGGCCGAATTCGCCTTGTTATTGATTGAACGCGAGCCCCATGACGCCACGGCGTTGTGTCGTGCCGGTGAAGCACTGGAAGGGCTGAAATTGACGCAGTATCACCAGCACATCACCGACAGTTATCAACGTGCTTTTGCATTAAGCCCCGCCGATCAATACATAGGGTTAACGCTGATTGATTGGCTACAACAGCAAAAAGATTGGCCTGCGGCCGACGCCGCCTTGGCGCAGTTATGGCAATTCTCCCAAGATGGCTGGGTGCTGTCGCGCAAAGTGCTCAGTGCCGTGCGCCAGCAGCAGGCACAAGCGTTGGATTTATGGCAGCAGTTGTTGGCGCATCGTTTAGATAATCAATGGGTTTATAGCACGCCGCTAGCGTTCGCTGGCCCAGTCAAAGGCGAAATGCTGGCGTTATTGCAGCAAGCATTGGCGCAAGGCAGCGACGCCATGGGGCGGGTCTATACCGAGCATATGTTGACCGCTCAGCAAGTGGAACTGGAGCAATTTTTGTTGGCTGCACCGCTATCTACTGGGGTGGCTGGCGCCTGGATGGGCTATCTGTGGCATTACCAATCCTTGGATAAACGCCCAGCCCGTAGCATGTTTGAAGCCCAATTTGCCGCATGGCAGTGCTGGCCTTCGATTTTACTGGTGGTGGCCGAAATTTGTAATGCAGCAGGGCATTGGTCGACCACCTTGCAGTTGTTACAAGACGTGCAGGCTGAGCATCACAGCATGCAGCTCAAGTACAAACAATTAATCGCCTGTTTGGCATTAGGACGTATTGAGCAGGCTGCAGAATTAGCAAGCCAAGCGGTTGAGCTTGAACGCGATCAGTTTTTCCACAATATTTTGTTGTGGGATCTGGCCTTGCAAGGCGCTTCGCCGTCGGCTGATTTTGAATTGGCGACCCAGTTAAATCCGGCAGAACTGACCGAGATTGAGCAGTGGGTGTGTCAGTTGTTGGTGACGATGCAGCGTATAAAACAACAGCAATTACCGGGTAAAGCCGCGCTGGAACTGTTGGCACAATGGCGTCGCCAGCGCCCCTTAGTGGCGAGGCATTTGCATCTTAGCTGGTTGAAACCACTGTTTTTGTCGCAACAGATTGCTGGGCTCAATGTTGGCTTTTGGTCAAAAATCCAGCTGACGCTGATGTTTGCTCGGTTGTGACAGCGGATGTCAGGGTGTTTTAGGGCTGGTCGCGCCGCGGATTTTGCGTATAATGCGCCACTGTGAGTTGGCCAAGACAATCGCTGCCTACGCAAGTAGGGGGAGGAAAGTCCGGGCTCCACAGGGCAGGGTGCCAGGTAACGCCTGGGGGGCGTGAGCCTACGACCAGTGCAACAGAGAGCAAACCGCCGATGGCCCACGCACGTGGGATCAGGTAAGGGTGAAAGGGTGCGGTAAGAGCGCACCGCGCGGCTGGTAACAGTTCGTGGCACGGTAAACTCCACCCGGAGCAAGACCAAATAGGCCCCCATTGGCGCGGCCCGCGTTGGGGGCGGGTAGGTTGCTTGAGGCGTACGGCGACGTACGTCCTAGAGGAATGATTGTCGCTCTGGCAACAGAGAACAGAACCCGGCTTAATGGCCGACTCACACTTTTTATGTCAAGTGATAGCCCTGCAGTGTATCTCAATTGACTGCTTGGCTATCGTGCGTGTGGATCAAGGAATGATGAGACGACGTTGCATACTTAGCCTGCATCTGTGCATCTGGCTTGGCTGGACGGCAGCGCTCAGCGCGCACCAAACGCCCGCGCCCCTTCGCAACGCTCCCACAGTAGCCACGCCAACGCCGGTGCGGATCTGCTACCAAGACAGTGCCTTGTTTCCCTATTTTAGTGGCGACGGCCATCAGCTGCCAACGACCCGGCCAGGGGCCACCATTGAGCATTTACAGTATCTGTTCGCCCGCATTCCCTCGACGACCCCAACGTTCCAACGCTTGCCATGGCAGCGTTGTTTAAAATACTTAAGTGATGGCAAAGTCGATTTAGTGGTGGCGAATTACAACATCATGCGTCGCTCCATAGGGCGCTATCCCCCAGTGCCGATGGGAGCCGGGGACGATGCAGCGCCCGATCCTGCTTACGCCTTGACGCACCAAGATGTCTGTCTGGCAACCAGCAGCCGGTTGGCTATGCGTTGGAATGGCAAAAATTTCTCCGGCATGAACAAAGTGACCGTGGCTCACCCGCAAAGCAAAATGTCGCTACCACCGAGTGAACAAATGAAAATGGTGCCTTATCCGTTACAGGATTACTCGTTGGCGCCTGAGTTACTCGAAGAAGGTCGCATTGATGCGATGGCGGTGGTGTGTCGGATCCGAGGGTTGGATGCAGTGCCCAAAGAGTTAAAACATCCAAATTTTACAGTGCTTGAACCGCCGATTTATGTCCATCGCGGTTATCTAGTGTTTAGTTATCAATTTGCTAACGCTCAGCCGCAACTGGTGCAGCAGATTTGGCATCAACAACGTCAGCTGGAATTGCAAGCTGCAACATCACATGCACTGGATGCGATTTATCAAAGCTACCTCAGCAGTACCCGCACCCAATAAACTGCAAGCACCATCGCCCATCCAGTGCTTCGCCGCAGTCCCCCCGCAGTATGTTTCCTCAGCATGTGCCAACACAGGTCGAAGATAGCATGGAGCAACCTAGTGTCTGTCGGCATTTATCGTGTTGCTTCGATCCCCCTTAGCGCCAGAATGCCCCTCGGCAGCTTAGTGCGTTCTGCAGGTTAAAGACTTCTAGATAGCTAACGTGTGGAGCGCCGACGATCCGCGGTTACGCGGCACCAAAACCGGCCGGATCTCAGTTTTTGCCATTTTTCTCCCACTTTTCCCCCCTTTTTCCCCACCTCGCCGCTAGGCCGCGTGGTTATTGGATCTGATTCGATCAATTCAGCCCTGTTTTACCTTGACAAGGCAAAATTCTGCACCCTAAACTGTGACATTGTGGTTTTTTGTGGGTCCAAGTGGATCTTTTACCGGATCATATAACTCCAAACGGGAAAATAATGTTTCGTGGATCTTTTGCGCTGAACCTTGATGACAAAGGCCGGTTGACGCTTCCTACGCGTTACCGCGATAGCCTTTTGTCGGATTGCAGCGGCCAATTGATCTGCACCATTGATCATAAAGACCCCTGTTTGCTGTTGTATCCACTGTGCGAATGGGAAGAAATCGAAGAAAAACTGAAACGTTTATCCAGCTTCAACCCGCAAGAACAACGCTTGAAACGCTTGTTACTTGGCCACGCTACAGACTGCGAAATGGATAAAAACGGCCGGATCTTATTGCCAGCCACACTGCGAGCGCACGCCAACCTCAGCAAAGAGCTGCGGTTAGTCGGTCAGCTCAACAAATTCGAGATTTGGGATGAACACACCTGGCATCAACGGGTGCTGGATGACATGGCCATTGAGCAGGAGTTGCTGCAACAAGGCGATGTCGAGTTGTCCGAACGATTACAGGAACTATCACTGTGACCACCAGCGCGCCACAGGCGCATATTTCAGTGCTCCTTAACGAGACTATCGACGGGTTGGCGATCAAAGCCGACGGCATTTATGTCGATGGCACCTTCGGTAGGGGAGGGCATAGCCGTGTGGTGTTAAGCAAATTAGGCCCAAACGGCCGGTTAATTGCGATCGACCGCGACCCTACGGCCATCGCCGCGGCGCAAGCGCCAGAATTTGCCAATGACAGTCGGTTTGAAATTCATCACCAACCGTTTGCCAATATGGCGCAGGTGATTGAACAACAAGGGTTATTGGGCCAAGTCGATGGCATTTTGCTCGATTTAGGCGTGTCATCCCCGCAGCTAGATGACGCCGAGCGTGGCTTTAGTTTTATGCGTGACGGGCCATTGGATATGCGGATGGACCCAACATCGGGTGTGTCGGCCGCTGACTGGTTAGCCAGCGCGGATGTCGAAGATATCACCTTTGTGCTGCGTGAATACGGCGAAGAAAAGTTTGCATGGAAAATTGCCAACGCCATCGTCAACACCCGTACGGCCGCACCACTGACTCGGACCTCGCAGCTGGCGAGTTTGATTGCCGCCACCGCACCGAAAAGTTTTAAAGAGAAAAAACACCCAGCGACCCGCAGCTTCCAAGCCATTCGCATTTACATCAACAGCGAACTGGAACAAGTCAATCAGGCATTAAACGCTGCATTGACCGTGTTAAAGCCGGGCGGACGTTTGACCGTGATTAGCTTCCACTCGCTGGAAGACCGTTTGGTGAAACAATTTATGCGCAAGCACAGCAAGCCGGCCCCTGTGCCAAAAGGTTTGCCGCTAACAGAAGCGCAGCTGAAGCAAGATTTAGCGCTCAGTTTGGTTGGTAAGGCGATTATGCCGTCCGATGCCGAGCTTGAGCACAATCCACGCGCCCGCAGTGCGGTGTTGCGTGTGGCACAGCGGAACTAAGCATGAGTGGTATCCGCTTAAGCCAAATTATCGTGCAAGACATCGCCCGTCATAAGTGGGTGGCGGTGTTATTAGTCGCGGCCATAGGCTCTGCCTTGGCGGTGGTTGAACTGACCCATCAAAACCGTCAGTTGACCATAGCGCAAGACAAACTACTGCAACAGCGCGATGCCTTTGAAGTGGAATGGCGAAATTTATTAATAGAACAACGGGCACTGTCAGAACATAGTCGGGTCGAGGAACTGGCCCAACAACAATTACAGATGACCCGGCCGATAGGACCGCAAGATATAGTGGTGGATGAGCCATGAGTAGAGTAGGCAGTAAGCAGGCCAAAAGCCGTAAACAACCAACCGTGATCAGCTGGCGTTTTGCATTCGTCGTGCTGTCGGTATCCGCGATCTTTTGTACTTTGATCGCTCGCGCGGCCTATCTGCAAGTGGTGGATCCAGACAAGCTGGTCGCCGAAGGTGACAACCGCACCTTGCGTGTCAAATCGGATGATGCACTGCGCGGCATGATCACCGACCGCAACGGCGAAGAATTGGCCGTGTCGGTGCCGGTTGAGTCTATTTATGCCGATTCGAAAGTGATTATCGATAACAAAGTGATTGAGGATCAGCGTCGCTGGTTTGCCCTAGCCGACATGTTGCAAATCAGCCCTGATGAACTGAAAAAGAAAATCGCCACTGACAAGAAAAAACGTTACGTTTACTTAGAGCGCCAAGCCAGCCCTGCCACTGTCGACTACATTCGTAAGCTGAAAATTCCAGGGATTTATTTCAAACAAGAAGCCAAACGGTTTTACCCATCGGGTGAAGTGACCGCGCACATCTTAGGTTTTACCGATTTAGATGACCACGGCGTGGAAGGGGTTGAGCGTCAGTTTGATAAGGTTCTTAAAGGCACGGCTGGACGCAAAGTGGTGCGTAAAGATGCCAAAGGCCGTGAAATTGAAGTGATCGAAGAAAAAGGTGCAACGCCAGCGCGCAACTTAACCTTATCGATTGACCAACGTATTCAAGCGGTTGCTTATCGTGAACTGAAAAAAGCGGTGATGACCTTTGGTGCAACGTCAGGCTCGCTAGTCATGGTCGACGTCAATACCGGTGAAGTGCTGGCGATGGTCAATAGTCCATCGTACAACCCAAATAACCGTACTGGCGTGGCAGTGCATCGCTTCCGTAACCGCGCCATTACCGATACCTTCGAACCTGGCTCGACGGTCAAGCCACTGCCAGTGATGGCGGCCTTGGAAAATGGCACAGCCGATTTAAAAACAGTGATCGCAACGGGCAATGGCGTGATGATGGTGGGTGGCCGCCGTGTGGCAGATACGCATGCTTACGGTGACCAAGATTTGGCCGGTATCATTCGTAAATCCTCCAACATCGGCGTGACCAAGCTTGCGCTGAATATGCCACACGAAGACTTGCTGAAAATGTATTACGGCATGGGCTTAGGGGATGAAACGGGTCTTGGCATCATCGGTGAATCAGGCGGTATGTTACGTGAACGCGCCCGCTGGTCTGATCATGAACGCGCAACCTTATCCTTTGGCTACGGCTTGTCTGTGACCGCGGTACAATTGGCGCGCATGTATGCGGCCATTGGCAATGGTGGCGTGGTGCGTCCATTGACCTTACTCAAACAAGACAAAGCCCCTGAAGGCATTCGGATGGTCAGTGAACAAACCGCTGATGCGATGGTGGAGATGCTGGAAGGCGTGACATTAAAAGGCGGTACCGCCACTAAAGCGGTGGTACCAGGTTATCGCGTGGGTGGTAAAACGGGTACTGCGAAAAAAGCCATTGCTGGTGGTTACGGCGATGATTACATCGGTTCATTCGCCGGTATCGGCCCAATCTCTTCTCCACGTTTAGCTTGCGTGGTCATTATCAACGAGCCAACAGGCGACTACTATTACGGTGGTGAAGTTGCTGCGCCTGTGTTTAGTTCAGTGATGGGCGCCGCGATGCGTTTGTTAAATATTCCACCAGATGGCAATGACAGCCGTATTACCAAAGTTGCAGGAGGCCCGGATGCAGGGTAACCAACTCGGACGCTGGTTGACTCCTTTCAAAGCGACTGCCGCAGGGCAGTCGCTTTGTGCGTTAGAAAACCGCCCAGATTTTAGTGCCAAGGCCCTCTTGCAAATCAATAGCAAGGCGGTGCGAGCCGGCGATGTGTTTTTAGCCATCGAAGGCGTGACTAGCCATGGCAAGCAATTTATTCGTGCCGCCTTGGCGCAAGGTGCAGCCTTGGTGCTAACCGACAGTGTGCTTGAAGCCGATGCTGAGTTAGCCCAAGACCCACGCGTGTTAGTTTGGCCCGATCTACCGCTGCAGCTGGCGGCGGTGATCAGCGCCTTTTATCAGCACGCAGTCAATCAGCAGCAACTGGTCGGCATCACCGGCACCAATGGTAAATCCAGTACAGCCATTTTTGTGAACCAATTAAGTGAACTACTGGGTACGCCTGCGGCGGTGATTGGCACGCTTGGGTATGGGTATTACAACCAACTGACGCCCTTGCAAAACACCACGCCGCATCTGGCCGATTTGCACCGCATCTTTGCTGAGTTAAACAGCAACGGTCGTCATCGTACTGCGATGGAAGTGTCCAGTCATGCGTTGGTGCAAGGCCGGGTGCAAGCGCTGCAGTTTGACACGGCTATTTTCACCAATTTATCGCGTGATCATTTGGACTACCACGGCACTATGGAGGCCTATGGTCAGGCGAAAGCGTTATTGTTTACACCGCTGCTGGCCAAGACGGCGGTGATTAATGTCAGTGATAGCTTTGGTAAAACGCTGGCTGCACAGGTGCAAATCCCTACCTTGGTGTATGGCCGCTTACAAGACTGCCAAGGGTATCCGCAATTTTTAGCCTATGACCGGTTGCGCTCTGATGGCCATGGTTTTGTATTGATGCTGCATTCACATCTCGGCCAGTTTGATCTTGAGATCCCACTGCTTGCTGAATTTAATGTGCAAAACGTCTTGGCGGCGATGGGCGCTATGCTGCAACTTGGCTATCGCTTACCACAGATTGTCGACGCTGTGCGTCATTTAAAAGCAGTGCCAGGCCGGATGGAATTGTGGAATTTCCCAGGCCAGGTTGGGGTTGTGGTTGATTACGCCCACACTCCTGATGCGCTGGAGCAAAGTTTGCTCGCGCTGCGCCAACAATGTCGCGGCCATGTGTGGTGTGTGTTTGGTTGTGGTGGCGATCGTGATAAAGGCAAACGCCCCTTGATGGGCCGTATTGCCGAGCAGTTTGCCGATCATGTGATTGTCACGGCCGATAACCCTCGCACCGAACAGGTGATGGATATTTGCAACGACATCGTCGCCGGCATGCACTATCAGCAAAAATGCCAGATAGAGCCGGATCGTGAGTCAGCCATCAAACTGGCATTAATTGAGGCGCACGAGGGTGATTTAATCCTCGTTGCCGGCAAAGGCCATGAAACCTATCAAATTATCGGTACGACCGTCCGAGATTATGACGAGCGTAAATTCATCGACCACTTACTCGAACAACTCCAGGAGATGAACTGATGATCCCGTTACAAGCGAGTGATATCGCAACCGCGCTTGATGCTCAGCTCATTGGCGAGGACGTGTTGATTGAAAGCGTCAGCACCGACAGCCGCCAAATTCAAGCGGGGGATTTATTTATCGCGCTGCAAGGGCCGAATTTTGACGGCCATAAATTTGCTGCCGATGTCGTACAAAAAGGAGCACGTGCGCTGGTGGTGACCCGGCACCTGGATGTGCCGGTCCCACAACTTATTGTGGCGGATACCCGACTTGCTCTTGGCCAATTAGGCGCCTTAGTAAAAAGCCGTGTCGCCGTCAAAACGGTGGCGGTGACAGGCAGCGCCGGCAAAACTACCGTCAAAGAAATGATGGCGGCAATTTTGTCGCGCATCGGTCATGTCTTAGCAACGGCGGGCAATTTCAATAACGATATCGGTGTGCCGCTGACCTTGTTACGGTTAGAAGCGCATCATCAATATGCCGTGATGGAGCTAGGCGCAAACCATTTAGGCGAAATTGCGTACACCACCAGCTTAGTCAAACCAGATGTGGCATTGATCACCAACGTCGCCGCTGCGCATTTAGAAGGCTTTGGTGATCTATTTGGGGTAGCCCGCGCGAAAGGGGAGATTTATAATGGCCTTCAGGAACAAGGCACAGCCATAGTTCCACTGGATAGCGAATTCCACAATTACTGGTTACAACGTCTGCAGCAGTTGAAGGTGCAAACCTTTAGTCAATCGAGTTCTGCTGATTTCCGCGCCGAAAATATTGTATTGGATTCAAATGGATGTGCAGGTTTTGATCTGTCCACACCGCATGGTTCTGTGCTGGTACAACTGACGATCCCAGGCCGGCATAACGTCAGCAACGCCTTAGCTGCCGCGGCGGCGACCTTGGCGTTAGGCGCAAGCCTAACCGATGTGCAACTGGGGCTGGCGGCGATGAAACCGGTCAAAGGTAGAATCAATGTGCATCAACCGCGTGCGGATTTGCGCATTATTGATGACACCTACAACGCCAACGTGGAATCGTGCAAAGCCGCCATTGATTTATTGGCGTCTTACAGTGGGCAACGTCTGTTAGTGCTTGGGGATATGGGAGAGCTTGGGCCTGAGGCTCGGACTTTCCATGAAGAAGTAGGCGTGTATGCCCGTCAAGCTGGCTTAGATGCGCTGTTTACCTTGGGTGTGTTATCGCAAAACGCCAGCGATCAATTCCATCAACAAAGCGGCCATTTTAGTTCGCGCGCGCAGTTGGTTGGGCGATTGCAACCTTATTTATCCGGTGATCACGAAGTCACCATCTTGGTCAAAGGTTCCCGCAGTGCGAAAATGGAACTGGTTGTCCAAGACTTGCTAGAAAGATGTCAGCAGGAGAATTCACCATGTTAGTCTGGTTAGCCGAATTTTTAACGCAGTATATCAATGCGTTCCACGTATTCAGTTACCTCACATTTCGCTCAATTTTGGGCGTTTTGACCGCTTTATTATTAAGCCTGTATTTCGGCCCTAAACTGATTGCCGCGCTGCAACGCCTGCAAATTGGTCAGACGGTACGCAATGATGGCCCGCAAAGCCATTTCTCGAAAAAAGGCACGCCGACCATGGGTGGATTGCTGATTTTGGGCTCGATTGCCATCAGCACCTTGTTATGGGCGGACTTGAGCAACAAATACGTCTGGGTCGTGTTGTTTGTGCTGGTTGCGTATGGCTGGATCGGCTTTATCGACGACTATCGCAAAGTGATTCGTAAAGATCCAAAAGGTCTTATCGCCCGCTGGAAGTATTTCTGGCAATCGGTGTTTGCCATTGTGACGGCGTTCTTCCTGTATGCCACCTCAGATCGTCCTGCAGAAACGCAATTGGTGGTGCCATTTTTAAAAGACGTGTTGCCGCAGTTAGGGTTGTTCTATTTAGTCACCACCTATTTTGTGATGGTTGGTTTTAGTAATGCCGTGAACTTAACCGATGGCTTGGATGGTTTGGCCATCGTGCCGACGGTGATGGTCGCATCGGCTTTTGCCATCTTTGCTTATGTCAGCGGTAACGTGGTCTTCGCGAATTACTTAAATATTCCCCATCTGCCTTTGACTTCGGAACTGGTGGTGGTTTGTGCCAGCATCGTTGGTGCAGGCCTTGGCTTTTTATGGTTTAACACCTATCCGGCCATGGTGTTTATGGGCGATGTAGGCTCGTTAGCCTTAGGTGCCATTTTAGGCGTGATCGCCGTGCTGGTTCGCCAAGAAATTGTGCTGATCATCATGGGTGGTATTTTTGTGATGGAAACCATGTCGGTGATTTTGCAAGTTGGCTCCTTTAAATTACGTGGTCAACGCATCTTCCGCATGGCACCTATTCACCATCATTATGAGTTAAAAGGCTGGCCAGAGCCGCGCGTGATTGTGCGGTTTTGGATCTTGTCGATTATTTTTGTGTTGATTGGTTTAGCGACGCTGAAACTGCGTTAATTGACGGTCGAGGTCAGCATGGGAAAGACAATGGTCAGGTTATTTCAGGGCAAACGAGTAGGCGTCATAGGCCTTGGTGTGTCTGGCCTTGCCACGGTGCGTTTTTTGCTGCGCATGGGCGTCAAACCGGTGCTGATGGATACGCGCAGTAAAATCGTCGGGCTTGAGCAGATCCATGCCGACAAAGTCGATGGCATTTATTTAGGTGAACTGGATGCCAATCGGTTGGCCAACATGGACATTCTTTTGGTCAGTCCAGGCCTGGATTTAACCCATCCGTCCATCCGTTTCGCCATCGCCCAAGGTGTACAAATCATCGGTGATGTGGAGTTGTTTGCCTTAGTCAATACGAAACCGACCATCGCAGTGACCGGCTCTAATGGTAAATCGACGGTCACCACCTTGGCCGAGCACATGCTTAATTGTTCAGGTATCAAAGCATTAGCGGCCGGCAATATTGGCTTTGCGGTGTTGGATGCGTTAGAAAAAACCGATACGGAAGTTTATGTACTCGAGTTGTCGAGTTTTCAGTTAGAGACCACGCATAGCTTGAAATTAAAAGCGGCTGCTAATTTGAACGTGACGGAAGACCATCTGGATCGCCACGGGACAATGGCGGCGTATGCCGCGGCCAAACAACGCATTTACTTGCATACCGATTTGAGCATATACAATGCCGATGATAGCTTAACCACGCCAAGCGGTGTGGCAGCCCCAGCCATCGCCTTGCAACTGAGCGCTATTCGCGATGGGTATGGCATTGATATCATCGACGGTCAAAAGTATTTAGTGGTGGCAGGTGAACCGCTGATGGCCGTGGCAGATATGTCGCTGGTTGGTTTACATAACCAGTTTAATGCGCTGGCATCTTGTGCCTTGGCGCTGGCGGCAGGAGCTAGCCGCGAGGGCTTGATCCAAGCGTTAACCACCTATCAAGCGTTACCGCATCGCTGCGCGCTGGTGGCCCATCATGCAGGGGTTCGCTACATCAATGACTCCAAAGCGACCAATGTCGGCGCAACCTTAGCGGCGATCGCTGGGCTGCGTGAGGATGTGACTGGCAAACTGATTTTGATCGCCGGCGGTGATGGCAAAGGCGTCGATTTTACCGAATTAGCACAGGTGTTTAATCAACACGTCGACCAGCTGATCACCTTAGGCCGAGATGGCCCCGCTATCGCCAAGTTGGTTGCTGGGACTATTGAAGTGGCCACCTTACAACAAGCGGTGCAAACCGCCATGCAACTGGCGCAGCCTGGCGATATGGTGTTGTTGTCGCCGGCCTGTGCCAGCTTGGATATGTTTAAAAATTACGAAGAACGCGGGCAGATCTTTGCCGAGGCCGTGTTGCAGGGCATCCAATGAAAACGTGGTTGGTCAATAAATGCCTTGATACGGTGCAAGGTTGGCAAGATTGGTGGAATGCCGAAGATGGCGTCAGCTATGACCGATTCTTTTTCACCTTGATGGTGCTGCTGTTGGCCATTGGTTTTGTTATGGTGACCAGTGCGTCGGTGCCGGTCGCAGAGCGCTTGTATCACGATCCATTGCATTATGCGGAACGCCATGTGTTTTATCTGGTGTTTGGTGGAGCCATGGCTTACGCCGTGTTGAATATTCCTATCAATTGGTGGCATCAAAGCAATATGTTGTTGCTGGCGCTGGGCGTTTTCGGTCTGATTGCGGTGCTCGCGTTGGGTAAAAACGTCAATGGTTCGACGCGTTGGTTAGTGCTCGGACCTATCAATATCCAAGCCGCGGAGCCTGCCAAGCTGTTTTTCTTCGTGTATTTATCCAGTTACTTAGTTCGTCGGCACGATGAAGTGCGCGAGAACTTAAAAGGCTTCTTAAAGCCGCTAGTCATCCTGTTTATTTTTGCCGTGTTGTTATTATTGCAGCCTGACTTAGGGACTGTG
>CAYTIQ010000017.1:38394-61461 GCA_964437935.1 uncultured Rheinheimera sp.
CATCCTGTTTATTTTTGCCGTGTTGTTATTATTGCAGCCTGACTTAGGGACTGTGATTGTGATGTTCTCCACCTCGGTCGCGTTGTTGTTTTTAGCCGGTGCCAAGCTTTGGCAATTTATTGGCTTAATCATGACTGGCCTTGCCGCTATTTCGTTTTTGATTGTGTATTCCGAGTACCGCTGGCGGCGGGTGACTTCGTATTTAGATCCTTGGGCAGACCCTTTTGGCAGTGGTTATCAGCTGACACAATCGCTGATGGCATTTGGCCGCGGTGGTTGGGATGGCCAAGGGTTAGGAAACTCCGTGCAAAAACTCGAATATCTACCCGAAGCGCATACCGATTTTATCTTTGCCGTTATTGCCGAAGAAACTGGCTTGATTGGCGTCATGTTTGTGTTGACCCTGTTGTTCTTGTTGCTGCTGCGCGCGTTGTGGATTGGCAAACGTGCACTGCAAAAAGGCATGAGTTTTCATGGCTTTTTGGCTTACGCCATTGCGGTTTGGGTCGGTTTTCAAACCTTCGTCAATATCGGCGTAGCCACAGGGTTATTACCAACCAAAGGCTTAACTTTACCTTTTGTCAGTTACGGAGGTAGTAGTTTGATTATTATGCTGATGGCGGCAGCGATTGTACTTCGGATTGATTTTGAAGTGCGCATTAAAGGCCGCCATGCCATCGCTGGGGGAGGGGGCCATGGCTAACTCAACCCAAAAACGACTGCTGATTATGGCAGGTGGCACCGGTGGCCATATTTTTCCTGCTAAAGCGGTGGCAGATCAGCTGGCAGCCGAGGGCTGGCACATTGATTGGTTGGGGACGGCCGACCGCATGGAAGCGCAGTTGGTACCAACCTTTGGTTATGCGTTACATACGATTGCAGTCGCCGGGTTACGCGGTAAAGGGTTAAAATCATTGCTGCTCGCACCTTGGATGCTTGCCAAGTCGTTATGGCAAGCCAAACAGGTGATCGCCAAGCAACAGCCTGATCTGGTCATCGGCTTTGGCGGTTATGCCTCAGGGCCTGGCGGTTTAGCGGCGTGGTTGTCTGGCGTGCCATTGCTGATCCATGAGCAAAATGCCGTTGCTGGCACTACCAATCAGCTGTTAGCTCGATTTGCCAAACAGGTGCTGGTGGCGTTTCCGCAAGCCTTCGCTAGCCATCCGAAGCAACAAGTGACAGGGAATCCCGTCCGCCGTGAATTAATTGGCCAAAAACAGCAGAATTCTTGCAGGAAACACTTAAATATTTTGATCGTCGGTGGTAGTTTAGGAGCCAGAGTTTTTAATCAGACTTTACCGCCGATCTTGAAGCAGGCTGCGGCTTGCGGGCCGATCGCCATTCGGCATCAGACAGGTCGAAATGACCAACAGACCACGAGCGTGGCGTATGACGGTCTTGATCCGCAGTCCACAGTGCAAGTCACTGCTTTTATTGAAGATATGGCAGAGGCGTATCAGTGGGCTGACTTCGTGATCTGCCGCGCAGGCGCTTTAACTGTCAGTGAAGTTGCCAGTGCAGGAGTTGCTGCGTTGTTTGTACCACTGCCCACGGCTATTGATGACCATCAAACAGCCAATGCGGGTTGGTTGTCCGAACGTGGTGCGGCGCTTCGTGTGGCACAGTCTGAATTAAATGAATCGTTTTTGTTGCCGCTGTTGCAACAATGGTTGCTGGACAAGTCACCGTTGCAGCACATGGCACAACAAGCACGTTTATGTGCAATCGACGATGCAACTGAACAGGTTGCAGCTGTTTGTCGACGTTTGACAGGTGTATTAAACCAATGATTACTACAAAGAAACACCGGGAAAAACCAGCTATGCGCCGAGTGGAACGAATCCACTTTGTTGGCATTGGTGGCGCCGGTATGGGCGGGATTGCGGAAGTTCTGCTCAACGAAGGTTACAACATTACGGGCTCGGATTTAGGCCCAAACCCTGTGGTTGAGCGATTGACCTCGCTTGGTGCCCAAGTCACCTTTGGCCACCACGCCGAAAATGTCCAAGGCGCCAGCGTTGTGGTGGTGTCTAGTGCTATCAAAACTGAAAACCCTGAAATTCAAGCGGCCATTGAGCAGCGTATCCCGTTGGTGCGTCGTGCTCAGATGCTGGCAGAATTGATGCGTTTTCGTCATGGCATTGCCATTGCGGGCACCCATGGTAAAACCACTACCACCTCGTTGGTTTCTTCAATCTTCGCTGAAGCCGGCACCGATCCGACCTTTGTGATTGGGGGGTTGTTGAATTCAGCAGGCACTAACGCCCGTTTGGGGTCAGGTCATTATTTGATTGCCGAAGCCGACGAAAGTGACGCTTCCTTCCTGCATTTACAACCGATGGCCGCCATTATCACCAACATCGAACCGGATCACATGGAAACATACCATGGTGATTTCGAGCAAATGAAGGCGACCTACTTGGAGTTTTGCCATAACTTGCCGTTTTACGGGGCTGTGGTGGCTTGTATTGACGACCCGGTGCTACGCGAATTAATGCCAAAAATCGGCCGCACCGTTATTACCTATGGCTTCAGCGAGGATGCGGATTACCGGATCAGCGATTTCAGCCAAAACGGCACACGTACTCAGTTTGTGATCACCGATAAAACAGGCGCGAGCCGTCGCATCGAATTGAATTTAGCTGGACGGCATAATGCGCTGAATGCGACTGCCGCCTTTGCCATTGCTGCCGATGAAGGCATTGCCGAAGAGGCCATTTTGGCGGCCTTTACTAAGTTTGAAGGCATTGGCCGTCGCTTCCAACAATATGGTGAGTTTGACACCGGCCGTGGCAAAGTATTGTTAGTCGATGATTATGGTCATCATCCAAGTGAAGTTGCTGCAACCGTCGCGGCGGCCCGTAATGCATGGCCAGATCGGCGTTTAGTGATGGCGTATCAACCTCACCGTTACACACGCACTCGAGATTTATACGAGGACTTCGCCAAGGTGTTGTCCACCGTCGACAGTTTGTTACTGCTGGAAGTGTATTCGGCGGGTGAAGCCCCGATTGCAGGTGCCGACAGTCGCAGTTTATGTCGTTCTATTCGTGCTCGTGGCCAGCTCGATCCGATCTATGTCGCAGGTCCAGCCGATTTGCCGGCTGCACTGGCGGATGTGTTACAAGATGGCGATGTGTTATTAACGCAAGGCGCTGGCAATATCGGTGCATTGGCCCGTCAATTAGCGGCACAACAATTAAATATTGAGGCAATGAAACAGCCGGTGTAATGCCGGTTGTCGCATTGAACGTGGAATAACATGACCAAGCTACGCGCCAGTCAAAAAACACGCTATACACCCGCCTTTGTGGCTGGTGTGTTGTTTTTTCTGTGCTCGCTTAGCGTGGTGGTTTGGTTCGGCGTGAAGGTGGCAAATTATGTTGCAGACCAACAAAATGCGCCGATCCAACAAGTGCAAGTGTATGGTCAGTTTGCGCATATTGAAGCCAAACAATTGCATCGTCGTGTTACTGAGCAATTTGTCGGAAATTTTTTCCATGTGCAGGTCGCTGATATTCAGCAGTTTGTGCAGCAGCAACCTTGGGTAAGTCAGGTCGCTGTGCGTAAACAATGGCCGGGCAAGCTTGTAATAGTGGTGACTGAACACAGTCCGGTGGCTATCTGGAACTCGCAGTTTTTATTGAATAAACGTGGTGAAGTGTTCAAAGCCCCGCTCAGTGAGCTAGCGCAACCGCTGCCAAAGCTCAATGGTCCCGATGGTGCTGAGCAAGACGCGTTGAAGATGTTCAGCCAGCTGCAAGCGTTGCTGGCGTTACATCAGTTCCAAGCGGAAACCTTAAGTGTCAACGAACGGTTTGCGTGGGAAGTGACCTTAAGCAATGGCATCGCGCTAAAACTTGGGCGTGAAGACACATTAAAGCGGGTACAACGCTTCATCGATTTGTACCCGGTGATTAGTAAACAGAAACCTGAAGCGATCGAACAGGTCGACTTGAGATATGACACAGGTCTGGCAGTGCGTTACGCACAGCCTGTGATAACGGAAAAGAGCAAAGCATGACCAAGTCATTGGATCGGGATCTGATCGTTGGATTAGACATCGGTACCTCTCAAATTAAAGCCGTGGTGGGTGAAATCACCGCTGACAACCAATTAGCAATTGTGGGTGTCGGCAATCATATTGCCCGTGGTATGGACAAAGGTGGCGTGAATGATTTGAACCTGGTGGTTCAATCGGTACAGCGTGCCATCGACGAAGCAGAATTAATGGCCGATTGTCGTGTGTCCTCGGTGTATCTGGGGATCACCGGTAAACATATTCGTTGCCAAAACGAAAGCGGCATGGTGCCTATTAATGACACTGAAGTCACTGCCGACGATGTTGCAAACGTGATTCACGCCGCCAAGTCAGTGCCTATTTCTGCCGAGCGCCGTTTGCTGCACGTGTTTCCGCAAGAGTTTTCGGTCGATATGCAAGAAGGCATCAAGAGCCCGATTGGCATGTCTGGCGTGCGGATGGAAGCAAAAGCGCACATTGTCACCTGTGCCAATGATATGGCGAAGAATATCGAAAAGTGTGTTGAGCGCTGCAGCTTGCATGTTGATCAACTGATTTTTTCTGCGTTAGCGTCTAGCTTTGCGGTGCTGACCGATGATGAAAAAGAACTCGGTGTCTGTGTGGTGGATATGGGCGGCGGTACTATTGATATCGCCATTTATACCAATGGCGCACTGCGGCATACCGCCGTTATTCCAGTTGCCGGTAATCAGGTGACTAGCGATATCGCGAAAATTTTCCGCACGCCGATTGGGCATGCCGAAGATATTAAAATTCAGTATGCATGCGCGCTGCGCAGCATGGTGGGCAAAGAAGAAAGCATCGAAGTACCAAGTGTCGGCGGTCGTCCGGCACGTTCGATGTCGCGGCATACATTAGCCGAAGTGGTAGAACCGCGTTACCAAGAATTGTTTGAACTGGTGCTTGAAGAAATTCGCGCCAGTGGCTTAGAAGAGCAGATCGCCGCTGGTGTGGTATTAACCGGCGGAACGGCGAAAATGGAAGGGGCGGTTGAATTTGCCGAAGATATCTTTCAAATGCCAGTTCGCTTAGGGTACCCAGCGCATATCACGGGCTTAACACAATATGTGCAAGATCCGTCTTATGCCAGCGTGGTAGGTCTGTTATTGTACGGAAAAGATGTACGTACCCAGCAAAAGAAAGCGGCTGTGGCACGTGAATCAGTGGGTGGATTACTGAAAAAAGTAACCAGCTGGTTCAAAGGCGAATTTTAAAACGGGCCAGAGGGGGCCGGTTTTTTTCAGTTTAGTAAGCGTGAGAACGGAGAGAGAGCATGTTCGAATTAATGGAAAACCACAGCGAAGAAGCTGTCATTAAAGTCGTCGGGGTCGGCGGTGGCGGTGGCAATGCCGTTGAATACATGGTCGCCAGCAATATTGAAGGCGTTGAGTTTGTTGCAGCCAATACAGATGCTCAGGCGCTGCGCAATTCATCTGCAAATATCACGCTGCAATTAGGTGCCAATGTCACCAAAGGTTTAGGCGCAGGGGCCAACCCTGACGTAGGTCGCCGTTCAGCCGAAGAAGACCGTGATACCATCAAAAAGACCATTATGGGCGCTGATATGGTATTTATTGCTGCCGGTATGGGTGGTGGTACTGGTACCGGTGCGGCACCCATCGTCGCGCAAGTTGCGAAAGAGCTTGGCATTTTAACCGTGGCTGTCGTGACAAAACCTTTCCCGTTCGAAGGTAAGAAACGCGCAAACTTCGCTGATGAAGGCATCAACGAATTATCCAAGCATGTCGATTCGTTGATCACAATCCCGAACGACAAGTTATTAAAGGTCTTAGGCAAGGGCACTAGCTTGCTCGATGCGTTCAAAGCGGCCAACAACGTGTTGTTAGGCGCAGTGCAAGGTATTGCTGAACTGATCACCCGTCCAGGTTTGATTAACGTCGACTTCGCAGACGTCCGTACCGTAATGAGCGAAATGGGCACAGCGATGATGGGCACTGGCCGTGCATCAGGCCCGGATCGTGCAGAAGAAGCTGCAGAACAAGCCATTTCTAGCCCGCTGTTGGAAGATATCGATTTGTCAGGTGCCAAAGGTATTCTGGTCAATATCACCGCTGGTTTAGATTTAACCATCGAAGAATTCGAAATCGTTGGTAACGCGGTAAAAGCCTTTGCGTCAGAAAATGCCACTGTGGTGGTTGGTGCGGTGATCGACCCAGACATGTCAGATGAATTACGCGTGACTGTGGTAGCTACGGGTATTGGTGCTGAGCGTAAACCAGATATTAGCTTGGTACATGGTCATTCACATCACCGTGAACCAGCGCGCCCATCCTATGGCCATTCAGCGCCGGTTTATGGAAGCGCGGGCAACGTGTATGGCCATGCAGGCAATACCGCACGTGAAATGCGTGAGCCGATGCAAGCAGCACAGCCGGTGGAAGCGCCACAAAGCAAACCACAGGCGGATAACAAGGCGAATATCGATATCTTTGATATTCCAGCGTTTTTACGCAAACAGGCGGATTAAGCAGGAACTTTCTCTTGCGGATGACTGTCTGAGGTCGGATGAGCGGCGTTGGCAAGTTTGTTAACATATGCTATGCTTCGCGCCCTCTTTGACTCGTTCAAATTTTGAACAGGACCAAATGCATGATTAAACAACGTACTATCACTAAAACTGTTCGCTCAATTGGCGTCGGTTTACATAAAGGCGAAAAGGTCACGCTTACTCTCCGGCCTGCGCCTGACAACACGGGTATCGTGTTCCGTCGTGTAGACTTAAACCCAGTGGTGGATTTTAAGATCCGCCCTGAAATCGTTGGCGACACTGTGATGTGTACCTGTTTAATCAATGATGATGGCGTGCGTTTATCCACCACAGAACATCTGATGGCTGCCGTGGCAGGTCTTGGTATTGATAACCTGATTGTCGAAGTGGATGCCGCTGAAATCCCAATCATGGATGGCAGCGCTAATCCGTTCGTCTACCTGCTGTTAGAAGCGGGTGTTTCCGAGCAAAAACAGGCGAAGAAATTCATCCGTATCAAACGTCCTGTGCGGGTTGAAGATGGTGATAAATGGGCGGAGTTCCGTCCATTTAACGGCTTCCGTATCGACTTTGCGATTGACTTTAATCACCCAGTGATCTCTGAAACCCGTCAGCACATGAAACTTGATTTTTCTGCCGCTGGGTTTATCAAAGATATCAGTCGCGCCCGTACCTTTGGCTTCCTGCAAGACATCGAATATCTACGCGCTAACAATCTGGCATTGGGCGGTAGTTTTGATAACGCCGTGGTGTTAGACGAATACCGCGTGTTAAACCAAGACGGTTTGCGTTACGACGACGAGTTTGTCAAACACAAGATCTTAGATGCGATTGGCGATTTATACATGGCTGGGTTTAGTATCTTGGGTGAGTTTAAAGCGTACAAAACGGGTCACGCCTTGAATAACAACTTGTTGTGTGCGGTGTTAGCAGACCAAGCAAACTGGGAGTTTGTTACTTTTGACAAACCTGCCGAGATGCCAATTTCGTATCTGGCACCCCAACTGGCCTAACCGTTCAAGATGCCCTAAAAAAAGCAGCGATACGCTGCTTTTTTATTGGCTGCCCGCCTCGACTTTTCCTCGTTCACATCAAATATGCTCAAAAAATACACTGCAGTGAACTTTCTTAAGCAACAGGCGTCAATTCAATGACGAATGCAGTGTCAATGTATTGTCGAGCAGGCTGCCACCAGCGTTAACGCTTCGACAATTCGGCTAGTTTGCGAAGCTTTTCCGCAAGGATTGGATCGGCATTTGCGGCAACGGCCTCTAAATAACTGGCGGCAGTGTCGCTGAGCTGTCGAACCTGTGACGGTGCTTCTGGCTCCGTGGCCGACTGATAACTCAAGGTGGTATTGGGATTGACTTCGATATCAATGCCACCGCATTCTGGCCACAAGGATCGAAAGGCGCTTAACAATTGTGCTTGATTTAATCGCAAGCGCGTTGCCCAGCTTGCAGATGTGCACAAAATTTGCACGCGAGACTGTTTAATGCGGTTGACTTTGCAGAAAGACAACTTTTCCAGTTGCAGAATTGCTTGTAATTGGGTATTAAGTTGTCGCACTAAGTCAGCTTGCTGTTGCCCCTGCATCACAGGGTTTTGTTGCAACAGCGCAGTAAGGTCGACAGGTTTGCGCGTATAGCGGGCCATAATAATAACCCAAAAAAACTGAGGTCCCATGAGTCTACCAGTTTTACAGAGCGCCCGACAGAGCTCGGGTCCATTTGGTCATACGCCTGGCCAATGGGTGATTAGTGCCGCGATGTTGTTTTTCATTGCCGTCGGTACAGGTGTCGTACTTGGCCGGATGTGGGTCGATCCAAGCTATAGTTTGGACCCGACCGTCGCTGCCAAAGCCAAAGAAGCGGATGAAGTTGCTTCAATCCGTGCCAAAAGTGAACATCAAATTGCAGCACTCACTGCCAAAGTTGCTTCCCTGCAAGCCCAAGTGAACCGGCTGAATATGGTTGGTGAGCGTTTGATTGACGCTGCTCGCTTACCAGGTGAACAAATTAACCTCCGTGACGAGCCACCCGTTGGCGGACCGGCTCAACCATCGGCCGAGCAAGTCCAACGAGACGTCACATCGATGCTGCAGGAGCTTACGGCACTGGAGCAGCAATTAAACTTTCAGCAAAACAGATTCAGCATGCTTGAATCTCTCGACTTGCATCACAATATCGGATTTAACAGTGTGTTGTCGGGTGGCCCGACCAAAGGCGGTTATATTTCGTCCTTCTTTGGTGAGCGTACCGATCCGTTTACTGGCGAACCTGCCATCCACCAAGGTGTGGATATCGCGGGGCCTGAAGGATCTGGAATTTATGCCACAGCGGGTGGCATTGTAACCTGGGCTGGTGAACGCTCAGGTTATGGTAAGATGGTTGAAATTGAGCATGTCGGTGGTTACCGCACCCGTTATGCGCATGCCAAAAGTGTTAAGGTTCGCCTTGGCCAGATGATCACAAAGAGCCAGCAAGTCGCAGTGCTTGGTAATACAGGACGTTCAACCGGTCCTCATGTGCACTTTGAAGTATTAAAAAATGGTGTCCATTTAAACCCTGTGGTTTTCATGAACAGCCGCGACAAAAGTTTTGATGGATTTGCCAAGACTGTAGACCAGTCTCAACGTTAAGTGGTACCCAAATAATGTTAGGATCTTTAATCACCCGACTGATTGGTAGTCGGAACGACCGTTACTTAAAACAATTGCGCAAAACGGTCGATCAGATCAATGGACTGGAAGCGAGCTTCGTTGGCCTGACCGACGAGCAACTGCAACAAAAAACAGCCGAATTCAAGCAGCGTTTTGCCAATGGCGAAACTTTAGATGCGTTATTACCGGAAGCGTTTGCGACGGTGCGTGAGGCCAGTAAGCGCGTGTTTGGCATGCGCCATTTCGACGTGCAATTGATTGGTGGTATGGTGCTGCATTACGGCAAAATCGCTGAGATGCGCACGGGTGAGGGTAAAACCTTAACGGCAACCTTGCCTGCCTATTTGAACACTCTGAGTGGTCAAGCCGTGCACGTCATCACGGTCAACGATTACCTAGCAAAACGTGACGCGGCCACCAATGGTCCTTTGTTCAATTTCCTTGGCTTGACGGTTGGTGTGAACGTACCAGGCATGGGGCATTATGAAAAACAACAAGCCTACCAAGCGGACATTACCTACGGTACCAACAACGAATTTGGTTTTGACTACCTGCGTGACAACATGGCATTTAGCATGCCTGAACGCGTGCAACGTGACTTAGCTTTTGCCATTATCGACGAAGTCGACTCGATTCTAATTGATGAAGCACGCACGCCTCTGATCATCTCAGGCCAAGCCCAAGACAGTTCCGAGCTCTATCGTTCCATCAACGACATTATCCCAGACCTGATCCGTCAAGAAAAAGAAGACGAAGAAGGTGAGATGGGGGAAGGCCACTTCACTATTGATGAGAAAGCCAAGCAGATTTATTTAACCGAGCGTGGTCAGTTGCATGTCGAAGAGTTAATGGTGCAGCGTGGCTTGATGCAACAAGGCGATTCGTTGTTCTCCGCAGCGCATATTTCGTTGTTGCATCATGTGTATGCCGGTTTGCGGGCACACAACCTGTATAAGCGTGATGTCGATTACGTGATTAAAGAAGGCCAAGTGGTGATTGTTGATGAACACACAGGCCGTACCATGGAAGGCCGTCGTTGGTCGGAAGGTCTGCACCAAGCGGTGGAAGCTAAAGAAGGCGTCCGTATTCAAAGCGAAAACCAAACACTGGCCTCTATCACTTTCCAAAATTACTTCCGTTTGTATGACAAACTCGGTGGTATGACAGGTACTGCAGATACTGAAGCCTTTGAATTCCAACAAATTTATGGCCTTGAAACCATCGTTATTCCAACCAACCGTCCCATGGTTCGTAAGGATATGCCAGATTTGGTGTATTTGACGGCGGAAGAAAAATACAAAGCCATTATTGTCGACATCGAAGAAACTCGGAAATTGGGTCGTCCTATCCTCGTAGGTACCGCGTCGATTGAAAGTTCTGAGTATTTATCCAGCTTGTTGCATCAGCAACATATTCCGCATCAGGTGTTAAACGCCAAGTTCCACGCCCGTGAATCAGAAATTATCGCCGAAGCGGGCCGTCCAGGTGCGGTGACTATCGCCACTAACATGGCGGGTCGTGGTACGGACATCGTGTTGGGTGGTAACTGGCACAGTGAGGTGTCTCGCTTGGATAGTCCATCCGAGGCGCAAATTGACGCGATCAAACAAGACTGGCAGCAACGTCACGATGCAGTGGTTGCCTCGGGTGGTTTGCACATCATCGGTACTGAACGTCACGAATCTCGCCGGATTGATAACCAGCTTCGGGGTCGTTCCGGTCGTCAAGGTGACCCAGGTTCTAGCCGTTTCTACTTAGCGCTGGATGACCAGTTAATGCGTATTTTTGCCTCCGATCGGATGGCAGGTATGATGCGTAAGCTTGGCATGGAGCCAGGTGAGGCGATCGAGCATCCGCTGGTGAGTCGTGCGATTGAAAATGCCCAACGGAAGGTTGAAGCGCGAAACTTCGATATTCGTAAGCAATTGCTTGAATTTGATGATGTCGCCAATGACCAACGGAAAGTGATTTACGAGCAGCGCAATGAGTTACTCGCAGCGGAGAACATTTCCGAGACTATCAGTGCTATTCGTCAGGACGTAGTGGAATCGGTGATTAGCCAATATATTCCGCCGCTGTCTGTCGACGAGATGTGGGATATTCCAGGCTTAGAAGCGCGAATTCGTTCTGACTTTGGTGTGGATATGCCAATTGCCAAGTGGCTGGCTGAAGACAACAAGTTGTTTGAAGAGCAGCTGCGTGAACGTATCCAAGACGTGATGGCGAAAACCTATGAGCTGAAAGAGCATATGGTTGGGGCTTCTGTACTGCGTCAGTTTGAAAAATCCATTATGTTGCAAAGCTTGGATACTCATTGGAAAGAGCATTTGGCTGCGATGGACCACTTGCGTCAAGGCATTAACTTGCGCGGTTATGCCCAGAAAAACCCGAAACAAGAATACAAGCGTGAAGCTTTTGAACTGTTTGGCAGCATGCTAGATCAGTTGAAGTTAGATGTGATCGGTATTCTGAGTCGCGTGCAAGTGCGTGCGCAAGAAGACGTGGAAGCGGTGGAAGAACAACGTCGCCAAGCCGAAAATGTGCCGATGCAATACCAACATGAAGAAGCTGAACATGTGGGTGGTGAAGTTCCAGCCTCTGCTGCACAAGCACCGGTGTTTCGTGCTGAGGAGCGGGTAGGTCGTAACGACCCTTGCCCTTGTGGTTCTGGCAAGAAATACAAGCAATGCCACGGTAAGCTTGCTTAAGCTAGGTAACGTGGTTTGATTCAACAATGCCAGTCTTTGACTGGCATTGTTGTTTTCAAGTGGTAGTGAACGCCGAAGGGCCGACGATTAAAAGGATAAACCTATGAAAACTATTCATGTGGCGGTGGGCGTGATCCGTCGCGGTGATTTGATTTTTATCAGCAAAAGGCCCGATGCGTTGCATCAAGGTGGGCGTTGGGAATTCCCTGGTGGTAAAGTTGAGGCGGGGGAGTCGGTAGAACAGGCGTTAGCGCGTGAGTTACATGAAGAAGTGGCGTTGACTGTGACCAGCGCGAGCCCTTTGCTCGTGCTTGAGTACGATTATCCGGAAAAGCGCGTCAAACTCGACGTCTGGTTGGTCGACAACCCTGTTGGTGAAGGGCGCGGCATGGAAGGCCAACAAGTGGCATGGGTGCACTTCCAAGACCTCGTGAACTATCAATTCCCAGACGCCAATGCCGCTATTTTGGATGCTGTATTGGCGTTATTTCAGCCAGCAAAGTCTTAGTGTTTAAAGAATTGATTGTCTTGCTCGAGCAGGGCATCTTCCAGAGCCAACAAATCGGCATCACCCAAGCCTGCTTCAATGGGGGTTTTATCGGCGATGCGGCGAGTTTCACTGGCCCACTCGCCTAGGTCAATTAAGCGGCAACGCTCACAACAAAAAGGCCGAAATTTCGACTCAGGCTGCCAAATCACAGCGGTTTGGCAGGTTGGGCATTTCACGGTCAGCATACTGCGCTCCTTGTATCACAAAAGCGCGATTATATCGCATCAGCAGCGCGCGAGCGCAAAATTAATGGTTTTGTCCGTAGATGTACGCCCTTGGGCATCACACAGCTGCATAAAGCGAATGGCGTAGCGATAGCGGTTGCCACTGATGGTTGGATAACAGCCATCATTGATGTCATATTGCAGCCGCAGCAGTTCGAATTGTTCAGTTCCACTTTGATAGAAACCGGCGATCGCTTGCTCTTGCACAAACTGACCACGGGCGCGGATAAAACTTAAGACGTAGCGGACAGCTTGCTCGGCGAGCTGAAGCTCTTGTAACCATTCTTGCACTTGTTGCAAGCGTTGGGTCAGCGGTAAGGCATACCAAAACTGCAGTTGGGGCAAATCAAAAAAACAGCTACCGCCAGGGATCAAAAACCGTTGCCGTAAAGGCGCTAAAAATTTGTCGTCTTTCAGATTTCCGCCTAAGCGGTTGCCACGAAATAATTCACTTTGCATGCGAACGCCCAGCTGCAACTGGCCTTTGAGTGCTTCGTCAGAAATGGCAGGATGCTCAGACCATTCGACCATCGCGTGTTCGCAACGTTCGATATCTTTTAACAGATCTGGCCGAATATCATTGCGATCGATGGTTTCGAGCACGGCAAACAGGCTGCTAAAAAAGCCTTGCTGTCGGGCATCGTCGCTTAAATCAGCCTGTTGGCGAAGTTGTGACAATCCCGCCTCTAAGCGCAAATAGGTACGGAGTTTTTCGTTGAGCGGATGTTCGTATACGAGCTGCGTCATCGGTCAGGCTCCGGCGCTTAATCGCTGCTTGCGTGCTGCAGCTTGTTGTAATTGATCGTGGATAGGGCTGATACGTTCCACAAGGTTGCTTAAAGGTAGTTCATTATCGATCACGATGTCGGCCGCTTGTAAACGAGTTGTACGACTGACTTGGGCGGCCATCACTGCTTGAATTTGTTCGCGGCTGTTTTGGTCACGCAAACTTGCTCTGGCAATTTGCGTTGATTCTGGTACATCAATGACGATGACGATATCACAATAACGGTCCAGCTGGTTTTCTAGCAGCAACGGCGCCATCAATAACACGTACCCAGTAGTAATGGCTGACAAAGCATCTAATAATCGTTGGCGGATCAGCGGATGCAATAAAGCGTTTAACCATTGTTTGGCGTCATGATCAGCAAAGACATGTTGCCGCAGCCACACACGATTCAGTTCACCGCTGGCAAGTAGCGCCTCGGGGCCAAAATGTGCAGCGATTTGCGTCAAGGCCGGTTCGCCTTTGGCAACCACATCGCGAGCGATTTGGTCTGCATCAATCACAGGCGAGCCAAATTCAGCATGAAACGCATCGGCAACGGTAGATTTTCCACTGCCAATGCCACCGGTAAAACCAACAATTAGGGCAGGAAATTGTGCGGCCTGTGCGCCTCTCACAAGCCAATACTCCGCAAATACCATTGGTTAATGTCTTGTCCCCATACCAGTGCAATCCAACCGGCTGCAGCGATATAAGGGCCAAACGGGATTTTGGTATCACGGCCAGATTTATTCAGCAGCATGACGCTGCCGCCGATCACGGCGCCAACCAAAGACGACAACAAAATAATTTGTGGCAGTAGTTGCCAGCCTAACAAGGCGCCAAAAATTGCCATCAGTTTAAAGTCACCGTAGCCAAATCCTTCTTTACCGGTTGGCAGTTTGTAAGCCCAGAACACAGTCCACAAGGATAAATAACCTGCGACAGCACCGATCACGGCTTGTTCCGCGGTGATGGTCGTCCAACCCATCACAGCTGCTAACAGCAGACCCCACAACGTAGGTTGGGTTATTTCGTCAGGCAACAACATCTTATCGATATCAATAAAACTTAAGGTCACCAACACCCATGTCAGGATCACTCCTAAATACCCCATGCTACTGGCACCGTAATACCAGGCCACCACGCCACTTAACACCGCCGTTAACGCCTCGATGGCGGGATAACGCACACTGATTGGCGCTTGGCAATAGCGACAACGGCCTTTAAGTAAGGCCCAGCTCAAGAGTGGAATGTTGTCATGCATAGCCAGTGGATGCTTACAGTGTGGGCAGCGAGAATTGGGAACCGCTAGATTAAACCTCTCGCGCGGCAACGGCTGTTGTTCGGGGTGAAAATAGTCGTGATATTCATGTTTAAAGTCCTGCTCCATCATTAAGGGCAGACGATAAATCACCACATTTAAAAAACTACCCACCATCAGGCTAACGACCAGCACCGCAGCGATGAAATAACTGGGGTTTTGTTGTAAGAATTGATGCAGTACATCCAGTTGCAACATTATTTGATCACCGAGCCCATTTGGAAAATTGGTAAATACATCGCGACAATCAAGCCACCCACCAGGATGCCGAGTACCGCCATAATCAATGGTTCCAATAAGGCGGTTAACCCGTCGACCGCATCATCGACCTCTTGTTCGTAAATATTGGCAATTCGCGCCAACATATCATCCAGCGAACCAGATTCTTCACCGATGGAAACCATTTGAATCACCATTTCAGGGAAACGGTTGGTTGTTTTCATCGACAGGTACATCTGACCACCGGCAGACACATCGGCGCGCACATCATTGATGGCGTTACGATAAATTTCGTTGCCTGCGGCGCCTGATGCGGACTCCAGCGCTTCAATCAAAGGCACACCGGCCGCAAAGGTGGTGGACAGCGTGCGCGCAAACCGCGCCACAGCTGCTTTGTTTAAAATGTCGCCAACGACCGGCGCCTTTAAAATTGCCGCGTCCATTTGTGTTCGAAAATGCAAGCTATTACGGTAACTGGTGCCGATCATTTTAAAAGCAACAATAATGCCGGCCAGCACGATGTACCAATAGGCTTGCATGATTTCCGAAATTTTGATCACCAACAACGTAAAGGCGGGTAGCTCGGCGCCAAAGCTGGAGAAAATTTCGGCAAATTGCGGAACCACGAAAATTAAAAGAATGGACGTCACGACTAAAGCGACCACAATGACCGCGACAGGGTAGAACATGGCTTTTTTAATTTTTGACTTCAGCGCTTCGGCTTTTTCTTTGTAGATAGCGATACGGTCAAAGATCCGGTCCAACGCGCCTGACTGTTCGCCTGATTTGACCAAGTCGCAATACAATTCATCAAAATATTTCGGGTGTTCGCGCAGGACCTCGGACAGTGGTAAACCGCTTTGGACCTTTGCTGAGACTTTTTGCATCAAGCCACGCAGCTGTTTTTTATCCGAGCCATTGGCGATCAGATCAATGCTTTGCACCAAAGGCACACCGGCGGCTAGCATAGTCGCGATTTGCCGCGTTACTACGGCGATGTCCACAGCGGTGATCTTCGGATCGCCACCAAACATCGGTTTGGATTGGCGTTTCACCAGCGAAGGGGTGATGCCTTGCTGGCGTAACAGTGCTTTGGCTTCTTGAATACTGCCCGCTTTGATTTCCCCATCGGCTTTTTTTCCGCGTCGATTGACTCCTTTCCAGTCAAAGACTTCAAGCTCTTTTAGTTTTGGGGCTGCCATAGGTACTCCTTGTTATCCGTTTAACCGTTGGTCACACGGTTTATTTCGGCAAGCGACGTCAAGCCAGCGGCGGCTTTTAATAAGCCGGATTGACGCAAATTGTTCACCCCTTCAAGCTGGGCTTGTTTTGCAATATCAATGGAGTTGGCGCCGGCCATAATTTTTTCTGCGATATTGGCAGAGATCGGCATCACTTCGTAGATACCGACACGGCCTTTATAGCCACCCGTGCAGTATTCACAGCCGATAGGTTTGAACAGCTTGAGTGTTGGTAGCTGCTCTGGCAAGAAGCCCTGTTTTAGCAATTCCGCTTCAGGCAATATCTCAGGCTTTTTACAGTGATTGCAAAGCCGACGCGCCAGTCGTTGCGCAATAATTAAAGTCACCGAACTGGCCACGTTGTATGCGGGGACGCCCATGTTTAACAAACGCGTGAGCGTTTCTGGTGGCGAATTGGTGTGCAAGGTACTCATCACCAAGTGACCGGTTTGCGCCGCTTTTATCGCAATTTCTGCCGTTTCCAAATCCCGGATCTCACCGACCATGATCACATCAGGGTCTTGCCGTAAGAAGGCTTTTAAGGCCGACGGGAAGGTTAAACCGGCCCGCGGATTCACTTGCACTTGGTTGATACCGGGTAAGTTAATCTCCACCGGATCTTCGGCTGTGGAGATATTGGTTTCTTCGGTATTTAAAATATTTAACCCGGTGTATAGCGACACGGTTTTGCCGCTACCGGTGGGGCCTGTGACCAAAATCATGCCTTGGGGTTGTTCCAGTGCCGCCAAATACAACTGCTTTTGCACTTCTTCATAGCCAAGGATATCAATGCCGAGCATGGCGCTGTCAGAGTCCAAGATCCGCATTACGATCTTTTCGCCCCACAACGTCGGCAAGCTACTTACCCGGAAGTCGATAGATTTCTTGGCCGACAGTTTTAACTTGATCCGACCATCTTGCGGGACGCGTTTTTCGGCAATGTCGAGTTTTGACATGACTTTTAAACGCGCAGACAATCGCCCAGCAAGTGCGACCGGTGGGGCTGCAACCTCATGCAAAATGCCGTCTATCCGAAAGCGAATGCGGTAGGATTTTTCATAAGGCTCAAAATGCAAATCCGATGCGCCTTTGCGGATGGCGTCATGTAGCATTTTGTTGATAAAGGCGATGATTGGTTGGTCTTCAGTCTCGGTTTTCAGACTGTCTTCTGGGTCGTCCGCATCACCACCGCCTAACGAGGCTAAATCCCAGTCGGTATTGCTAAAGCTGTCGGTCGCAGTGGAATCAAAGACTTTGTCGATCAGTTTTTGCAGTTTGTCGTATTCGACCACAATCAGTTCTGCATGCAAGCCGGTACTGAATTCAAAATCTTCGACCGGTTGCATGTCGGTCGGGTCGACCACGGCCAAAAACAAGGTGCGGTGTTTTTTACCTATCGGCAGCACATGGTGTTTACGGATCAGTTTTTCATTGCGTTCTTGTTCGGGGACAGAATCAACATCGTAAAAATCTAGATCGAGCATGCTGTGCATGGTCATGCTCGCTGCAGCTTCAGCCAAGGCTTTGGCGGTGATCAGACGTTCTGTAACTAAAAAATCAGCCAGCGAGTTGTATTGATGATTTTTTTCCGCGGCGAGTCGAGTGCACAGCCCAGCATCAACCAGATTGGCTTGCGTTAGCCGTCTGAGTAAATTGGACTGTTGATTAAATGCCATACCGTACTAACTTCCAATTTGTTTCCCTTTTATGCTCGATCGATTATGACAGTCCAGTGTGTAAATTCAACTGTTATCCAAGGCAAATCAAGCACTAGAGGATAATCAGGCAAAAAAAAACCGGCTAAAAAGCCGGTTTTTTCGAAGAAGACTAAATTAGCACAGACCTGCAGCGCTACAATCGCCTTTCTTCTCCCACTTGACTTGACCGCTTACCAGCGTTGGTTCAAGGATATAAGTTTTACCATCGACAGCAGCTCCACCAGTTGCAGTAATGATACCGTTGTCAACTTTCACTGTCGCAACTGAGCCGTAAGCTGTTGTGATATCAACAATGTTATAACCTGGGCCAGAAACACCGTTATCACAATCGGTAGTTGCAGATTTGTCTAAAACGCACAACTCAACTTGAGTTTTCAGAGCAGCTGTTGAATTAACAACTTCTGAGAACTTGGCTTTTTTGGTGTAGTTTTGATATGCAGGCAGAGCGACCGCTGCCAGGATACCGATGATGGCTACCACGATCATTAATTCGATCAGCGTAAAACCTTGATTACGTTTCATAGTACATCTCTCCATTTTTATGTGTGTCACCCGGGGGGCTGTTTTCTATTCTGGACAAATTTTGCCGATACGCAAGAGAAAATTTTGGAATTGTAATTATTTATTTTTTTGCATTCTAAACAACTGATAAATATTGATTTTATTTATTTTTTTTCAGAGGAAGGTGCGCTAAGTTAGCAAAAGTGGTTCAAGTCTTGTATGTAAAGCAAAATACAGGCCACAACATATAAGGCATTGATTTATAATGAATTTTGTTTTGATTGAAATTTATGCAAGATTGAAACGGTCGTTTTGTCAAGAAATCAGCCTAGTAGAGTTCAACTGTGATTGCTTGACTTTTATCCAAATTTTGTTGTGAAGATGTGAACAGGCTTGGGTCTGGATACAGAAGGCCCCTGGCGGAGCCTTCTGGCGCAGGTTAGACCGCTGTGCGAATAAACAAGCGCATCGACAAATCGATCGATTGCACGTTTTTGGTTAAAGCGCCGCTGGAAATGTAGTCGACGCCGGTGGTCGATAAACTACGCAGGCTCTCGGCCGTGACATTGCCCGACACTTCCAACCGTGCTTTGCCTTTATTGATTAATACCGCTTGTTGGATATCTGCCAACGGGAAGTTGTCCAACATAATAATGTCGGCATTGGCTGATAGTGCTTGTTCCAATTCGGTTAAATCTTCAACTTCCACTTCGACGGGTTTGCCTGGAAAGTTATGACGCGCCGTAGCCACTGCCGCGGCTATGCCACCGGCAGCAGCGATGTGATTCTCTTTAATTAAAAACGCATCATACAAACCAATACGATGATTTTTACCGCCACCACATAACACGGCATATTTTTGCGCTAAGCGCATTCCAGGTAAGGTTTTGCGAGTATCTAACAGCCGCGTTTTGCTGCCAGCCAGCAGCGCCACATAGCGTGCGGTGGTTGTAGCCGTGCCGCTTAGGGTTTGTAAGAAATTGAGCGCCGTGCGTTCGCCTGTTAATAAAATCCGCGCCGGACCACTAATTTCACATAAGCGCGAATTGGCAGACACGGTATCCCCATCTTTATAAAACCATTGAATAACCACTTGGTCTGATAATTGGGCAAAGACTTCGTCAACCCAAGCCGTACCGCATAACACGCAATCTTCACGGGTGATGACGGTGGCAGTTGCCAATTGCTCGCTTGGGATTAAGCTGGCTGTGATATCGCCTTCATGCAGCGGTAAATCGCCTAAATCTTCGGCGAGCGCAGCGCTAACGCCACGACGGATCTCTAAACATAATTTTTCTTGGTGTTCGGCAGAATAATGTGTGTGCATAGTTTTTATAGCTGTTGTATCAGAGTAAGCGTTTTGTCACGTTTGACGAATTCTAAATGCTTTAACGCGGACATTCCTAATAAAATCTCATCCCCTTCCATACCTGGGGCAATAGTTGCTGGTAAATCAGTAAGTTCGATTTCACCCAATTGCAACGTATCGATATGACTGGTGTAGGCTCGCGCTGTGCCATTGGCTGTATCGACGGTATGCACCATGCCCTTTTTCATGCCAAGTTGAGCGGCTACGGCTTCTGGCACGGCGATGGTGGTGGCCCCGGTATCCAGCATAAATGTGGTTGGCTGCCCATTAATCAACAAGGTACCAACAAAATGACCTTGTTTATTCGCAATCAGTGCCACCGTTTTTCGGCCATCAGGACTGGCCGTCGTTAGCGGGGATTGGTTGGGATTGTGTTGTTTGTCCAATACGCCTTGGAAAAACCAATAAGCAAAACCGAGCGCCATCGCCCAAGCAACCCACAAAAACCACTGGCCTACCCGTTGACTCGGATCCTGCGCTTGCATTTCCCTGCTCCAATTCAGACAATGCAAGTAGCTTAACGACTCTCCCTCGCCGTTGGAAGGCTTTGCAAGGAACTTGATGACGACTCCACTTTTGATCACGCCACGGCCATGCTCGCACTTTGACGACAGACCCACGCCAGACGATATCTCTTTGCTGGTGATCCACAACATCAGTCTTCCCCCAGGTGAATTTAACACACCTTATATTGATGACTTTTTTAGGGGCCGTTTAGATTGTGATGCACATCCTTATTTTGCGCAGTTACGTGGGGTTCGAGTGTCTGCGCATTGTGTCATTTATCGGGATGGGCGCATTTATCAATATGTGCCATTTACCAAACGTGCCTGGCATGCTGGACTTAGCCTGTTTGATGGGCGAGATAAATGTAATGATTTTTCGATTGGTATCGAATTAGAGGGTACCGATGATCAACCCTACACCGATATGCAATATCAGCAGCTAGCACACTTGTCAGTTCAGTTGTTGCACGCGTATCCGGCTCTTTCTATTGAGCGGATCGTCGGGCATAGTGATATAGCCCCAGGACGAAAAACTGATCCTGGCCCTTTGTTTGATTGGCCGCGCTATAAAACCATGGTCCAGTCGTTATCTAAGACATTTAGGCAAGGAGCTTCAACATGACGTTGATCAGTATGCTACTGGCGCTGATTATTGAACGCTTGGCAGTGCGCTCAAGCGCTTGGCAACTCGACAGCTGGCTAAAACCTTATGTTGTAGCAAGTCGCCAAGGGCCTTTACTGCCATTGTTACAGCATAAGTATGCTGTTGTGCTGTGGTGGCTGTTGCCGGCTTTGCTGGCCTGCCTTTTAGTGTACGTGGTGGAGTTTTGGTTATTTCAACTGCTCCTGAATGTGGTGATCTTGCTCGTCTGTATTGGTTGTTGGCACTATCGTCAGCAATATAAACAATATTTAAATGCGGCTCAGCGTGGCGATCATCAAGCCATGGCGATGGTGATGCAGCAAATGGCTGAACAACAAGGCGCGACAGCGGACGACTTCAGCAGTGGTCAACGTTTAGTGTGGTTGAATTTTAAATATTACGCCGCAGTGCTGTTTTGGTATGCCTTGCTCGGCGTTTTTGGCGCTGTTGGGTATGCCACCCTTCGTTTTTTAACAGAGCCTCGCAGTTGGCAAGAAGGGGAAGGTGAACAAGCGACGATGATTGCGATGCCGGATGCGCTGGCTCAGCTGGTGCAAAACGTCGGCCATTGGGCGGATGTTTTGCCAGCTAGGTTATATGGCTTAGGCCTTGCGCTGGTTGGTGACTTCAGTCGAACGAGTAAAATTCTGATGGAGCGCGGTGCCGATTTGCAGCTACCGGCGAGCAATTTGCTAGCTGCGTTGGTGTACGCCGCGGAGCCCGTTCCCGATGAGATGCGTGGTACAGTGGAAGAAGCGATTGCGATGGTGCAACTATCAAAGCGCAACCTGTTGTTTTTCCTAGCATTGGTTGCCATTCTGACCTTGGCTGGGTGGGTTACTTAAGCCCTCCGACGTGCCATTTGGATACGAAAAGCCAGAGTGAAAGCTCTGGCTTTTTTGTGGTCATCCCCCTTGCAGCTGTCGCAGGCATTTGGCCTTGCTGACGCTAGGCCACGTTTAAAACCATTTAATTGGTCTTACCAATTTAGTTTGGATCGGGCATCTTGTGTGTTTTTAGAGTTTTAACTCTATAAATCGACAGTGAAAAGCGGTCATTCGTGGCCAAAATATTTACACTATGCCTGAGATCTGCTACTTTGTTGGGTATCTTGGATAATTGGTCTTACCAATTTACCGGTAGCAAGTAGCGTCCCAGCCATCGCATATCCGATGTGACAATCAAATACGCTTTGCTACGCTGAGTGAGCGATGAAAAACGACTTAAAAATAAAACCCGCAAAAATCTCTGATCAAATTGTCGAGCAGCTTGAACACATGCTGCTTGAGGGTAGCTTTTTGCCTGGGCAAAAGTTACCGACCGAACGTGAATTAGCCGAGCAATTTGACGTGTCACGGCCGTCGGTGCGCGAGGCGCTGCAAAAGCTGGAAGTCAAAGGCTTGGTCAGCCGTAAACAAGGCGGTGGCACCTTTGTCCGTGACAACTTAGTCGGCAGTTTAACCGACCCGCTGTTTTCGCTAATTGGTCGGCACACCGAATCGCAATTCGACTTATTAGAGTTTCGTCACGCGCTGGAAGGCATCTGCGCCTATTACGCGGCGCTGCGTGGCACACACAATGATTTTGAACAAATTAAACACCGGTATGACGAGATCTGTCAGGCGCAAACCCATGGGGATTTGAGCGCCGAATCAGCGGCCGTCGGCCGGTTTTATTGCGCCGTCGCAGAAGCATCCCACAATGTGGTGCTGTTGCATTTGGTGCGCGGCTTAACGCCGCTGGTGGAGCAAAATATCCGACAAAACTTGGAAATTTTGCAGCAAACGGAAGGCATCGTGAGCCAATTGAACTCACACCGACAACGGTTAATGGAAGCGGTCATTCGCGGTGAGCCGGAACTAGCCCGGCAAGCCAGCAACAGCCACTTGGCCTTTATCGAAGAGGCATTGCTGGAAGCTGACCGGGAACGCTCACGACTGGAACGATCGTTGCGCCGTTCACAACAAAACTGAACAGGCACAGCAGAACAATAACAGCAGGGTCCTGCGCGGCAGGACGATTTTAAAGGAAACTTGATATGTCTGAAGTCAATAAAGTTGACGTCGACGTAGTACCAAATGTTTC
>CAYTIQ010000018.1:0-59206 GCA_964437935.1 uncultured Rheinheimera sp.
ATCGCTGCAACTATTAGGCAGGTCGTTCAAAAAATGTTCGTGATCTTGCCCTGACTCGTGGTCGGGGCCTTTTATTTATTACAACTGAATAAGGTCCAGGCGACAGGCTTGCAGTACAACCTGATGAACTTATTTGGTGCAGTGTTTTTGCTGATTAGCTTATGCATCAATTTTAACTTGGCCAGCTTTGTCATTGAGATCTTCTGGATCGCAGCGTCATTGATTGGTCTGTACAAGTATCATAAGCGCAACGCAGTTTGAACCAAGGCCCTTTGTGGGCCTTTTTTATGGATGGCAGAACGATTATCTGCAAGCCTATTGTCAGCTGACTCCGGTTGTCGGGGCAACCCAAAGCACCTAACTGTGTAATTGTTGTCTTTTTATCAGATAGCGCGGAAAACCTCGCCGTTCAGGGCGAGGATGGATAGCGCAACGGCGAAGCCGTTCTGATGGCTATGCAGGAGTTTGTTGCTGCTCTATATACTGCCGTATGATTTCAATCGGTGCGCCACCGCAACTGCCTGCAAAATAACTGGGAGACCATAGCGCTCCGCCCCAAAGTTTCTTTTTAATCGAAGGATAATTCTTTTTTCGGATCATCCGACTGGAAACGCCTTTCAAGCTATTCACTAATGCAGACACCGCCACTTTGGGCGGATAATTAACCAGTAAATGTACATGATCATCCTCACCATCGAACTCAACCAACTCTGACTCAAAATCAAGACAGACCTTTTCAAAAAAGATTTTTAGATCATCCAGCACTTCTTTGGTAAAGACGTTGCGACGGTATTTTGTTACAAAGACCAAATGAACGTGCATCTTAAAAACACAATGTCTGCCATGTCTTAAATCACTTTCAATATTCATAGACCAATATATAATTGAGTTGTATCGACATAGTATGAGCACCCTATGCAACGTCTGCAAGCCTACAAATTCGAACTGATCGTCACAGGAGAACAACAGCGCCAGATGCGCCGATTCTCCGGTGCGTGTCGGTTTGTCTATAACAAGGCGCTGGCGTTGCAAAAAGAGCGGCATGAACAGGGGGAAAAGAAACTATCAGCCTTTGAACTGAATAATCTGTTACCACAATGGAAAGCAGTACCTGAAACACAATGGCTGTCTGATTCACCTTCTCAAACACTGCAGCAATCGCTGAAAGATTTAGATCGGGCGTACAAAAACTTCTTTGCCAAACGTGCTGATTTTCCCCGCTTCAAAAAGAAAGGCTCAGGTGATAGTTTCCGTTATCCCCAGGGTATCAAGCTGGAGCAGGGAAATAATCGTATCTTCCTGCCTAAAATCGGCTGGTGCCGCTACCGCAATAGTCGGACGGTAGAAGGTGACATTAAAAACGTCACGGTCAGTCAGGTTTGCGGCAAATGGTTTGCGTCCATCCAGACAGAGCGTGACGCTGCTATTCCTACACCCAGTGGCGATATGATTGGCATTGATGTGGGTGTTGCTCGGTTCGCAACCTTGTCGGACGGTTCATTCTATGAACCGCGTAATAGCTTCAAAACACTGGAACGTGCCTTGCGTAAAGCGCAGCAGGCCATGAGCCGAAAGGTGAAATTCAGCAACAACTGGAAAAAGGCTAAAGCCAAAGTTCAACTTATCCATGCAACAATCGGCAACAGCCGCCGTGACTACCTTCATCAAACTTCAAGCGACATTAGCAAAAATCACGCGATAGTCTGTATTGAAGATTTGCAGGTCAAAAACATGTCCAAATCAGCGGCAGGAACGGTGGAGCAGCAAGGCCGGAATGTCAGAACAAAGTCAGGACTGAATAAAGCCATTCTCGATCAAGGCTGGTTTGAGTTTCGCCGTCAGCTCGATTACAAGCTGGCATGGAGTGGAGGGCATTTAATCGCAGTGCCACCCAAAAACACCAGCCGGACTTGTCCGTGCTGCGGTCATATATCGAAAGAGAATCGCAAGACTCAAGCCCGATTTTTCTGTGTGGAATGTGGACTTGAAGAAAACGCCGATGTCGTCGGTGCAATCAATATATTAAGGGCGGGACACGCCCGATTAGCCTGTGAAGTGAGTGGTGCAACAATGCCGCCAGCAGCAGGAACCCACCGAAGCGAGTCAGGCGTTTACGCCTAACCGCAGTAGGAATCCCTGTCGTTCACGGCAGGGAGGATGTCAACTATGCCACAGCCTTCCATTCGAATGCATGGTTATTTCATCGCGCTTTGCCTTTTATGACGACAATGCATGGGGTAGACTCCAACGAGTTATAGGAGCAGATGATGTTACCCATTCATACAAAAATCCCGCATGCAGACCGTTTATTGTTTGGTTGCATGGGTCTTGGCGGCGATTGGAACGCCAGTTTCACCACCAAAGAACAGCAAGCGAATGACTTTAACGCGCTAGACTGCGCTATCGAGCATGGTTATCGTTTTTTTGACCACGCCGATATCTACACTCGTGGCAAAGCCGAGCAAGTGTTTGGCGACTATTTAGCGCAGCATCCAAGCCTGCGTGACCAGCTAACAGTGCAAACCAAATGCGCCATTCGATTTGCTGATGAGCATGCGCCAGGGCGTTACGATTTTTCGCCTGCCTACGTGCGTGATTGTGTCGAGCAGAGTCTGCGTCGTCTAAAAACGGATCGAGTTGATGTCTTGTTATTGCACCGACCAGATCCACTCATGGATATCCGGCAAGTTGCGGATGTCCTGCAGCAGTTACAAGCAGAGCAAAAAGTGCTGCACATTGGTGTGTCCAATTTTGGCTGGCCGCAACTGCAGTTGCTGCAAAGTGCGTTAGAGACACCGATTGTTGCCAACCAACTGCAGATGAGCCTGAAAGACCACGCGTGGCTGGAGCAAAATGTGTTAACTGGTATGTCCGAAGGTGCGCAGCACTTTTTCAGCTACGGCACCGTGGAATACTGCCAACAGCAGCAAGTGCAATTACAAGCCTGGAGTAGTCTGGCGAAAGGCGCTTATTCAGGTGCGCCGAAAACGGCCCAAGACGACGTTGTGGCGGCCAAGGTCGCTGAACTGGCAGCTTTGTATCAAACCAGTGCTGAAGCCATAGTGTTGGCGTGGCTAATGCGTCATCCTGCCGGTATTCAGCCGGTGATTGGCACCACCAATGTACAGCGGATCGCGGCGTGCGCCAAAGCGCGTGGCTTACTGCTTAGTCGTGACCACTGGTATCAGCTGTACGTGGCGGCTCGCGGGCATGCCTTGCCTTAATTCTTTGCTGCCGCAGCGAAGAACCTCGGTTGCCATGTTCTAATGCGACCTGATAAATGAGAAAGCCCGCAGTGAATGCGGGCTTCTTGTTATTGTTGACATGAACGTCGCAGTTATTGCTTTACATCCCGCAGATACTGAGTTTTTGGGGCTTGCAGGATAGTTTCCCACGAGCCGTACGTTGGGTTGGCGAGCATGATCCAGCGGCTACCCCAATAGTCTTGATATTTATCAACGAGTGAAAAGCGCTGGGCAGGTGTGATGTCTTTTTTGACGTTGGGCAAAAAATCACCGAAGTCATCACCCGCGAGCATAATGACGCGATACTGTTGCTGAGCCTTAAGGCGACGACTTTCTTTCTCGGATGTCCAGTCAGGCTGTTCGCCTTTTAACCAAACTAGCTCGGAACTGACGTCTTTGACACCTACAACCTTGAGATTGTGAATGGTGGCGTCTTTTTGTGGACATGCAGCTGATGCACTGGCTTTGCACTCGCGGTTGCTAATAAACAAAACCTTGATACCTAATTCGGACGCTTTGTTTAAAAATGCGACGGCACCCGGCACCGCAGGCGCTTTCCCTGCAAGCACCCAGTCGTTCCACTGCACAGCGTCAAAGCCAACAAAGCCTCGTTTCACATCACTTGCTGCGGTTGCAGAGTTATCTAAAATCGTTTCATCGATATCGACAATCACGGCCGCTGGCAGTTGCTGATAGTTGCCGGTTTGCGTCAACAAGGCAGTTTGTGATGTGTCTGTAAGTAGCGCTGGTAACTGTAGCGTTGCCATCTTGTAGCTTTGTAAGCTATTGGCGCGGAATTCAGCAGATGTTTGATACCACAGCGTACTATTGAGATTTGGGTGATGAACAGCAGCCTCCACATTGGTTTTTGCAAGGCTGGATAGGCTAAATACGGTTGTGGCCAGAACCACTGCTGATAATTTTTTCATCAAAAAAACTCACGGCTTGTTCAAAATGGCCGCATATCTTAGCGGCTATAAGTTCATTTACAAGTATCCTTGCTAATTTAGCAGGGTCAACTAACAAAAAGAGCGGCCAAGCCGCTCTTTTCAATCATTCCTCACTTTCATCCGTTACATATTCGGGTAGTTCGGGCCGCCAGCGCCTTCTGGGGTTACCCATTGAATGTTTTGCCGCGGATCTTTGATATCGCAGGTTTTGCAGTGAATGCAGTTTTGCGCATTAATTTGCAAGCGTGGCTCAGCACCTTCTGCGGTGACAATCTCATATACACCGGCAGGGCAATAACGCTGCGCCGGTTCATCGTACAAGGCGTAGTTCACGCTAATTGGAATGCCGGCATCTTTGAGTTTTAAGTGACACGGCTGTTCTTCTTCATGGTTGGTGTTGCTTAAAAACACCGACGACAGCTTGTCAAAGCTCAGCACGCCATCTGGTTTGGCGTAGTCGATTTTTTTGCAGTCTTTGGCAGGTTTTAACTGCAGATGATCTTCGGTGGTATCAAACAGTGTAAATGGCAGTTTGCCAGCAAAAATGTTTTGATCGATAAAGTTAAAAGCACCGCCGAGCAGCGAGCCAAACTTGTGCAGTGCAGGGCCAAAGTTACGGGCGCGATACAGCTCGTCAAACAACCAGCTTTGTTCAAAGTTCTGGGCAAATTGCGTTAAGTCGTTACCACCAGCATCGCCTGCGCTAAGCGCCGCAAAGACGGTTTCTGCGGCTAACATGCCGGATTTCATCGCGGTATGGTTGCCTTTGATTTTGGCAAAGTTTAAGGTGCCGGCATCGCAGCCAATCAATAAACCACCCGGGAACGACATTTTCGGCAAGCTGTTATAGCCGCCTTTGGCGATGGCGCGTGCACCGTAACAGACGCGTTTGCCACCTTTTAAGAATTTTGCCAGCACCGGGTGCTGTTTGTAGCGTTGGAACTCATCAAACGGCGACAAATGCGGGTTGGCGTAGTTCAAATCGCAAATCAGGCCAACCACCACTTGGTTGTTTTCAGCGTGATACAGATAACCACCGCCCGAGGCGCCATCAACCAGCGGCCAGCCACCGGTATGCACTACCAAACCCGCTTGATGTAGACTTGGGTCAATATCCCAAATTTCTTTAAATCCAATGGCGTAATGCTGTGGTGTTTTACCGGCGTTTAATTGATACAGGCTGATCAGTTCTTTGCCTAAATGACCGCGACAGCCTTCGGCAAACAGCGTGTACTTGGCACGAAGTTCCATGCCAGGTACAAAACTCGATTTTTGCTCGCCGTGTTTATCAAGGCCCATGTCGCCGGTGATAATGCCTTTGACCACGTTGTCTTCGATGATCAGGCTATGCGCGCTAAAGCCTGGGAAAATTTCCACACCCAAGGCTTCGGCTTGGCTGGCTAAAAAGCGGCAGATATTACCCATCGACACGACAAAGTTACCGTCGTTGTGCATGGTTTTTGGCACCAAGGCGTTTGGAATTAACTTGCCGCTTTGCTCATCTTTTAACAGATAAATTTCATCTTTTTGCACCGCAGCGCCAAGCGGGGCGCCAAGTGCTTGGTAATCGGGTAATAATTCGGCGAGGGCACGTGTTTCAAACACGGCACCAGAGAGAATATGCGCACCAACTTCCGAGCCTTTTTCTACCACGCAGACCATCAATTCTTGGCCTGCCGCTTTGGCTTGTTGCATCAACCGAATGGCTGCCGACAGGCCCGCGGGACCTGCACCGACGACTACTACATCAAATTCCATCGATTCGCGTTCCACCGCACACCTCGCTTTTTATGATCGTTATCAAACCCGATAACGTTATGGATGTTATTCTTGACAATGTTTGTTAAAACCTTATCTGTGCAAGGGTATTTCAGGTTGACGTTAACGTCAACAGTGGTTAGATTGTCCGCCATTCATTCATGCTAAAGTTTACGTAAAGGTAAAGCTAGCAGTTCCACCTAGGGGTATACACAATGAAGATTCTGGTGCCGGTCAAACGGGTCATTGATTACAACGTGAAAGTACGCGTCAAAGCGGACAACACTGGTGTTGATTTAGCCAACGTGAAAATGGCACTCAACCCGTTCTGTGAAATTGCTGTCGAAGAAGCGGTACGCTTAAAAGAAGCCGGCATCGCCACTGAAGTGGTGGTGGTTTCGATTGGTGCAAGCGCTGCTCAAGAACAATTACGTACCGCGCTGGCCTTAGGTGCTGACCGCGCTGTGTTGCTGGAAACTGAAAGCACTGTCGATTCCCTGCAAGTCGCCAAATTGCTGGCGAAACTCGTCGAACAAGAACAACCTGGCTTGGTTATTTTAGGTAAACAAGCCATTGATTCGGACAACAACCAAACCGCGCAAATGCTGGCCGCTTTAACGGGTATGGGCCAAGGCACTTTTGCCTCGAAAGTGGTGGTAGCCGATGGCAAGGTGCAAGTCACCCGTGAAATCGATGGCGGCTTGCAAACAGTCTCTTTGACACTACCAGCCGTGGTTTCAACCGATCTGCGCTTAAACGAGCCACGTTATGCGTCACTGCCAAACATCATGAAAGCCAAGAAAAAGCCGCTGGATGTTGTTGCAGCCGATAGCCTTGGCGTGTCACTAGCAAGCAAGGTGCAAACGCTGAAAGTCACAGCGCCAGCCACCCGCAGCGCCGGTGTTAAAGTGGATAGCGTCGATACGCTGGTCGAAAAACTGAAAAACGAAGCGAAGGTGATCTAATGGCCATTTTAGTAATCGCTGAACACGGCAATTCAGTATTAAAAGCCGATACCGCCAAAACTGTCGCTGCTGCAACGCAAATCGGTGGCGACATTCATGTGTTAGTTGCAGGCCAAGGCGTTGAGTCGGTTGCACACGCTGCAGCAAAATTGGCTGGCGTGAGCAAAGTGTTAGTCGCTGATAGCAGCGTTTATGCGCATCAGTTAGCAGAAGACGTAGCAGCCTTGGTGGTTGCCAATGCGGCTGGTTACAGCCACATTCTGGCGCCTGCGACCACCTTTGGTAAAAACTTCCTGCCACGCGTAGCAGCCCTGTTAGATGTCGCGCAAATTTCTGACATCATCGCTGTTGAAAGTGCAGATACCTTCGTGCGTCCAATTTATGCTGGTAACGCCATTGCCACGGTACAAAGCGCTGATGCGGTGAAAGTACTGACCGTACGTAGCTCAGCCTTTAACGGCGTCGCCGAGACGGGCAGTGCCGCTATTGAAGCGATTGCAACAGCAGCTGCGAGCGGTGTGGCGGAGTTTGTCTCAGAAGAGCTGACGAAATCAGAGCGTCCAGAATTAACGGCTGCCCGTGTCATCATTTCCGGTGGCCGCGGCATGCAAAACGGCGATAACTTCGCGCTGTTAAATGGCATTGCCGATAAGTTAAACGCTGCAATTGGTGCCAGTCGCGCCGCCGTTGACGCGGGCTTTGTGCCAAACGATATGCAAGTAGGGCAAACCGGCAAAATCGTGGCGCCAGATCTGTACATTGCGGTGGGGATCTCCGGTGCTATCCAGCACTTGGCGGGTATGAAAGACTCCAAAGTGATTGTTGCAATCAACAAAGACCCAGAAGCGCCAATTTTCCAAGTGGCAGATTATGGGCTGGTGGCAGACTTGTTCCAGGTGTTACCTGAACTCGAAGCCAAGCTTTAAGTCGATGTGACGCTAAAAAACCAGACTTCGGTCTGGTTTTTTCGTTTTTGTAGTAACTTGACGCCCGTCGTTTGCTGATATAACGTGGCCTATATACAAAAAATTAACGGTTTGTTTTATATGACGATGGCTCGATTGCTCACAGTAATGACTTTATGTTGCTTAACCGCCTGTAAAGTCACCCCAGTCGCCCAACCTCCAGCGGCCAGTAACAGCATTGTGACTGAATTAGATGGTCCTTTAGCCCAACTTCAAGTCGATACGCGGCAGCTCTATCAACGAATGCTGAAACTGACGGAGAATAAACAATGCCAGCAGCATTCGGACTGCAAGGTGTTAGCGGTTGGCAAGCGAGCGTGTGGCGGACCAGAGCAATTTATGCCGTACTCTGTGCTGCAAACCGATCAAAAGCTTTTGCAATACACACAAGAGCGTTATAGCAAGCTAAAACAAGAACAACAACAACGCTTGGGGATGGTCAGTACATGTCAGATGTTGCCTGAGCCTGCCGCGGCATGTCAGGCGAATCTCTGTGTATTACAGCCCGCGACAGGTCAATAGATAGCGTAATTCGGTGATAAAAAAAGCCAGCGTAGAAGCTGGCTTTGTTTTTAGCGTTGGTTTTTATATTCGTTGCACGAGGCTTTATCAACACATTCGCCGTACAGGTAAAGACTGTGGTGAGTTAGTTTCAAACCGTGACGTTGGGATATCTCAAGCTGTTTACGCTCGATTTCGTCATCTTCAAATTCAATCACTTTGCCACAGTTTAAACAGACTAGATGGTCATGGTGGTCCATACGGCTTAATTCAAACACCGATTTACCGCCTTCAAAGTGATGACGGCTGACAATGCCTGCATCATCAAATTGGTTTAGCACGCGGTACACTGTGGCAAGACCGATATCTTCGCCTTGATCTAACAGGATTTTGTATACGTCTTCAGCGCTGATGTGCTGGTGAGTAGGGTCTTGCAGGATCTCGAGGATCTTGACTCGCGGCAGGGTGACTTTTAAGCCGGCTTTACGTAATTCACTGTTATGATCTGGCATCTGGGATGTCTCTTAACTCAATAATTTATCGATTATAAAGGCATTCTGAAGAAATATGGAAGTTGAAAACGTGCAACTAGCGAAACATCAGCAGACTGGGTACACTAACTGCTCTGACCTGTTGGAGTTTTAACGTCATGAAATGGGCTTTTAATCCGCGCGTGATGCGGCATTTATTAAACTTCTGGCCGCCGTTTTGGTTTAATGGCATTCAAGTTCAAGAATTAGCGGATGATTATCGGTACTGCAAAGTGTGCTTAAGCGATAGACCTTGGCGCCGCAATATCAATAGTTCACAGTTTGGTGGTTCGATGTTTGCGATGACAGATCCGATTTATCCACTGATGTTGATGGGGTCATTAGGCAAAGCCTACATCGTGTGGGATAAAAAAGCGGATATTGATTTTATCAAGCCGGGGCGAGGGCGCTTAACGGCGGAGTTTTGGCTTAGTGATGCCACCTTGGATGCCATCAAAAAGGCGACTGAGGATGGTGACAAGCATTTCCCAGAGTTTCGCGTGCTGGTTAAAGACGGCCAAGGCGATGTGGTTTGTGAAGTGAATCGCACTGTGTATGTGCGTAAAAAACCGCAGCATCGGCCACAAGTAAGTTCATGAATTGCATATAAAAAAACCACCAGAACGGTGGTTTTTTTATATCTAGTCCATTACAGACCTTCGAGATCTTTCAAGCTGAGTTCGTCGTAAATTTGCTTACACCAGCCTTTGACACGCTGCTCAGTCAGTTCTGGTTGGCGGTCTTCATCAACACCCAAGCCAACAAAATGGTCGTTATCGACTAAGGCTTTGGATGAAACAAAGTTGTAGCCCTTGGTTGGCCAATGGCCGACAATGATCGCGCCTTTAGGTTCGATAATATCGCGCAAGGTGCCCATCGCATCCAAAAAATACTCGGCGTAGTCTTCTTGATCGCCACAGCCAAATAACGCCACCAACTTATTATTAAAATCGATGTTTTCCAGTTCAGGAAAAAAGTCATCCCAGTCACACTGAGCTTCACCGTAATACCAAGTCGGAATGCCAAACATCAACAGATCATAAGCAGCGATATCTTCTTTGCTGCTTTTGGCGATGTCATGGACTTCGATGAGATTTTTGCCAAGTTCTTTCTGGATCATTTTGGCGACATGTTCTGTGTTACCTGTGTCGCTGCCGAAAAAAATACCAACAGTTGCCATAATTGAGCCTTTTATCGTGATAATGCTTCAGTAAGGATTCGTTCAATCAATGCGCTTCGTGTGACTTGCATTGCTTGAGCCTTTTCATCGAGTTGCTGGTACAGTGAGTCTGTCACTTTGCATTCGATGCGTTTTAAACCTTTCACCCTGTCCCGTTGAACTTGAGCACGTTTGTTGATTTTCAACTGCTCTTCGCGAGGAAGCGGGTTTGTTCGTGGTCGTCCCGGCCGTTTTTCTTCCGCGAACAGATCGATGGTCGTTCGGTCAGTGGCGATTTTTACCATCAACCCAACCCTTGTGTTTCATAATAGAACTGCACCACACCTTTAAAGATGAAGCCTGCACAGCCTAGAAATAACACCAGCCAGACAAATTTGCGGCCGAGTGGCGGCACATCGCCTTTTTTTAATACGTCTTGGATCGCCATGCCGATTAAAAAAAACAACACTGCTAGAAAAAACCAGAGGCTTGCCGCCTCGATTTGTTCCATATATTGATTCAACATAAGGAAACCTCAGTAAAAAACGGCGGAACTATACCACAAGATCCCGCCAAAAATTAATGCGCTAGCTCAATAAAAAATCTGCACAAATCTTGGCGAAAGCGACGGGTTTCTCGGCATGCAACCAATGGCCGGTGCCGTGGATGATTTTTGCTTTGGCGTGGGGAAAGAGTCGTAAGATCTCAGGCTGATGCTCAGGCAAAATGTAATCTGAATCACCGCCTTTAATAAACAAGGTCGGTCCTTGATAGGGTAGTTGAGTCTTGGGGGCGGCTAGTACTTCGGCATAATGTTCGGTTAACAGCTTTAAATGAAAGCGCCAATGAAAACCAGCGTCATCTTTTTGCAGGCTTTTTAGAAGAAACGCCCGCACACCTGGCTCATCGATAAATAGACTGAGTTGTTGATCCGCGGCTCGGCGATCTGTGATTTGCGACAACCTCACCGCATTGAGTCCATCCAGGATGCGATGATGCCGCGCTTGACTGACGACAGGCGATATATCGGCCAGAATCAATTTTTCAACCAAGCTCGGGTGATCAAAAGCCAGTTGCATCGCAGTTTTACCGCCCATGGAATGGCCCAATACAAAGGCGCGTTCAATGCCAAGTTCCTTCAGGGTCTGTGCCACCGCAGCGGCCATTTGCTGATAATCGAGCGTGTCAGTCCAAGGAGAGCGCCCGTGATTGGGTAAATCCATGTTGATGATTTGAAAGCGATCGGCCAAATTTCGCGCGATCACGCCTAAGTTCTCTAAACTGCCAAATAAACCGTGGATTAGAACTAACGGCTTACCTTGGCCTGTGATATCAGTATGTAATATCATGATCTCTTCTTGCCGAATGTCGGAATTTATCGGCAAAATGTTAACAAATAACACCGGAGTCGTCAGCAGGCTCTGGTATGAACCTTAGATCCAGTGTGAAATTTTTGGATATCTCAATGAAAACTATCGAAATTGACGACGATTTGTACCACTACATTGCCAGTCAAACGCAACGGATCGGCGAAAGTGCGTCGGATATTTTGCGTCGCTTACTGGGGCAACTGGTCGCTGAGACGAACGCTGATGTGCCAGCAGCGGCTGTCGCAGAAACGTCAAACACAGAACAAAAAGTATTTGATATCTTAAGTAAACAGGATTTGCAGGCCGAAATGTCGGTGGTAGGCCGGTTCTTGATTATCCTGTCGGCGTTGGCGCGAGCCCATAAGCAACAGTTTGCGCAAGTGCTGGAAATTAAAGGCCGCAACCGCGTCTATTTTGGCCGTCAAGAGGCCGATTTATTGGAAGCCGGTAGCAGCACCAATCCTAAACAAATACCAAACAGTGATTTTTGGGTGATTACCAACTCCAACACAACGCGCAAAAAGATGATGTTGACTGAAGCTGCGTTAAAACTAGGGTACAGTCAGCTGGAAGCCGAAACTATTCGCGATTTTTTATAAGGATGTTTTATGTCGTTACACCCACTTGCAGGTCAGACCGTTCCTCATCAGATGCTTGAGAACATTCCGCAATTAGTTGCTAGTTATTACAACGTGCAACCTGACATGACACAGGTCAGTCAACGCGTCAGTTTTGGCACCTCGGGCCATCGTGGTGTATCGACTCAGGGCTCATTTAATGAGGCGCATATTGCCGCGATTTGCCAAGCAGTGGCCGAGTTTCGTCTGCAACAAGGGATCCAAGGGCCGCTGTTTATTGGTAAAGATACCCATGCGTTGTCAGAGCCTGCTTATCAAACAGCCTTGATGGTGTTAATTGCCAACGGCGTGAACGTACGTGTGCAGCAAGGGGGTGGCTACACGCCCACACCAGTGATTTCACAGGCGATTTTAAGCTACAACGCCTTAAAACCGGCGTCTTTGGCCGATGGCTTGATCATTACACCGTCGCACAATCCTCCATCCGATGGCGGTATTAAGTACAACCCACCCCATGGTGGCCCTGCGGATACGGATGCGACCGGTTGGATTGAAAAACGCGCCAACCAACTGATTGCTGATGGCCTGACTGACATTCGTCGTGTGGATTGGCACACCGCGACTCACAGTGCATTGTATCAACCACATGACTACGTCGAGGGGTATGTCAGTGCGCTATCCCAGGTCATTGATTTTGACGCGATCCGAGAGAAAAAGATCCGTATCGGTGTCGACCCGATGGGCGGCTCTGGTATTGCGTTTTGGTACGCGATCGCCAAGCATTATGCTCTTGATTTGACGGTGGTTAATGACAAAGTTGACCCGGCGTTTTCTTTTATGCCGTTGGACAAAGACGGCAAAATCCGCATGGATTGTAGCTCACCGTGGTCCATGGCGAATTTAATTGCACTCAAAGATGACTTTGATATCGGTATTGGGAATGACCCTGATTTTGACCGCCACGGTATCGTGACCCGTTCCGGCGGCTTGATGAACCCAAACCATTATCTGGCGGTTGCCATTGATTATTTATTGGCACATCGGCCGTCGTGGACGGCTACTGCGGTAGGTAAAACACTAGTCTCAAGTGCGATGATTGACCGTGTGGTGCAGGGACGTGGCTATCAAGTGTATGAAGTTCCTGTCGGCTTTAAATGGTTTGTCGATGGCTTATTTAAAGGTCAGGTGTTATTTGGTGGTGAAGAAAGCGCCGGTGCAAGTTTCCTCAAATTTGACGGCACTGTCTGGTCCACCGATAAAGACGGCTTTATTCTAGGATTATTAGCGGCAGAAATGCTGGCGAAAACCGGCCTAGATCCATATCAGCGCTACGTGCAGCTGACAGCTGAATTTGGTGCGCCTTTGTATAAGCGATTGGATGCGCCTGCAACCCTAGCGCAGCGTAATGCGCTGAAAAAACTTGATGTGTCGAGTGTCACGCAAACAATCTTGGCCGGTGATGATATCTTAGCGGTCATGACCAAAGCCCCAGGTAATGGCGCCGATATCGGCGGTGTGAAGGTGGTGACCGCCAATGGCTGGTTTGCGGCACGGCCGTCAGGCACAGAAAATAGCTATAAAATTTATCTAGAAAGTTTTGTTTCGGAACACCATTTGGCTCAGTTAGAGCAGGATGCTCGGCAATTTGTCGATGCTGTATTTCAACAAGTGGGTTGATTGTCAAGCGTGTGCATTCGTATGTAATTGAGTTACAGCTTTATCGATTAAGATGGGTTTCGTTATTGACGATTCCATCCTTATTCTGTAATTTTACTACATAACAACATACATCAACGGTAACTGTGGCCTTGGGCTGGTTACCGAACACAACACTTTGGAAAAACAGGATTGGTTATGGCTACACGTGTCGAGGCTGGCGTTGCGGTCGGAAAAGTTCCAGATGCAACTGCAATGAAAGAACAAATTGTTCGCCATTTGCACAACACTTTAGGTACCGATGTCAACAAAGCAAGCCGGATGGCTTGGTGGCGTGCAACCTGCGCCGCAGTGAATGAATTTGTTTACGATGGCCTGCGAAATACGCAGCGCACGCACTACCAAAAAGACACGCGCGCCGTGCATTATTTCAGCCTTGAATATTTAATGGGCCGGCTGTTTTCCAATAACCTGCACAATTTAGGGCTGTATGAGCCTGCCAAGCAAGCCTTAGCCGAGTTAGGCCTAAATATTGCTGACTTGGAAGATCAAGAAGAAGATATGGCATTAGGCAACGGTGGTTTAGGCCGCTTAGCCGCGTGTTTTATCGATTCTCTTGCAACACTGAATTACCCCGCGATCGGCTACGGCATTCACTACGAACACGGTTTGTTTAAGCAAGAATTTCAGCACGGTTTCCAAATTGAGCGTCCAGACAGTTGGCGTGAATACGGCAACCCATGGGAAATTTGTCGTCCCGAGTCAATTCAAGAGATCTCGGTCTACGGCTACGTTGAAACCGTCTATGACTTGCAAGGTCGGATGAAAAAAGTCTGGCACCCAGGTCGTATCATCAAAGCGGTGCCTTGGGATATTCCTATTGTTGGCTACAACGGCAGTTCAGTGAACGTATTACGCCTGTGGGAAAGCCGCGCCAGTGATTTCTTTAACTGGGACGTCTTTAACAACGGCGGTTACATCGATGCCGCGCGTGAAAATATCGAAGCGGAAACCATTTCGAAAGTGCTGTATCCGAACGATGAAACGGAAGCGGGTAAAGAGCTGCGTTTAATCCAGCAATACTTCTTTGTTTCAAGCTCACTTAAGGACATCATCCGTCGTTACAAGCGGGCACATGGTGATGACTGGAGCAAGTTCGCGCAGCAAGTGGTGATCCAACTCAACGATACCCATCCTGCGGTATCCATTCCTGAATTGATGCGTATTTTGGTCGACCGCGCTGAGATGGGCTGGGAAGATGCCTGGAATATCTGTCAACACGTGTTTGCCTACACCAACCACACGTTGTTGCCTGAAGCATTAGAGCGCTGGCCGGTGCGTTTGTTTGAAAAAGTACTACCGCGTCATTTAGAAATTATCTATGAAATCAACCGTCGGTTCTTGGTCGAACAAGTCGATGTGCTTTGGCCGGGCGATAGCGAGAAAAAACGGAAGCTGTCGATCATTGAAGAAGGCCACGAGCCTATGGTTCGCATGGGGCATCTGTCGGTGGTTGGTTCATTTAGAGTCAACGGCGTGGCCGAGGTGCACTCCGCGTTGGTCAAATCGGACTTGTTCCCTGAAATGGTCGCGTTATGGCCGGATAAATTTACCAACGTGACCAACGGTGTGACACCTCGTCGTTGGTTAAAAGCCTGTAACCCACGTTTATCTAAGTTATTGGATAACACCATTGGCACGGAGTGGCCAACCCGTTTGACGGATTTAGCCAAACTCAAAGCCCATGCAGACGACCCAGCGATGCAGGATGCCTTTATGGCCATCAAGCAACAAAACAAAGCTGAATTAGCGTTGGAAGTGAAAAAACTCACTGGCGTCGATATCGACCCCCATGCGTTGTTTGATGTGCAGATCAAACGCTTGCATGAATACAAACGTCAGCATTTGAATTTATTACATATTTTGGCGCTGTATCGTCGAATTTTACAAAATCCTGAATTGGACATTGTGCCACGTGTGTTTATCTTCGGCGCCAAAGCTGCGCCTGGTTATAAATTGGCCAAAGAGATCATTTATGCCATCAATAAAGTGGCTGATAAGATTAACAACGACAAACGGGTCAAAGGGCGCTTGAAAGTTGTCTTTATGCCAAATTATCGAGTCAGTTTGGCTGAGAAAATGATCCCTGCGGCCGATGTTTCCGAGCAAATTTCGACAGCGGGTAAAGAAGCGTCAGGCACCGGTAATATGAAGTTGGCACTCAATGGCGCGGTGACGGTGGGCACACTGGATGGTGCCAACATTGAGATCGCCGAAGAAGTTGGCAGTGACAACATTGCGATTTTTGGTTTAACCGTGGATGAAGTCAAAGCCATTCAACAAAAAGGCTATAACAACTGGGATTATTATTACTCTAACCCAGAACTTAAAGCGATTTTAGACTGGCTAGAGACGGATTATTTCACACCGGGTCGTTCAGGAGAGCTAGCCGCGATTAAACGCAGCTTGCTTGAAGGCGGCGATCCGTATTTGGTTTTGGCGGACTTTGATTCGTATTCCAAAGCCCACCAACAAATCGACAGCTGGTACCGTGATCGCAGCGGGTGGGCGAAAAAAGCCATCTTAAATACTGCATCGGTGGCCAAGTTTACATCCGACCGCTCGATTGAAGATTATGTCGACCGAGTGTGGGGCTTGCGTCGTTGTTCGATTCAAAACAACGATTAACCTGACCTCGATAAAAAAACCAGAGCAACGGCTCTGGTTTTTTTATGGCTGCGAACTAAACCACAACCCTTGTTGCTCCAGTTGGCAAATGGCGAGTTCGATATACACTTTTCGAGCGAACAACGGTGACTTCATCGATACCCCTGCACTGACATCTTGTTCAGACAGCACCAGTGGCGTGATTTGAATATTGTCGTAAGCGGGATAATTAGCGATGGCGAATTTTTAAAAATCATAATCTTCAACCAGCCCCTGTGCTCGGTCTTTCAGAACCAACTCATTTTTTGCTTTACGTTGACTGACTGCGACCACTCGTCGCAGAAATGACCGATTTTGCAACATACTCATGAATTGCTGCCCCATAAAACTGCCTTGAGTCACGGCAATGATCCCAGGAAACTGCGCTAGGCTGCTGATGGCATTGGTGTGCTGCCAATCACTGAGCGTGGTGGCAAACACCAAACGTTCATGATGATGTGGCAGCGTGTACCAGATAAATTGTCGGCGCTCTTCGGTCACCGTTAAATTAAACATCAGATCCAACTCGCCGCTTTGCATCATGGCAAGAGCTCTGGCCCATGTTAATTCGAGAAATTCCACGTCACAATTGAGTTTGGACGCAAGTCGTTTCGACAACACCACGCGACTGCCTTGCCACTGGTCGTCAACCTTGTAGGAATAAGGCGGAAAATCATTGACATGGACTCGAAGCACACATGCAAACGCCCAGTGAGGTAGCACTAACAAAATTAAAACAGCCAATATGCGCATTGTTGTTCTTACTCAGGACATTGAATCAGACACACCTTTTTACAAACTATAGCCAGATTTGGCTTGTTTGGTCAGTATTCGCCCCCATACAGTAGGTAGGTAATTTTCTGAAGGATATCTCATGCCTCAAGGCCCATTGCGCATTCAATGGATTTACCAAAATGCGCCGCGTAAGAACTGGTTTCAACTTGTCCTCGGTGCCGCTGTGTTGGTGCTTTTATTATTTTTTGGTGTTTGGCTTTTCATGATCGCAGCCACCTTACTGGTCATTTTATTGCCGTATTTTTGGTGGAAAAAGCGCAAGTTCATCGAAAAGATGACGCGGATGCAGCAGGATTATGCCAAGGCTGCGGGGGGGTATAGCACCGACCAAGCACCGTCGTCGTCGCAAGGTGTCACTATTGAGGGCGAAGTCATTGCCGGTGACATTGTCGATGATAAAAAAGGCCAATCGCCGCGTCTGTGATAAACACAGAGTTTAAGTTTTTTCGGTCAACATTCAAAAAGCCCGATGATATACTCGGGCTTTCTGAATTATGAACGATAGCCCCATGATCCCAAAGCTTTCTCCTGATATCGCTCTTGCTCCTGATGTGTTGGCCTTTTGCCAGCAACTGTTTAACCGTGGTTTTGACGGTGAAATTGAGACCAGTTACGCCGCACGTCTTGCTGTTGCCACCGATAACAGTGTGTATCAAGCATTGCCTCAAGCGGTGTTGTTGCCCAAGAGCATGGAAGATATTCAGCGTATCACCGACCTTGCCAATCAACAGGCCTATCAGCATTTAAAATTTGCCCCGCGCGGCGGTGGCACAGGCACCAACGGTCAAGCCCTGACCGAGCATATAGTGCTTGATGTGTCACGGCACATGCGTGGTATTTTAGAGTTTAATGCCAAAGAGCGTTGGGTGCGAGTGCAAGCTGGGGTGATTAAGGATCAACTGAATGCATTTCTGGCGCCGCATGGGTTCTTTTTTGCGCCAGACTTATCGACATCCAACCGAGCCACTATAGGTGGCATGGTTAGTACTGATGCGTCGGGTCAAGGTTCGTTGGTGTACGGCAAAACCTCAGATCACGTGTTAGAACTGACCACTGTGCTTGCCGATGGCACCGTGTTACAGACTAAACCGATGCCGGTATCCTTGGCTGAACAGTTAGCGCAAGAACCAACCCCGACGGGTCGTGTGTATCAGCAAGTGTTAACAACGTGTCGTGAGTATCGCGCTGAAATTTTAGCCAAATTCCCACGCTTGAATCGTTTTTTGACCGGTTATGATTTAGAGCACGTCTTTAGTGATGACTTACAACAGTTTGATTTATCGCGAGTGATTACAGGTGCAGAAGGCTCGCTCGGCATTGTAGTCGAAGCCAAACTGAACGTGACACCAATCGCCAAATACAAATGCCTCGTCAATGTCAAATACGACAGTTTTGAAAGTGCGCTGCGTAATGCGCCGTTTTTGGTCGCGGCCAATGCCACATCGGTGGAAACCGTGGATTCCAAAGTGTTAGGTTTAGCCCGAAACGATATCATTTGGCATCAAGTGAAACAGTTTATCGAAGATGTGCCAGGCAAAGATATGCAAGGCCTGAACATGGTTGAGTTTAACGACGAAGACGATGTTGGCATGCAACAAAAAGTGGCCAATCTTGAAGCACGGTTGCAAGAGGCCTTGGCAACCGGCCAATCCGGCATTATCGGCTATCAGTTAACCTACAATACGCAAGCGATCCTGCAAATTTATGCCATGCGTAAAAAATCAGTGGGGTTGTTAGGCAATGCCAAAGGAGCACAAAAACCCATTCCATTTACCGAGGACACTGCGGTTCCTCCGGAAAATCTTGCAGATTTTATTATGGAATTCCGTCAACTACTCGATTCGCATGGCTTAAGTTACGGTATGTTCGGCCATGTGGATGCGGGGGTGTTGCACGTACGGCCTGCGTTGGATTTATGTGATCCCGCCCAAGAACAGCTGATGCGAACCATTTCTGATCAAGTCGTGCAGCTGACGGCCAAATATGGCGGTTTAATGTGGGGCGAACATGGCAAGGGGTATCGCAGTGAATACGGTCCGGAGTTTTTTGGTGAGACCTTGTTTACCGAGCTACGTAAGATCAAAGCGGCATTTGACCCGCTGAATCGGATGAACCCTGGCAAAATCTGTACACCGTTGCAGTCGACGGAGGCCTTGGTCAGTGTCGATGGGCAAAAACGGGCTTTTTTTGATAAGCAAATCCCAGTCGCGGTGAAAACAAGTTATGACGCTGCCACTAGCTGTAATGGCAACGGCCTCTGTTTTAATTATGAAGAAAATTCGCCGATGTGCCCGTCCAGCAAGGTGACTAAAGATCGTCGGCATAGTCCGAAAGGGCGTGCTGGCCTCATGCGAGAATGGTTACGTTTGATGTCGCAACAAGGCGTTGATGTGCTGGCACACGAGCAACGTTTGCTCAGCGAGCGCAATAGCATTGGTGCTTGGTGGCAACGATTGCAAAATAGCAGAGCCAAAGCGCGCGGTGAGCAGGATTTTTCGCATGAAGTCAAAGAAGCGATGGATGGTTGTCTAGCCTGCAAAGCCTGCGCCGGTCAGTGTCCGATCAAAGTCGATGTGCCGTCGTTTCGAGCGCGTTTTTTGCAGTTATACCATAGCCGCTACGCGCGGCCGCTTAAAGATTATGTGGTTGGGGGCATAGAAGCAACGGCACCATGGCTGGCTAAATTCCCACGCTTCGTCAATGCCGGTGTGCGTTTCCCGTTGACTTCATGGTTGTTAAAACATGCGGTGGGTTATGTCGATACGCCTTTATTAACAGTTCCCAGCTTGCAGCAGCGGACGCGGGGCTATCAACCCTTTGATTTAATACAATTTAGCGCCTTGGATGCGGCTGAGCGGCAAAAATTGGTATTGTTCGTCCAAGATCCATTTACCAGCTACTACGAAGCAGATTTGGTTGAGGATGCCATGGCCTTGGTGGCGAAAATGGGCTTTAACCCTGTGCTGCTACCCTTTGTTCCCAATGGTAAACCACAGCACGTCAAAGGGTTTTTAAAAGAGTTTGCGCAAACCGCGAAAACGGCCAGTGAATTTTTAAATGACGTGGCGAAGCTAGGTGCGCCGATGGTCGGTCTTGATGCGTCCTTGGTGTTGGTTTATCGCGACGAGTATGTCAAAACCTTGGGAGAGGCGCGCGGTAACTATCAAGTGTCGTTATTCCATGAGTGGTTGCAGCATCAGGCGTTGCCGCAGGCTAAGGGGCAGAGCTATCGCTTATTAGCGCATTGCACGGAAAAAACGGCGTTACCAGCCACTGAAAAAACCTGGCAGCAGATCTTTAAAAAGGCCGGATTGCAACTCGATGTTGTTGCCGTTGGTTGTTGTGGTATGGCCGGTACCTATGGGCATGAGCTGCAAAACCAAGTCACCAGTCGAGCCTTGTATGACATGAGTTGGCAGAGCCATGTACAGGCAAACGATGCACGCCCACTGCTGGTGACTGGTTTTTCCTGCCGCAGCCAAGTGAAGCGTTATGAAGGTGCTAAGCCACTGCATCCACTGCAGGCGTTGTTACGACAAATCAGTTAATTCGCAGTGTTGTGATAAAAAAGCCTCCAAGTGGAGGCTTTTTAATCGTCGTAATACGAACAATGTCTGATCAGAAACGAGCTGTAATGCCCATCACCAAAGAGCGTCCTGGCAACGGGGTCGACTCTTTAATAAATGACGAATGCACTTTGCCTAACTGGTTACTTAAATTGCTAAGGCGCAGATACAGGTTGGCATCTTGGTCATCGAGATCTAGGTCGTAACTGACGCTAGCATCAAGCATGGTGTAGCCATCGGTCGGTGTTTCTTCGCTGGCGGTTTTGGATTGTTTCGCATAATGCGTCGCGCCGACGCTAAAGTTCCACAGATCACGTTGCAGACGGTACTCAGCCCCAGCTTTTAGGGGAGGGATCCGTGGCAGATAGCCGCCATCATCCAAGGTTGCATGCACAGTGTCGGCAAACACTTCCAGTTGCTGGCCGGGTGCAAACTGCCATGTCAGATTAAATTCGGCGCCTTTCAGGGTGACATCACGTTGCACAAACTGATACACCTTAAATTCATCATGCGGGGCTTCAGTGTCTGGTAATAAATCGACAGCGGTGAGCCCAGTGTCTGATTCGTAGAGGAAATCACTAATTTTGTTATAAAAGAAGTTATAACCGAACGTGACATCCCCTTTAACACGTTTAAAACCAACATCGATATTGTTAGCCACTTCATTGGCAGGCTTGCCGGCCAGCGACAAATCTCCATCGGCTGATAGTTGATAAGCGCTGCCTAATTCGTAACTACCGGTAGCGACATGCACACCGTTGGCGTACGTCTCTGCTGCACTTGGTGCGCGGCTAGAGTGACTCAGTTGCAAACTCCACTGGTAATTCTCTACGAAATTCCAAACCACCCCTGCGCTAGCACTTGTGGCGGTAAAGGATAGATCTGGCAACGTTAAGCTTGACGTCGGCACTTGCTCGACGACGTCATACCCGACATGTTCCGCTCGGGCGCCCAGTTGCCATTGCAACGGCCCCATGTCCCGCTCTTCGAGCACAAACAGCGCGTAGGTGTCATTGTTGGTGGCCGGGGTGAAGGCTTCTTCACCTGCCGCTTTGAATTTCGCCGATTGTTGATGGACACCCACTAAGCCGTGCCAGCCAGCGATGTCACTGTGTTCCAACGTCCAGCGGCTCTCGAATGTTTTGTTGCTAAAGCGAGTGCCCATGGCGCCATCTTCGATTTCCACGTGCGTATAGTCGGTATACGCCAGATTAAACGCCAAGCTTTCGACATGGGAAAATGGGCTATAGAGTTCACCAACCAGCCCATACCGGGTTTGTTTCGCATCGGCAAAGACACCTTCGACGTGTTCTTCTTCACCAGCATGGTCATCGGCGTGGTCGTCCGCTGCATGGTCTTCGTCGCCGTGGTCATGGCCAGGAATGCCATAATAGTTAAAAACTTTGCCCACCGTGACGCCAATTAAACCCCGCTCACCGATGTAACTGGTGCCGACATTTATATTTTGCGTATCCATGCCACTGTTGACGATGGAATCTAAAACTTCGCCATCGGCGTCGGTAAAGGTTGGCGTTTTGACATCATTGCTTTGACGGTCCAGACCATCAATATGCCAAGCGATGGCGTCCGAGCTACCGTCATGCACAAACGCGACACTGCGCTCGTCGGCAACCGAGCCGTATTTAAGGTCAAGTTTGGTTTGCAGTGGTCGCAGTTGACGCGGTAAGCGGTTATCGACGATGTTGACTAAGCCGCCGATGGCGCCGCTGCCAAATAACAAGGTGGCAGGGCCGCGTAATACTTCGATCTGTTCTGTTGTCAGTGCGTCGGCGGTGATGCTGTGGTCAGGTCCGATACGGGAGACGTCGCCGGTGTCCATGCTGTTACTTAGCATTTTCACACGTGGGCCATCCATGCCGCGGATCACGGGGCTCGAAGCGACCGGGCCGTAGTAATTACTATGCACGCCAGGTTCAAGTTTTAACGTCTCACCGATGGTGGGCTCATTGCGTAACAGTAACTCATCGCCAGCCAATACGGTTGCAGGATGAGCGGAGTCGACATCGTAATGGTGTAAGCCTGCGGCAGAAATCATGATCCGTTCAATACCAGATGGCACTAATTTCACTTGCAATGCGTTGCTATCGGCAGTGACCACCGCGTCGGAGAAACCACGTGCTGCCACATGAATTTGTGCGTTAGCAGGGGCGTTTAGGCGGAAGTTGCCTTGCTTGTCGGTGACCACAAATTGTTGCCGGCCGTGCACATGGACTTTGGCATTGGCAATGGCTTTACCATCGCTATCGAGCACAGTGCCTTGGATTTGTGAGGTCGCGGCCTGGGCTTGGGCGACCGTTGCCATCGCGATGGCGAGTAGGTGAAGTCGAAAACTACGCATGATCAGACTCATTTTTGTAATGTGATATTATTACATAATAATGAGTTCAGCTTCCGATTACAAGCTCAAGCAACACGCGCTGACAGGATTACTATACTGCAAAGAGGCAATAGCAGGAGTTGCTATCATGTTGATGCAGAATCGATTGTGTCGGCTTGAACTGAATTTCACTAATGTCGATGACTCGCGCTTCGGCCATTTTCAGTTTTTCATCCCCCCTTATGCCGGCGAAGACAGTCGACACTTTAGCCGACGATTATTGACCTTAACCGCTCTTGCCGAATTCCAGCCCCAAATTGCCCCCGAGCATTCGTTACACAAACGACCGGATATTCAGGTGGGTGATGATCTGTCGATAGCGATTTGGGCTCAGGTCGACCGACCAGATGAAAAGCATTTGACCAGGGCCTGCCATCGCTCACAAACCGTGCTGCTGTGTCTTGAGCAGGATGCAGCATTAAAAGCGCTTGACGGGCATTCTCACCCTGAGTTGATTTCAGTTCAGTTTGACCCTGCGCTGCTGGCGGACATTGAAACGTGGCTAAGCCCCATTATGCGCTGGTCCGCTTGGCGAGATGGACCGCAGGTGCAATTGACCAATGGTGACCATCTACAGCAATTTGATTTTCCCTACCACCATGTCATGCAGCGACTGCGTTTCGCGTATTAGGGCTTGGCCTTGGGCCCCTTGCTCCGTATAATGCGCGCTCATTTTTTGCCCCGGATTTGCGGTCCGGCTCCATTTGCAAAGAGGTTTTATGTTTGTTGTTGCTGCGTTGTATAAGTTTGTCCGTCTACCAGATTATGTAAAGTTGCGTGATACCCTGTATCAACACATGGTTGATCACCAAGTCAAGGGGACCTTGTTACTGGCTGAGGAAGGGATCAATGGCACTATCTGTGGCCCACGTGAAGGTGTTGACGCAGTCAAAGCGTGGTTAGATGCCGATGGACGATTTGATGGCATGTCCTATAAAGAGTCGTTTTCGGCAGAGCAAGCGTTTTACCGCACCAAAGTCAAACTTAAAACGGAAATTGTCACTATGGGTGTCCAAGGTGTTGACCCTGCCAACATCGTCGGCACTTATGTCAAAGGCGAGGCTTGGAATCAGCTGATTTCAGATCCTGATACCATCGTTATCGATACTCGTAATGATTATGAAGTGGCCATTGGCACCTTTGCCAATGCGGTGAATCCGAACACCAAAACCTTCCGTGAGTTCCCTGCTTGGGCAGCGCAACATTTAGATAAAACCCGACATAAAAAAGTCGCAATGTTTTGCACAGGCGGTATCCGCTGTGAAAAATCAACGGCTTACCTAAAAGAACAAGGCTTTGACGAAGTGTATCACTTAGACGGTGGTATTTTAAAATACCTCGAAGAAGTGCCTGAGGAACAAAGTTTGTGGCAGGGCGAATGTTTTGTGTTCGACCAACGTGTCGCGGTCAAACATGGCTTGCAGCAAGGCAGTTACGACCAATGTTATGCTTGTCGCATGCCGCTGTCCCAAGCAGAAATGGCGTCGCCGTTGTATGTGAAAGGGTTAAGCTGCCCACATTGCCACGACCAAATTACCCCAGAACAACGTGCGTCATTTGAAGAGCGTCAAAAACAAATTGAATTGGCCAAAGCGCGTGGCGAAAAGCATATCCGCGACGGTAAAGTTGATTTCTAAGACCATCTAGGGCTAGGCCGCTTTAGTGCATTATGCAACATGGGGCGTTGGTATTGTATGCCCACACCATTGCGATGGCCCTAACAAGTTGACTGTCGGTGCCGACATAAAAAAATCCCTCGTCTTAGCGAGGGATTTTTTATGCGGTAGGACAAGTCAGTCTCTAGTCGATGGTACAGCTAAAGCAGTACGAATAAATACCATTTGGATCGTTAAACTTGGTCAGCACTTTGTATTCTTGCTCGGCCGCTTTTAATAGCTGATGAAGCTCAGAGGTTTGACCAAAATTGCTTGGCACCAAGCCTGCTTGCGCGGCTGCACTAAACAAGTTTTGTAACATTTGCTCTTGTGGCGAAAGCTCCTGTTCAATCAGTTGCACATCGTATTGTTTCAAGCTGGCTTTATCCGCTGCAGCAGCGATGGCATCATCCAGAGTGCCCATTTTATCGACCAACCCTAATTCCAGAGCCTTACGACCTGTCCAGACGCGGCCTTGCGCAATTTTATCTACCGCAGCTTTTTCCATCTTGCGATTGCTGGCAACGTGGGTTAAGAACTGATCGTAGCCATGGTTGATGCTCGATTGCAGTAATTCTTGCGCCTCTGGCCGTAAGCCTTTAAACAACGGCACGCCGGCACTTAATCCCGCAAGTTCGGTGGTACCCACACCATCCACATTAACACCGATGGTTGACATGACATTTTCTGCGGTATGGAACAGCGCAAAGATACCAATGGAACCTGTAATGGTGGTGGGGGAGGCATAGATTTCATCCGCTGGGGCGGCGATCCAGTAACCACCTGATGCCGCGACAGACCCCATTGACGCCACAACTGGTTTACCGGCGGCTTTTAAAGCGCGCACCTCTTCTGCAATCACTTCAGAAGCAAAGGCGCTGCCACCACCGGAATCAATGCGCAGGACTACCGCCTTGACTTTGTCATCTTCCCGCGCACGACGTAAAAGATCGGCCGTGCTATCGCCACCAATGGTACCGGCTTTGGCTTTACCATCGATGATCGAGCCGCGAGCAACTACTAACGCGACTTTATCCGTTAGTGGATTTACCACCGGATGTTTTGGTTGGACCAGCGACAGGTAGTCTTCAAAGCTCACTTGGTTAAAGGTATGGTTTTCTTTATCTTCGCCAACCAACGCAATTAAGTCCTTACGGAACTCTTGGCGAGTTTTTGCGGTATCTACCAGTTTGGCGTCTAAGGCGTACTGGGTCATATCGCCATTGGCGGCTTTTAAACGTTCTAACAAGCGAGCGTATGTTTCGTCAAAGTTGCTTACATCAAAACCACGACGGGTTGCAACCTGTTGCTTGTAGTTGGCCCAAAGCTCATCCAACCATGCTTTGTTGGCTTCTTTTGCCTCTGGCGACATATCGTTGCGGGTAAATGGCTCTACCGCAGATTTGTAGGTGCCGACTTTAAACACATGGGTGCTAATTTGCAGTTTTTCTAGTGCGGCCTTGTAGTACATCGGGAAGCTACCAAAGCCTTCCAACAACACAGAACCCATCGGGTTGATATTGATACTGTCGGCATAACTAGCCAAGAAATACTGGCTTTGTGAATAGTAACTGGCAGTGGCGTAGATTTTCTTGCCTGCCGCTTTGAATTTCTCAAGTTCAGCACCGATGACTTGTAACTTGTCCATTGAGCCGGAGGTCATCTCATCTAAGCGCAGCACCATTACTTGGATACGTTTGTCGGTGGTGGCTTCTCGCACAACTTTGACCACGTCGCGCACAAGCACTTCAGGATCTTCGTCTTTGGAACCGGTGCCTTCATTAATGGCTTGTGACACCGGGTCGACCCAGGTTTTCTCTTCGACCAAGGCGCCGGTTAAATCAAGCACCAGCGCCGATTTATCCGCGACCACAACCCCTTCTTCTTCTTGCAGCAACGCCGCGATAAAGAAACCGAAAACAATGATAAACAGCAGGTTCAATACCGAATTTCGCACCCAGCGAAACGCTTGGTATAAAAATCTAAAAAAACTACGAACCATGCCAGGTTTTTGCTCAGCCATAATAATACCTTAACTTCGTGCCTATAATCGAAAGATACCTAATTTGACGTCTAGGCCCAATCGCAATTTGTAAGTAAATGTGTTACATGCTGGTTTCTTGTGCATGACCCTGCACATCGATGTGTCACAGAAAACTTGTCAGCGCCTTTAAACTTGGTTACATTGCCAAAATCGTCAACAGGTACGACCAGATAAATAAAATTTAAACAGTGAGGTGCCCGTGCCATATCCGCATTTGTTACAACCGCTTGATCTTGGCTTTACACAACTGAAAAACCGTGTGGTGATGGGATCGATGCACACAGGGTTAGAAGAAGAAAAACAAGGGTTTACCAAGCTTGCCGCCTTTTATGCTGAGCGTGCCAAGGGTGGAGTCGGTTTGATCATTACCGGCGGTATTAGTCCTAGCTTTCGCGGTAATTTAGTTCCTTTTGGAAGTCAGCTCAGTTGGTTTTGGCAAGCGAACAAACACCAAGAAGTGACACACGCTGTGCACCAACATGGTGCCAAAATCTGTATTCAGTTACTGCATGCTGGCCGTTATGGTTACCATCCGTTGAATCAAGCACCGAGCGCAATTCAATCGCCGATCACCCCGTTTAAGCCGTCTGCGATGTCGGCTCGGCAAATCCGTGGTGCTATAAAAGACTTTGCCCACAGTGCCAAACTGGCTAAAAAAGCCGGTTACGACGGCTGCGAAATCATGGGCTCCGAAGGCTATCTGATCAATCAGTTTATTTGCCAGCGTACGAACAAGCGCACGGACGAATGGGGCGGTAGCTATCAGAATCGTTGCCGTTTTGCGCTGGAGATTATCAAAGCAGTGCGTCAAGCTTGCGGTGAAGACTTTGTTATTATTTACCGCCTGTCGATGCTGGATTTGGTGGAAGACGGCAGCACCTATGATGAAGTGGTGCAACTAGCCAAGTGGGTTGAAAGCGCGGGTGCAACCTTGATAAATACGGGGATCGGCTGGCATGAAGCGCGGGTTCCAACCATTGCCACTATGGTGCCGCGCGCTGCCTTTCGTTTTATCACAGCACGCGTGAAGAGCCAGGTTTCTATTCCAGTGATCGCCACCAACCGCATCAACGAGCCAAGTGTCGCGGAAGATATTTTGGCCAGTGGCGATGCCGATATGGTTTGCATGGCACGACCATTTTTAGCTGACCCTGAATTTGTAAATAAAGCTGCTGCGGATGAAGCGCATTTAATCAACACCTGTATTGCGTGTAACCAAGCCTGCCTTGACCACGTGTTTTCGCAAAAACGCGCTAGCTGTCTGGTCAATCCACGTGCCTGTTATGAAACAGAGCTGGTGCTAACGAATGCCGCGACCGTGAAAAAAATTGCGGTGATTGGCGCCGGTCCGGCGGGATTAGCGTTTGCGACGACCGCAGCACAACGCGGCCATCAGGTGCATTTGTTTGATAAAGACACGCAAATTGGTGGACAATTTAATTACGCCAAACAAATTCCTGGTAAAGAAGAATTCCATGAAACCTTGCGTTATTTCAGCGAGTTACTTAAACGCTTGCCGGTACAGTTACACCTAGGTCAGCTGCAAACGGCTGAAACGCTGAAAGCGGCAGGTTTTGATGCCATTGTTATTGCTACCGGGATCACCCCGCGTTCATTGACCATCGAAGGGGCTGATCACCCGAAAGTGTTATCGTATTTGGATGTTTTGCGTGATCACAAACACGTTGGGCAGCATGTCGCGGTTATTGGTGCCGGTGGTATAGGCTTTGATGTGGCCGAATATCTAACCGAAGAGCATTCTTTAACGTTAAAACCTGAACAATGGTTAAAAGAGTGGGGCATCGATAGCAGTTACCAACATGCCGGTGCTTTAATGCCTGAGAGCATGCCAGAGCTGCCAGCTCGGAAAATCTATTTGCTGCAGCGTAAAACATCCAAGGTCGGTGCAGGTCTTGGTAAAACCACAGGGTGGATCCACCGCACGTCCTTAAAGAAAAAACAAGTCGAGACCTTTTCCGGTGTGAACTACCTCAAAGTGGATGATGATGGTTTATGGATTGAATTAGACGGTCAAACCCGTTGCCTGAATGTGGATCACGTGGTGGTGTGTGCAGGACAAGAGCCAAATCGCGCATTGCACAGTGCCCTGCAAGCCACGGGGATTGAAAGTCACTTAATCGGTGGCGCGGATGTCGCTTCAGAACTGGATGCCAAGCGAGCCATTCGCCAAGGCACCGAGCTCGCCCTGTCCATCTAAGCGCCATGCTGTGCAGCGTCTTTGATGCGGTTGCCTGTCCCGATGGCAACCCACAAAGGGGCTACTGGCGACAACCCCACGCCGTTGATAGACCAAGGCCAACAGGTGTTGGCCACTTCCGAGCATTCTTGCTTGCAAACTTCTTTATAAATCAAATTCTTTTGACGGTTTCGAGCGCGTTTTTCTCTGAACGCGCTGAAATTCAGTTCTGTCGCTAGACTTGTAATATATTTTTCAAGATTTCAATGCAAAGATTCGGTATTGTCGTTTATGCATACGTATGCTTCAGTTTGGTGCAGTTGCAATCTGATGGACATGGTGATACGCAATTTCTGTGCAAACCGTCATGCGATTGCCATACATTTGCCATATGGTAACCGCGGCGTTTTGGGTTAATACGGCTTTACACCACCAATTTTCCGCTGCGTTAAATTGTGGTATTAGCTTTGCTTAAGTCAGCACAGATAGCGTGAATTCAATTCAGTTCGATTTACAGGGAGTCAAAGATGTCCGGTGTGTTAACTATGATTTTGGCCGGTGGTGAGGGGACGCGTTTAGCGCCGCTGACGGGGATCCGCGCGAAGCCTGCAGTGCCTTTTGGTGGGAACTATCGGATCATCGACTTTGTGCTGAACAATTTCGTCAATTCCGACTTGTTGCAGATTTTCGTCATTACGCAATTCAAATCTCACTCGCTGATGAAACATTTAAGCCGTGCGTGGCGAGTGACCGGTTTAACCAGCCGCTTTATTGACCCCATTCCAGCGCAGATGCAAACAGGCAAGCATTGGTATCTTGGCACCGCGGATGCGGTCTATCAGAACCTTCATCTGATCCAAGGCCTTGATCCAGAACATGTCTGTGTCTTTGGTGGCGATCATATTTACAAGATGGACGTGCGGCAAATGCTGGAGTTTCACCGTCAAAACCAAGCCCGGTTAACGGTTGCCGCTATTCCTGTGCCCGTGTCGCAAGCGCATGAATTTGGCGTCATTGAAGTCGATGAAACGGGCAAGATGATTGGTTTTGAAGAGAAACCAAAGTCCAATCCAAAGACTATCCCCGGCCGGCCAGATTATGTGTTAGCGTCGATGGGGAACTATATCTTCGAAGCAAAAACCTTGGTGGATGTGCTGGAAGAAGACGCTCAACAAATTGATTCTAAACATGATTTCGGTCACAACATCATTCCTAAACTGTTCCCTTCAGGGGATGTGTACGTGTATGACTTCTCGACCAACCGGATTCGGGGCGAGTTAGAAGAGTTGCGTGGTTATTGGCGCGATGTGGGCACCATTGATTCTTACTACGAAGCCAATATGGATTTGATTTCAGTGGTACCGCCCATCGATTTATACAACAAGCACTGGCCGTTACGCAGTTACACCCCGCCTGTACCACCGGCCAAATTCGTGCATGACGAAGCCAATCGTACCGGACAAGCCATCTCTTCGATGGTGTCGGCAGGTAGTATTGTTAGCGGCTCGATCGTGTATCATTCGATTTTGGGGTACAACTGCCACGTCCATAGCCATGCTTACGTGGAGAAAAGTGTATTGATGGGCAACAACGATATAGGCCGTGGCGCTCGTATTCGTCGTGCCATTATTGATAAAGATGTCAAGATCGCCCCAGGGACAGTGATTGGTGAAGATCCGGTGCATGATAGACAACGCTTCCACGTATCGCCGGATGGTGTGGTGGTGATCCCTAAAGGTGCACTGATCGGTTTTGATTAAGGAATGCCATGCGCATCGCTTTTTTATGCAGTGAATATGAAGGCTTGTTAAAAACTGGCGGCTTGGCCGACGCGACGCGTGGTCTTGCCTTGGCCTTGCAGGCGCAAGGCCATCAGGTTGAAGTGATATTGCCACGCTACGCGAGCTTGTATCCGCAAGCGGTGGCGGATGAGTGGCAATCCTTGTATTTTCAACTGGGTTATCAGTCGTTTGGTTGTGCAATTCGGCACATGCAAGTGGAAGGGATCGCCGTCTCATTAATTGAGCATCATGATTTCTTCCAGCGCGAACGTCCCTACGACGACGGTCAACACCCTTATGCAGATAACAGTCTGCGTTTTGCCGTGTTCTGTAAAGCGGCCTTGTTGTATTTGCAACAGCAAGCAGAGGCTGTCGATGTGGTGCATGGCCATGATTGGCAGACTGGTTTGGCGGCGTGTTACCTGCAAGGCATGCGTTCAGGTGCGCTTCGCCATAGTAAGTTTGTGTTGACTGTGCATAACGCGGCCTATCAACAAGGCATTGATCGCCAAGCGCTGGCACAATTGGACTTACATCACTGGCACATTCCTGCCGGCATGCCTTTGACGCATCTTGCACTAGGCGTTTGGCAAGCGGATGCAGTGAATACGGTAAGCCCAGGCTATCGTGATGAATTGTTATCTGAGCCCGCCGCCAATGGGTTGTCTGCACTGTATCAAGCGCGCTCGCAGCAGTTTGTTGGGATCTTAAATGGCTGTGATTACACGCGTTGGGATCCTGCCACTGATTTGTCGTTACCTCATCGTTATTCGCTGGATGCGCTTGCCGGCAAGCAACGTTGTAAAACGGAGCTGCGCCGACAATTTCAATTGGCTGACGATGCGCGGCCTCTGTTGGTGAGTGTCAGCCGAGTCACTGCGCAAAAAGGGTTTGATTATCTGATCCCTGCTTTGCATAGCTGGTTGGAGCATGCCAGTGCCCAAGTCCTGATGATGGGCACCGGCGAGGCTCAATACATCAACGCGTTACATTTGTTGCAGCAACGCTATCCAGAGTCCTTCCGATTTATTGAAGGGTTTGATGATGGCTTAAGCCACCAAATCGAAGCCGCGGGGGATTTTTTCCTAATGCCGAGCTTGTTTGAACCTTGTGGTTTGAATCAAATTTACAGTTTGCGCTACGGCACAGTGCCTATAGTTCGCTCCACCGGAGGTCTGAAAGACACGGTGGTGGATTTAACGGATAAAGGTGCGACCGGGATTCGATTTGACCAACCGACTTCCGATGCCTTGCTTGAGGCGTTAGAACGGGCATTAGCGCTGTTTGCCAATAGCCGCAAAATGAATGCAGTGCGTAAACAAGGCATGCGTCAGGTGTTTGACTGGCACAAAGCTGCGGCCGCGTACTTAGAAATGTACTCGCAGATAAAATAAACATTTGCTAATAAAATCAACAAGCTTTGTATAGATCTGAAGCAAAGGCGCAGCAAGTAATTGTCGGCGCCTTTCTTTTTTTGCTAACTTTAAGCCTGTTTCGCAAAGGGCAATTTTATGGATGCTTTGACTTTATTAAACACTCGCTATTCTTCTGCACGTTTAACTGAACCCGCTCCCAGTGGTGTGGCCTTGGAAAGTATCCAACACGCCGCCTTACGGGTGCCTGATCATGGCGCGCTTCGACCTTGGCGCTTTGTGATGTTTCAAGGCAAAGATGCGCTTAGTAAATTGGGGGATATCTTTGCCGAAGCGGCGCTGGAAGACGATCCAGCCATTAGTAATGAGGTGTTAGAACGCGCCCGGCAGTTGCCGTTTCGCGCGCCTTTGGTGATTGCCTGTATCGCTAAATGTGTGGAGCACCCCAAGGTGCCGATGGCAGAGCAAGTTCAATCTGCCGCCTGTGCTGTGATGGCGATGCAACAAGCGGCGTTTGCGCAAGGGTTTGGTGGCATTTGGCGCACCGGTGCCTACGCCCAATATCCGTTTGTCAAACAAGCGCTGGGACTTGGTGATGATGATGAAATTGTTGGTTATCTGTATTTAGGCACCTGCGCCACCGGCGCTCCCGAGCGCAATCCTATCGCGGTTGACAAGTATTTTGAGTATTTTGCCGGCTAATCGCCTGCTCTAACACACGGGCGAATAAAAAAACCACCGCAAGCGGTGGTTTTTTTGATGCCAAATCAGACTGAATTAGAATTCAGCGTTGCCTGGCGTACGTGGGAAGGCGATCACATCGCGCACGTTGCCAACGCCTGTGACGTAGGACACTAGACGTTCAAAGCCTAAACCAAAGCCTGAATGGGGCACAGTGCCATAGCGGCGCAGATCACGGTACCAGCTGTAGTCTTCTTTGTTTAAGCCCATCTCGTCCATCCGTGCGTCTAATTTCTCTAAACGTTCTTCACGTTGGCTACCACCGATGATCTCACCGATGCCTGGCGCTAGGATATCCATCGCCGCAACAGTTTTGCCATCTTCGTTTAAGCGCATGTAGAAGGCTTTGATGTCTTTTGGATAGTTTTGCAAAATGACCGGCGCGCCCACGTGCACTTCCGCTAAATAACGTTCGTGTTCAGATTGTAAATCGACACCCCATTCCACAGGGTACTCAAACGTCTTGCCGCAGGTTTTCAAAATTTCGACCGCGTCGGTGTAGTCCATGCGCACGAAGCTGGAATCGACAATCTTTTGCAGGCGGGTGATGGCATGTTCGTCGATGCGCTCGGCGAAAAATGCCATATCATCGGCACGTTCAGTCAGCACCGCTTTGAACACAAACTTCAGCATGTCTTCGGCCAGTTGCGCCACGTCTTTGAGCTCGGCAAACGCGACTTCCGGTTCGATCATCCAAAACTCGGCCAAGTGGCGCGTGGTGTGTGAGTTCTCGGCACGGAAGGTTGGGCCAAAGGTGTACACTTTGGACAATGCACAGGCATAGGTTTCGACGTTTAACTGACCAGACACTGTCAAGAAGGTTTCTTTACCGAAAAAGTCTTGTTTGTAGTCGATTTTGCCTTGATCGTTACGCGGCAGGTTTTCTAAATCCAAGGTGCTGACGCGGAACATCTCACCGGCGCCTTCACAGTCAGCGCCTGTGATAATTGGCGTACTGATCCAGTAAAACCCTTGCTCGTGGAAGAAGCGGTGGATCGCTTGCGCTAAACAGTGACGGACACGGGTAATAGCACCAACGATATTGGTACGCGCCCGCAAATGACCTTGTTCACGCAGGTATTCCATCGAATGGCGTTTAGGAGCCATTGGGTAGGTGTCTGGATTCTCGACCCAACCAACCACTTCGACGCTACTGGCTTGCAACTCAAACGCTTGGCCTTGGCCTTCTGATTTGACCACAGTCCCTGTCACAATCACTGAACAGGCGGTGGTTAAGCGCTTGATTTCATTTTCATAATTATTCAGTTCAGCCGGAGCGACGGCTTGCAGTGCTTCAAAACAGCTGCCGTCATGTACGGCGAGGAAAGAGATACCGGCTTTTGAATCGCGACGGGTGCGGATCCAGCCTTTTACGGTGACTGTCGACCCGACGGCGTAAACACCTTCGAGGACGTCTTTAACAACTGCATGCGTCATGCATCAGGCTCCAACTTGCTCAAGATAAAGATTTCAATTAAAACAAAGGTTGTAATCATACGCAGTAGGCGGATGAACTCAAGTAAAAGTTGTCGTTTTGCGTGTTGGAATGGCTATGATGGCATTGCATTCCACTTTCAAGGGTAAGGGAGAACACAGCCCGTGAATTTAAAACCAAAAAAACCAGTACAAGAGCGGCGCAAAGGGCCTGATTGGATGGTGCAAACCTTTCATTGGTTGTCCGTGGTGGGTTGGGTCTTGTTTGTGGTCGCGCTGGGTTTTATTCATATGGCGCGCCCTGAAATGAATACGGGGTTGGTACGGTATTGGAATATTCCTATTCGCGATTTTTGGGATCCGAGTCGCACCTCGCAATTGATTTATCTATTGTGGTGGTGTTGTGGCGTGAGTTTGGCGAGTATTTCGCTCAATCAGTTCCGCTTGCGCCGACGCGGTGATCGCCAACACTACAACACCGTGTTGTTGTTATTGATTTCGCTTGGCGCCTTGAGTTTTTTCTACACCGTGTAACGAGCATCAGGCGCCTGGCAGCACCTGCGCTTGGCTGTTAATGTCTTGTTTGACAATCCAACACAGGACATCACACAAGGTTGCTAGTTGTTGCTCGCTGATTATATAAGGCGGCATCAAATACAATAAATTCCCAAAGGGGCGGATCCACACCCCTTTATCGACCATCAAGCGCTGAGCCTTGGCGACATCAATGGTGTGCTCAAGCTCCACCACGCCGACGGCGCCGAGCACGCGGCACCCGCGAACGCCAGGCTCGGCGGCAAGCGGCAGCAGCCGTGTGCGCAATTGTGCTTCAATAGTGCGGACTTGAACCTGCCAATCCCCTTGCCGAAACAGCTCGACACTGGCGCAGGCGACCGCACAGGCGAGTGGGTTTGCCATATACGTTGGGCCATGCATCAATGCGGCGACCTCACCTTGGCTAATGCCTTCGGCCACCTGGCTGCGACACACTGTTGCCGCCAAGGTGATATAGCCACCACTTAAGGCTTTACCAAGACACATGATGTCGGGGGTGATCCCAGCATGCTGACAGGCAAAGGCTGTTCCAGTGCGACCAAACCCAGTGGCGATTTCATCGGCAATCAACAACACCTGATACTGGTCACATAGTCGTCGAAATTCGGTCAAGTAGGCACTGTGGTAAAGTCGCATGCCACCAGCGCCTTGTAACACGGGTTCGATAATAAACGCAGCGATGGTCAAATGATGCTCGGCAAAGAGCTGCTCGAGTTGTTGAATGTCCTCGTTAAATTCAGCTGAGCAGGGATCGCCGTCAAAAGCCACCCGAGGTGCCGGGGCAAACAACTGCGGCGTTAACTGGCCTTGAAACAGTTGGTGCATGCCATCGACCGGATCGCATACCGCCATGGCGGCAAAGGTATCGCCGTGGTACGCCTTACGCAGGCTTAGAATCCGAGTTTTGTGACCATGGCCTGTTGCCAGTTGGTATTGCAAGGCCATTTTCAGCGCCACCTCCACGGCAATGGAGCCACTGTCGGCATAAAACAGCCGATCCAATCCTTTGGGCAATACCGCCAATAACTGCTTACCCAGTTCGATGGCTGGCTGGTGCGTGATACCGCCAAACATCACATGTGACATCTGAGCCACTTGGCCCGTGACGGCGGCATTGAGCTTGGGATGATTGTAGCCGTGAATAGCGGCCCACCAACTTGAGGTGCCATCAATCAGTGTCCGACCATCCTCCAGTGTCAACACACAGCCATCGGCGCGCTGCACCGGATACACCGGCAGAGGTGTCGACAACGAGGTATAGGGATGCCACAAGTGATGGCGATCAAACTCCAGATCGATGCTCATAAAATAACCGCTCGTAAACTTTGAAAACTGGTAAGCGTTGACTTAGCAAGCGCGGCCGATAGACTAACGGCAAATGTTTGGTTCAGCAAGTTGAACTGACCCTACTGAGTTATCAAGGATTTATATGACCTCTGTTGCATACCCTTCGGTTGAACCGCGCCACAATTGGACGCTGGCTGAAATCAACGCATTGTTTGCTTTACCTTTTAATGATTTAGTGTTCCAAGCGCAATTAACGCACCGCGCACACTTTAAACCCAACGAAGTACAAATCAGCACCTTGTTGTCGATTAAAACCGGTGCTTGCCAAGAGGACTGTAAATATTGCCCGCAAAGCGGCCATTACAACACCGGCCTTGAACGCGAGCGTTTGCTGGAAGTGGAAAAAGTATTAACCCAAGCCAAAGCCGCTAAAGACAAAGGGGCTAGCCGGTTTTGTATGGGGGCGGCTTGGAGCAACCCAAAACAACGCGACATGCCGTACATTATGGAAATGATCAAAGGCGTCAAAGAGATGGGTTTAGAAACCTGTATGACGCTTGGTAAATTAACGGCCGATCAAGCGCAAGAACTCGCCAGCGCAGGCCTTGATTATTACAACCACAACTTGGACACCTCCCCAGAATTCTACGGCGAAATCATTACCACGCGCACCTATCAAGACCGCTTAGATACCTTGTCGCACGTGCGTGATGCGGGCATGAAAGTGTGTTGTGGGGGCATCGTCGGCATGGGCGAAAGTGCCAACGACCGCAGCGCCTTGCTGATGCAAATCGCCAATTTAGCCGAACACCCAGAATCGGTACCAATCAACATGTTGGTCAAAGTCGCCGGTACGCCACTGGAAAATGTTGATGATTTAGAGCCGTTTGAATTTATCCGCACCATTGCGGTGGCTCGGATCATGTTGCCAAAGAGCCATGTTCGCTTATCGGCGGGTCGCAGTCGGATGAATGAGCAAATGCAAGCCTTGTGTTTTATGGCCGGCGCAAACTCGATTTTCTATGGCGATAAATTGCTGACGACCGAGAACCCAGAAGCCGATGCCGATATGCAGTTGTTTGCCAAACTGGGTTTAAAACCTGAGCAGCGCCATGATGTGTCGGATGAAGCCTATGAAGCTGCGCTCGCCGAAGCTATTCACGAGGCCAACGAGCCGTCATTGTTCCACGCGGCGGTGTAGAGTCCAGCATGCAGCTTGAACACATGCGCTTGGCGCTGGCGTCTCGCCAGCAACAAGCCTTGCACCGCGCCGAGTCTGTCACCGAGCCATTGGCGGGCGGGCGATTACGGGCCCGTCGGGACGGTGTAGCACGCGATTATCTGAATTTTTCAGGTAACGATTATTTGGGATTGGCTGGCGAGATGTCGCTGCGTCAAATCTACGCCGATGCCGCCTTGTGTTTTGGTAGCGCCGCCACCGGCTCGCCGTTAGTCACTGGTTTTCATCCGGTGCATCAAGCGCTGTGTGATGAATTGTGCGACTGGTTGGACGTGGATGATGTGCTGTTGCTGAGTTCAGGCTTTGCCGCCAATCACGCCATGATGCACACCTTGGTGGCCGACGATGATCTGTTGTTGCTGGATAAATTGTGCCATGCATCGATGGTTGAAGCAGCGCTGCAAAAACCACATTTTCAACGCTTCTTGCACAATGATATTGGTTCTTTAGCCAATAAATTGGCGAAAAGCCAACAACCAACAGTGATCGCCACCGAAGGGGTGTTTAGCATGGATGGCGATTCGGCGGATCTGGTGGCCATCAAAGCCGTGGCCAACGACAGCGCACTGCTGCTTGATGATGCCCATGGCATTGGCGTGGTCGGTGAGCAAGGTCGGGGGACGCTGGCGGCGCAAGGCCTGCACAGCCGTGACGTACAATGCTTGATGGCCAATTTCGGCAAAGCCATTGCCGCGCAAGGTGGGTTTTTAGCCGGCAATGCAACGGTGATTGATTATATTCGTCAGCATGCACGCCATTACATTTACAGCACAGCGCTGGCACCTGCGATGTGTGTGCTGGTTCGGGCGACTATTCAGCAGCTGCGGCAACAGCAGTGGCGACGTGACAAATTGGCTGAAAATATCGACTACTTTCGACAGCAAGCGGCGCTGCACCAGTTGCCGTTGACCGCATCCACCAGTGCTATTCAGCCGATTTTATTGCACAACGCGTCACAGGCGTTGCGAGTCAGTGAGCAGTTAAAATCTCATGGCATTTGGCTAAGCGCGATCCGGCCACCGACTGTGCCGACAGCGCGGTTGCGGGTGACCTTGTCCAGTGCCCATCAAAAAGAAGACATCTTGCATTTAGTTCAATCGATCCAGACTACGCTGGCGGAGGTTATAGCTTGAACCCAGTTGCCAGCAGTTTTAACCGAGCCGCTAAAAGCTACCAACAGGCCGCACGCTTACAACGCGAAGTGGCCTTTGATAGTTTGCCGCTGTTAAAGCCCGCCCATGTGCTGTTAGATCTCGGCTCTGGCCCAGGGTGGTTTCACCCGCAGTTAAGCCCCTTTTGTGATGAATTGTGGGCACTCGATATGAGCCCTGCCATGCTGGTGCAGGCGCAGCAGCAACAGGTGGCAAGCCGTTTTGTGTTAGCCGATGCCAGCGCGGTACCACTGGCCGCAGGCTGCGTGGATGCAGTGTATAGCAGCTTGATGTTGCAATGGGTGCCAGATCCGTCCCAGGTGTTTGCAGAAATTGCCCGGCTGCTAAAACCGGGTGGGCGTTTCGTGCTGACGACCTTGGTGGAAGGCTCGTTGCATGAGTTTCAGGATGCTTGGCAGATGGCAGGTTATGCCAGCCCAGCGCTCGATTTTGTTGGCAGCGATGCGCTGATGCGCCAGTGCCATGACGCCGGCCTGCATGTGCAGGCGATGCAAAAAAGCTATACCTTGTTTTTTCCGGATGTGCAGACCTTAGCCCGTGAGTTTAAACAGATTGGGGCAAACTACATCGCCAATCGTTCCAAAGGGTTAGGTGGCAAAGCCAAATGGCACGCCTTTGCGAACGCGTATGACAGCAAACGCACCGCTGCTGGTTTGCCATTGACCTATCAAGTGCTGTTTTTAAGTGGTGAGGTACGCTGAGATGCAACGTATTTTTATTACAGGCACGGACACTGATGCAGGAAAAACCTTTATTTGTAGCGCGTTGTTAGCGGGGTTTCGCCATTTAGGCATTCGCAGTTATGCGGTAAAACCGATTGCGTCCGGTTGTGACGAGCATGGGCGAAATGCCGATATCGACACTTTACTTGGCAACAGCTCGCTTGGCGAAGCCGATATTAATTGGCATAAGTTCACCCCAGCGATTGCCCCACACTTCGCAGCGGCGCAACAGGGTATTGCGTTAACAGGGCAAGGTTTTGTGCAATTTGTGCAGTCCGAGGCTCGGCCAAACGCCGATATTCAACTGATTGAAGGGGCAGGCGGTTGGTTGTTACCGCTGTCTGGGCATGAATTATTAAGTGATGCGGTGATTGCCGCGGGCTGGCCGGTGGTGCTGGTGGTGGGGGTTAAACTTGGCTGCTTGAATCATGCGTTATTAACCTATCGCGAATTGGCGCGCTCGGGCGTGCCGGTGCTTGGATTTGTCGCCAATGTGCTTGGGCCAATGCCTGTGCTTGCCGAAAACTTAAGTGAGTTGCAGCGTTTGTTGCCGGTGCCATGCTTGGGAGTGATGCCGTTTCAACCGACCGATTTTATCGGCGTCAGCAGCCATTTGAGTCAACAGCTGCTTGCTCAACTGGCGCAATTTCCAGAAAAATCACTCTAAGCTATTGTCTTCACATAACAAATTTTGTTATGAACTGAGATGAAAACTTTTTGCTAGCAGCATGGGTCAAAGCCTAGACACCGAAAAAGGAGAATAACAATGAAATTGCGCTGGTTCGTGCTCGTGGTAGCGATGTTGGTACAGGCATGTGCGTCGACGTCAAATCAGAATGTCGATCAGCGGCGCCAGTCGATCGATAACATGCGGGCGAACACCTTGAACAAGTTATACAAAGAAAAACCTTATGCGGCAGATAGTATCGAGCGCGCGGCGGGTTATGCGGTGTTTAGCAATGCCAACGTTAACCTGATTTTTGCTAGTGCAGGTGGCGGCCATGGTGTGGTGCATAGCAACTCCGGTGCTGTGACCTATATGAAAATGGGCGAAGTGGGGCTGGGCTTAGGCCTTGGCGCAAAAGATTATCGACTGGTGTTTGTGTTTCATACCAAAACAGCGATGGACAGATTCGTCAATGATGGCTGGGCCTTTGGTGGTCAGTTGGATGCAGCGGCAAAAGCACAAGAAAAAGGCGACGCCGTGGGCGGTGAATTAACCGTGGATAACATCACGATTTATCAATTGACGGAAACTGGCTTGGCGTTACAAGCCACGATTAAAGGCACCAAGTTCTGGCGCGATGACAGCTTGAACTAACCAGCAAACGCCAGCACGCCAATGCTGGCGTTTTTATTTGTATCGGTCTACGCTTGGCTAAAAACAACAAGGAGGCGCCATGCCGTTTCACCCTGAGATCTCTGCCGAATTAAAAGTTCTGACCATGTTTAATCTTGATACGGTGCAAGCCGGCATTAAAGTGCACAAAGATGCTGAAGACGTTACTAAAGATGCGGTGCAGCGCCTTTACCACAAGGGGTTAGTCACCCAACCCGATGGCGGCTATTTAACTGAGCTAGGTCGCAGTTGCGCTGAACATTTGCAACATGCGGTGCGAATTTTAGCCAACGCCGACGCTTAATTGGCTTTCTGCACACGACGGTAAAGTCGTTGACTTTGCCACCAACACGCCCACCTCTGGTGGGTTTGTTGTTGATGGCGATGCCTAGAACCGCCCGTCTGTGGATGCTCCGGTCCTTGAAAAACTGCCCGTTGAAAAACTGCCCGTTGATAAACAGCCTGATGATAGTCTTGCTGCAATTGTCGAATGGCGGCTTGGTGTTGTGGGTTTGCTAACGCCAGTCGTTCAAGCAAACGATCGACACTTTCCTGCGGCTGTTTGAAGGCCCACAGCGGCCCAAGTAACCGTTGTGGCAGTGGTAAACGTCGCCAGCCAACATAACGCCAATAGCCAAGCGCTAGCAGCAACAGCGCACCAAGCGTGACTGTAAGCGTCTGCCAATGCTGCTGTAACCATTGTTTTAATTGGTCTTGCAGTAGTTGTTGGTCATCTTTTTCAAAACTTAACACATAACTCGCCCAGTAATAATCGAGGTCTTGCACCCATTGAATCAACATGCCACCAAAGTGGCCTGGACTCCAAAAATCACCGCCTAACTGCTGTAACAGCCCGCCTTGTTGTAAGGAGGCGTTTTGTTGTGTCAGTTCAGGGTAAACCAGTAAGGTCGGATCATACCGTTTCCATTGGTTGTTCTCTAAATACTCGACCCACGCATGGGCATTGGCTTGGCTAACGCGTAAGTATCGGTCATTGGCTTGCCATTGCCCTCCCAGATAGCCTCCGACCATGCGCGCGGGCACGCCAGCGGCGCGCAAAAACACCGTGGCGGCTTGGGCATAGTGCACGCAAAAGCCACGTTTTCGACTGAACAAAAATTCATCCACCGCATGCGGTGAGGTCATGGCGCCAGGGGAGAGCGTGTAACGATAGTCGCCACTGGCGACCAATTCGCTAAAACGTCGTACAACTTGTGCGGTGCTGTGGCCTTGAAGGATGGACTGTTGTGCCAGTTGCAGCGTTTGGGGGTTCAGTGCGCTGGGTAGTTGTAAAAAGGCTTGCAGCGAGCGCTCCGTTTTAGGAATGGCGTCGATACTACTGACCTGATACGCGATGCGTTGTGCTAACGGTTGTTGGCGGACTAACAAGCCATGTTGGTTGCTAAAAATGTCGCTGGGTTTGATGTCGACGGCGCTGCCTAAGCCGAATAACCATTGCTGTTGATGCGGTTCTGCGATCACTTGATAACGAATACGCGGTAGCGTCGAATCAAACCGCAACGGGCGTTGGTTGAATGAGCTTTGCCACTCGTTGCCATCGAAGGTGTTGTAAATCCGACTGCGAAAATACATCGCCGTATTCAGTGCTTGGTTGTTGTCATCAAAACTGACGCGAAAGGCTAATTCATCGGACGTGAGCAATTGGTCAATGCTATTGGCAGACATCACTTCACTGAGCCCCGTTTTAGCGACCTTGGGCGAGGGCACTTGCCAAAAGGGCGAGAGTCGCGGTGCAATCACAAACAGCAGCAGCATTAACACCATTGACAGCGCGATGGGGCGCGCCGGAAATTGCCATTGCGGCTCAGCATCACCACTGGCCCATAACCACTGCGCGATTAAGTTTAAAAATAAAAAAGGTGTCACCACCAACGCAAACCACAACTGCTGCTGCAAGATAAAACAGCAGGCGAACAATAGGTAATGCACTAACAGCAACTGGGCGACGTCATGTTGCTGAAAACGGATACTTAATAACCGTAACACGGCGGCAAAATACAAAAAATGGATCATCAAATGCACGACGCCAAGCTGTTGATACAACATCAAAAAACAGCTAATGCCGGCGATGGCCAGCAGGTTTGCAGTTCGCACACTCCAGACGCTATGCGCAGGGTGTGTTAACTGATACGCCTTGGTTAACAACAGTACCGCAAACCAGGCTTGGGTCAGTGGTTGCATGGCGCTACTGAGCAGCGCCAACAACCCGAGTTGCACAAAAAACAGCAGGCGTTGGGTCATGACCATGTGGCAAGCGCTCGTAATAACTGCTGGTAATGTTCACGGCTATTGCCATAGGCCAGTTGGCAATGTGGCAATTGCAGGGCGATGGGCTGCGCTGTGGCTTGGGCCTCTAGCACCACGGCGGCAAAATGGCTGGCCAACACCTCATTGCATTGCGCGGCACTGATCAAGGTTGGATCTTGCTGCGTGGCTTGACCGACATCGCGCACCACCAGCCGTTGTTGACGCGCGAGGCGCGGCCAATCGACGCGTCGCAGTGCATCGCCTGGTTGATAATCGCGAAGGCCATCAATGCTGTCGTTGCTATCGGCTTGGTCGCTAGCGCTGGTTTGTAGCTCGGCTAAGCGCTGTGGCTGTGGATACACCCACACCTGACACGCCAACTGTGGGTAAGTCCAACAGCGAATCAACCCCAGCGGATGTTCAGACCATAGCTTAAAGCGAGCCAAGGGGTAACTGCCGCGTGATAACGCTGGGAGTACCATGGCGGTAGACGTGCTTAGCCGAACCGGCGCAGCATCGCCATATTGCAAATGCAAGCCTTGGCAAGCCCGGTTTAATTGAAGAGGCACAATCATGGGCTGGCCGGCTTGACCGTCGATGTCAGTAACGCTTGATAATTCCAATTGATACAGATTACGAAAGGCCAGCACTATCGCCAACAGCCACACGGCTAACAACCAATAGGCCAATAATAAAATCAAATTGTTTTGATAATTAGTCCCAAGCAAATAACACAAGGCGATTAAGCCAAGCCAAATACCACCCAGTGCGGTTGGAAACACAAATAACTGCTGTTGGCCAAAGCGAATGCGCGGGTGACTTGGCAAGTGCTTATCCAGATAACGGTCACGCCAGCGGTGCCAGCGTTGTTTAAATGGAGCCATCAGAGACGTGAGCAGCGGCATCAGGCATGGCACGGCGTATTGGCGAGCAACAGGCTGGCGGCTGTGGCTTTATCGACCGGGCAATACGGCTCAAGCCGATGATTGGTGACGGCCACAAACACCGCTTGAATGTCATCTGGGATCACATAATCGCGCTCAGCCAGCAGTGCCCATGCTTTGGCGCACTGTAGTAGCGCCTTGCTGGCGCGTGGCGATAAGGCATGTTGGCTGCGTTGTCGGCTGGCAGCGACTAAATCCAGCAGATAATCCAACACATCATGACCGATTTGCACTTGGGCTAATGCCGCATGCAGTTGGCTAAAATCGAGTTGGTGTTGCAGCACTTGCTGGGCTTGGCCTAATAACATGGCTCGCTCAGAGGCACGATCGGGAAAGCCTAAACTGAGTCGCATCATAAAGCGGTCGAGTTGAGATTCTGGCAGCGGATGGGTGCCGGTTTGCTCTAATGGATTTTGCGTGGCAATGACAAAAAACGGCGATGGCAGCGGGTAGGTTTGGCCATCGATGGACACCTGATGCTCTTCCATTGCCTCTAATAAAGCACTTTGGCTTTTTGAACTGGCGCGATTGATTTCGTCAGCCAACAACACGTGATGGAACATCGGCCCGGCGACAAACGAGAATTCGCCACTGCGTTGATCGAACATCCGAAAACCGGTTAAGTCCGAAGGCAACAGGTCATTGGTAAACTGCACCCGACGATAGCTCAAGCCCATGCAATGCGCTAAGGCATGGGCGAGGGTGGTTTTGCCGACACCGGGCCGGTCTTCGAGCAACAAATGCCCGCCAGCGACCATACAGCACATCGCCAGTTTGATCACTGGCTCTTTACCGAGCAACACTTGGTTGAGTTGTTGTTGCGTCTGGGTGAGCGCTTTAAACATCGAGCCTCCAACGGCTTTTGCAAATCCAGCCGATGCCCTTATACTGCGCTCTGGCTGTTCCTGAGGTTTGGTATGAAAGTTCTATTTGTATGTCTTGGCAATATTTGCCGTTCACCTACCGCCCACGCGGTGTTCCGTCAAATGGCGGCGGATGCCGGCTTAAAAGTGACGGTCGAATCGGCCGGCACCAGTGCGTCCCACAAAGGGGACTTGCCGGACCCGCGCAGCGTCAAAGCCGCTCCAGCTTATAGCTTCAAAGGGTTACGCTCAAGACCTGTGATGGATCAGGATTTTGCCGATTACGATTTAATCCTCGCGATGGACAACCAAAATGTAGCGGATTTAAAACGACGCTGCCCAGCCGAGTTCCAGCACAAAATCAAATTGTTGCTCAGTTATCACCCAGATTTTGCGCGTTACCAAGAAGTGCCAGATCCGTATTATGGCGGTTTACGGGGCTTTGACGTGGTGTTGAACCTGATTGAAACGGCGTGTAGTGGCTTGGTGGCCGCGTTAAAAAGGCCAGCTTAACTGCTGCTAATTTAGACGTTTATCCATCCAGACTTGAAATTATCCAACGAAACCATTGAATTTCGCAGCCGTTCCCGATACCTTGGCAGGTGGAGCAATAACTCAAGAAGACTTTTTTAACCCACAAAATCTGATAGGAACTTCAACGTGAATACCTGGACGCCTAAAAGTTGGCGAGCTTTTCCAATCCAACAACAACCCCATTATGAAGACAAAACAACGCTAGCCAGCGTGGAGCAACAGCTGCATTCATTTCCGCCGCTGGTGTTTGCGCAAGAAACTCGCGATCTGTTTAGTCAGCTCGGCCAGGTGGCCGAGGGCAATGCATTTTTACTGCAAGGTGGTGATTGTGCGGAAAGCTTTAGCAACTTTAATGCGCCGAAAATTCGCGATACGTTTAAAGTTCTGTTGCAGATGGCGGTGGTGCTGACCTTTGCTGGCAGCTGCCCTGTGGTAAAAGTCGCGCGGATGGCCGGTCAATACGCCAAACCGCGTTCCAGTGATTTAGAGACCATTGATGGTGTGTCGTTGCCCAGTTACCGCGGCGATATCATCAATAGTTTTGAATTTACCCCCGAGGCACGTCAGCCAGATCCACAACGCTTGTTAACCGCTTACCACCACAGCGCCGCCACGCTGAACTTGTTGCGTGCCTTTGCGCAAGGTGGCTTGGCCGATTTGCATCAAGTCAGCCGCTGGAACATGGGCTTTGTTGAGAGCAACCCACTGAAAGGCCGTTACCAAGATATTGCACAGCGCATTCAAGAAGCGCTGCGCTTTATGGAAATTTGTGGCATCACTGGTCAAAATTCGCCGTCTATTCGCGAAACGTCGTTGTACACCTCGCATGAAGCCTTGCTGCTGAACTACGAAGAGGCGTTAACACGCAAAGACAGCTTAACTGGCGATTGGTACGACTGTTCGGCGCACATGGTGTGGATTGGTGAGCGCACCCGTCAATTGGACCACGCGCACATTGAATTCTTCCGTGGCATCAAAAACCCAATTGGTGTGAAGATTGGCCCCGGCATGGACGAGCTGGATTTAATTCGGTTGATCGATGCGTTAAACCCTGACAACACTCCTGGCCGCTTAACGCTGATTACCCGCATGGGCGCGGATAAGTTGGCTGATAAGCTGCCGACCTTAGTCCGTCGCGTGCAGCGTGAAGGTCGTAAAGTGGTGTGGAGCTCCGATCCAATGCATGGCAACACCATCAAAGCCACCAATGATTACAAAACGCGTGACTTTGAAGCCATCTTAAAAGAAATTCGCAATTTCTTCGCCGTGCATCAAGCCGAAGGCTCCTACGCCGGTGGTATCCACTTGGAGATGACGGGTGAAAACGTCACCGAGTGTACCGGTGGTGCATATGGCTTGTCGGAAAATGACTTGAGCAAACGTTATTTCACCCAATGTGACCCACGGTTAAATGCCGACCAAGTATTAGAGTTAGCGTTTTTAATTGCCGACACGCTACGTAGTGTTAAAAAATAGTGTTTGACGCAGTGTAAAAATAAGCGAACCTGCGGCGTCGACGAACGCCGCTAGAGAGTAAAAACGCAGCCTTGGCTGCGTTTTTTGTTGAAGGCCATGCGATAGCTATGCGAAAACTATGCGATAACCATGCGATAGGCCATGCAATAACGATGGCGGTTGATGTAGGGTGTGGCTGTTAATCTTAGCGGTTCATCCAATACAACGGGGATAAAAGGACACCTGATATGACAACGATCCGAGTGGGCGTGATAGGCGCGGGGGCGATTGGCTGCTTTGTCAGTGCTGTGCTTGCCAATGCCACAAGGTGTCAGGTGACGCTGCTGGCGCGTTCGCGGCAACTGTTGCAGCTGAAGCAGCAAGGGGTGCAGGCGGTGTGGCAGAAAGGCCAGACGCCGCAACTCTTCATCCCTGTCAGCTGTGAGATGGCCGACCTCGCCAGCATGGATGTGCTGGTGCTGTGTGTCAAAGCCACGGCGCTTAATGAGACCTGCGCGCAAATTGCGGCGCATATTCCCAATACGGTGCCTGTCTTGCTGCTACAAAATGGCATCGGAATCAAAGAACTGGTATCGAGCAAACTGCAAAACCCACTGTGGCGTGGCTTGGTACCCTTTAACGTGGTGCAAACCGCGCCTTCGCACTACACCCAAACCAGCGGCGGTGTACTTTGTTTGCAGACGCAACATTCAGTGCTCTTTGACCCGATCGTCCAGGCGTTTGCGCAAGGCCCTTCGGTGCAATGCATGAGCGATATTCAAGCGGTGGAGTATGGCAAACTATTGTTAAATCTTAATAATGCGCTCAATGCCTTGGCCAATGTGCCGCTGAAAACCCAATTGCAACAGCGGGCTTGGCGCACAATTTTAGCGGCGGCGATGCGTGAATGGCTGGCGGTTTGCGAGGCATCACAGGTAACACCGATGAAGATGACGGCGTTGCCGCCACGTTGGCTGCCAAATGCCTTGGAGCTTCCGGATTGGTTATTTCGTAAATTAGCGGCGTCGATGCTGCGTATTGATCCACAAGCACGGTTATCGATGTGGTTTGATGTCAGTCAGCACAAAGAAACTGAAATTGATTTTTTAAATGGCGCTGTGGTGGACATGGCGACAGCGCTTGGGTTGGCTGCGCCGGTGAACCGTTGGATCACGACGCAGATCAAGCAGCTGCATTATGTTGAAAATCAGGCGCCAAGCGCCGAAGCTATATGCCTCGAGCTTGGGCTTTGAACTTAGTATTTCTGCCGCTTCAGACCCGTTTCGGCCATGATTTTGGCGCTGATCTCTTCAATCGATAAGGTGGTGGAGTTCAAAAAAGGAATGCGTTCTTTCCGATATAAGTTCTCCACTTCATCAAGCTCTAATTTGCATTGCCGAAGCGACGCATACCGACTGTTGGGGCGGCGTTGCTCACGGATTTGGCTAAGCCGATCAGGCGTGATCGTTAAGCCAAATAACTTATTTTTGTGAGGGCGCAACACCGCCGGCAAGGTCAAACTGTCCATATCCTCTTCGACAAATGGGTAATTCGCGGCTTTAATTCCATATTGCAGGGCCAAGTACAGACTGGTTGGGGTTTTGCCGCTGCGACTGACACCCACCAAAATAATATCGGCTTTGGCATAGTCTTTTAGGTTCGAGCCATCGTCGTTGGCTAGCGCGTAGTTGACGGCGTCAATCCGAAAATCGTAGGTCGTTTCGTGAATACTGTGGGTGCGATGGGTGCGAGGTTTGGCTTTAAAGCCTAATTCGCGTTGCATGGGTTCAACAAAGGCATTTAAAAAGTCATAACAGACGCCTTCGGAACTGTTGATGATGCCACGTAATTGTTCATCAACGAAGGTTTGAAACACTAATGGCCGTTCGCCAGTAGTTTTATAACGATCATTAATTCGTAATTTGACTTGTTCGGCTTTCTCAGTGGTTTCCACAAATGGGATGGTAACGTGGTCGAATTCTGCTTCGAAAAGCGACAGCAGTGCGTGACCAAACACTTCAGATGTAATTCCTGTCCCATCAGATATATAAAAGGCTGTACGCACGGAAAACCTCATTTGTTGTTATTAATTTACATTTAAAATAGCTGTTTTAATTTAGCCTTCCAGCAGTGTAAAATCAAACCAGCTTACGTAGCCTTTGCTGTAAGCTTACATAACCTACAACAAAATTTGGAGACATGACGGTGCAAGAATTCGTTGTTTGGTATCAAGAGTTGGGCATGCACGATGTCCCACGGGTGGGTGGTAAGAATGCTTCCCTGGGTGAGATGATTAGTAACTTAGCCGGTGTCGGCGTGCAAGTCCCTGGTGGCTTTGCAACCACCGCCGAAGCGTTCAACCAATTCCTCGAGCAAAGTGGCGTCAACGAGCGCATCTATCAGTTGCTTGATGGCTTAGACGTCGATGACGTCAATGCATTGGCCAAAGCCGGTGCGCAGATCCGCCAATGGGTTATTGATACCCCGTTCCAACCAGAATTTGAAACCGCAATTCGCCAAGCCTTTGATGAATTGTGCGCCGGCATGGGCAACGATGCATCGTTTGCCGTGCGTTCCAGCGCCACCGCCGAAGATATGCCGGATGCATCTTTTGCTGGCCAACAAGAAACGTTCTTAAACGTGCGTGGTTATGACAACGTCATCGAAGCCATCAAACACGTATTTGCCTCGCTGTTTAACGACCGCGCTATTTCCTATCGTGTGCACCAAGGGTATGACCACCGTGGCGTGGCGTTATCCGCCGGTGTGCAACGCATGGTGCGCTCAGACTGCGCGTCCAGCGGCGTGATGTTCTCGATTGACACTGAATCAGGCTTTGAAGATGTGGTGTTTATCACCTCGGCCTATGGTTTGGGCGAAATGGTGGTGCAAGGCGCCGTCAACCCAGACGAATTCTACGTGCACAAACCAACCTTAGCGGCGGGCCGCCCAGCGGTAGTGCGTCGTACCTTGGGTTCAAAAATGACCCAAATGGTCTACTCAGGTGATGCCAGCCACGGCAAGCAAGTGAAAATTATCGACGTTGAGCAGCCGCTGCGTCGTCAATTCTCGCTGACCGATGCTGAAGTGGAAGCCTTAGCGCATCAAGCCGTGATCATTGAAAAGCACTACGGCCGTCCAATGGACATCGAGTGGGCAAAAGATGGCATCGACGGCAAGTTGTACATTGTCCAAGCACGTCCAGAAACTGTGCGTTCACGCGAAGACAGCAACTCGATGGAACGCTTCCAGTTGGAAGGTTCAAGCAGCGTGGTGGCTGAAGGTCGCGCTATCGGTCACAAAATTGGCTCAGGCACCGCCAAAGTGCTGGCCAGCATCGCGGATATGGACCAAATCCAGCCAGGTGATGTGCTGGTCACCGACATGACTGACCCTGATTGGGAACCTATCATGAAACGCGCGTCAGCCATTGTCACCAACCGTGGCGGTCGTACCTGCCATGCGGCGATCATCGCCCGTGAATTAGGTATTCCGGCCGTTGTAGGTTGTGGTAACGCCACCGATTTAATTAAACACGGTCAACAAGTGACGGTGTCGTGCGCTGAAGGCGACACTGGTTATGTGTATGACGGCATTCTGCCGTTTAAAGTGGTGACGTCACGCGTGGATTCGATGCCAAAACTGGCGATGAAGATCATGATGAACGTGGGTAACCCAGAGCGCGCCTTTGGTTTTGCCAAGTTACCACACGCTGGTATCGGTTTAGCCCGTCTGGAATTTATCATCAACCGCATGATTGGTGTGCATCCAAAAGCATTGCTGAACTACGCGGCGCAACCTGCGGATGTCAAAGCGCAAATCGACGAGATGATGGCCGGTTACGCGTCGCCAGTGGAATTCTACGTCGCCAAACTGACCGAAGGTATTTCAACACTCGCTGCGGCCTTTGCGCCAGAGCGCGTGATTGTGCGGATGTCGGATTTTAAATCGAACGAATACGCCAACTTAGTCGGCGGTCAACAATACGAGCCGCACGAAGAAAACCCAATGATCGGGTTCCGTGGTGCGTCACGTTACATTTCGGAAGATTTCCGTGATTGTTTTGCGCTGGAATGCGAAGCGTTAAAACGCGTCCGTAATGAGATGGGCTTTAGCAACGTCGAGATCATGATCCCGTTCGTGCGTACCTTAAGCGAAGCGTCGCAAGTGATTGACTTGCTTGGCGAACAAGGCTTAAAACGCGGCGAAAATGGCCTGAAAGTGATCATGATGTGTGAACTGCCGTCAAACTGCCTGTTGGCCGATGAATTCCTCGATTATTTCGACGGTTTCTCGATTGGTTCAAACGATTTAACCCAGTTAACCTTGGGCTTAGACCGTGACTCAGGCTTAATTGCGCACCTGTTTGACGAGCGTAACCCGGCGATTAAAAAGCTGTTGGCGATGGCTATTTCCACTGCGAAAGCCCGTGGCAAGTATGTCGGGATCTGTGGCCAAGGCCCATCGGATCACGAAGACTTCGCGGCATGGCTGATGGAGCAGGGCATCGACTCAGTGTCGTTAAACCCGGATACTGTGCTGGAAACTTGGTTATATCTGGCCGAAAAGTACGGCCAGAACTAACAGCGCTACTGTACAAAAGCCAACCTACGGGTTGGCTTTTTTGTTAGCAAAACATTAATTATCGTCATGGCGCGGCTTTAATCCACTTAAGCTGTTGAAATACAGATAAATCACTGGTAATTAGTCATTAGTCAAAATGGAAGGAGAGTTCAATGCCACAACAATTAAACCGAGCACAGGGCGCTTTTGCGGGCGCATTAATTGGTGATGCATTGGGTTCTCAAGTTGAGTTTATGGCGTTGGCTGAGATCCGCCGTTTGCTCGACGAGCAATTGTTAACACTGCACGATGGTGGCCCTTGGCACACCTTAGCCGGTCAACCGACCGAAGATGGCGAGTTGATGTTATTGCTCGCTCGTCAATTAGTGTACACCCGCGCTTATGATGCCGCGCAAAGCTTACAAACCTACCGCTACTGGCTAAAATCCGAGCCATTTGCGGTGACGCCTGAAACGCAATACGCGTTAAGCGAAGGTGCCTTGGATGATGAATTTCATGCCGGGCCTTTAGCGCGCATCGTGCCGTTGACCATCTTAGGTGTGCATTTTTCTGGGCCGCAGATCGCCGCATGGGCGATGGCCGATTGTGCGCTGACCCATAACTCCGGTTTGGCACAACAAATTGTTGCCTTGTATGCCATGCTGCTGGCACGGGCTATCGATGAGTCCACCACGGCCGATAGCTTGTATCAAGATGCCAAAGTCTGGGCGCAAGAGCTGCGCTGTGAGCCTTTAGTACGCCATGCCATTGATGAAGCCTTGTTTATGCCAGGCAGCCAAGAGTTAATGGAGCGCTACCCCATGCTGGCGGCTTTACAAAACGTGTTGTTCCAGTTGCTCTATGCCAAATCCTTTGAGGATGCGATTGTCGATACCTTGCGCCAAGGTGGTGACACCGGCACTCGCGCAACCATTGTCGCTGCGGTGTTTGGGGCGCTGGCAGGTGTCAGTGAGTTATCCGAGGAACATCTGTCGGTGCTGGCGCAATGCCGACCACAAGAAGGGGTGACTGGGGTTGATCAGCCGCGGCCAGATATGGTGTGGCCACAAGATTGTTTGGCCTTGGCCAAGCAATTGGTGGAACTGGAACCGGATTTACTCGAGCAATAACCAGCCGCTTTTTTCCAAACAATAAGGCCAGCATCATGCTGGCCTTGTTGTTTTAACGCAACGACGTCGTTTGGCATCCGTCCCTGTTAGATGGTGAAAAAGCCCAGCACGCCATACATCAGCAAGGCGCCGCCTGCGCTTATCAAAGCATACGGCAGCTGGGTGCGGGTGTGTTCTAATAAATCACAACCGGCGGCGACCGCACTAACGGCGGTGGTATCGGAGATTGGCGAGCAGTGATCGCCAAACACGCCACCGCCTAGGATAGCCGCCAACACCAAGGCTGGTGGTAAGCCTAAATCCACCACTAGTGGCATGCCAATGGGGATCAAAATGGCAAAGGTGCCCCACGAGGTCCCCGTGGTAAATGAAATTAACGCGCCGGCTAAAAACATCATCGCTGGGATCAACCAAAGCGGCATACTTTGCGCGACAATGCCAGAAATGTAAGTGCCAGTGCCTAATTCTTTCATGCTATGGCCAAGCGCGATGGCCAATAACAAAATGGTCACCAGCCCCAAAAGTTCGCTCATGCCCTTGTAGCCGATATTGACCAGCTGTTGATGATTGTATTTGCCTGAGGTTAATAACAAGCCATAGGCCACCACACAGCTTAAGGCCGTCGCATACAGCACTGATTTGGAACCCGAACCGGCCGACAAATCACCGTTGCCGGTCCAATACATAAAACCGACCATCGACACGATCATGGTTAACAGCGGGATCAGCATGTAACGGGCTTTGGTCGGCTCAATCTCCGGCTCATCGTGGCCATCAATTTTATTCAGCTGCTGGTTCGCCAGGCGCATCGCCGGTAAATGTTTGCCAGTGACGATGGTGAATAACACAATCAACAAGGTGAAAATAGCGTAGAAATTCAGTGGTATGGTTTGAATTAAAATGCTGACGGGGTTGTCATTTAATTCATACGGAGTAATTAGGCCCAACACATACGCACCCCAACCATTTAGCAGCAATAAAATGCAGACGGGGGCACTGGTACTATCGATAATAAAGGCCAGTTCGGCGCGGCTGATTTTAAATTTATCAAACAACCCGCGCGACAAAATGCCGGCGGTAAGCACCGATAAATTCGATTCGATGAAAATTACCAAGCCGGTGATGTACGCCAGCAGACGACTTTGCCGCGCATTGGCAGCAATACCGCGCGCCACTAGCTTATGCACCAAGGCATTAACGCCACCGGAATAACGCATGTAGGCCATTAAGGCGCCTACCAGCAGGGCAAAAATCATCAAACGGCCATTGCCGGGGTCGCTTAAGGTGGTCACCATGGCTTCAAGTGTCTTAAACCCAGACATGCCGATCGCGGTGAGTGAGTCACCACTGCCACGATACATCAACAAGCCTTCTGAACAAGCCAGTGCCAACACCAGCGCCAAAATGACTTCTTTTTTCCAAAGCACCACAGCGATTGCGACTATCGCCGGCCATAACGTGAACCAATCGGCCAAAACACACCTCAATACCAAACCTGTTTGTGGTTTAGTTGTTGTTATATATGTAATTATTAATATTTAGCATGGGTCAAACAGCCGACACGATACCAATCCAACAGGGGCTATGACAAGTCGTGTGATAGCCGTGGTGCGGTGTTTATGTGAAGCATCGCCCCCTTGAGTTCATGATGTGTAGCGAGCTGAGTTCGGTCAGGCGGCAGGGGGTTACTAAACCGCTGGGGTTTTCATCGACAAAATCTTTGCTACTATCAATGTTTTATCAGCAAAGCAGCTAGGGTTGCCATGTTAAAGATCCAAATGCGAATGTCGGGTGAATGTGCAGTGTTGTTAGAACTACACGACGCGACAGCCGAGTCTGGTCAGCTCAGTCAAGTGGCCCCCAGTTATCCTGCCAAACTGCAATTTTTACGTGATGTCTGTCAACGGCTGTGTGCCGATGCCTTAATTGACATTGTGCCGGCGTATCGCACCTTGTTGTTGGAGTTTGCGCCTTATCACCCGCGCTGGCCGGCCATCATCGATGAGTTAGAGCTGCATTGCCAAGCGTGGCAGCAAGAATTGACCAGGATTGACGCGGTGCAAGGGCGGTTGATTGAACTGCCGGTATGGTATGGCGATTTTGCCGAGTCGGATTTAATCGCGGTGGCGCAGCAGCATCAACTGACGCCACAGCAGGTGATTGACCTGCATTGCAAACAGCCTTATTCGGTATATGCCATCGGCTTTTTGCCGGGGTTTGCGTATTTGGGCTTTATCGATGCGCAAATCGCCACCCCACGTCACAGTGCGCCGCGGCCACTGGTGCCGGCCGGGGCGGTGGGTATTGCCGATCAACAAACCGCGGTATATCCGATGGCATCGCCGGGGGGCTGGCAATTGTTAGGCTTGTGTCCGACGCCGCTGTATCACACGGCCAGCACTGCCTGGTGCAGCGTTGGCGATCGGGTGCAATTTCAGCCGATTGATAAGGCGCTGTATCAAAAATTACAACAACGTCAGCAAGCACAGGTGACGGTATGACGCCATTATTACGTGTTCGCCGCTCGCATGGCGGTGTGTTGTTGCAAGATGGCGGTCGGCTAGGCGCCCAAGCCACGGGGTATGTTCGAAGCGGCGTATTGGATTTACCGTCCGCTTGGCTAGCGCAGGCTTTGGTTGGCAATGTCACCGACAGTGCCGAGTTTAGCCCTGCACAGTTTTATCGCCCTTTGCCCTGTATCGAAATCACCGGCGGTAATGTTGAATTTGAATGCCTAAGCGCCATGACCATCGCGCATGCTGGGGCGCTGGGGCCGTTGTTTATCAACGAGGTACCGGCGGCAGTTGGCCAAGCGTTACGGGTCAACGCTGGTGATGTGCTACGCATTGGATTTTATCGGTTGGGGCTGCGTGGTTATTTGGCGATTGAAGGGCGCTTACAGCTCGAGATGAATTTTGCCAGCTGTGCGCGGGTGGATGCCTCGGGCCGGCCGAAGCCGCTGCAGGACGGTGAGATCCTTTACGGCAATCCAAGTCCGAACGCCAGCCAACTGTCAGCGAAACGACGCCACAGCTTACCGTACTCCATTCAGCATGCGTTATTGCCACCGCCGGCGCTGACGTTGGATTATTTGCCATTGGCGGCATCCTTTGACGCGGACAACGCGCAACAGCAACTGGCGCAGAAAATCTTTAAGGTTTCGGCGCATAGCAACCGAATGGGTGTACGTTTGCAAGGAGCGGCGCTGGCAAAACCTCAGTCCAGCGCCATGTATTCGGAAGCGTTGTCGCTTGGGACTATTCAACTACCGGCCAATGGCCAGCCGATTGTGTTACTCAATGACCACCAAACGATCGGCGGTTACCCGCGAATTGGCACCGTCGCCAGTTACAGCTTGTATGCACTTGCCCAGCAGCGCCCCGGGCAGTTTGTGCGGTTTCAAGCGGTGGACTTAGCGACGCTGCAGCACAAACGAGATATTTGTTGGCGCTGGTTATGGCAACAATTGGCCAAGTTTACTGCGCCTGACACAGCTGATTAACCCAGCTGTTAAAGGATTTGATGCCTTGACTGAGCGCTTGCTCGTCTTTGAGGATCGCCACCAGCACATAGGGGCCTTGGCCGTTTTGCGGCAGTAAATAGCCTGCGAGGGCGGTGGTATCGCGCAAGGTGCCGGTTTTTAACCGCGCACATTGTTCCGCCGCTTGGCCGGCAAATCGGTTTTTTAGCGTGCCATCCACCCCGGCGATGGGCAGGCTGCTGACAAATTCAAAGCGTGTGGGTTGTTGCCACTGCCAGCGCAACATGTCGCCTAAGGCACTGGCGGTCAGCCGTTCACTGCGTGATAAACCCGCGCCATTTTCAAACACCAGCTGGCGGGTATCGATGCCCTTGGCATGTAACCAGTCGGTTAGTCGTTTAGCAGAAGCATTTAAATCCGTGCTTAAGTCCGGGCTTGAGTCTGTGCTAGCGCTACTTTGGTTTGTCTGCTGTGATGGCGCAGGCGCGGTGGACAGCGCGGCAAACAAGGTGCGCGCTTGCACGTTGTCCGAATCTTTATTGATGGAGCGGATCCGCACTGCCAGCGGTTCATCTTCTAGGCGGGCAATTTCGACAGTCGCGCTGCCCTTTGGCAATTGCGGCAACAAGCGGGCCGTAGGCCAGACCCGCTGCCATGCTGCTTGCCAGCCCCAATCCCGTGGTAATAACTGCGCGTAACCCGATAAATAACATTGCCGTGGGAAGTCACCACGGATCTCGACCAGAGGCCGTTGTGGTGTGCCGCGCCATTGAAAATGCAACTGTTGCAAGGCATTTTGCCGGCATGGTTGCTCGTTCCAACGGACTTTTTTACTATTCACCTGAATAGGTTCATCAATGCCTGCAATGCGCAGTGACAGCTGTGGCGAATTGGCGCTGAGGTGATACCACTGGGTATTTTGCTCCAGCAGCAAGGCATCGGGGGCGACGTTGTACCAAGACCAAGGATTTTCATCAAAGGGTTTGACCGGCGCCAACGGCATCCAGCGACGGTCCAGCACCACGGTTGATGGCGCTGCGATACCTAAGCGTTTTAACGTTTCGTCGATGGCTTGCACATCGCGGCGTTGCAATTGATTATGACCTTCGCCATAAATCACCAGCGGTTGCTGCAACGTATACAGCGCTGCGGTTGGCGCGCGCTTAGCCAGCGCCGAGGCATCGCTTGGGCTAATGCGTAGTGAGACGGCGCCGCGATAGGTGCTACCCAATAGATCTAACGCCGCACTAGTGGTCATCAGTTTCATCACAGAGGCAGGTTGCATCGGTTGGTCGCTGCGGTGCTCGAGAATTAGTTGTTGCTGCGCAAGATCAAACAGATACAGGCTTAGATGCTCGGTTTGCAACGGGCTTTTTCGCAGCCATTCCAGACTAAGCCGTTGTAATTGCTTGGCATGTGGACTGTCGAGCTGGCGTTTAGGTTGGCTGATGCTATCTTGCCCGGCGTGTTGACGCCCATCGTTGTGACGCCCAGCAGTATGTTGGGATGACAGGTTGCTGGGCTGCGCGGCCGGCGCTTGATTCGACGGATCGGTTGATCGCTGGTTTGTCTCTTTTGCTGGCGAATTTACAGGCGGCTGTGCACATTGGGTTAATGCCATCGACAAAGCCACCACAGTGAGTCGTGCAGGAGTGAAGCGCTTAGCGTTGAAATGACAGCATGCAAGGGAAGCGAGCGCTGTTTGTAAAAAACCAGCCTGTAAAAAACTAGCGCGAAAAAAACTAGCACGAAAAAAAGCAATGTGACGCATGCAAACCATAGCTATAAAAAGACAAACACCAAGTCGCCACTCTAATGACTGCAAGGCGCGGATGCCAGTTTTTTCCAAACTGCACCGGCTAATTTAAGCTCGATAGTTGAGAGTGCGCGATAAAGTCACTAAGATCGCCGGCCACATTTTAGCGACCGTCGGTCAGCAGCAAGGATCTTTATGACGTCGTCCCTTGAGTCAACCCTGCAATTAGCACCCGCGCTGCACGCGCCAGCCAATCAATGGCTACACGCCGTGTTGGTGGAGCAGCAAACCAGTGACAAAGTAGTCACGCAGCTGCTGCGTAACCTACCACAAGCATCGCATCCGCAGTTGGTGCAGTGGGGCGGGACGGTGTTACGCCAGCTCAATCTCTGCTGGACGCTGGTGCATAACGAGCCGTTACCCACCTTGCCGCTGCCTGATCATCTCGTGTCGCAGCTCACACCCACGCTCGCCAACGGCTGGACCGCTGCGGTTCGTAGCCGTTATCAGGCATTACAAAGCGCGGGGCCGCAAGCGTTGCTGGACGGCTGCCCACAGTGGCTGGATGAATTAGCCAGCGCGTTACCCAACTGGCCTGCTACTCGTTTGGCGCTAGCGCAGGCCCCGGCGCGTTATATTCGGGTTAATCGCTTAAAAACCAACCTCGATGCACTGCAGCAACGGCTGAAAACGGAAGGCATTCAAACCAAACGGCTAAATGAAGTGCCAACGGCGTTGGAAGTAACTGGCAATGCGGCACTGTTTAAATCGTCTGCCTTTCGTGAAGGCTGGTTTGAACAACAAGATGCTGGCTCGCAGCTGGTGGCGTTGCAGTTAGATGTGCAGCCAGGCATGCGAGTGATTGACGCCTGCGCCGGCGCGGGAGGCAAAAGTTTGTTGTTGGCGGCACAGATGCAAGGCCGCGGCCGTGTGTTATCGATGGATATTGAAGCGTGGAAACTCGACGCGTTAAAAGAACGTGCGAAACGGGCAGGGGCAGCCTGTATTGAAACGCGGCTCATCACCTCCAGTAAAACCATCAAACGATTGGCCGACAGTGCCGACCGCTTGTTATTAGATGTGCCCTGTTCCGGCACTGGCGTGCTGAAACGTAACCCCGAAGGCAAATGGCGCCATCAACCCGAGCATTTAACCGAGTTGCTTCAGTTGCAAGCCGATATCCTAAGGCGCTACAGCAAAATGCTCAAACCCGGCGGGCAGTTGGTGTACGCCACATGCTCGGTGTTGCCCTGTGAAAACCAGCAGCAAGTGGCGGCGTTTTTAGCCGAGCACTCCGAGTTCAGCCTTGTGCGAGACCAGCTGCTCGATCCGGCTATTCACGGCTGGGATGGCTTCTATTATGCAGTTTTGGTACGGAATAACAGCAAAGCGAGCAATAAACCAGCAGTCAGTCTGGATAACTGAAATAACGCTTGCAGCACTGCGCGAACGCCACTAATATGCGCCTCGCAATGACGGACGCGGGATGGAGCAGCCTGGTAGCTCGTCGGGCTCATAACCCGAAGGTCG
>CAYTIQ010000019.1:0-59014 GCA_964437935.1 uncultured Rheinheimera sp.
AAGGCGCCGTCATAACTCGCACCGCGCTACCGTCGCGGTGCTCAAACATATGCCGGCTTAAAACCTTGGCAAACGATTTTTTAGCGGCTCGCTTTACGGGGCGGCAAAAGCAACCGAGAAGAGCAAAAACAACTTATTTGAAGTTGTCATGCAGCTAGCATCGGCCTGCTCAGACATTCGGTCTGGTCCTCACACGATTAAAACCTCGGCAGGTGCTTTTCGCTTTTCATCCCCGTAAAGCGAGCCTGTCGAAAACGAGTGGCCAAGGTTTTAAGACGGCATATGTTTGAGGCTCGCGACGGTAGCGCGAGCCGAGTTATGCCGGCGCCTTGGACGCTTGATTTTCGGCAGGGATTTCGAGCGTTCCCGGGGTCGCCTTTTCTTTGGTGACTTTCTTTTGGCGAAGCAAAAGAAAGTTACGCCTGCGGCAGCATGCACGCTCGCCGCGAAGGCGAAAATCATTTAGAAAAAAAACAAAACCAGCATGCGAAACCACGCTTGCCACAGGCACAGCCGCTCGCCGCCTAGGCGAAAACCAATTTAACAACGAAATTCACAAAACCAGCGTGCGAAACCAACACATCACTCCGCTGGTGGCCCCGCGTCTTGTTTGACCTGCTCTATCACCACATACGTATGGGTTTGCAAAACACCTGGCAAATCCACAATGCGCCCAAGCACTGCGCGGTATGCTTCCATGCTGGATAGCCGCAGTTTCAGCAGATAATCAAAGCCACCGGCCACCATATGGCATTCGGCTACTTCGGTGATTTGCACCACGGCGTCGCGGAACTGATCGAAAATTGCGCCAGTGGTTCTATCCAGTGTCACTTGGATAAACGCTGCGGTGCCAAGGCCTAAACGTGAGGCGGATAACTTAGCGCCGTAGCCTTCAATGAAGCCTTCTTGCTCCAATTTACGCACTCGGTCGATGCAGGGGCTTGGGCTTAAATTCACCCGCTTGGCCAATTCGACATTGGAAATTCGGCCATCTTGCTGCAGCGTGGCTAATATTGTTCGATCGATTCGATCTAACGGTCTGCCTTTTGAGCTCATTGCATATTCCGTATTTTTTCTGGTTAAACGCACTTAAAACCAAATTATATAAGGTTTAAATGCAAAAATAACCACCAAATGCGGTAGTGCTTTCACTAAAATGCAGCATTATTTTTTTCTACCCCCCTACACAGGATATAACTATGCTCTTTCACGGCGAACTGACTGCTCCGACCGATCTGCGGCAAACCCTGCGCAACCTGTACCGCGCAGATGAAGTCCAAGTCTTAGAAACTCTGCTGCCACTGGCCGATATCGGCGACCAAGCCCGCTCACGCGCTTGGGAACGTGCGCGTCAGCTCGTTGTGAATATCCGTCAAGCGCAAATCGGTAAAGGTGGCGTGGACGCGCTGCTGAACGAATTTTCGCTGTCGACCGAAGAAGGTTTAGTGTTGATGTGTTTGGCCGAAGCGCTGCTGCGCGTACCCGACAAATTAACCGCCGACCGCTTAATTCGCGACAAATTATCCAACGGTGATTGGAGCTCGCACTTAGGCAACTCCGAATCGCTGTTTGTCAACGTCTCGGCCTGGGGTTTGTTGTTAACTGGCAAACTGGTCAACTACAGCGATGACGAAAAGAAAAACCAATTTGGTCTGCTGAAACGCACCTGCGGCCGTTTAGGTGAGCCGGTCATTCGTCAAGCAGTGCGTTACGCCATGCAAATCATGGGCACGCAGTTTGTGATGGGCACCACCATCGACAAAGCCGTCGATCGCGCTACCGAATTGGAAGCTAAAGGCTTTACCTATTCATACGACATGCTGGGCGAAGGCGCTCGCACCATGGAAGACGCCGACCGTTACTTCCAGAGCTACATGATGGCGATTAACGTCATCGGCCAAGCGGCGAAAAAACGCGGCCCGCAAAAAAGCCCAGGCATTTCGGTGAAATTGTCCGCGATTCACCCACGTTACAGCTTCGCCCACCGCGACCGCGTGATGAACGAGTTAGTACCACGCTTAAAAACTTTAGCATTGGCCGCCAAAGGTTATGACATCAGCTTTACGGTCGATGCCGAAGAAGCCAACCGCTTAGAACTGTCGATGGACGTGATCGAAGCGGTATTCGCCGATAAAGATTTAGCCGGTTGGGAAGGGTTTGGTTTAGCCATTCAAGCCTACTCCAAACGTTGTTTACCGCTGATTGAATGGCTGCGCGACTTAACAGTGCGGGTTGGCCGCAAGCTGATGGTGCGTTTGGTCAAAGGCGCCTACTGGGACAGCGAAGTCAAAGTCAGCCAAATCGAAGGCCATGACGATTTCCCAGTGTTTAGCCGCAAACCGTCGACTGACGTGTCCTACCAAGCGTGCGCGCGCAAACTGCTCGAGTACCGCGATTCGATTTACCCAATGTTCGCCACGCACAACGCCTACACAGTCGCCACCATTTTAGAAATGGCCCCAGACCGCCAAGGTTATGAATTCCAACGCTTGCACGGCATGGGCGACGCCTTGTACGACCAAGTGGTGGCTGACGACAAAGTGCCATGCCGTATTTACGCGCCAGTTGGTGAACACTCAGATTTGCTGGCCTATTTAGTGCGCCGCTTGTTGGAAAACGGCGCTAACAGCTCGTTTGTGAACAACATCGTCGATGAAAGCATTCCAGTGGAAAGCCTGCTGAAAGACCCAGTGGAAATCGTCCGCAGCTGGAAAAACAAACGCAACACCATGATCCCACTGTCAAAAGACTTATATGGCAGTGAGCGCGTTAACTCCAAAGGCATCGACTTAACCGAAGTCGACGCCATCAACCCGCTGCGCGCCAACATGCAAGCTTGGGTCGAAAAAGCGTCGGCGCTGGCGCCGGTCGACGGTGCTAAAGCGGTGCGTAACCCAGCCAATCACGCGCAAGTGATTGGTTATGTGAAGCACGCCACGCCTGAGGAAATGAAAGCCGCGGTAGATCGCGCCGAAGCCGCCTTTAGCAGCTGGACAGCGACGCCAGTCACGGAGCGCGCGCGTTTATTAAATGCGCTGGGTGATGCCTTAGAAGCTCACCGTGACGAGCTGATGGCCATTTGCGTCAAAGAAGCCGGTAAAACAGTGCCAGACAGCGTGGCGGAAATTCGTGAAGCCGTGGATTTCTGCCGCTATTACGCGCTGCAAGCGGAAAACATGTTCGCTGGCAGTCCAATCCAAAGCCGCGGCGTAGTGCTGTGTATCAGCCCATGGAACTTCCCATTGGCTATTTTCTTAGGCCAAGTCACGGCCGCGGTGGCTGCCGGTAACACAGTCGTTGCCAAACCAGCCGAACAAACGTCATTGGTTGCCATTCGCGCCATTGAACTGTGGCGTGAAGCCGGTTTGCCAGCCTCTGTGGTGGAACTGGCGATCGCGCCGGGCCGTCAGATTGGCGAGCACGTGGTGCCAGATCCGCGAATTCAAGCCGTGATGTTCACCGGTTCAACCGAGACAGGTAGCTGGATCGCCCGTAAACTGGCCGAACGTGGCGGTGAGCCGGTGCCATTAATTGCCGAAACGGGCGGTCAAAACTGTATGATCGTTGACTCAACCGCATTGCCAGAGCAAGTGGTTGATGATGTGGTGTCGAGCGGTTTCCAAAGCGCTGGCCAACGCTGTTCAGCCCTTCGCGTGTTGTTCCTGCAAGAAGACGTCGCCGACAAGATCATTCATATGATCAAAGGCGCGATGCAAGAATTGCATGTCGGTGACCCATCGCTGCTGGCCACCGACGTCGGCCCCGTGATTGACCAAAAAGCGCTGACCGGGTTAACCAACCACGTAAAATACTTGGAAGGCAAAGCGACACTGCATTACGAATGCCCAATTCCAGCCGGTGACAATCATTTCTTCTTTGCGCCGCGCTTGTATGAGATCAGCAACTTAAACCTGCTGCAACGCGAAGTGTTTGGTCCGTGCGTGCACGTTATTCGCTTTAGCGCCGACCAGCTGGACCAAGTGGTCGAGCAAATCAATGCCACCGGTTATGGCTTAACCATGGGTATCCACAGCCGTATCGCGCATATCACGCACCAAGTGACGCGCGATATCAAAGCCGGCAACATCTACGTCAACCGCAATATGATCGGTGCCGTGGTTGGTGTGCAACCATTCGGTGGTCGCGGTTTGTCAGGCACAGGCCCTAAAGCCGGTGGTCCGTTCTACTTAACGCGTTTGGTCAAAGACAATCACCACGTGGTTGAAGCGCCACTGGCCGATGACAAAAAACAAGCGATTTTAGCCGCCAATGGCACGGACAACAGCGTCAACAACCTGCTGTCGCAAGCCGCCAAAGCGCAAGTGCAGTGGCAACGTAGCGACATCGTTGCCCGCTCATCCGTGGTGCGTCAGTTCCTCGCGCAATTGGCGTCTAACGCTGTGGTAGTCAAGCAAGAAGCCGACTTGCAGCAAGTACTGGCCTCTGCCCGTGGTTTATTGGCTTTTATCGAAAAAGAACTGGCAGCACCTATTCAACTGCCAGGACCTACCGGTGAATCCAACCAACTGCACTTAGAAGCTCGTGGTGTGGTGGCTTGCGTGCGCGACGAATCGGCCTGCTTTAAGTACTGGGTATTGTCAATCATGACCGCACTGGCATCCGGTAACGCCGTGGTCGCTGTGGTGGAAGACAAAGACGCCGCCGAGGCCGATGCCATTCGCAAAGTACTGCTGGCTTCGAACTTACACCCAGCGCTGTTTAGCGTGGTGAAGCTGACCCAACTGAAAGCCTTAATCGGCAACCCGCTGGTGGCCGCCGCTGTGGTCGAAGCGGGTAGCGCAGTCAAAGCGGTAACCGGCGAGCTGATCGCCGGTCGCGATGGCGCCATTTCGCCACTCATTACCACACCAGCCGATGAGCGCCTGTTACACCGTTTAGTGACGGAAAAAACCATCACTATCAACACCACAGCGGCCGGTGGCAATGCCTCGTTGATGACGATGAAAGACACCGCCATCTAACCCTCTCCTGTCCGGGCTTACTTCGGTAAGCCCTTTTTGGTACCAGCCTCGGGCAACTTCGGCTGGTTTTTTTTCGTCTAAAATCCAAACTAAGTCAATAGGTTGTTAATTCTCTAGTAAGCCTTGCTCGGTAACTTTTCCTAAAACCGTTTATTTGTTACCTTGTTCGATATTCATCGCTTTGTTCGTGGCAGCAGTTTCTCTATGTATCAACGTATTCACATTGAACAACTTACAACAGGGATGTATGTCGTCGAAGTCACTCGACAAACGGGTCAGGTAAAAATTACCAGTGAAGGCTTTTTAAAGTCCGATGCCTTGTTACAAGCGCTGAAATCCAAAGGCGTGTTAGAAGTGATTGTCGACCCTGCCCGCAGCACCGTTGATGTGCCACAGACAGCTCTTGAAACGCCCGACACACCCGTCGCCGTGCGTCCCAGCAAAACCGCAATCACCCAAGAACTGCCTAAAGCGGCCGAGCTATACCACCAAGCCAAGCAGCTTCAACAAAAAGCCTTTTCCGATGTGTTGGCTGGCAAGCCCATTGAGCTTGCACCCTTTCAGCAATGTGCCGATGGGTTTATTGACTCCATTTTTCGCAATCAAGATGCGTTACTTTGCATGAGTCAAATTCGGGAAAAAGATGCCTATTTGCTCGAACACTCGGTGAACGTCTCTATTTTGATGACGATTTTCGCCAAGTATTTGCAACTGCCCGACGAGCAAATCCAGCAACTTGCAACCGGCGCCTTGTTGCATGACATCGGTAAAATCAAAGTACCAGATGCGGTATTGAATAAGCCGGGTAAACTGACAGATGACGAATTCGTGGTGATGCGTGACCATGTGGTGTACAGCCGTGAACTGCTAGAAAATGTGCCAGGGATATCGCCAATCAGCCTTGATGTCGCTGCACATCACCATGAACGGCTGGATGGTCGCGGTTATCCGCGACGCCTGGTAGGTGAGCAAATTTCCCAAGCGGCACGTATGATCGCCATCGTCGACACCTACGACGCCATCACCGCGCAACGGGTGTACAAAGAAGGACAAACCAGCCTGACGGCGCTGAAGATTTTACGTAAAGACAGTGGCAGCCATTTTGATTTGGAGCTGGTGAATCAGTTTATCCAAGCGGTCGGCATTTACCCCCCGGGATCTTTGGTGCGCTTGAAAAACCACAAAGTCGGCATTGTGCTGGAAAGTGGCAGCGAAGCGGCAAAACCCATCGTAAAGACTTTCTACCACGCTCGTTTTAAACGCTACACCGAAGTCGAAGAATTGGATTTAAGTAAAAACAAACACGCCGAAGCCGCCATTGATGCCATTTTAAAGCCAGAAGAGCTCGGCATAGATTTACCAAAGTTCTTCCGGCAATCGGTACTTCCTTAACGGCCGGTGTTGCCCCGATAGGACCATTCACTCAGCGCCGGCATGCTAAACATCTGCCGGCCTGTTTGCATCAATACATATTGCGGCGTGATTTCTTTAAGTTGAATATCCGCGGTGATCCACTGCCCTTCTTGCAGATCCTTGCCATTGACTTTCACCCAACGCTGCATCGGCTCGGTGGCATAGACATGAGCCTCAAAACGCAGCGGTGGAATTTGGCGTTGAATGATGTCATCCAAGGATTGCACATCCCGCGCCGGCGCCGCATATTCACTGACTTTGGGTTGTTTAGGCTCGCTGGCCAACGCATCCATCGCGGATTGGAATTTATCGCGCAGGTCTTGCGGCACGTCGTTCGCGCTTAATTCTCGGGTTGGCGTGCTACCAAAATCTTTAACCTCGCGAGATTGATGGCTAGCGTCAGCCACCGGCGCTGACGGATCTGCTTCTTGCATTTGTCGCCCCGCGCCTAGCACTCGGCCTTCGGGGAACTCATCTTGCATCTGCGCTTCACCCGTCAGTGTCGCCACTTGCTCATCCAAGGTTTGGCCATGGGATTGCGGCTCGGACACCTCGCTACTAATCACCAATTGCTCTTGTTCGGCTGCCGCTGCTAGCTCTTCGCTGGTGGGTTGGGCTAACAGATCACTTAAAATAAGACCCGGCGACGCCGGCGGGACTGTGGTGGGTGTAACGGGCACCACCGCAGCAGCCACCGCAGGAACCTCTGCCACGCGAGGCTGCAACAACAAACGGTTTAACCACAAACCAGCCATCACGCCTAGCACTAAAATCATTGTGCCTACCACAACAAATAACCACCAACGCGGCAAGGTGCGCGCAGTGGGCGCAGCCACTGGCGCAGCAGCGCCAGGTGTTGCGTCAGCGTGCTGACTGGCTTGTTGCTTTAAGGCATCCATCAATAACGACATTTACGACACTCCACGACTTTGCCACCACAGCGCGCTGAAAATGCCAACGGCTAGACAAAGCAAACTAAACAAAGGCCACACCCAACGCGGCAAAGGCGTCACGTTGCTGGTGTTGGCGGGCGTTGGCAAGGCCAGAATTTCTGCCGCCGCCATGGTTACGAGCGGCGCATCAATCATCGCCTGTTGCTGACTGTAGCCGCCTAACATAGCCCGATCACACAGCAGATTGAGCAGACGCGGGATGCCACCTGACAGTTCAAACAATTTTTTCACCGCCGCGTCGGTAAACACCGGACGCAAGCAGCCAGCGACTTGCAAGCGGTGCTGCACGTACAGACGAACTTCGGCTAAGGTTAGCGGCATCAAATGGTAACGGGCGGTAATGCGCTGCGCTAGCTGGCGTAAATCCTGACGTTGCAATAACTGCTGCAATTCGGGCTGACCAATTAAAATCACCTGCAACAGCTTTTTCGTGTTGGTTTCTAAATTGGTTAACAGTCGCAGTTGTTCCAACACAGCTGGCTGCAAGTGCTGTGCTTCATCAATAATTAAAATGGTGTTGGTGCCCGCTTGATGATTCTTCAACAGTTTTTGGGTGATTTTATCCGTTAACAGTTTCAAACTGGCATCGGTTTTTTTGTAGCGAATTTTGAGCTCGTCACAAATCGCCGCTAATAATTCCAGCTCAGATAATGTTGGATTGAGAATAAACGCCACTTGCGTCGTGCTGGGTAATTCGGCCAATAAACAACGCGAGACCGTGGTTTTTCCGGTACCAACTTCGCCGGTCAGCAACACAAAACCACCGGCGTCTCCCAAACCGTACCGCAGATGCGCCAATGCTTCCGTATGGCGAGTGCCCAAAAACATAAAATCAGGGTTGGGTGCAATCGAAAACGGCTGACTGGTTAAGCCATAAAATGCGTTATACATAGCCACCTATCGGGCGTTTAATCCAAAGACATGCGCAATGTAAAATCCACTATCACGCACATGTTACTGAGCGGTTATAATGGCAAAAAAATCCACCTCAGGAAAGCCATTGAGAACTTATCTTGTCGGCGGCGCCGTGCGCGACCGTTTATTGCAACGCGAAGTCCAGGATCGTGATTACGTGGTGGTCGGGGCCTCGCCTGAACAAATGCTCGCCGCAGGCTATGTCGCCGTTGGTAAAGACTTTCCGGTATTTTTACATCCCAAAACTAAACAAGAATATGCGCTAGCTCGCACGGAACGAAAACAGGGACAAGGCTACACCGGCTTCGCTTGTTATTTCGCACCGGATGTGACGCTGGAGCAAGATTTGCTGCGCCGCGATCTCACCATCAATGCCATGGCGCTCGACGAAGTCAGCGGCGAACTGATTGACCCTTATGCTGGGCAACAAGATCTGGCCGATAAAATTCTCCGTCATGTGTCCGATGCCTTTGTTGAAGATCCTCTTCGCGTGTTGCGCGTGGCGCGTTTCTTGGCGCGCTTTGCCCATTTAGGCTTCACGGTTGCGCCTGAAACCTTACGATTACTCAAAGACATCACGACAAGCGGCGAGCTTTTACACCTAACCGCCGAGCGAGTGTGGCAAGAAACATCACGCGCCTTAACCGAGACCACGCCCAGCGCCTACTTTTTATTGTTACGCGACGTCGGTGCGCTCGCCCAGCTGATGCCCGAACTCGACTGTTTGTGGGGTGTACCCAATCCGCCCAAGTGGCATCCTGAAATCGATACCGGTGTGCACACCATGATGGTGCTAGAACAAGCGTGTTTATTGTCAGACCGATTGGATATCCGTTTTGCCGCCTTGGTGCATGATCTTGGTAAAGGCCTGACCGCCAAAGAACTATGGCCAGCCCATCATGGCCATGAACACACCGGCCTTGCACCGATTAAAACCTTATGCCAACGTTTACGAGTGCCGAATGATTGTCGCGATCTGGCGCTACTTGCATGCGAATTTCATCAATTACTGCACAAATGTCTGGAATTACGCTCAGCAACGTTGTTAAAGTTATTTGATGGGATCGATCTGTGGCGTAAGCCTGAACGCTTGGAATCGTTATTAACCGTTGGTACCGCCGATTTACGCGGTCGCACCGGTTTTGAACTGGCCGACTACCCACAAGCCGACTTTTTGCGACAGCTCGCGCACGCGGCACGCGCGGTGGATGTCAAAGCCATCGTCGCCATGGGCGTGCAAGGCGAACAAATTCGCCAGCACCTTCATCAACACCGCCTCGACAGTATTCGTGTGGCAAAAGCGAACTGGCTGGCAGGCCAAACAGGAGCATCATGAATCGTCGCACATTTATCTTTTCAAGTGTGGCCGTGGTAGGTCTATCCGCAGTCCTCGTCCATCACAAGGCAGGCGCTTATCAGGCGAATTTAACTCAGCTAATGCAGCGATTAGAGGCATTTAAAGGTCAATCCTTGCGCTCTGACACGCCATGGACTGCCAGCCAAGTCTTTCAGCATTTGGCACAAAGTGTCGAGGGTTCATTGCATGGCTTTGCGCAGCTCAAACCGGCGTGGTTTCGCGCTAGTATCGGTCCGATGGCCTTGGCGGTGTTTCAAGCGCGCGGCAAGATGTCACACCCATTGGATGAGCCTATCCCGGGTGCAGCCAGCTTAGACCCGACCGTTGCTGCAGATGCCGCCTTAGACCGCTTATTGGCCAGCCTCACGGCCTTGCAGCAAGCGAGTATCACGCACCCGCATTTTGCTTACGGCGATTTAACCGTGGCCCAAGCGATGGCCGCCCATCAATTGCACATTGAGCAACATCTAACTGCGTTGCACCTTGCTTAAGGCGCAAAGCCATCAGGCATCTGGGTGTGCTCGTCGTTTACCGATAACTCATCGATCAGCGCCGCCCAGCTTGGGTAGCGCTGTTTAAGAGTCGATGGTTGGGCCGCTTCAAAACAGCGGCCGTGAAAACCTGGCGCCATGGTACAACCGAACAACGCATATCGACTTTCATTGGCATGACTCGACGTCGGCCATGACGTCAAACTGCTGTCTTCTGCGGCCTGTGCCAATCGGCCTGCTTGCCATACGCCTTTGGGCACCACAAATTGACGTAAATCATCAGGCCCAAGCCGCACCTGTTCGGTACGACCATCTGGGTGCAACAAGAATAAATCCAGCGGCGAACCTTCATAAAAGTGCCACACTTCGTCAAATGCTAAGCGGTGAAAACAGGAGACACTGAACGGAAAATCACTGTACATACCAAGCATCGCAGTGCCAACAGGACCGCCGTCTGCGGTTTCTTCGTCGCTTCGCCAAGTACTGATATATAAGGTGCCTTCGACAGGTAACCTGGCAAAAGCATACCGTTGCAAAAGCTGACGATGACGGCGACTGATCACACGCGGTCGGCTGCGACAAAACATCGAATAAGACACACAATCCAGCACACTGAGTGCAGGAATAGGTGCATACAGGTGCGGGAATAATCCATCTGGAGCCGCATCAGTGCCAGCCGCCGCTTCATATTTCAACGCAGCGCCTAACGACGAGGCATCAATCAGCAGTAGATGGACACCATCACCATCGCCATAGAAGGTTTCAATTACCCAAGGCAGCTGTGAACATGTACATAGATGCACAAAACCGTCACTGCTCAAACTCTGCGGTAAGTACTCTCCGCGCTGCCACAACGCATAACTTTCGGCGTTTAAACAGTGCAGGATCACGGAATTCATAACGCTACTCCAAGGTATTAGCATCAAGATGTATCGGCCCACGGTTACAAGAACTGTAACCATCGGCGTGAACAACACATCACGAACAAGGGGTTAAGAATAAAAAAGCCAGCAACGAACTGGCTGGCTTTTTTAGTCATTGGTTAACGTTGGTAGTTATGCACCTTCCAGTGCCGCTTGTTTTTCACGATCATGTTGATGATCTTTCGCCAACAAAATGTACACCGAAGGCAGTACAAACAAAGTGAATATGGTGCCGATGGTCATGCCAAACACCAACACGATACCAATGGAGTTCCGTGCGGCCGCGCCTGCGCCTTCGGCAAAAATCAGCGGCGTGTGACCGGCAATCGTCGCGATACTGGTCATCAGCACAGGGCGAAGACGCAGCACCGACGCTTGGCAAATCGCATCGATTTTTGCCATGCCCTCTTCTTGTAATTTGTTAGCAAATTCCACGACTAAGATACCGTTACGCGCAATCAAGCCCACCAAGGTGACCAAGCCAACTTGCGAGTAGATGTTTAGCGTGCTGGTGATTGGGTCCGTCCAATACGGAATTGGCGCCCACATCTTCCAGAAGGTGAAGATCAAGGCACCAAACATCGCCAGCGGTACAGAACCGGCCAAAATCACCACCGGATCGCGGAAGCTGTTGTATTGCGCCGCCAACACCAAGAAAATCATCGTCAAGGCCATCAAAAACGCCGGTAAGAAGGTGTTGCCTTCCCGTTTAAACTGGCGCGATTCGCCTGTGTAGTCGATGGTGTAGGTTGGTGGCAGAATTTTCTTCGCTTCCACTTCCATGTAGCTGAGCAGCTCGCCCAGCGTACCTTGACCCATACCTGAGATTTTCACTGCATTGAGCTGCTGCATACGGTTAATCGAACGTGGCACGGTCGAATGCGTCAGCGTGGCGATTTGATCCAAGCGGATCATGCTGTTATTCGGCCCTGTAATATACAACTTCGCTAAATCGTCCGGTGTTAAACGCTCTTGGCGTTTCACCTGCGGAATGACCTTGTAGCTCAAGCCATCTTTATTAAAACGATTCACCCAGCCGCCACCTAGCAAAATGCCTAAATCCTGCGTCACGGTGCGCATATCTAGACCTAAATCGGCAACTTTTTCGCGGTCGATATTCAACTGGTATTCCGGCTGGTCAATTTTCATATCCAGCATTGGTGGGAAGAAGAACTTACCGCTTTGCGTAAACACCTGTTGCAGTTTCAGTGCATAGTCATAAATTTCTTTGCTATCGGCAGTAGACGCAATCACAAACTCAATCGGGAATTGACCGCCACCTGGCAACGACGGTGGCGTGATTGGCAGAATTCGAATACCAGCGACTTCGCCAAGCTTTTGCTGCACTTCCGGCAAAATTTCTTGCGTGGTGCGGTCGCGCTCCGCCCAAGGTTTGGTCACCATGCCGCCAAAACCACCGGTTGGAAAGGTGATCTGGAAGGTAAAGTCGGTTTCCGGCACATTCATAAACACTTCGTTGACTTGCTTACCGTAGAACGACGATTGGTCAATGGTAGCGTTGGCTTGCGCATCAACAATCCCGAAAATAACCCCTTGGTCTTCAAGAGGAGCTAGTTCTTTGCTGGAAAATGTATAAAGAAGTGGCACGGATAACGTGATAAAACCCCAAAACAAATACACACCGGCACGGTTCTCAATCGACTGGCGCAACTTGCGGTTGTAAAACACCGCAAAACGGTCAAACAGCTTCGACAACGGCGCTTTGATCTCGCTATGTGGCTTTAGCATTCGAGATGCCATCATTGGCGATAAGGTCACCGCGACAATGGCAGAGATAGTCACGGCACCGGCCAAGGTAATCGCAAATTCGCGGAATAAAGTACCGGTTAAACCGCCTTGCAAACCAATAGGGACATAGACAGAGACCAGCGTGACTGTCATAGCGATAATGGGCCCAGCCAGTTCGCGCGCCGCGACAATGGCTGCATTAAAGGGTTTTAAGCCTTCTTGGATATGTCGCTCAATGTTCTCCACCATCACGATAGCATCGTCGACCACCAAGCCGACCGACAACACGATGGACAGCAAGGTCAGCAAATTCAACGAGAAACCGCACAGTTTCATGATGAACACGGCACCAATCAACGACAATGGAATGGCGATGATCGGGATCAGTACCGAGCGACTAAAACCTAAGAACAAGAAAATGACCACGATGATTATGACCAAGGTTTCGGTCAGCGTTTTGATCACGTCTTGAATCGCAGCGTCAATGTACTTGGTGGCGTCGTAGGACACTTCACCAGCCAACCCCGCTGGTAAATCGGCTTGGATTGTTTCCATTTCCGCCGTGACATTGCGAATCACTTCCAGCGAGTTGGCGTTTGGCGCCACAAACACGCCCATAAAGACCGCGGTTTTCCCGGAGTAGTTGACTTCCACGCTGTAATCATCAGCGCCGAGCACCACGTCAGCGATGTCGGATAACCGCACCACGCCATTGTCATTTTGGCGAATGACAATACGGCGAAAATCTTCGACATTTGTCAGGCCTGCATTGGCATTTAAATTGACTTGGGTGTACGTGCCTTTGGTTTGACCAATGGCCGCTTGCACGTTGTTTTGCGTTAAGGCGCTACGCACTTCGGCTGGGGTGATGCCATAGGACGCCATTTTTTCGGTTTTTAACCAAATGCGCATCGCAAAGGTACGACCACCTAAAATTTCCGCTTTTTGCACACCATTGACCGCAATTAACCGCGGCTGCACCGACCGGGTTAAAAACTCGGTGATTTGGTTCTGCTCTAAAATATCCGAACTAAAACTTAGATAAGCTTGCGCAAATTGACTATCGGCCGCTTCAATGGCTATCGATGGCACTTCGGCCTCAGGAGGCAATTCACCGCGCACTTGGTTCACTTTGGCACTGATCTCGGTCATCGCTTTCAGCGGGTCGTAGTTCAGTAACAGATGGGCGGTCACGGTCGATACCCCCATCGAGCTTTGGGATTCGACGTAATCAATACCACCGGCGGAGGCAATAGCACGTTCAATTGGCGATGTGATAAAACCACGCACTACATCGGCGTTGGCGCCGATATAAACGGTTTGAATTTTAATCACCGCAATATCACTGCGAGGATATTGTCGCACCGATAAACTGCTCAGGGATTGAATCCCTGCCAATAAAATAAGCAGACTGACGACGATGGCCAGCACCGGCTTTTTAATAAAAATATCAGTATATTTCATAACTTAACCTGCCTCGCTCGTCTTAACTATCAGACGGCGTTGGGGTGGTTTTGAATTCTGGTGTTGGTTTAGTACCAATCACCACCGGCTGGTTGTTGAACAATTTAAATGCACCGGCGCTGACCACTTTCTCGCCTGCTTTTAGACCTTTAGTCACTTCCACAAAATCACCTTGCGAGCGGCCAGTCTGAATAAATTGCTGACGCGCAATCAAAGCGCCGTCTTTTTCTTCGACCACAAACAAGGTATCGCCATAGGGGGCGTAGATAATTGCTGCAGACGGTACTGCTAAGACCTGATTCGGCTCACTTAAGGTCACTGTCGTTGTCACTGCCATGCCGGGTACCAGCGCTTTACTGGCGTTATCCAGCGACGATTGCACCACCACATTGCGTGTCTCTTGATGAATTTCAGCGCCGATAGCGGTGATCACACCACTCACCACTTGATTCACTTTACCGCCAGTTGCTACATCGACATGAAGACCGGTATTCATTTGCGACAGCCAGTCTTGTGGCACAGGGAAATTCACCCGCACTCGATTCGTCGCTTGCAGCGATACAATGGCAGTTCCGACCTGCAGATCCGTACCTAAGTCCACTTGGCGGATGCCAACACGGCCATCAAACGGCGCGCGGATTAACTTTTTCTGCAAGGTGGCACTTAAATCGTCAACTTCACCTTGGGCTGAATCGACTTGTTGTTGGGCAGAATCCAGCTCGCTTTGACTGGCTAACTTGTTACGTTTTAACTCCACCACCCGTTGGTAGCTGGTTTTAGCCAGTTTCAACCGGGCTTGGGCCGCACTTAACTGCGCCGTTTCGTTAATCGCTTCTTGTTCGATGAGTACATCGCCCGCTTTGACTTCTGCACCCGATTGGAAGGTTATACGTTTGACTTTACCTGGCACTTGCGCCGAAATCATGATGCCTTCGTCTGCTTCGACGGTGCCAATTGCCGTGTAGGTGTTCGGCCATTGTTGAGTTTGCGCGACAAATACCGACACAGTTTCAGGTGGCATTTGTTGCTCGCCACCAGCGGACATCACCATCAATTGATGGGCTTTGACAAACGCGACAGAGCCAATCACCGTGGCTGTGACGAATAGGGAGACAATCAGTGGTTTTACGATTTTCATAATCAGCGCCAATCTTGCTAAAAAGGGGAATGTGCGCGCATTCTCAGAACGGCTCCATCAGAGAACGCAGGAAACACCTGTATAAAATAACACGGTTTGTTAAACGAAACAGGTACGTTGACCAATCAATCACCACCAAGTTGTAAAAAGTTGTGACGATACAGGCCAAATACAATTAGTACCACTTGGTACAAATTAACTTATTTTGCAGGAAATTGGAATGGAATGGGCCAAAGCTTTTGCTGCTTTGGATAGCGTTGCCATAACTGGCTATAGGTTAAACCGCTGACTGGATGTATCAAATCAGGGGCGAGCTCGGCTAGCGGCAACAGTACATAGGCATTGTGTACTATTTCATCACGCGGTAATTGCGCCGGTTCTTGGCAAATTACCTCATCATAGGTCAGCAAATCCAAATCTAACGTTCGACCTGAATACTTGGCTGAATCGCGCACACGACCATATTTATCTTCAATGGCTTTAAACACCTGCACGCACTGGGCGATAGATAACTCTGTGTGAGCGCCGACCACCATGTTCAAAAATGCATCACCAACAAAGCCCACAGATTCGCTTTCATACACAGTCGATAATTGCAAAGCGCCAAACACAGCAGCAAGTTCTATAACCGCTTGCCGAATGTGATATTCACGATCGGCATTACTACCAAGGCTTATAAAAATTTGCGGCATTACCAATGACCCCGGCGAATTTCCACACCCACCGTTGCCGCCGCTTTGACCGCTGCGGGTTTGCCGACGCGTACCATCACTGCGCGAGCAGGAAAATCGTTTAAAATCATGGTGGCGATGTTTTCAGCAACGGTTTCAATCAACTCCAACGGCTTTGCTTGCACTAACTGCTGAACTTTTTCACAGACCACCGCGTAATCGATAGTGTAAGCAAGGTCATCACCTGCGGCAGCTTTGCGAATATCCGTCGCCATCTGTAAATCAATGACGAGCGTCTGTTGAATTGTTTTTTCCCAATCATAGACGCCAATCACGGTGTCGATTTTTAGTTGATTTACAAAAACGATGTCCATTGCTAACTCACTGGCAAATTTTTTGATGCACAAAGGCTGGTCGGATAGGCAAACTGGTCAAAAAATTGCTAACCTGACCGCCTTACATAATTTGGCGATAGTAACGTAATTTCGCCGTTGAGGAAAATTGTCCATGACCCTGTTAATAGGTGGCATGATGCTGTTGGCCTATTTCTGTGGCTCCGTATCGTCCGCCGTTATCGTCAGCAAGCTATTTCGCTTACCAGACCCTCGTTTACATGGTTCTGGTAATCCAGGCGCCACCAATGTACTGCGCTTAGGTGGTACTATTCCTGCGGTGATGGTGCTGGTGGCTGATGTATTAAAAGGGACAATCCCAGTCTGGGGATCTTATTTTCTAAAAATCGAACCTTTTTATTTAGGTATCATCGCCATTTGCGCCTGTCTTGGCCACATCTATCCAATTTTCTTTGGTTTTAAAGGCGGCAAGGCGGTGGCGACTGCTTTTGGCACTATGCTGCCGATCGGTCTGGATTTAGCAGGTTTGTTGGTGGCTGGTTGGATGATTTTAGTCGGCGCCACTGGCTACTCCTCCTTTGCCGCCATTGTCACTGTGAGCTTGGCACCGATTTTTACGTTTTTCATCAAACCTCTTTATACAATCCCTGTGCTGATGCTAAGTATTTTAATAGTCGTGCGACACCGAGAAAACATAGTACGGCTATGGGAAGGTACTGAATCCAAGGTGTGGGATAAAACCAAGCGTTTAAAAGAATGACGGCTTGTGCTACCTCGCTTCCATCGGCCAATGTCGATAGAAAAACAAAAGCGCCCTTGCAGGCGCTTTTGTTTTGTTGTAACCGTATCTACATTGACGCTTAATCGCCAACGGGCGATAACTGCGCCATTGGCCAACGTGGCGTGACGCCAATCGATAAGTCTTGCTGCTGCCCTGCTTTTAGACGTTGCCAGCCGGCATAAGCGATCATCGCGCCATTGTCCGTGCAAAATTCTTTACCTGGATAAAACACCTGGCCCTTTAATTTTTTCAGTAAAAGCTCAAGCTGTTGACGTAACGATTGATTTGCACTGACGCCGCCTGCCACCACCAACCGTTTTAACCCTGTTTGCTTGAGCGCTCGCTCACATTTAATCACCAAGGTATCAACCACCGCTTGCTGGAAAGAGGCAGCGATATTGGCCAACACCTCAGGAGATTTACCTTCTTGTGCGAGCATGTTCGCGGCGGCAGTTTTTAAACCAGAGAAGCTAAAATCAAGACCAGGACGGTCGGTCATTGGTCGTGGGAATTTGTAGGCTGTTGGATTGCCTTGGGTGGCAAGTTTCGCAAGCAACGGGCCGCCAGGATAATCCAGCCCCATGAGTTTGGCAGTTTTATCAAAGGCCTCGCCGGCCGCATCGTCAATTGACTCCCCCAGCAATTCGTAACGACCAATCCCATCAACACGAACTAATTGCGTATGTCCACCCGAGACCAATAAGGCCACAAACGGGAATTCAGGAGGGGTAGTTTCAAGCATTGGAGCCAACAAATGGCCTTCCATGTGATGCACTGCAAGAGCAGGTTTGTTCCAGGCAAAGGCTAAACTGCGACCAATGGCAGCCCCCACCATCAGAGCGCCGGCAAGACCCGGGCCTGCCGTGTATGCCACACCATCAATACTATCGACATCAATATGACCCTGCGCCAATGTTTCCTTGATCAATGGCAGGGTTTTTCTGATATGATCGCGGCTTGCTAGTTCGGGAACGACTCCACCATAATCCGCGTGCAACGCGATTTGGCTATAAACGATGTGCGCCATCAGGCCTTGTTCGCTGTCATACACAGCAATTCCTGTCTCATCGCACGAAGTTTCGATACCTAAAACGCGCATGCCACCCTCTCTCTATCAGTCTGCAAGCCGCGAATTGTATAGGTTTTCGCGATTGTGTACCAGAGACCATAAAACGGCTTTACTTTGCGTATTGGTTTTGAGTAGAATACCGCACCATTTTTAATCGTATTGGTAGTCCGTAGACAGTGTTCGCGGCACCCATCAACCGAGGTGAGATTTTAATGCCTGTAGTTAAAGTTAAAGAAAACGAACCATTTGACGTAGCTCTGCGTCGTTTCAAACGTTCATGCGAAAAAGCTGGCATCCTGGCTGACGTTCGCGCGAAAGAGTTCTACGAAAAACCAACATGGATTCGTAAGCGCAAGAAAGCTGCTGCTGTGAAACGTCACATGAAGAAGCTGTCTCGCGAAAACGCTCGTCGCATCAAGCTTTACTAATACGTCTCGCTTCTATGGCTCTGCTCGAGCAACTTCAGGAAGCACAAAAAGACGCTATGCGTGCCAAGGACAAACTTCGCCTTGGCACAATTCGAATGGCGCTGGCTGAAATTAAACAGCGCCAGATCGATGCCCAACTCGAACCTACCGATGCCAATATCTTGGCAATTTTGACTAAAATGGCGAAGCAGCGTAAAGAAGCTGCGGCACAATATGTGTCTGCCAATCGTCAAGATTTAGCTGATACCGAACTTGCTGAAATTGCCGTGATTGACACATTCTTACCGCAAGCTTTATCTGCCGCGGAACTGGATGATTTGCTGACACAAGCAATTGCCGCAACTGGTGCTGGCTCAATGCAAGACATGGCGAAGGTCATGGCGTGGCTTAAACCACAGGTGCAAGGTCGTACAGATATGGGTGCATTAAGCGGACTGGTCAAAGCGCGCCTGAATTAATAACTTAGTGATTTCATTGATTTATCAGTGCAAAACACCATGATTGACCGACTTGACAACAAACCGTGCTTGCTGCACGGTTTGTGTTTTTATGGTACTTGCAAAGCGCGTTAAGGAATCCAAGTGGCTGGCCCAATTCCAAGACCTTTTATTGATGATTTATTGGCTCGCACTGATATTGTCGAGCTTATTGATCAGCGCGTACCGTTAAAAAAAGCGGGTAAGAATTATTCGGCGTGTTGTCCATTTCATAACGAAAAATCGCCATCGTTTACTGTCAGTTATGACAAACAGTTTTACCATTGCTTTGGCTGTGGTGCTCATGGCAATGCCATCAGTTTTTTAATGGCCTATGAGCAATTAGAGTTTGTGGAAGCGATTGAAGAATTGGCTCGGATGCATCACATGGAAGTGCCTCGTGAAGCAAACGGCAAACAAAGCTATCCACAAGCGACCGCCGACGATTTTTCGCAAATGGAAAAAGCGGCTCAACTGTATCGTGCTCAGTTACATCAGCATGAAAAAGCGGCGCAGTATGCCAAATCACGTGGGTTGTCCGACGCAACCATTGCCAAATACAGCATTGGTTATGCGCCGGATTCGTGGGACTTTCTACTGAAACAACTCGCGACCACCAAAGCCAGCCGCGACCAGTTGTTTGACATCAAACTGACCAATCGCAACGAGCAAGGTCGTGAATACGATTTTTTCCGTGATCGCTTAATGTTTCCAATTCGCGATAAACGGGGCCGAGTCATTGGTTTTGGCGGGCGAGTGCTGGGTGAAGGCACTCCCAAATACTTAAACTCGCCGGAAACGCGGTTATTTCACAAAGGCCGTGAGTTATACGGCTTGTATGAAGCACGACAAAACAAAGAACGATTGGCGCAAATTTTAGTGGTCGAAGGCTATATGGATGTCGTGGCTTTATCGCAATTCGGCATTGATTTCGCGGTTGCTTGCTTAGGAACCGCCACGACCAGCGAGCACATGCAAACCATGTTTCGCTTCTGCCCAAGCGTTGTCTGTTGTTATGACGGCGATCGTGCAGGGCGAGATGCAGCATGGCGTGCGCTGCAAAATGCCTTGCCGCAACTCAAAGATGGCGTGGAACTAAAGTTTATCTTTTTACCTGATGGTGAAGACCCAGATACTTTAGTGCGAAAAGAAGGCAAAGAGGCATTTTTGCAGCGGCTGAACCAAGCCCAACCATTAAGCCATTACATGTTTGAACATTTATTGGCTGAAATGGATGTAACGTCCGATGCGGGCAAGTCGGCCATGTGGTCAAAAGCAAATGAGTTGATTCTGCAAATTCCAAGTGAATTTTATCGTGAATCCTTGCTCGAACGACTAGGAAACTTAGTAGGTCGCCCCCATCAAGACAAGCAGAGTATTGCTCGAGGTGGTAAAGCGCCAAAAACACTGCAAAATCCAGCGCAGGTCAGCAAGATGACCCCGATGCGTAGAGCTATTGCTTTGCTCGTGCAACACCCGTTGCTCGCGACGGTAATGCCGCTAGCGCCTGAGTTGGGTGATGCTAACTTACCTGGCGTACACTTGTTGCTGCAACTGCAACAAAAATTACTGGCGCAACCAAACTTAACAACGGCGCAATTGCTCGAACATTGGCGAGATACTCCAGAAAGTGCCATCCTGAATAAACTGGCACTTTGGGAACACCAAATTACGGAAGAGCAACTAAGCCAAGAATTTTTGGACACGTTCCGTGCTATTGAAGATCAGTATTTGCAACAGCGATTGGAAGCGCTCCAGCGCAAAGATCAGCTCAGCAAATTGAGTCTGGCGGAACGTCAAGAGTACATAATGCTATTAAAAGCATTTAAAACCAAATGAACTCCAGCTGTTTGCTGGTCAGAAAAGCCACGTTTTGATATAATAATTCATTCACGTGCGTAAAAACTAACAACTATTGGGTGGAAGAGCAGCCTCTATGGAGCAAAATCCTCAGTCGCAATTGAAGCTTCTTATCTTAAAAGGTAAGGAGCAAGGTTATTTAACTTTTGCTGAAGTAAACGATCACCTTCCACAAGAAATCATCGATTCCGATCAGATCGAAGATATCATTCGCATGATCAATGATATGGGTATCCAAGTGTGTGAAACCGCACCGGATGCTGATGATTTGATCATGTCTGACGCCACTCCAGACGAAGACGCGGCTGAAGAAGCGGCGCAAGCCTTGGTGTCTGTTGATAAAGAAATCGGCCGCACCACAGATCCGGTTCGCATGTATATGCGCGAAATGGGTACTGTTGAGCTGTTAACTCGCGAAGGCGAGATCGATATCGCAAAACGTATCGAAGATGGGATCAACCAAGTACAAACGTCGGTTGCTGAGTACCCAGAAGCGATCACCTATTTATTGGAGCAGTGGGACAAATACGAAGCGGAAGAAATTCGCTTAAGTGATATCGTCACTGCCTTTGTCGATCCAAATGAGGTGGATGATTTACCTCCAACAGCAACGCATATCGGTTCTGACGTGCCGGAAGAAGAATTAGCAGACGAAGATGCTGATATTTCTGGTGATGACGAAGAGAATGAAGATGGCGATTCTGATGATGGTGACTCAGGTCCAGACCCAGAATTAGCGCGGGAGAAATTCGGTGAGTTACGTGCTCAATACGAACAGACGCGCAAATCTATTGTCGAGAATGGCCGCGAGCACCCAACGACCAAAGAACAAATTGAAAAACTGTCAGAAGTTTTCCGTTGTTTCCGTTTAGTGCCAAAACAATTCGATCGCTTGGTCAAAAACATGCGTGAAATGATGGACCGCGTGCGTGTCCAAGAGCGTATTGTGATGAAGCACTGTGTCGAATACGCCAAAATGCCGAAGAAAAATTTCTTAAAAGCATTTACGGGCAACGAAAACAGCAGTGCTTGGATTGACGCGGAAATCGCCGGCAACAAACCATATTCAGCCAAACTGGCAGATATGCGTGATGAATTAGTACGTTCGACCGAAAAATTACGCAAGATTGAAGAAGAAACTGGGTTATCTATTTTCAAAATCAAAGACATCAACCGTCGCATGTCAATCGGTGAAGCCAAAGCTCGCCGTGCGAAAAAAGAGATGGTGGAAGCCAACTTGCGTCTCGTTGTTTCGATTGCCAAAAAATATACCAACCGGGGTCTGCAGTTCTTGGATTTGATCCAAGAAGGTAACATCGGCTTGATGAAAGCGGTTGATAAGTTTGAATACCGTCGTGGTTATAAGTTCTCGACCTATGCCACCTGGTGGATCCGCCAAGCAATCACGCGGTCGATTGCGGACCAAGCGCGCACCATCCGTATCCCAGTGCATATGATTGAAACGATCAACAAGTTGAATCGTATTTCTCGTCAAATGCTACAAGAAATGGGTCGGGAGCCATCGCCAGAAGAATTATCTGAGCGCATGGGCATGCCAGAAGACAAGATCCGTAAAGTGCTGAAAATTGCCAAAGAGCCAATCTCCATGGAAACACCAATCGGTGACGATGAAGATTCACATCTGGGGGATTTTATCGAGGATAATACCTCGGAATCACCACTGGACTCTGCGACGATGGAAAGCCTAAAAGCGGCTACCAATGAAGTTTTGGCTGGCTTAACCGCTCGCGAAGCTAAAGTACTGCGGATGCGTTTCGGTATCGATATGAATACTGACCACACCTTGGAAGAAGTTGGTAAACAATTTGATGTGACACGTGAACGTATCCGTCAAATTGAAGCTAAGGCACTGCGTAAACTGCGCCATCCAAGCCGTAGCGAAGTGTTAAAAAGCTTCCTCGACGAATAATCATTCACGAGTTAAAAAGGTGCCATCAGGCACCTTTTTTTATGCCCCCCCCTAACTGATGCTTTGATTACTGAGTAGAGATCTAAGCTTTTCTGCCCTACGGGATCATCATCTGCAGCCATAACTTTCAACTTGGCGACATGGAAAGGTCGATAGAAAGTTGCCAGTTGTTGGGCTCAGCCAAATCACGCCGCGATAGCTCAAGCTCAGCGCTTTGATCAACTAAGTAGACAAGCCAGCACTGTCGGGTGAAGTCATGGTTTGCCCAGAGCAGGAGAGACTTGCCGAAAATTCCAGCAGTTAATCAAGCTGGGTGCGAATGCTACCGTGACAACTGTTGAAAATGTTTTTATACTGCAGGCGCTTAACCAAAAAGACCACGTCTTTAAGCTGGCCCCATAGCTCAGTTGGTTAGAGCAGTCGACTCATAATCGATTGGTCGCTGGTTCGAGTCCAGCTGGGGCCACCATTTATCAATCACTTAGCTTCATCTACGGTTATAGCAATTTCTCTGTGCTACGCATGTGCTACTTTTCTACCGTATCACCTTTTACCGCATTCTTTTCAGATCAACTTCTCTCATATTGACCTTAAGGTACCATGTCTGTTGCTATTATCTTGTTTGGTCGCACGGAATAAAAAGGCTCAAAGAGCCTTTTTCGCTAGAGAACAGGATTATTCCTCTTGTTCGTAACCTTCATAAAATAAAGCCACAGGGTTTGGCCCTGCTTGGTAATACTTCTCAAGGAATTTGCCAAACAGCTCCAGTTGTTCAGCATTCATATTCTTCACATTAAAGCCCATGTAATTACCGGTTTGTTGCAAATCATAGAGAGATTGATAGGCTTGTGACTCACCGTCTTGCAGCTGGTACTTCTCGAATAGATAGTTACTCATGGTCTGCTCCTTACATCGAGCCGATAACGGTACTGCAGCATCGGCAATACGTATCATGAATTGATACACCTTGGTGCGACTTCTGACACAACACCGTCCTCATCAGGAATAGTTGCGAAGGCGCAGTTTGTCAATGTTACACCTGTCGTTGCTGCTGGAGTGTGGTAAAGGCGTGTTGCCAATCGTTTGGATACGATTGAATTGCCGTGGCATCGATGTATTGCCGAGACAGTGACGTGACCTTTGGACAGAGCAATGCTGCGACGCCTAACACGCCGGCTATCTGAGCATCTTGATTGTGCAGGTCGGTTTGAACCTGCTCTTGCTGCAAAATGGGTTTAACATAGTTCGATGGGAAGCCCCAGACGGTAAGCAGCACTGCCGTGATCGCAGGCGCAGACAAGCTATGCAGATGCTCCGTCGTCGTATCCGAACGCAACACGGCTTCACCAATGCCTGATAATAGCGCACACGAAAAACATAACTCTTGAACATCGTTGGCAAGACCCAGCTGCATCGCGAATATACGGCTTTCACGTGCATGCTGCCAGCTCCACAGCAACCAATCAGGCATCGGTGTGTCAGGCTCAATATCCGCGGCGGCGAGCGTGACAACCAGCCCATAGACCAAATTTAAGCCAATCCGGCTGATGGCTATTTCCAACGAGCTGGTCGAACGGCTAAACCCCATGTACGGCGAGTTAGCTAGTTGCAGCAAACGCGTGCTTAATACAGCATCTTGTTCAACCACAGGAACTATCGCTTCAATAGCTAAATCAGGATCGAGCAACATCTCTTGCAGCTGAATCGAAATAGGCGCCGAGATTGGTAAATGCCGCGCCGCCAGCACAGCCCGAATCGATGACAACGGTAAATCCAGTTGCCGCAGCAATTGCGGGCGGTACAACAAATCAGACAACTCTGCGGTGGATAAGGTGCGGCTATAAAACAGATGAAAGGCGCCTAACTGCATCACTAATTGTTCATCTTGCATCATGGGTAGACACAACACACGAATGGAGATCGCTTGCTGCTCCGCCAGTTGTTGCAACAAATCGCTACTCAGTTGACCTGACACATCATCAACAACCACTAACGAGGTATAGATGTCTGCAGCCAAGAACTCAGGAATATCCGCATAACTAAATAGACTCAATGAAGGATCAAGGCTAGCTACAGCACTATCAAATTGTTGCTGTAGAGCGGGCTCTCCACTGACTAATGCGATTGAAAACAAAAGTTAATCTCCCTGTCAGGCTGTAATTCCTAGCCAGCTTTTGGCAACCAAATGGTAAAACAACTGCCAATGCCTGGCGTGCTTTCCACCTCGATTCGCCCTTGATGTTCTTCTATTATGGCTTTCGTTAACGATAAACCCAAACCTGTGCCCTTGCCGACATCTTTTGTCGTGTAAAAGGGTTCAAAAATCCGTTTTAAGGTCGCGTTGGACATACCACTTCCATTGTCTTGGACACTGATTTTAACCTGATTCGCATCGCTTTCAGTGGTGATAGTAATTTGTGCTGCCGTTTTATCCATTGCTTGAGACGCGTTCATTAGCAAGTTCAAAAACACTTGACTGATTTGCGATGGATTCACCCGAACTAACAAGGGTTCAGTGGATAACCGGTAATTTACCGTTGTCTTATTTTTAATCTCGCTCCAGATGATTTTTACCGTACTCTCGAGTACATCATTGATGGCCAGTGTTTCAAGTTGGCCACGATCCGGATGGGAAAATCGACGTAAACTACCGATGATGTCGCGTAAACGCATGGCACCTTCGATGGAGTCATTCACCAACTCCATCGCATCATCCAACATAAAATGTATATCGTCTTTGCGATATAACTCATTGATTTGTTTTTGTAAATCAATTGTTTGATTCGGTTCAGCGGTACTCAATTGCTGATACAAGCGAATAAGTTGGTTGTAACTTTCAATATAGGACCGAAAGGTCGTAATGTTGCTTAGAATATAACCCAACGGATTATTCAATTCATGGGCAACCCCAGCGGCTAGTTGTCCAAGCGAAGCCATTTTCTCGGATTGAATCAACGATTGTTCCATGCGCTGTTGACGCTCACGTAATGCCGCATTCTCAGACATCAACTGTGCGAGCTCCACTCGGTCTAACAAGCTCTCAATCAACACTGAAAACTGCCGAACTACTTCTTGGTGGTCACTTTCAAACGCCGCAATTTGCGGATGCATCAAGATTAAATAGTATTGGCGCTGAGCCGACTGGATAGGCTGTATCAATAGCGAATGCACCTGCTCCAATGCAGGCCAGTTGACCTGGGGCCACTGTGGTTCTTGTTGGATATCAAATAAGTTGACGGTCTGTTTGCTTAACCAAGGGGTTAAGTCTTGCCAATGTCCGAGCGCAGGAACCTGGGTGATTGGGTAAAAACTAGTAAGCACGAAATCTTGATCGTATTGCCCCACCAACCAAGCGCAGTCGTAAGGCACAATTCGCTGCAAAAGCGCCAACAGTTGCTGCTGCAATTCTTGCTCTTGGGCAGAATTTAATAGCAGATGCACCGCATCGAGCATCAGTTGATTAACGTGTTTATAGCTCTGTAACTGTTTGTTTTCTTGTACCAATTGCAGCATTTTTTGCTGCAACTGTTCATGATCAAGCATGGTGACTCCCAAACACGGTTGCCGAGATCATTAAATTCCCATGACGACTTTGGCCATCGACGAAAGTGCCTTGCTCACCAAAAGTAAATGTCACGACAAATGGTAACTCTGGTAGCTGCCGACGGACATGCCGCAATACTTCTGCAAGGTGAGGACGGATCGCTAACATGCAGCCCGCGCAAAACACGATCAAGCCACCACTAGGTAAAGAACCTGCTTCAATCAGCTGACGGCAACTCTCTGCCACGACAGCGCCAGCTTTAAGTGCCAGCTCCTGCTCATTCCCCGCCACCAAATGCACCACATCATGCACCTGAATGTCCGAGAACAAGCCGATCCGTTGATCAGGTTCAACATACGCGGGGTGACTTAATAACAAGACGGGCTCGCTGGCAGAACCACCGACAACGCGACCTAATGGCATCAAGGCGCTTTGACTTAAAATCGTCGTCCGTTCAAATAAACTATATGGCGATAACCCTAACCATCGACGGTACACATCTGCGGCAGGTTGATGATCTAATTCGATAAGTTCGCGATGAGCCGTCCGAGTCACCCGAGCCGATTGCCCCGTGAGTCGATAGCCCGCTGCAAAAGCCCCTTTCAGCGGCACCGACGGCTTGAGCACCGCCAACACCAGCAGATGCTGCCCCAGCTGACCATTGGCAACTTGCCACCATTGCCCTGATAAATCATCATCGGCACTACTGCCGCCATACACAGGAACGTCCTGCCCTAACAATGCCGTCAGGCACGTCAGCACCGCTTCTTCAGAACCGGGCATTTGATAACACCATAGCATGGTGGGTTTGTCACCAAGCTCAAGCTGCAAACCGGCTTGCGCCATTGCAACAGACAATGCCTGTTGCACCGCAGTATCAATTGATGAGGAGGAACGTAGGCATGACCACCCCACCCCATAGTGGCCGCGCTCATCGGTGATTTGTAACACAGACACCGCAGCATCACCTAAATAAAGGTCTTGATCCGATAATGCAGCAATACAGGAACTACCGCCTAGCCACAACCTTGATGTCTGCCAAAGCGCACTGCTACTTTCGGCCAACAATTGGATTTGTTGAAAATGGCCAAAGATGAACGTCAAACTAGCCACTGCACGTGCGCCGGACAGTTGTTGCAGCAACTCTTGCTCCAACAAATGCGCATCTAACTGCTTACTCTCGGCGCTTCGTATTAAAAACATCCAATCATCCTGTGGTTGCTTCGTCTACAGACGGTGGCTCTACCAGAAATCGTAGTTGATCTTGTTGTCCTGGCAACAACTTACGCAATTTAGCGATCATAGCGGTGGTTAACACTGTGCCTTCAGGAACTAACAACATATTCTTTTGATTGTAGACGTTGCTTTTTAATTTCATACCCTCCTGCAATTCATCCAGCGACAACCCTTGGCGAGTGTTTAGCTGCGACATCGGATCCGTCACCCCTCGGGCGACGATTTCCTGCAGCGCAATTAACACTTGTGGGTCATACACTGCGCCTTGCTGCTGGCGTAACATCCGCATGGCATCGGCCTGTGCTAAATTTCGGCCTAACAAGCGCCCGCCGATAAAGCCATGAAAATCTCGGACAGCGGCCAGAATTCTCGCCCCGACCGGAATACGCTCGGCCGATAACTGGTCTGGAAAACCGTTGCCAGCAAATAACTCATATTGATGGCGGATCATTTCAGTGACCGGCGCCAACGCCACTGCTGGTGTTAAAATCTCCTCGGCGAACCGAGCATGTTCGCGATAGCGTAGCCAGTCATTGCTGTCAAACAGATGCAGCGGTTTAGCAACCAACTGCGGCGATAAACCAGATAAACCGATTTCGCACAGCATCCCTGCCAAGCCTGCATTTTCTTGCTGTTGCTTTGGTAACCCCAGTTGTCGCGCCACCGCCTTACAATGGCTGCTAACTCGAATGGCAAACCGACCATCAATCGATGGATTCATTGAAATTTGGTTGTACAGCACCTTCAATAAGGCTTGGTTGGTACGTTCGGTTTGACCCATGCTCACTTTGAGATGCTGCAAGGTTTGCTTGAGTTGTTCAGTTCTTAACTCGACCCGTCGTTCAAGATCTTGATTTAATACTTTAAGTTGCTGATTTTGCGCCAGTACCCGCTGTTGTAAGCGGTCATTGTCGCGCTGCAATTGACACAACTGAATACCATCTTGGATCGAGGTGATCAGCTCCTGATTATTCCATGGTTTGGCAATATAACGATTGATACGGCCTTCGTTCACAGCGGCTACCGTCGATTGGATATCGGCATAGCCTGTCATCAGGATCCGATAGGTCTTTGGCTGCATCGCAAAGGCTTGGCGCAGAAATTCAGCCCCATCCATCCCGGGCATGCGCATGTCGCTGATGATGACGTCAAATTGCTGCTGTTGCATCAAGTCCAGCGCTTCTTGACCGCTACTTGCTGTGTGAATTTGCACAGCCTCTTGCATTAACAGACGACGCAGTGACTTCAAAATATTCTGCTCGTCATCAACACATAATAAATGTGGTTGCTCTTGGGCGACGCTTTTCTCAGGGGCATCAGTAGTCATCATCGCACCTCACTGTAGTTCTGTTCACAGCAAAAACTCATCTGTCGCAAATGTCTCATTTGTCTTGCTTGATATTTATGCTAGAGTCTTTTAGAGACTTCGTCAATGTAGCAGGATTTCTCAGATGAAAACGTTAAAACCGAGCGAAATCGCCGCTTACTGTGATGTACACCAAAGGACGGTCAGCCGCTGGATCGCCAATGGGGACCTCAAAGGGCACAAACTGCCAGGGCGTGGTAACTATCGTGTACTGTTAGACGATTTTTTGTGGTTCTTACAGAAATTTCAGTTCCCAATGCCCGCGGAATTGCAAAGCCTGTCCTATACCAAAATATTGGTGATTGATGACGAACCTGGTTATATCAATAGCTTAAAGCGGTTATTTGTCCAGCAAGGTTATCAGGTCGCGACCGCACGCGATGGCTTCGCCGCAGGGGTTAATTTGCTAACAGAGAAACCGAATTTGGTCACACTCGATCTGCAAATGCCAGGGCTGGATGGCTTTGAAGTGCTCAGTTATATCCGTCAGCGCGCCGATTTGGCGGATATGAAAGTGTTAGTGATCTCAGGTCTTCCTGACGCCGAGTTACAACGCGCCAAGGAGGCAGGGGCAGATGCTGTGCTTGCCAAGCCTTTTGAAAACCATGTGTTAGTTGAACAAGTTCGGCAGTTATTGCAACGAAATTAGGTGGGGCATGCGATGAAAGGTCCAATTCTATTGGTCGACGATGAACTGAACATTCTAAGAGCACTAGAACGCATGTTTCGGCGCAATGGTTATGACGTGCTGACCGCAGACAGTGGTGCGAAGGGCCTTGAATTGCTATCAAGCCATGACTGTCCAGTGATCATCTCCGATTTTCGTATGCCTGAGATGAGTGGTGCCCAGTTTCTGCAGCAGGCCCGCAAACTATCACCGCAATCCGTAGCGATGATCCTCAGTGGTTATGCCGATTTTAACTCGGTGATCGCGGTGCTAAATGATGGATTAGCCTTCAAATTTTTACAAAAGCCATGGTTAGAACAACAACTACTCACCGAAATCGAGTCGGCATTTTTGCATGGCGAGCAGCAAAAAGACCAATCGGTGCGCACCCAATTGCTCATTGGCAGTCAAGATGCGTTAATTGAATGCAATCACCAAGGTACATTGCTGCGTTACAATGCTGCAGCACAAGCCCTGTTGCAATTACCAGCCAACGAGTTGTCTAACAGTCCCCTTTCGACCCTATTTCGAGATTGGAACGAACGTTATTTACCACAACTGTTGGCGCAACAAATTTGGTCTGCTCCGGTTGAAAACCACTCGGGTAAAGGCTTTGACTTGGCATTGCAACGGATCGATCAGCAAACCTTGCTGTTACGTCTCGACCCCATCCAAACGGCGGTCAATAGTACCAGCCAATTTGTTGACCATCCGACCATGCTCGACCAACGCCAGCTGTTGCAGCTGATATCCCAACACCTGCAGCATCCCAATTCGTCGATTGCCTTAGTCTATTTAGATATTGATCATTTTACTGAACTGCATGACACCATTGGTTTCCACGGTGCCGATGACGTGGTTGCAACTGTGGGTAGCATGCTGCAAGCACAATTACCGGCCAATGCCCAACTGGCCTATCTGTTTGCTGACCAATTTGTCATAGCCGTCAGTGATTTCGGTTCTGAAGCGCATTTATTAATGCAAATGCAACAGGTCTTGCAGCAGTTCCAAGCGCCATTGTTAATCGCAGGTCACCCGCTACACCTGCGTTTTAACCTTGGTTATACGCTGGCTCCAGTGGACGGCCACGATGGCAAAGCGCTGGTGCATCAAGCACGGCAAGCCGCCCGTAGTAATCCCAGCCATCGAAATGGTTTTTTAATGCGGTTTGACCGCAGTTATGTTGAGCTTAAACGCCAGCATTATGAATTAAGCAATGCGTTGTATCAGGCCGTCTCTGACAATTCGCTCGAACTGATGTTTCAACCGAAAATTGCCGATGAGCGCAACAGCTGCAATAAAGCTGAAGTATTGTTGCGTTGGCATCACAGTGACTATGGCAGTGTTTCTCCTGCCCTCTTTATGCCAATTGCCGAACGCGATGGTCAAATCCATCAAATCGGCAGTTGGGTACTTCAAAGCACCATCAAACAACTGGTGAATTGGCGCTCGGTCGGATTTTTGCCACAGATCGCCATCAATGTGTCGGCCAAGCAATTGCAATCGACCGAGTTTGTCGATGAGCTCAAACGGCTGCTGCAGATACATGCAATTGACCCATCCCAGCTGCAATTTGAATTGACTGAAAGTTGTCTGGTCAATGATATCCACCAATCGGCGGCATTATTGGCACAAATTCGCCAGCTGGGCTGCAGTGTGGCCATTGATGACTTTGGCTCAGGCTACTCATCCTTAGCCTATTTAACTCGACTGCCGGTCGATGTGGTCAAACTCGACAAAAGTTTGGTCGATGAATTAGAGCAGTCACTGGCGATGCAGAGTATGGTGCGCCATATTATTCGTATGAGCCATGAACTTGGCATCATGGTGGTGGCTGAGGGTGTAGAAACGGGTGAGCAACAACAGTTGTTATTCGACATGGGATGCAACGAACTGCAAGGTTATTTCTGTGGACGTCCAATGGCGCAGCAGGCCTTTTTTAGCTTTTGCCAGCAAAACACGGCAGTGACGCATGTCAGAGGTGAGCATGACTGAATTTAATGCGTTTATTCTCGATGATGATGAGTTTATTTTGCGAGCGCTGCAGCGCACGCTGAAACGACTCGTGCCCAACTGGCAACTGCATTTTTTTCAGACCTCATTCGATTTACTTCATCACTTACCAACTGCCACAGCCTTACATTTGGTCATTAGTGACCGCATGATGCCAGACTGCCTAGGCGAAGAGGTGCTGGCAGCGGTGCAGCAGCAACGCCCCGATGCCATCCGGTGTTTGTTAACCGCTGATACCTCAGCGGAAATTGTCATCCAAGATTGTAATTTTATTCACCATTTTCTGGCAAAACCCTTTACAGAAGCGGATTTGACTCGCGTATTTCAAAGTGTTGAGCATTTAGAATCGTTGCCACTTTCACCAGAGCTGCGCCGACATCTTGGGCATTTATCTCACTTACCTATTTTGCCTGCGTTGTTTTTTGACTTACAGCGGCTTTGCCGCTCAAGTGATGCCACCGCAGTACAGCTCGCCGAAAAAGCATCTCAAGACCCTGTGCTGGCAGGACGATTATTACAGTTGGCCAATTCGCCATTTATGGGATACAGCCGGCAAACTCTCGAATTAGACGAAGCGGTAATGCGTCTTGGTTTTGATTTGGTGCTTAGTATCGCCATCATGTTATACGCTCAACATCAGTTGCAATCGGCTCTGGACGAACAAAGTCATCAACAACTGATCAAGCAATGTTGGCAACGGGCAGGCCTTTGCCAGCATATTGCTCATGCCGCCGGCTTCATGAAAGAACTGCAAGACAAAGCCTATATGCTTGGTTTGCTGTCAGGGTTGGGTGAATTAGTCTTAGCGGTCAGCCCAGAGTTAAAACAACAATCAGCACCAACGGAGTTAACCGCCTCAATCACCGCCTATCTGCTGACGTTATGGGGCTTTGACGCCACATTACGCCATGCATTGATGTTGCAAAGCTCTCAACTCAATTTGCTGCAAGAAGCCGACCTATTGCAGTTTTGCCTACGCAGTGCCAATGCTTGCTCCGCGCGACAACTGGCAGGTCCACAGGCTGAGATCGCAATGTTTGATCTCCCCAATCATACGCCTGAACGGTTACGCCAAACCTTACAGACGCTGTGGCATCAGGCCGAACAGGCACAATTGCCGGATTTAGGGGCGTTTTAATGCCAAAGAGTCGTTGGGCAAGGCGGCTTTTTTTCTTTGGTTATGTCACGGCATTTGGCGCTTTAGCCCACTGTTTTATTGTCCATACGCCGCACGTGTATCCCTTGCTGTTGGGTATGATCGCACCCTTGCTGATGTACCTGCGGTTAGGCGCCCTTTGGGCCTTTGCTTCATATGTGTTGGTGATGCTTCCCATCGCCGAACCTTCGTTATGGTCACTGGCAGCTATTCATGGTGTCGCGGCCGTGCTCAGCCTGTGGCTTGGCCGTTGGAGCCGTTCGATATTGTTAGTGTTTTATTTGCTGGCCATGCTTGCGCTGATATCGCATCTGGAACCTCAGATGCCTTGGACCATGCAATGGTTTGCTGCGGCTATCCAAACGACGCTGTTATTGTTTAACCAATATGCCGCAACCATGATGCTCGACATTACGCAAACCGCCGACGAGCGCAAAGAGCAGACGTTACAAAGCCAACTCTCTGGGCGCATCGCGGTCTATTCCGCGATCCCTGCGGGTTTGTTGGTCTTACTGGGGTTGTATGGGGCGACGGTGCTGGAGTTGTCTCAACGTAACTTGCGAGCCTATGAACAATCGATGGCGGTCGCGCATCGCCTGCAAACCAAACTGTCCAGTTATGTCGCCGAGTTAGAATTAGCAGTGCAGCAACGCGGCTTAGCCAACGACCAAGCGCTGTTGAGTAACTTAGTCAAGCATCAGCCGGAATTTATCTCAGCGCTTATCACGGATGCAAACGGCAATGTCACCGCATTTTATAAAGAGTTTATCGATCATGACATCTCGGGCGATAACGTCAGTTTTAGACCTTATTTTTCAATTCCCCGCCAGACAGGGCAACCGGCCATTACCGATATGTTTCGTGGTCAACAACTGGGGCAAGACTTAATTTTTGCAGTCTCAGTGCCGCTAACCAGCAACGGCAAGTTTGACGGTGTTTTGGAAGTGTCAGTGGCCGTCAACCGCCTGACCCAATCCTTTCCCAAGCTGCAACCGAGTCAGCAAGAAAACTACATTCTGTTAGATGGCCAAGGCTACAAATTATGGGGGACCGAACAAACACCAAGTGCAGGCAGCCATATTAATCTCTCTGAGCTTCGACTGGTGCAGAGCAAAACGCTGTTTGAGGACTCAGCGCTGCTTAACGGCCCCATCCCTTACATCAGTAATCAAGGCGAACATCTGCTGCAACAATATGCGAATGAGGGAACGGCGTGGCAACTGCTGTTTTACAGCGAAATGGCGCCAAGTTACTGGAAATACAACAGCATGGTGGCCATCACTCTGGTGTTGTTGATTTTGGCGACCCTGCTGGTTCGTCATAGTGCCGCCAAGTTTGTGCAAGGTTACACCGATACCTTAAGTGCCTTGGTCAGACTGATCCGGCAATTGGATGTCGCGGATAAAGCCCCGGCGCTGCCAGTTTTAACCACTACCTCCCGCGAATTTGAGCAACTGCAGCAAAGTTATCTGCATTTGCAGCGACGGATCCAACAAGCTGTTCGAGAATTACAGCAGGTATTAAAGGAAAAAACGGAGCTCAGTGATGAGCTGGAGCTTCGTGTACAACAACGGACACACGAATTAGCCCTCGAACGCGATAAAGCCAATCACTTGGCTGCCGTGAAAACTCGCTTTTTGGCCAATATGAGCCATGAATTGCGCACCCCTTTGACCGTGATCCAAGGCTACGCCGAACAGCTAACCCAAAGTTTGCAAGGTGATGAAACAAAACGACAGTTGCAGGCGTTACGTGATCACAGCGACTTTTTATTACATATCGTCAACGACATTTTAGACAGTGCCAAAATTGAAGAAGGTAAGTTATCCATAACCCCTGAAGTGTTCGCCCTCAAACCCCTGCTACAGCAGCTGCAACAAGCCTGCTTACCACTGGCACAGCGCAAACAACTTCAATTTGAACTGACTATAAAAGCGGGCGTGCCGGACTGGATCTATTCGGATAGCTTTCGACTGCGGCAAATTCTGTTTAATTTGTTAAGTAATGCCCTGAAATTTACCCAACAAGGCTTTGTGCGGCTCACGATCCGTCTGGATGGGCGAAATTTGTTGATTGAGGTGACAGACTCCGGGCCAGGCATCAGTGCAGAGCAACAAGTTCGGATCTTTGAAGCGTTTGAACAAGCCGATGCCAGCACGACTCGCCAGTTCGGCGGTACCGGCCTTGGTTTGTTTATCAGTCGTCGACTGGCTGAATTACTTGGCGCAACCCTGACATTACACAGCACACTTGGCTTTGGCAGCTGCTTTAGTCTGCAGTTACCCTTAATCGAATTGACGCAAGATGCGATTGAACAAGCCAGTCAAACGCAACAAACCGCGGTGGATGATGCACACCTGACATTACAAGGCACTGTGCTGCTGAGTGACGATGTGGAGGAATTACGCACTTTATTCCGTGGCATGTTAGAACCCTATGGCTTACGGTGTTTAGAAGCGCAAGACGGCGCCGTTGCGCTCCACGTCCTAAAACAGCAAGCCGTGGATGTATTGCTGCTTGATATGCATATGCCTGTGCTCGATGGCATGGGTGTGTTATTCGAGTTAAGTTCTTGGTCAAACAAACCTGCCATCATCGGGCTCACCGCCGATGTACAAACCGATGTCCACCAACTCATTTTGGCCGCAGGCGCACAAAAAGTGCTGACTAAACCTGTCACAAAACAGCAGTTGCTAGCAGCAATTCAACCTTTTGTTGCATCGACGGTGTTCGATGACACACCCACCACGTCGCCGCAAGGGCCCTCTGTAACGACAGCGGGTGATGCTGCATGCGATGGGTTTGACGAGCTACAACAGAGTTACATCGAGAGTTTTGAGCAGGTCCTGCAAAGCATATCAACGGCAACGCCCAACGAGTTGCAAGCTCTGCTGCACAAAATCAAAGGGACTGCCGCCTGCCTTGATTTCACTGCGTTAAGCCAGTGTGCGCAACAAGCTGAGCAGCAACTTAAAGCCGCACCTGAGACAACTCCCGATCTTGCCGCAGTGCAAGCAGAGCTAGTACGTTTGCAGCATGCGTTGTTGTTACAGCACGAGCATAACCAAAAGGGTGTTTAGTTAAAAACGAAAAAGCCGTCAAAAACGACGGCTTTTTCAGTAGCTTGGGAGCGTTTAGGCAGAGCTGGAAATTTGCGTCATCCAATGCTGAACCGCTGTCAGTAACTCATCTGGATGGAATTTGGCGATAAACTGATCTGCCCCTACTTTCTTCACCATGGCTTCGTTAAACACACCGCTTAAGCTGGAATGTAAAATGATGTGGATGCCTCGCAGCTCCTCACAATTTCGGATCTCGGCCGTTAAGGTATAACCATCCATTTCAGGCATTTCGATATCTGAGATAATCACAGGTACTTTGTGAAACAGCGGTCCGTCGGTTTTTTTCGCCTTTTCAAGCAGCCATTGCAGGGCTTCACGACCATCGTTGACCGTTTCGGTGTTGACATTAATCGCCGACATCGCCCGCTTGACTTGGTTACGCGCAACCGCCGAGTCATCCGCGATCAAAATGGTGATATTGCTGATATCAATTTCTTTGGCTTTCTCTTTTACTTCGAGACTAACGTCTTCGTTAACTGGCGAGATCTCAGCGAAAATCTTTTCAACATCAATAATTTGCACCAGACGTTTATCGATCTGCGTCACTGCTGTTACATAATGCGTGCGGCCGATCCCTGCCGGTGGCGGTAAAATCTGATCCCACGAGCTGTTGACGATCCGGTCAACACCTGACACCAAAAAACCTTGAGTATGCCGGTTATATTCGGTCACAAGCACATAACAGGTATCTAACTGCTCTAACTTCGGCCCCCCCCGTTGCCATGCTCAAATCAATCACTGTCACTGGCATGCCACGTAGTTGCGCCACACCACGCACGGTGGGGTGTGCGCCTGGGATACTGCTTAATTCGGGGCATTGTAGGACTTCACGAACCTTAAACACGTTAATACCGAAGGGTTGCTGACCATGCAGATGGAACAGCAACAATTCCAAGCGATTTTGACCGGCAAGATTCGTACGTTGGTCGACGGAATTAAGTAATGAACTCATAATTAAACGCCAATTCAGGACTGGATATCTTTAGTATTTACCACAGCTGGCAAAAGGCAACAATCATTAGTCCCGAATTCGTTGATCTAAGTATTTGTTCTTGATTAGTTTGTTGATTTCTATTGGCAAGGTTGCACTTGCAGCCATAAATCTTTGGCAATTCCAATCTGTTGCGCCTTGGCGAAAAAAGCATCACATTGCGTTTTGGCGGGGGATTTGACCCGCGACAGCACCCAGGCATAGGACAAATCGCTACCGACGACCAAGGCCATTTGCTGATCGTCACTCAGTTTCACCACATTGTAGGACGCGTAAAACGGGCCAAAAAATGAAACTTTTAATTCCGCCTTGGCCGACTTCTTAGCCTCTTCATCGACGAATTTGGCAACACCCACCGCTTGTTGCCACTCGTTCTCGGCGGCATCAAACCCGCGATTAATCACCTGCACATCGCCATCAGGTAACAACGAATAGGTCGCAGTAACGTCGGTCAGCCCCCGCTCGAAGCGATTATCCAACCGAGCAACTTCGTACCATTGCCCCATGTACGCTTTTAAATCAAACGGCTGAACCGGTGTGACACCTTGTGGGACGCCAGTACAGCCCATCAACCACAACCCTAACAAGACACAATAGGAACGACGTTGTACAAAAGAGAAGGTCATTATGACTCCTTAACAAGCTCCAGTTTATGGCAGCGGCACTTGATACCATAAACTGGCATCATCGACATCTAAGGATATGCTTGGGTTTTCAAGCCGGATCACTTGACGTTCGGCCAACTTGGCAGCTTTGATGGATTCGCCGTAGCGTTGTTCAAATAACCTGTCAAATTCGCCTGACGCTTTAATCCGAGCCAGTCCTAACTCTAAACGCGCAGCCAGCGCCGTATTGTGACGGTTGACGAAAAAATACACCGCAGCTGGATATACCAAGACCCAATGCGGCTCTACCGTTAATTCAGGATATTGCTGTTGCTCTCGGAATGCCTCAATCACCGACCGAGGAAACGCATCGACCCGCTGGCGTAACAACAATTCAAACAATGCAGGTGGGTGTTGTGCCGTTTGCACAGAAAAACCATTATGAAGCAGTAACGAGGTGTCTGGCCAATCATGGCCTTGCGCCATGCGCAGTGATTTTATCGCCGCTGGACTTTGTAGTGCGGCAAATCGCGCAATATCGGTTTTGCGGATCAACAGCAATCGCCAGCCGTTCAGCCCCTTGTCCAACGGTATCCGAATAGGTAACAGGCTCTGCTCACGTTGCTTGGAGGTCGCACTCCAATACACATCCACATTCCCAAGCTCAATTTCACGCAAGACCCGACTTTGCACCATATCTGTACTGGCAGGCGACAACCGGTACGGCTGCTCTGTTGCATCCAACGCCGCTTTCAGAATTTTATAAGGGTACATCTCGGTGGTCGGCCCCGCGCCTATCGGCGAGCCGTACACCACGCGCAGTGGCTGACTGGTTGCTGTATTAGGCGCTGCGGCTGTAACGGCAAAGCAACTACTGCTGCATAGATACAACATCAGTCGGCACAGGGTGAAGACTTGGCGTTGTGAAGCCACCTTGGGTTCCTTGGTGTATGTTCCTACTTTAACCATATCAAACCAGCGATGCGCTTGACAACGCAGCACACTGTCAACCGCGTTTGGAATGCGACGAAGGAGTTGATGGAACTTGTAGCAGCAACGTGACTCCAACTGCCACCATCACATATGAGGTTTAGCATGCTTCGTCGTCACCATTGGCCTTGGGTGTTGTCTTTTTGTATTCATGGATGGCTGCTGTGGGCGTTAGCGCACCCCCTACGCCAAGCAACCCCCACGGCGGTGAAGCAACCGTTGCAAGTGTCACTATGGCAACCACAAGTGCCGGTACTGCAGCATGCCCCATCAAGCCTGCCAGCAAAGCCCTTGCCGAAGACCCAACCGCCAGCGCCGCAGCGGTCGATGCCAATACCAACCCAGACGTCAACCACGACCACAACCGCTATCACCAGCGCTGTGACCAAGCCTTTGCCAACGCGCCAGTCGGATAAGACTACTGCGGTCCAACCTAGTGCGGCCCAACCGAGCGCAGTAAAGCCAGCTGCCTTGCATGCCAGCAAGCCCACGTCACCGCTTGAGCAAGCAATCACTTCGCAACCATCTTTAGTAAAGCAATCGACAATTGACTGGCAAGCGCAGATCTCGGCGTCACTACAGCGCCAACAGCAACGCGAGTTGTCTGATGCAGAACTGCGGGCAATCACCCAACATCAGCACAATGACGCAGTCGAGGCACCGACTCGACGCCAAGTGACACACAGTGGCGAACTGGCAGAGAATGTCATCGCAGTGCTGGATGACGGTCGTCACATTGTGCGCCATGGCAACCGATGTTTTATTGCTAAACCAGGGGCTGATTTATTAAAAGATGTGTTCAGTATCCAAGGTGTGCAATGCGAGCCCTCGAAAGATGTCGTGCAGCAGCTGGAGCAGATTTTGCAACAACGCCGACTTCATGGCGGGTCGACACGCTAGTTTGAGTCGCCCGATGCGGTCGTATCCAAAGCATAGTGCTGATGCACCATCAACGCAGCGCCGACACAACTGCTGTTGAGCAATTGCGCTTGGCGAAACTCAGGCAATGCCCAGCCTGTTAAAAAACGTTGCTTAATACGCGCAACCAGCGCTGACACTTGAATTTCGCTGGCAAATACGCCGCCACTTAATAAGACACAATCAGGATCAAAGGCCAAGACCTGCTGATTGACCAGCGCGGCTAAGCAATCAAGCCAACAATCCAAACTTTGCTTCGCGGCGTTATCACCGCGATGAAACGCTTGTTGCCACTGCGGCAACGTAGGTTCTGTCGAATGCTGTAAAAAGTGCTGAAAAAGTTTCAGTAAGCCCCGTCCCGAGGCATATTGTTCAACGCACCCTAATTGCCCACAGTTGCATGACCACAAAGGCAGTTGCCACTTGACCAACACCGCAGCGGCTAACCCTTGGTGACCTAATTCACAGCTTTGCTGATGCGTACCTTGATACAGCACGCCACGCCAGCAAAAGCCAGCGCCAAGGCCAGTGCCTACCCGAATACTTAACACGCGTTCACAGTGCTTGGCAGCACCGAGTTTGGCTTCGGCCAGCGCCGCCAAGCGGCAGTCGTTTCCAAGCATGATGGGGATGGACCACAGCGCCTGGAGCTCGTGGTGGGTGATGCGTTGATGCACGCTGGGTAAATTTACCGCCTGCAGTACGCCTTCCGTTGAAAAAATACCCGGCAAGGCGATGCCAATCCCTTGGATAGGATACGCAGCCAACACCGGAGACAGTAGTTGTTGCAACCAACATAACCAGTCCGCGGCCGGCAAGGCTGGCGTCTTGACATAGTGCTGCGCGATGACATTAAAACGCGCATCGAACACCATCCATTGGGTTTTTGTACCCCCAATATCAACACCAAGACTCAAGCCAGCCATAATTGCCTTATTGGATAATGAGCACGCGGATCCCCTTACTCTCAAGGGCTTGTACCTGCCCCTCTGAGATCCCTGCATCGGTCACTAAGGTATGCACCTGTTCAGGACGCGCAATCAGGTGAAAACATTGTTGGTCAAACTTGCTCGAGTCCGTCACCACAATCACCTCCCGCGCCGCTTTGCACATCAGGCGGTTTAACGTTGCTTCGGCTTCAAAATGCGTAGATAAACCGGTATGCAAATTAAAACTGTCGACCCCCAACACCACTTTATCAAACAAGAAATGCTGTAACGATTGCTCCGCTTGCGGACCGTAAAACGATAAAGACTTCTTGCGAAGCGTGCCGCCTGTTAACAACACATCCACCCGTTCGGCTTGGGAAAGGGCCAACGCGATGTTCAGACCGTTCGTCATCACCGTTAGATTTTTATGCAGGCATAAATGCTCAGCGACCGCCTCTGTGGTCGTGCCAGAATCCAAAATGATGCGTTCATCATCATGAATTAACGCCGCGACAGCTCGCCCGAGCTTTTGTTTTAACTCAGAATTTTTTTGGCGTTTTTCTTTAAAAGATAACTCACGACTCAAATCGTCGTTGATTAACGCACCACCGCGTGAACGTACCAGTAATTTTTTGCTGTCAAGCGTGGCCAGATCGCTACGAATGGTCACTTCAGACACGCCAAATCGGCTGGATAAATCCGCGACGGTCACTTTACCTAATTCATTGGTGAGCCGAACAATTTCTTGTTGGCGCTCGATGGTCGATAACTCCACGTCTTAACCTCTGTCACTTACAATGCTCATGAACAAACTGCTTTCATTAATTTTCGTTTTTAACAAGTGAAAGCTACCTGTATGTTTCTAATTTAAATAAATCTGATGAAACACATTGATTTTTCTGGCTCCACTTCAGCATAACGCTAAGCATTCAAAACTTACGATTAGTCGCGATTCACTATTTATCTGTCGACTATCCACAGCAAAGCCTTGTGTTTGCTTTCACTTTATAGTTATAACAGGCCAACAGCGAGGCGTTAACTGCGCTTTAACGTCAATACCGACACTTTGCCACTAAACTGTGCACAAAGCTATCGCGGCTCCGTGCGACGATAGCCAACACCGTTTCGTGGGGTTCGACATCACAGGAGTTTTTATGCGAGCACGCTTTGCACTCGCTTTGTTACCGTTGTTATGCACACAGGCTGCAGCCACCCCGCTTGGCAATCTCAGTCAAGTGCAAGCGGCAAAAGAGCAAGTGTTGATCCATACCGACAATCAGATGCAGCTGCAGCTGAGTTTATTAAATGAAGCTGTGTTTCGCATCCAAGCGGGTCCTGTAGGCGCATTCCCCTTAGAAGGCAGCAAAGCCGCCCCCATTGTGATAGCCCAACCCCAGCAACATGTTCGCTACACCCTGACCGATGCGGACGGCTATCGACTCCTGAAAACCACGCAGTTTGCCCTGCGTATTTACGAAAAACCACTTCGTCTTGCGCTGTATAAAGCAGATAACCAGAAGAAATTATGGGAAGAATTGCAGCCACTGGATATCGGCGACCAACAATCGCTGCAAACGCTCACCAGCACAGCGGATGAACAGTTTTATGGCGGTGGTCAGCAAAATGGCCACTTTGAGTTCAAAGGCAAAAGCATGGAGATCTCCTACTCCGGCGGTTGGGAAGAACACGACCGGCCAAGTCCAGCGCCTTTTGTCATGTCCAACAAAGGCTATGGCCTGCTTCGCAACAGTTGGGCCAATGGTAGTTATGATTTCCGCTCTGCGGACTACAGCAGTTTGAATCATCAAGAACCGCGCTTTGATAGTTATGTGTTTGTTGGCGAGACCATCCATGACGTGTTAAATCACTACACCCAAACCACTGGCCGCGCGCCCTTGTTACCGCGCTGGGCGTTTGAATACGGCGATGCCGACTGCTACAACGACGGGGATAACGTCAAAAAACCTGGCACGGTTCCAGATGGCTGGAGCGACGGCCCCACCGGCACGACACCGGACGTGATCGAAAGTGTGGCTAAAAAATACCGTGAGCACGACATGCCTGGGGGCTGGATCCTACCCAACGACGGGTACGGTTGTGGCTATACCAACCTGCCGGAGGTGGTGAAAGGGTTGGCCAAATACGGCTTTAAAACCGGCCTTTGGACTGAAAATGGCGTGGATAAAATCGCTTGGGAAGTCGGCACAGCCGGCACTCGAGCGCAGAAATTAGATGTCGCATGGACAGGCCAAGGCTATCAATTTGCGCTGGATGCCAATCAGGCGGCAGCCGATGGCATCATCAACAACTCCAATGCACGGCCGTTTATCTGGACCGTGATGGGCTGGGCTGGTATTCAACGCTACGCCGTGACATGGACAGGCGATCAATCGGGCAGCTGGGATTATATCCGCTGGCATATTCCAACCTTGATTGGCTCAGGATTGTCCGGCCAAGCTTATGCTACCGGCGATGTCGATGGCATTTTCGGTGGCAGCCCAGAAACCTTTACTCGTGATCTGCAATGGAAAAGTTTTACGCCCGTACTGATGGGTATGTCAGGCTGGGCAAAAGCCGAGCGCAAACATCCATGGTGGTTTGACGAACCCTATCGCTCGATTAACCGCAACTTCTTAAAACTGAAAATGCGGATGACACCCTATATGTACACCACGGCCAAACAAGCGGCCGACACAGGGGCGCCTATTGTGCGCGGCTTAATGTGGGACTTCCCGCAAAGCCCTGGAGCAAAAAACGAGCGTTACAAATACCAATTTATGCTCGGGCGTGATTTGTTGGTAGCGCCGGTCTATCGCTCGATGGCCGCCAGCAAAGGCTGGCGCAAAGACGTGTACTTACCAGAAGGTCAGTGGATTGATTATTGGGACGGACGCGTGGTGGACGCGCCACGTGACGGCATCACGCTGGATTATCAAGTCACCTTGGAGACCATCCCATTGTTTGTTCGAGCCGGTGCTATTATCCCGATGTACCCCGCGATGAACTATGATGGTGAAAAAGCCAAGGACGTGCTGACGTTCGATATTTACCCGTTTGGCCACAGTAGCTACACCCTGTATGAAGATGACGGGCTGAGCCGAGACTATGCCAAAGGCGCGTTCAGCACCCAACAGATTGAGGTGCAAGCGCCTCAAGGTAAGGCGGGTGACATCCAGGTGCAGGTAGCCGCAGTGCAAGGCGAGTATCAAGGTCAAGAGCCACGCCGCGCCTATGAATTTTGGTTGCATAGCCGAGTCGCGCCTGACCGGGTTGAACTCAACGGCAAAGCTCTTCAGCAGCGCACGCTGGCAGAGCTCGCGCAAGGCAAAGCAGGTTTTGCCTTTGATAACGCCCAGTATGGCGTGATCCGCGTGCGTACAGACGATCTGTCCATCCGAGAACCGTTGCAACTGACCGCTCGCATCAACGCGGCATTGCCACTGACGGCAACGGTTGGCTATGCCAAAGCCCCAGCCGATGATCATAGTATTGCGCCCGATAGCCTGTTAGTGCTGAACCGTCCCGCGGAAGAGTCCGGACACGTCGCTGAGAACATGTTTGACGGCAAGGCGGAGACTTGGTTTCGAACCAAACGTGACCAATCGGTCAAAACAGGCCCACACGAGCTGACTCTTGCACTGGGTGAACGCCGGATGATCGATGGTTTTGCCATCGCCCCTCGCAACGACAAACATTGGAAATATGGCCAAATCCGTGATTTTGAAGTGTATCTAGCGGATAACAACGGCGACTGGGGCAAGCCTGTCTACCGCGGGAGTTTAAAACAGCAGCAACAGCAGCAACGTATCACGTTCCCAGCCAAACCGGGCCGACTGCTTCGCCTTCGCGTGTTGTCCACCTGGGATGAAGCCGAAGCCGACCCGATGGTTACTGCGGCCAACGCCAGTGCAGTGAAAGCTTACAACGCGTTATTACCACGGCAAGTCAGTCCCATCACCATTTCAGAACTGAAAATTTTTGAACAGCCGCTGCCCACGACGCCACCGCAACAACTGTTCTTGGCCGATGTGACACCGGCGCGTAGTGACAATGCGGTTGGCCCTGTTGAACTGAATCGCGCCAACGGCGGTAGTGCCAAAGGTGATGGTGCTGTGATGCAAATGAACGGCCTGAAGTTCACTAAAGGGCTGGGCGTATCGCAACAAAGCCGTGTCGATTATCTGCTCAAAGGCCACTGGCAATTGCTAAGGGCAGACCTTGGCATCGACGATAGCTGTCGTCAAGCTGGCGGCTTGCAGTTCCAAATCTTTGGCGATGATGTGCTGCTGTACGACTCAGGCTTGGTGCAAGCACCAGCAGTGGTGAAACCTGAATTGGATATTCGAGGCATCACTCGACTGAGTCTGCGCACCACAGGTGGAAAACCGGGCGTCTGCGCAAATTGGGCGAATGCGTCATTACTGGGATTTACTGGCGACACAGCTGGCGCCCACTAAGATCTGCACAACCGATCTTCGCAAGCCAGAACGGCACAACCAAGCAGTGACGACCCTTGGTTGTGACTCATCTGATCGACGGTGCGACTAAATGTCGCACCCTCTTGGCTTGACCCACGAATGTCCGTAAATTAACCACTGAATGAATTCCAATCCTCTGTAATTCCCACAATTGTTTCGCAAGAGGCTCAAATGTCTAATTTGGTTTGGCGACGACTGCACTGGTGGTTAAGCCTGTTGTTATCGCTGCAACTGCTGGCATGGTTCGGCTCTGGCCTGTTGATGAGCGCGTTTCCGATTGAACAAGTCCGTGGCAACGACCATCGACAAGCGTGGCCCACGGCCAATTGGCATAACGCGACCCTGTCCCCCCAGCAGTTGCAGGCTCAAGCCCCCGTGCAGACGCTCGAACTAACGCAGCAGCAACAAACGCCGCTGTACCATATCATTGATGCCGCTGGTGAGCGTTGGGTCAATGCGCAGACCGGGGCTACCTTAGCACCATTATCCGCCGCGCAAGCGACACAACTGGCTCTGAGCCAATACCGGGGCTCACACCAGGTGGTGTCAACCCAGCAACTCCATGAAGTGCCAAGCGAGGCTCGTGGCCTTATTGCGCCGCTGTTTCAAGTCAACTTTGCGGATAATACGAGCTTTTATCTACACTCGGTGACTGGGCAATTGCTGCGGGTGCGCACTGAGCTGTGGCGCACTTACGATGTCGCATGGATGCTGCATATCATGGATTACGACAGCCGAGACAACAGTCACAACCCGCTGGTGATTGGATTTAGTCTGACAGCGCTATTGTTTACGCTGACCGGCATCATGTTGCTGGTGCAAACGAAGCGCCGCCACACCCGCATCCGTTAAGGCGTTGGCGTGGCTTGCTTAGCTAACTGATACAGCGGCAGCGCATCTAAGCGGCGGTCAATTTCCGCCACCATTTGTTGGTATACCGCCGAATCAATCGACTGATATTGCTGTTCAAACAACTGCTGCGGCATCCCTTCGGCTAACCGCGCTTTGGAAGGAAATACCTCGTGCTCCGTGCGTTCTTTGGCCACAAAAAATGCTTGCAACGCAAGGGCTTGCGCCAGATTATCGGTCGCTAACCGCGCAAAACGAACGCCGGCTTTATCTGCCAACAAATCGACAAAGCTAAAACCACTGCCGCCGCTCAGTGAATCCAACAGCTCTTTGGTCTCACCGACAGTGTTGGACATATTTTGACTGGTTAAGAGATGGATGGTCGCCGAATATAAAAAGTGTTGTTGCAAATCACGTCGACGGCCCAAGGTTACTTTCAGTGAGGCTTGTTCATCCGCGTGTTTGACCTCATTGACCAGCAACTGCAAGTTTTTACCTCCAAACAGTTGCGCCAAGCCGTAAATTGCGGCCCTGTTTTCTAGCATTGCTCGTTCAGGATCGCTCGATTCCGCCGTCCGCTTGGCGGCCTCGCGAAACACCAGCTGCAAATAAACAACTAAACTACCCTCGGGTTGGGTTTTGCTAAATTCTTGTGCCAGCTGGTAATAATGTTCAACATCTTGCTTCATGGAGTCAGCACCGGTGAGTTTGCGGTACATGTTGACACCTTGTTGTTTTAACGACGCGAGACCAAATCCTTGCGGCTTATCCAATTCCACGGTGACAGCATTGTCATGCACGGTAATGGAGCGAACCTTTGCCAACAATTTGGCGCCCTCACCCGCCCCCCAAGCTTGGTCTGCCACCCAACTGAGCAAACTCAAGGCAAACCGCCCTGGCAAGGTCACTTTGCCCACTTGCACCTGTTCCAGTTGCAAAGGCCCTTGACCGGCATCAATTTGAATGGTGGCATTGACGAAAAAACGCTGACCTAGGACTTGCCACGGCATCGTCATCACGACAGCGAGGCCATCGGTTTTGAGTTGTGTTTCGCCTTGAAAACCAGGCAGTGTGCGCGCAGCAATAGCGAAAGCAGCATTGAGTTCATCGGCATTGGTTTGGATCACCAACTGACTCGCCGCTTCATTTTGCATCGAGGCATGAATGGAACTCATCAATTGTTGGCCGTGTTGCACCGACGCCGCATTTAACTGGGTACTACGCGCGACCAACGGTTCTTGGTCTAGCAACAGCCAACCAGTGACAACCAGTGCCAGCACTAGGAGCAGCAAAAACGAGAAGATTTGCCCAAGGAGATGTTTAAAAGCCTGCATGCATGTTCAAGAAAAAACACGGGTGACCCATCTTAGCAGATAGCACGGACAAAACACGAAAATCCTCGTCGCAAAATTGCCTTCGTCGAACAGATAAGATGACTGAAAATAAACAAAATTTGCCGAAAACATCGGCAATGGTTATGCTGATACAGTTTGTTACAAACTATGTGACTTGCCAAAAAACGCGCATAATTCAGATAACGTCAGCCGACTGACGAGGCTATAGACACTAATGCAGCAACGTTTGTCCCTAATTTTCTATTTTGTATGGCTTTTTTCCTGTTCACTGACCAGCAGTGCCGCAGTCGCCGGCTCGTTGTCACAGCAACTGGACCAATTTGTCGAGCTGTATGATTCCAACCCGGAGCAAGCTCAGGCCTTATTAGCCTCGCTGGAACCGCAGTTAAAGCAACCGTTACAACCGGATGATCACAGTCGTTTATTGGCCTATTTAATCAGTGAAGCGGCTGCAAGGCATGATACCAACGCCCAAATAGAGTTGCTCAAACAAGCCGATACCTTCCTGCAAACCCATAACCAGCCAGACTTTAAGGCTGAGTTATTAGCGCAAAAATATTTTTTCTATTTTAACCAACAACAAAAATCAGATGCCGCCAACCTGTTTGCTGCGATTGAACAGCTAGCTCCGCAAGTGGAAGACCCACGTGTTCGTTACCTGACCTTTAATTTGCTTGGGGCTGAATATCAAAGCCGCAACCAATTTCCAGAGTCGTTGAAGGCATTTCGTGCATCGTACGATTCGCTGCAAAATTACCACCATCCGCGCACACCAATGCGCCAGATGTTTGTCGCGCAGAACATCATTCAACTGAATATCACCATGCAAAACCTGACGGAAGCCAAGGCGCTGTTAAAAAAGGCGATTGAGCAGGGCTTGCGTGATGAGCAGTTAAAAGCAGCGGTTCCCGATTTATATCGACTGCAAGCCAGCATCGAAGCAGAAGAAAATAATTACCCTGCCGCTGAACAAACCTTGCGCCAAGCCCTTGACTTGGCAAGTCGATTCCCTGGCCTTGATACGTTTTTATTGCAAAATAATTTAGGCGATGCGCAGTTAAAACAACGCAAGTTAGTGGAGGCGTCCGCCAGTTTTGACAAAGCCTATCAGATTGCGAAGCGGCAAAACTTCAGACCGGGGATCGCTACAGCCCAATTTAACAAAGGGTACGCCTTGCTGTTACACGGCGAACAACAGGCCGGTGTTAGCTTGATGGCGCAAATGGTGGAGATGGCAGAACAAGACCAAACGCCAGATTTTGAAATGCTCAGTTATTATCAAGAGCTCGCCGATGGCTATCGCCTGGCAAAGCAGTCCGCAAACGAAGCAGACACGTTGCGAAAACAACTGGCCGTCAGTCGTCGGGTATTCCAAAGCGAGCGCGATAAACAGATCAGTCTTTTACAAGAGAGTTTTTCTGCCCAAGAAAAAGCACGTGAGATCAGTGCACTCAAACAACAAAACGCGTTAAAAACGGCCGAAATTGAAACAAAGCGCTTGCAGCAACATGTGGTGATGTTGTTTGGCACAGTATTAATTCTAGGAACATTTTTACTGTATTTGCTCTACCGAAAAGTTCGTTCTGCCAATACGCAACTTAAACAAGCCAATGACCAGCTGGCGTATACATCCACGCATGACCCGTTAACCGGGCTGCTGAATCGACGCTCATTGCAAGATTATATGGCGCGACGCACAGCACAAGGAGAAAGGCGCAAAACACCTGCCGAGACAGATGCCTTCATCTTACTCGACGTCGATTTCTTCAAACATATCAATGACCACTTTGGTCATCAAGCCGGTGATGCGGTATTGGTTGAGCTTGGTCGTCGCTTAAAACGACTGACGCGAGCTGATGACATGGTATTGCGCTGGGGCGGTGAGGAATTCCTCATTTTGTTGCGGCATATTGACCAAACTGCCCTCGAGCAGTTTTGCCAACGCGTATTAAATTGCATTGGTCAAACGCCTGTGGTCGCCGGCGATCTGCATATTCCCGTCACCGCGTCTGCTGGCTTTATCACCTTGCCATTTGATGGCTTAACCGATGAGCAACTGGGCTGGGAAAAAGCCCTGCAATTGGCGGATATGGCGTTGTATTTGGGTAAAGTGCATGGTCGTAACCGTGCTTATGGTTTTAAACGGTTACTCAAGCCATTTGATGAGATCCGGCCACAACTGGAACAAGATCTAAGCCAAGCCATTGAGCAGCAACAGGTCGAAATGACGTTGTTGCTAGGGCCAAACGCCATCGTGTAATGATGCATCGCCTTAAGTCTTTAACAATAAAAAACGCCGGATAAAAACCGGCGTTTTTTGTTACTCGAATAAGCACTTACTTATTCCCAGTTCAGCACCACTTTACCGCTTTGGCCTGAGCACATAATGTCAAAGCCTTGCTGGAAGTCCGCGACTGGCATTTCGTGAGTAACGATTGGGCTTAAATCCAAACCAGATTGGATCAGGCTTGCCATCTTGTACCAAGTCTCGAACATTTCACGGCCGTAGATACCTTTGATCACTAAGCCTTTAAAAATCACTTGGTTCCAATCGACCGCCATGTCAGAAGGTGGAATACCTAACATGGCAATTTTGCCGCCATGGTTGATGGTATCGAGCATCGAGCGAAACGCCGATGGCACGCCTGACATCTCAAGGCCGACGTCAAAACCTTCGGTCATGCCAAGCTCGCTCATGACGTCGCGCAAGTTTTGTTTACTGACATCCACAGCGCGTGTCGCGCCCATTTTCAGCGCCAGCTCTAAACGGTATGGGTTCACGTCCGTGATCACAATGTGACGCGCACCGACATGACGTGCCACGGCCACCGCCATGATGCCAATCGGGCCTGCACCTGTGATGAGGACGTCTTCACCGACTAAATCAAACGACAAGGTGGTGTGCACAGCGTTACCGAACGGGTCGAAAATCGCCGCGATGTTGTCGGGGATATTGTCTGGAATTTTAAAGGCGTTAAAGGCTGGGATCACCAAATACTCGGCAAACGAGCCTTGACGATTGACGCCAACGCCAATGGTGTTACGACACAAATGCACGCGGCCAGCACGGCAGTTGCGGCAATGGCCGCAGACCAAATGGCCTTCGCCCGATACGCGGTCACCGACGTTAAAACCACGCACTTCCGAGCCCATACCAACCACTGTGCCAACATATTCGTGGCCCACCACCATGCCGTGTGGAATGGTTTTTTGTGCCCAATCGTCCCATTTAAAAATGTGTACGTCGGTGCCGCAAATGGCGGTTTTTTTAATTTTGATCAGAACATCGTTCGGACCGACTTCTGGCATCGGCACTTCAGTTTGCCAAATACCTGGTTCTGCTTTTAATTTTGCTAATGCTTTCATGTTGGACCTCAGGAAATTACGCCCATGTCTTTACCGATGCGGATAAAGGCGTTGATGGCTTTATCCAACTGTTCTTTGCTGTGTGCTGCAGAAATTTGTGTGCGAATACGCGCTTGGCCTTTTGGTACGACTGGGAACGAGAAGCCGACCACATAAATGCCTTGTTCCAGCATGCGACGGGCAAATTCCGATGCCACTTTGGCATCGCCCAGCATCACTGGGATAATCGCATGGTCTTTACCGGCTAAGGTGAAACCTGCAGCCGACATTTTTTCGCGGAAATACGCCGCGTTATCCCACAGTTTGGCGCGCAGTTCATCGCCTTGCGCCAGCATCTCCAGCACTTTAATCGAGGCAGTAACAATCGATGGCGCTAAGCTGTTCGAAAACAAATACGGCCGTGAACGTTGACGCAGCCATTCGATAATTTCTTTTTTACCTGAGGTGTAACCGCCAGATGCACCGCCTAAGGCTTTACCTAAGGTGCCGGTGATGATATCCACGCGGTCTAACACGTCGCAGTATTCGTGGGTGCCGCGGCCTTTTTTCCCAACAAAACCAACGGCGTGGCTGTCATCGACCATCACTAAGGCGTTGTATTTGTCGGCTAAGTCACAGATGGATTTTAAATCGGCAATGACGCCATCCATCGAGAACACACCGTCGGTGGCGATCAGTTTAAAGCGTGCGCCATCCGCGTCGGCTTGTTTTAACATGGCTTCCAGTTCAGCCATGTCGTTGTTGGCATAGCGGTAACGTTTGGCTTTACACAAACGCACGCCGTCGATGATCGAGGCGTGGTTCAGCGCATCGGAAATCACCGCATCTTCGGCGCCTAAAATGGTTTCGAACAAACCGCCGTTGGCATCAAAACAGCTGGAGTACAAAATGGTGTCTTCAGTGCCTAAAAAGGCGCTGATGTTGGCTTCCAACTGCTTGTGGATATCTTGCGTGCCGCAGATAAAGCGCACTGACGCCACGCCAAAGCCGTGGCTATCAAGGCCAGCCTGCGCCGCTGCAATCAGTTCTTTCGAATTGGCTAAACCTAAGTAGTTGTTGGCACAGAAGTTTAACACTTGCTCGCCGTTGACCGTCACATCAGAAAATTGTTGTGAGGTAATGATACGTTCGCCTTTGTATAGGCCTTCCGCTTTCACGTCGTCAATTTGCGCTTGAATATGCTGCAGAAATGCGTCTTGCCGCATCTGAGCCTCCTGTTGGGTCGGTGGACGAGGATCATCGGGCTTGTTGTAACCCGACTGGTTATAGTTCAGTGAATTGTACCGCAATCGTCTGAAATCCACAGCGAAAACTCGCTGGTCAGCGTAGGTTGCTGGGTTAGTGGCGGGAATTATCGTTCAGCCTTACATTAAATTAACCAGCGCAGACGGCTGGCTGTCTATCATAGGTAAACGCCGCAGAGATTTCAGCCGCGGCGTTTAACAGCGAACAAATCGATGGCTAGATCAGCGCCGCACTGAACCTTGCCAACGCCACAATAGCAACGTCAATAGCAACAAGGTCAACAAACCGGGCACACTGGCTTCTAAGCCAAAACTGCCGCCTGTAAGCCAGCTTGGTGCTGTTGGCTGCAGTGTTGGGATCAACCAACCGCTTTGCTCTGAGCCACTGACACCAAACCCCAACACACTGCCTTGCGTGAAATTCGCCATCAGATGCAAGCCAATCGGCATCGCCAAGCTTTGCGTGCGAATAAACGCCAAACCAAACATTAAGGATGCAACAAAGATATTGACCGTTGCCAGATAGTTCCATTGCTCGCCTTGCTTTAACGCACTGACGTGAGTTAACACAAAATAGGCCGCCATTAACAGCTGCGCTGGAGCTATGCCGACACCATCGATGAGCCGCTGAAACATAAAACCGCGAAAAGTCAGCTCTTCTGTCACGGCGACGCCAATAAACAAAATCAAAGCGGCCAGCAAAGCCGCACCACTAAACTCACCCAGTTGCCAAGTCACCACACCACCCGCCCACAACAGTAGCGCAGGCAGTAGCATTAACCCTGTGCCTAGCAGCATGCCTTGCAGCAGCTGTAACAACCAGCCACGGTTGCAAGCGCCAAGCAATTCTGCTTGGGGTCGTTTTCGCAAGCGTTGGCACAACATCGACACCAGCAACACTGGGATGGCTTGCAGCCATGGCGTTAGCTCTTGGCCGGTTTCTTTGGCATACAGGATCATTGGAAACAACAACGCAGCCAACAATAGGAAAAACAATGCGATCCACCCGCCGTTACGCAGTTGTCCTTGAGAATTTTTAAAGAGTTGTTGGACCATCATAGGCTCAGTATTGTTTGAGGAAAAAACCAAGCTGCGCGCAATCAACACAAAGGTACAGCACGCGGTTGTAACCAAATGCCCACAAGCGTCCGCCCGTGTGGCGGGCTCGTGAGGGGATGCAGCGTCGCTCACTCCCAGCAACAATGCAAAAAGTAGCCCTTTGGTGTCTGATCTCGGGCTGTCGTTTAAGGCAGATACGCAAAAAAAAGAGCTGCATCAGCAGCTCTTTTTTTCGATGTTGGCGAGGCGCTTGGCCCCAGCCGACTTATTTCTTTTTCGCTTTTGGATTTGGCAGGTCGGTGATTGACCCTTCAAATACTTCAGCAGCTAAACCAATTGATTCGTTCAGCGTTGGGTGCGCGTGGATGGTCAGCGCGATATCTTCTGCATCTGCGCCCATTTCAACCGCTAAGCAGATCTCGCCCAGCATTTCGCCAGCGTTGATACCAACAATAGCGCCACCTAAGATGCGGTGTGTTTCTTTGTCGAAAATCAGCTTCGTGAAGCCTTCAGTGCGCGCTGAAGCGATAGCACGGCCTGACGCAGCCCATGGGAATACCGCAGTTTCAACCGCAACGCCTTTTTCTTTCGCTTCTTTTTCAGTGATACCTACCCATGCCATTTCTGGATCTGTGTAAGCAACAGACGGAATGCAACGTGGGTCGAAGAAATGTTTCTGACCAGAGATCACTTCGGCAGCCACATGGCCTTCGTGTACTGCTTTGTGTGCCAGCATTGGCTGACCAATCACGTCACCGATAGCGAAGATGTGAGGTACGTTAGTGCGCAGTTGTTTATCGACATTGATAAAACCACGCTCGTCAACGTTGACGCCTGCTTTAGCAGCATCCAGCAGGCTGCCGTTTGGACGACGACCCACTGCGACTAAGATTTTGTCGTAACGCACTGGCGACGCTGGTGCGTTTTTGCCTTCGAAAGTGACGTACAGGCCGTCGGCTTTCGCTTCCACTGCAACCACTTTGGTTGACAGCATCAGCGTGAAGTTGTCTTTGTTGTACTTGGTGTAGGCTTTGACGATATCCGCGTCAGCCGCTGGTACCAGTTGGTCAGCGAATTCAACGACCGATACTTTTGAGCCCAGAGCACGGTACACAGTACCCATTTCCAGACCGATGATACCGCCACCCAATACCAGCATTTCGCCTGGGATGTCTTTTAATTCCAACGCGCCAGTTGAGTCGATGACACGTGGGTCATCTTTTGGAATAAATGGCAGCGCAACTGGCTCTGAACCAGCAGCGATGATGGCGCTGTCAAACGTAATAGTGGTGTCGCCGACTTGCAGCGTGTTCGGGCCGGTGAATTTACCGTAGCCGTTGACCACTTTGACTTTACGCATTTTCGCCATGCCTGACAGACCGCCAGTCAGTTGGCTGACGACTTTGTCTTTCCATGCACGGATTTTGTCTAAATCGATTTGTGGTGCGCCAAAAGTTACGCCATGAGAGGCCATTTCTTTTGCGTCATCAATGACTTTTGCAACGTGTAACAAAGCTTTCGACGGGATACAACCCACGTTTAAGCACACGCCACCTAAGGTGCTACGTGCTTCGACTAATGTCACTTCTAAACCTAAATCGGCTGCACGGAATGCAGCTGAGTAACCACCAGGGCCAGCGCCCAGGACGACGACCTGAGTTTTGATTTCGTTGCTCATTGTTTTACCTTAACTGTGCTGACAGTTCGTTTGCTTGTTGCGAGAGCTTGGCCTCGCGTAAAAAAATTGCGCGGATTTTAGCACCCTGTCTGAAACTTGTCCCGTAACTTTTCAGTCACGGGACCAGAATTGCTAACATCCGCCGTTTGCCGGCCACAAGGGCCAAGCCTTGAATTACATAATGATTTGGCGAATATCGCTTAAATACGACGCTAAGGTCGCAGTAAAGCGCGCCGCCAAGGCACCGTCGATCACGCGGTGATCATACGACACCGACAACGGTACCATTAGACGTGGTTGGAAGGCTTTGCCATCCCATTTTGGTTTAATTTCGGACTTCGAAACCCCCAAAATGGCCACTTCTGGCGCATTAACGATTGGCGTAAACGCCGTGCCACCGATGCCGCCTAAGCTAGAGATGGTGAAACAGCCACCTTGCATATCCGCTGCCGTCAGCTTGCCTTCGCGCGCTTTAACCGAGATCTCTTGCAGTTCACGCGACAGTTCAATGATGCCTTTTTTGTTGACATCACGCACCACCGGTACCACTAAGCCGTTCGGGGTATCCACCGCAATGCCTAAGTGCACGTATTGCTTGAGAATCAGGCTCGCGCCATCGTCCGACAACGAGCTGTTAAAGGTTGGGAATTCTTCCAACGCTTTGGCGACGGCTTTCATGATAAACACCAGCGGGGTGTATTTCACGCCGAGCTTTTTCTTCTCGGCCAAGCTGTTTTGATCTTTGCGGAACTCTTCCAACTCGGTGATATCCGCTTCGTCAAATTGCGTGACGTGTGGGATCCGTACCCAGTTACGATGCAAGTTCGCGCCAGAGATCTTCTGGATACGCGACAGTGGTTTTTCAACCACAGCACCAAACTTGCTGAAATCAACTTTTGGCCATGCCAACAGGTCAAAGCCCATGTTGTTGCCAGGAGCGCCGGCCGCAATCGCTGCGCCTTTGCCTTGGGTGACTTGGGCAATGATGTTTTTGACATAATTTTGGACGTCTTCGCGTTGGATCCGGCCTTTGCGGGCAGAGCCAGCAACCTTGCTTAAATCCACCCCAAATTCACGTGCTAACCGACGCACCACGGGTGAAGCGTGCGCAAAGGCTGCCGATTGCGTCACTTCAGCATCCGAAACTGCCGCTGCTGGCGCTGATGCCGCAGCGACTGGGGCTGCAGGAGCGACAGCTGGAGCCGGAGCAGCCACGACCGGTGCTGCTGGCGCCGGCGCAGTTGATGCAACTGGTGCCGCGCTACCCGTGGTGAACACAAATACCAAGGAACCCGTTTTTACTTTGTCGCCGACCTTGACCTTCACTTCAGCCACGGTACCTGCAAATGGTGCCGGCACTTCCATCGAGGCTTTATCGCCTTCAACCGACAGCAGCGATTGGTCGGCGCTGACCACGTCACCGACTTTTACCAACACTTCAGTGACTTCCACTTCGTCACCGCCGATGTCTGGCACAGCTACGTCTTTGCGCTCGCTGGCTACGGCTGCCACAGGAGCAGCAGCGACGGGTGCAGCTACCGGCGCGGCGGCGACTGGTGCAGCTGCGACGGGTGCAGCTACCGGCGCGGCGGCGACTGGTGCAGCTGCGGCAGCACCTTCCACGTCGAACAGCATGATCAGCGAACCAGTTTTAACTTTATCGCCGGCTTTGACTTTAATTTCTTTGACGACACCGGCTTGCGCCGCAGGCACTTCCATCGAAGCCTTGTCGCCTTCGACCGACAATAAACTCTGATCCGCGGCAACCTTGTCACCGACTTTGACCAGGATCTCGGTCACTTCCACTTCATCTGCGCCGATATCCGGCACAAAAATTTCAATCGTCATGGCCTATCCTCTTACGCAAACAGCGGGTTTGGCTTGTTGGTATCGATACCGAAACGCACGATGGCGTCGGCGACCAGTTGTTTGTCGATGCTGCCTTGTTTGGCCAGCTCGCGCAGTGCGGCGAGAACCACGTAACCAGCGTTCACTTCGAAGTGACGGCGCAGGTTTTCACGGCTATCCGAGCGGCCGAAACCGTCGGTACCCAGCACTTTGTAGGATACAGCTGGGATAAAGGCACGGACTTGGTCCGCATAGTTTTTGATGTAATCGGTGGCGGCGATCACCGGCTCATTGCCCAGAACCTTAGCGATGTACGGCACTTTTTCCGCATCGTTTGGATGCAACATGTTATAGCGCTCACAGTCTTGACCATCACGAGCCAGCTCGTTGAATGACGTCACCGAGAACACATCCGACGCTACACCGTATTCTTCGGACAGAATTTCTGCCGCGCGGCGCACTTCATTCAAAATGGTGCCTGAACCCAGCAGCTGCACTTTGGCTTTGCTACCGGTTAAGGTTTCCAGTTTGTAGATACCACGGCGGATGCCTTCTTCGGCACCTTGTGGCATCGCTGGGTGATGATAGTTTTCGTTCATCACGGTGATGTAGTAGTAGACGTTTTCTTGCGTTGGGCCATACATGCGACGGATACCGTCTTGGATGATCACGGCCAGTTCGTACGAATAGGTTGGGTCATACGAAATACAGTTTGGCACTGTGCCCGCCAGAATATGGCTGTGACCGTCTTCGTGTTGCAAACCTTCGCCGTTTAACGTGGTGCGGCCTGACGTTGCGCCCAACAAGAAACCACGTGCTTGTTGGTCACCGGCCAGCCATGCCATATCGCCGACACGTTGGAAACCAAACATTGAGTAGTAGATGTAGAACGGGATCATCGGCAGGTTGTTGGTGCTGTACGAGGTTGACGCAGCCACCCACGACGCCATAGCGCCCAGTTCGTTAATCCCTTCTTGCAACACCTGGCCAGATGTTTCTTCTTTGTAGTACGACACAATAGCGCGGTCTTCTGGCGTGTAGGTTTGACCGTGCGGGTTGTAAATACCGATTTGACGGAACAAACCTTCCATACCAAAGGTCCGGGCTTCGTCAGCGATGATCGGCACAATACGTTGGCCGATATTGCCGTCTTTGAGCAGAATGTTCAGCGCGCGCACAAAGGCCATCGTCGTTGAAATTTCACGTTTTTGCTCTTCAATTAAACCATCAAACGCGCCTAATTCTGGCAGCGTTAAGGTCTCGGTGAAGTTTGGCAGACGCACTGGCGTGTAGCCGTGTAACGCAGCGCGACGCGCATGTAAATACGCCAGTTCTGGCGAGCCTTCTTTGAGCGTCAGGTATGGCAGTTCAGCCACTTGCTCTTCGGTTAAATAGTCTTCGAGGCCCAAGCGCTTGCGAATTTGCAGCACATGCGTCATGTCCATTTTCTTGACTTGGTGCGCGATGTTTTTGCCTTCGGCCGCTTCGCCCATGCCGTAACCTTTGATGGTTTTGGCCAGAATCACCGTTGGGCGACCTTTGGTTTCTTGCGCCGCTTTAAAAGCTGCATACAGTTTTGAAGGCTCGTGACCACCGCGTTTTAAGGCGAAGATCTCTTCGTCGGTCATATCAGCCACTAAGGCGGCTGTTTCTGGGTAACGACCGAAGAAATGTTGACGCACGTAAGCGCCATCTTTGGCTTTGTAAGTTTGGTAGTCGCCGTCAACGGTTTCGTTCATCAGTTGCAGCAACTTGCCGGTGGTGTCTTTGGCCAGCAGTTTGTCCCAACCACTGCCCCACACCACTTTGATCACGTTCCAGCCGGCGCCGCGGAATAAACCTTCCAATTCTTGGATGATTTTGCCGTTACCCATGACAGGCCCGTCTAAGCGCTGCAGGTTACAGTTGACTAAGAAACACAGGTTATCCAGTTTTTCACGTGCAGCGAACGACAAAGAACCACGGCTTTCTGGCTCGTCCATCTCGCCGTCACCTAAGAAGGCGTAGACGCGCTGCGCGCTGGTGTCTTTCAGGCCACGGCCATGTAAGTACTTCAGGAAACGCGCTTGGTAAATCGAAGTAATTGGGCCTAAACCCATCGACACGGTTGGGAATTGCCAGAATTCCGGCATCAGTTTTGGATGCGGGTACGACGATAAACCTTCACCACCGACTTCTTGGCGGAAGTTATCAAGTTGGTCCGCCGTCAAACGGCCTTCAACAAAGGCACGGGCGTAGATACCTGGAGAAATATGGCCTTGGTAATAGACTAAATCGCCGCCGTCTTTTTCGTTTGGCGCGCGGAAGAAGTGGTTAAAGCAGGTCTCGTAAAACGCCGCCGACGACTGGTAAGACGCCATGTGGCCGCCCAGTTCCAGCTCTTTTTTCGAGGCGCGCAGCACAATCATGATGGCGTTCCAACGAATGACCGAGCGAATTTTCTTCTCCAGGTTCACATCACCTGGATAGTGTGGTTCCTGTTGCGGCGGGATGGTGTTGATATAGTTGGTGGTCACGCCAGTTGGCATATCCACGCCTTCCAGGCGAGCTTCTTCTAACACGCGTTCTAAGATGAACTGTGCACGCTCCACCCCTTCAGTACGTACCACGGACTCCAGCGCTTCTAACCACTCTTGGGTTTCGAGCA
>CAYTIQ010000020.1:0-54096 GCA_964437935.1 uncultured Rheinheimera sp.
GAATCACCTTCAACGAGTGCCCACACAGATGATTGATTGCTAATTGTTAAAGAGCTGTCGTTTTACTAACGACGAAAGTCGTTAAATTTCAACCACTTTCAGAATCTTTGGCGTTTGATTTTCGCTTTCGCTACCGGTCATCGCTGTCGATGGAGCGCATTATAGGGAAGCTAAAAATGATCGCAAGATCTTTATGACACTTTGATGTTCGTTCGGTTGTTTTTTGGCCAAAACCGCCGTTTTTGCTGGTTTTCTGGTCGATTATTCAGGTTCTTGCAGAGGGTTAGGCTGGATCACTGCATCTGACATTAGGTGTGTTCGATATTCGGCGCGTACAATAGGCTATTCGGGCATGACTTCATCTAATAAAGCTATTCACATGCAAAAGATCCTCGTTACCGGCGGTGCCGGTTTTATTGGCTCCGCCTTGGTGCGTCGTTTAGTTCCAAACCATCAAGTGCTGAACTTTGATAAATTGACCTACGCGGCGCATCCTTTGGCTCTCGCCACGGTAGAACAGCATCCCAACTATCAATGTGTGCAAGGCGATATTTGTGATGAAGCGCTCTTGCGTCAAACGCTAAGCAACTTTCAGCCGGACTTGGTATTTCATCTGGCGGCAGAAACCCATGTTGATCGCTCCATTGCGGGGCCTAGTGCCTTTATCCACAGCAACGTGGTTGGAACCTTTCATTTACTAGAAGCTGTTCGGGCTTATTGGCAAGCGCTGCCAGAGGAGAACGCTGCTGCCTTTCGTTTTTTCCATGTATCGACCGACGAAGTTTATGGCGATCTGGCCGATGAATCATTGCCGGCCACGGAACTCCATCGTTATGCGCCGAGCAGCCCTTATTCTGCTGCTAAAGCAGGTAGCGATCATTTAGTGCATGCATGGCAGCGCACCTATGGCTTGCCCACCTTGATGAGCCATTGCAGTAATAACTATGGCCCTTGGCAATATCCAGAAAAGTTAATTCCGCTGCTGATTAGCAAAGCGCTCGCGGGTGAGCCATTACCTATTTATGGTGATGGCTTGCAACAACGGGATTGGCTGTATGTTGAGGACCATGTCGATGCTCTTCTTTATATAAGCAAGCACGCGCCATCAGGTGAGCGCTACAACATTGGCGGGACTAAGTCCCTGACCAACTTAGCCTTAGTGCAGCAACTCTGCCAAGAACTTGACCACGCCATCCCCAACAAACCGCAGGGCATTTGCTCATTTAGCCAATTAATCCAACATGTCACCGACCGTGCCGGCCATGATCGGCGCTATGCCTTGGATTGCTCTAAGTTAACCAATCTGGGTTGGCAGGCTCACACCTCTTGGCAACAGGGCTTGCAACAGACGGTGCAATTTTATCTAGCACAAGCCAAGGTGACTGCATGAAAGGGATCGTACTTGCAGGTGGCACTGGCAGTCGGCTATTTCCTCTGACCCTGGGGGTCAGTAAACAGCTGTTGCCGGTGTACGACAAACCGATGATTTTTTATCCGCTGTCAGTACTGATGTTGGCAGGGATCCAAGACATCTTGTTGATTTGTGCGCCACAAGATGAAGCGTCATTTCGACGGGTGTTTGGGGATGGCAGCGCGTTTGGTATCCGTATCAGTTATCAGTTGCAGCAACATCCCGATGGAATTGCCCAAGCCTTGTTATTGGGCGAACAATTTCTTGGTGACGACGCGGTGACCTTGGTGTTGGGTGATAACTTTTTTTATGGGGCTCATTTTCGCGAGGCACTGCAACGCGCCAGCGGTCGCTCGCAAGGCGCGACCCTCTTTGCTTGCCAAGTTCACAATCCACAACGTTACGGGGTGGTGGCGTTTGATGCCGCAGGCAATCCCGCCGCAATTGTCGAGAAACCCGCGCAACCACCATCCCCCTTTGCCGTAACTGGCTTGTACTGCTTTGATAACAGCGCGGTGGCCAAGGCTAAAACCTTAATCCCTTCTGCTCGGGGTGAGCTTGAAATCACCGACTTGAACAACTTGTATTTGGCGGAGCAAACACTGACCGTCGCGAAACTGGGTCGTGGTTGTGCCTGGCTGGATACGGGAACCCCCGAATCACTGCTTGAAGCGAGTTTGTTTGTGCAAACCATCGAGCATCGCCAAGGCTTGAAAATTGCCTGCCTCGAAGAAATCGCTTGGCAGCACGGTTGGCTGGATTTATCACAGCTTCAACAACGTGCCGATTTTTATGGCAAAACACCTTATGGTGACTATTTACGCCAATTGGTGACGGAACACAGCTAGCCAGCACCGTTGTGATTGGACATAATCGGCCTAAGCACAGGGCAGTTCAGCAGTATGCAACAAGGCTTTATGATTCAGGTTTTACAGACGTCCCTCGCAGCTCGCTGCTTTCAATGCCTTCAACCGCGCAGCTGGCGATGGCCGAGGTTGCGCGCAGTGAAGACAACAACACTCTTGCTAATGCTGTCTGCGGCGCTACCGCTGGCTGCTGCACCACAGGGTGCGATACCGGTGTATTACGCCGGCAACCAGCGGACTGATTTTTACGTCGAACTGATGACACTGGCATTAAGCTATTCACAACGCCACGCCTTTTCGTTACATGCATCCGGGCTTGATATTCCGAAACAACGTGCTTTTGATGTTATGAACGCTCGGCAAGGCATCGACATCATGTTTGGCAGTGCATCAAAAGAGCGTATGAGCAACTATCGGGCCGTGCCCTTTTCGATATTGCGGGGTTTGAATGGTTACCGAGTGGCCTTAGTTCAGGCCGACAAGCTTGAGATGTTTAAAAGCTTGCATAGTTTGCAACGCTTGACCAATTTTCGGGCCGGACAACTCGCTAGCTGGAGCGACCGTACCGTGCTTGAAGCCAATCAGCTTCACGTGGAAACGGCAACCTATGCGGATAATTTGTACCAGATGCTGGATAAAGGCCGCATCGATTATTTGCCTTTATCCGTGGTTGAAGCACGCCAAGAAATGCAACGACGCCCGCAATTAAACTTGGCGGTCGACCCTTACATCCTGTTGTATTACCCCACCGCCACCTATTTTTACGTCGCCAAAGATAATGAGTCGCTGGCTATCGCGCTGCAGCATGGTTTAGCCCAAGCCTTGGCCGACGGTCGCTTTGACCAATTGTTTGCCAAGTATTTCGCCGAAGATATTGCGGCGCTGAAACTGCATAAACGTCGTGTGTTGAAATTACACAACCCTTTATTTCCCGCGGACGCCATAGCCGATGGCCCAGAAGTATGGCCTTTGCTGTCCAATCCAGTGTCGGTGTTAACAGACGAGCGCTGACCAGAGTGACTAGCTTTGGCATGGGTACACGCTGCAGCTGTTAGAGCATGCCTCCAACCGCGCACACCAGAGGTGGCATTGCATAAAAAAATCCGGCACTTGGCCGGATTTTTCAGTTCCACATCACAAGGATGTTGGTTATTCCACAGTAACTGACTTCGCCAGGTTGCGTGGCTGGTCGACGTCGGTGCCTTTGATGATGGCGACGTAGTAGCTCAACAGTTGCAGCGGCACTGTGTAGACGATTGGTGCGATCAGCGGGTGCACGTGTGGCACGTTTAACACGCGTTGGGTGGCGTCTGATTTAAAGTGTGCGTCTTGGTCGGCGAACACGTACAGGATACCGCCACGGGCGCGCACTTCTTCAACGTTGGATTGTAATTTTTCCAGCAAGTCGTTGTTCGGCGCTACCACGATGATCGGCATGTCAGCGTCAATCAGCGCCAATGGGCCGTGTTTTAACTCACCCGCGGCATAGGCTTCGGCGTGAATGTAGGAGATTTCTTTTAATTTCAGCGCACCTTCCATAGCGATTGGGTATTGATCGCCACGCCCTAAGAACAACGAGTGATGCTTGTCAGCAAACTCGGTGGCCAAGGCTTCGATGCTTGGCGCCATCGCCAGCGTTGCTTCCAGTTTGGCTGGCAGTGATTTCAGCGCCTCAACCATTTCCTGCTGCTGAGCAGCGGTCAGGCCATTGTACTTACCAATCGCCAGCGTCAACATTGCTAAACCAACCAGCTGTGTAGTGAAAGCTTTGGTGGATGCCACACCAATTTCTGCGCCAGCACGCGTCATGAACGCCAGGTCAGATTCACGCACCAGCGATGAGCCAGCAACGTTACAAATGGTTAAGCTACCGATATAGCCGTTTTCTTTGGCTAAACGAAGGGCAGCTAAGGTGTCGGCGGTTTCGCCCGATTGCGAAATGCTGACTAACAATGAACCTGGTTGGACGAACGATTTACGATAACGGAACTCTGAGGCGATTTCGACGTTACAGGAAATGCCGCCCAGCGACTCTAACCAATAACGGGCAACCATGCCTGAGTGATACGAGGTACCACACGCAACGATTTGCACGTGACGGACTTTCTTAAACAGCTCGGCAGCGCCGTTACCGAAGGTTTCATCCAGCACGGATTCATTGCCTAAACGGCCTTCCAGCGTGTTTAAAATCGCGTGTGGCTGTTCGTAGATTTCTTTGAGCATAAAATGGCGGTATTGGCCTTTGTCACCGGCGTCGTAGCTGACGGTCGATTCGGTGATGGTACGCTCAACTGGGTTGCCGTGACGGTCATAGACGCTCACGCTATGGCGAGTAATTTCGGCTACATCGCCTTCTTCTAAAAACATAAAACGGCGCGTGACTGGCAACAGCGCTAATTGGTCTGACGCGATAAAGTTTTCACCAATACCAAAACCAATCACCAACGGGCTGCCTGAACGCGCTACCACTAAACGGCTTGGGTCTTGTTTGTCCATCAACACAGTGCCGTAGGCACCTGAGAATTGTTTAACAGCGTTTTGCACGGCGTTGAGCAGTGAACCTGACGCTTTAAATTCTTCTTCAACTAAATGCGCGATGACTTCGGTGTCAGTGTCTGAATTAAACACATAGCCTTTGCCTTTTAACATTTCACGCAGCGGGCCGTGGTTTTCGATGATGCCGTTGTGCACCACAGAAATGCGATCAGACACGTGTGGATGCGCGTTACGCTCAGACGGTTCGCCGTGAGTTGCCCAACGGGTGTGCGCAATACCGGTGCCGCCTGGGGTTGGTGTTTGCTTGATAGCGTCGGCTAATTCTTTGACTTTACCAACGCGACGCACGCGGCTGTACTCACCTGGGCCTGCCAACAGCGCGACACCGGCTGAGTCATAGCCACGGTATTCAAGGCGACGTAAGCCTTCAACCAGAATATCGACCACGTCACGCTGCGCGACTGCGCCTACGATTCCACACATATTTACTCCGTCGTTGTTTGTTCATGCACGCTGGCGCAAATCACTTTGACGCCGTGCTGTTCTATTTGCTGTTTTGCCGTGTCGGGTAACTGATCGTCGGTTACCAATATTTTTATCATCGTCCACGGTAGTTCTAAATTATGGATTTTACGGCCGATCTTCTCAGATTCGACCATCACCACCACTTCACGCGCCACTTCAGCCATCACGCGGCTTAAGCTGGTGAGTTCGTTAAAGGTGGTGGTGCCGCGCTGCAAATCGATGCCATCGGCGCCGATAAATAGCTGGTCAAAGTCATACGCGCGCAGCACTTGCTCGGCCAATTGGCCCTGAAACGATTCGGATTGTGCGTCCCAGCTGCCGCCGGTCATCAACAATTTCGGTTCGTTTTCCAACTCGCGCAAGCTGTTGGCGATGTATAACGAATTCGTCATCACCACTAAGCCTTGTTTCGCCGATAACTCTGGCAACAAGGCTGCTGTGGTGCTCCCACTATCTAAGATGATGCGGTAGTGGTCTTTTATCAAGCCCGCCGCGGCTTTTGCCAAGGCTTGTTTGCGCTGGGAGATGCGTTCTGGGGCGTGATCATGGATTAATTCGTGCGGCAACTGCACGGCGCCGCCGTAACGACGAAGCAACAAACCGTTGTCTTCAAGCGCCGTTAAATCTTTACGAATGGTCACTTCAGAGGTATCAAAACGCTGCGCCAACTCATCAACACTGACTTCACCTTGCGCATCGAGTAAATCGAGAATAGCGCGGCGGCGTTGTTGGGTGTTGCGTTTGTTCATCAGGCGGCTCCAGCTGCTTGTATTTCGAAGTATGTTTCGATTCGAAAGATATTTTATTTGCGCGAAAGATAAATGCAAGTAATTTTCTTACAAATAATCCGTTCAAGCTGAATTTTAACTGACTCGCGGTGTAATTAAGGCAAAACTTAACGTCCACCCTCCACAGAGCAGCAACAAGGCGGTACTCGTGAGGACACTGCGCCAATCCGTTTTTCGAAACAATGCATAATCGATAGCACTGTATAGCAAGGCTGGCAACATAATAAACAACACTATCCATACCATCAGATGACTCCTTTGCAGCGATTGCGACCATAGCGATAAATTCTAAATGAGAATTGTTTGCATTTAAATAAAAATCACGCTACAGTAGTTTCAGTCAAGGATGACGACATCGAACTTGCCCGGTGTATTGGAAAGGAGGCATCTCCACGGTAGTGAGTAACCTGTTCATCACGGCGTTACTGTTTAGTCTGTTCTGCAGTAAATTTTAAGGGGAGCCTAAGCTCCCCTCTTTTTTAACCCTGCAATTCGAGTCGTTACTTGGCCAGTTCACGCCGGCGGATTGGCTCGAAACCAGCCGGTAATGGAGTAGCGCGACGCTTTGGCAAAAGGCGTGATGTAGGTTACGGAGTGCGGGTGGCGCACATCAAACATGGCAAGATTATTAAAGGTGGGCGTCCAGCTGTCTTTGCTCTGACCGTCCTCGCTAAAAAATTGCAATAAACCACCCCAGTCTGGGTGCCATTCTTTTGTAAATCCAAACACATACGCGACTCGTCGACCTTCTTGTGCCACCACATCGCTATGCCGAGTCAGAAAATGGCCGCTGCTATAACGGGTGGCTTGGGCGGACGCATAGCAAATATCGTCAAACCCACTGATCTGCCGCACCGCCGCAAGCACTGCATCGCTATTTAGTAATTGATGCACTTGCTGCAGTAACGGCGGGGTCGTCGGTGAGGGCTGTGGCCGATCGATCCGATGCGTGCCGTAATAAAACCCAAACCCATCGGCCGCGCCTTGCCACAGTTGCTGCTGAATACGTTGTTTCTCCGCAGCAGGCAGCTCGCGCAGCACCTGGTCAGGGATGGATAAGGCTTTGCCTTCATTGACGATGGCATGATCAAACTGCGTTTGTTGGCGCAGCGTTTGCTCGAGCAGATCACAGGATGCAGGATGCCAAATCGAGGCAATATTGATTCGGTTATCCACGGCGAACTCGTCGCGCAGCGCTTGCAGATCCTGCGGCAAATTTAAGGTCAGCATAAGGCGCTCAGTGTTGTTTTGGTAATTGCACTAACACCCAAGGCGAAACCACCACAGCCCACAGATCAGGCTGGCTGGTTGCCCACTGGGTGGCGATGTCGTCGCTGACACGTTCCACGTGTTGCTGCTGGATCCAAGGCCCAACTTGGCTTTTATCATCCACGGCAAACGCATACGCCACTTCAATTAAATCCAACGAGCCATGCACCAGCACCAGCACGCCCGAGGCATAAAAACGTTGCAGGGAGGCCCAATCGATTTTGGCGGTTTCCGCAGTTAGCTTGGCTTTGAGAACTTCAGGTTCTACATCAAAATTGTCGTGCATCGATAGTCTCGTCGAGTTTAGTCGGCCGCGTCGTCTTGTTCAGACACTTGCGCCGCGTTTAATTCATGTTTTTTCAGAAGTTTATGGAAATCTGTCCGGTTACGGCCAGCCAGCTCGGCAGCGCGCGTGACATTGCCTTCGGCCATTTTTAACACTCGCACCAAATATTGCCGTTCGAACTGATCACGCGCCTCGCTTAAGGTCGGCCAAAAACCACGGTTTTGGGCTAAGGCTTGTTGCACCAAGGCTAAGCTCAGCACCGGGCTATTGGTCAGGGCGACGCATTGTTCGACCACGTTGACCAGCTGGCGCACATTGCCTGGCCATGGCGCCGTCACCAGCGCTTGCATCGCGTCTTCCGAGAATCGCGTCACTTGCACGCCATGTCGCTCGCCACTTTGTTGCAGCACATGACGGGCCAATAAAGGAATGTCCTCCGCACGCTCCCGCAAGCTGGGTAACTGTAAATTCACCACATTTAGGCGGTAATACAAGTCTTCACGGAAGCTTTGTTCTTGCATCGCTTGTTTTAAATCGCGATGAGTGGCCGAAATAACGCGGACATCAATCGGAATGGATTTGGCGCTACCGACGGGGCGAATTTGTCGTTCTTGCAGTGCGCGCAGCAGTTTAACTTGCAGCGGCATCGGCATATCGCCAATTTCATCCAGAAACAAGGTGCCACCGTCGGCTTCTCGGAACAAACCGGCATGCTCAGTCACGGCGCCGGTAAACGCACCTTTGGCATGACCAAACAGTTCAGACTCCAGCAAATGCTCTGGCAACGCGCCACAGTTAATCGCGACAAAAGCGCGGCGAGCCCGAGGGCTGGCTTGGTGAATGGCATTGGCCAGCAGCTCTTTGCCGGTGCCGCTAGCGCCAGTGATCAGCACACTGACGTCGCGCTGCGCCACGCGATAGGCTTGCTCCAGCACCGACTCCATGCTTTTGCTACGCGTGACAATCGCTTGTCGCCATTCGTCTTTGCTGGGCACATGCGATGAATGCACCGCTTTTTGTAAAATATCCCGCAGCTCTTGGTTGTTCAGCGGTTTGGTCAGAAAGCCAAACACGCCGCGTTGCGTCGCCGCCACCGCTTCAGGAATAGAACCATGGGCGGTCATCAGAACGACCGGCAAGCCTGGGCTGCGTTTGGCGATCTCATCAAATAACGCCATGCCATCAAGACCAGGCATGCGCAAGTCACTAAGCACCACATCCACCGGTTGTTTGGCCAACAAGGTTAGCGCCGTTTCGGCACAATCGGCTGAAATGACTTGATAACCCTCACCTTCAAGACGCAGTGTCATCAAGCGCAATAAACTGGGGTCATCATCGACCAACAACAGACGTGCGTTATTGCCCGGCATGTTAACCCCCACCTGAGCCTAACTTGGCTTCAATTTGGGTTAAGGCTTCAATTTTCTTTTGCAGATCCTCATTTTGCTTTTGCAGCTTTTCGAGGTTGTCGTCTTGTTGGCTGTTAAGGCGGGTTAAAGCTTTGACCGCAGACTCCGACTCCAACAACCGCTGGTTATAGGCCAAATCCCAACGTAACAAAGCAGCCAAACCGGCAGGTAACTTTGGCAACAGTTCGGTCAGCTGATTTTGCGCTTTAAAACGCACCGTGTAGCTAGCCTCAGGATGAAGTCGCAACAACATGCTTTGCAAGGAGGCCACGGTGGTGTCTGTTTTACCAAGCGTTTTTGCCAGCGACTCGCGCTGCGCAGCTGAATATTGCAGTAACTCTAAACGATAGGCTTGCCACGCTTGCAAGGTGCTGGCGTCATCGGCAATGGCCAGTACTGGCTTGGCCGGCTCCACCGGGAGTTTGGGGATCTCAACCACTTTGGTCGGTTCAGGTTTGGGTTTTAAAATGACAGGTAACGGCCCTGAATTGCCTGCACAAGCAGACACCAGCACAGCGATACCAGCCACAATCACGAGTCTCATGCAGCGTCCTCAGCAATCGGTAAACGGATGCGGATACACACATCGGCGTAATTCACGTCGACAATTTCGGCCATACCGCCCAACAAGCGAGCGCAGTCCGACACAATGGATAAGCCAAGGCCTGAACCTTGGACCGCATCAAATCGTGGTGTTTTACCACGGGTAAAGGGTTCAAACAATTTGGCGCGCAGCTCCGGCGGGATCGGCGTGCCGTTGTTGGCAACATCCAACAACAGAAAGGATTCATGTTGGCGCAATATAACCCAAACGGGGCTGCCCTGCCCGCCATATGCTTGTGCGTTGTTGATTAAATTGTCCATGATGCGACGAAACAACATGGCATCGGTGTAAATACGCGGCACTTGGCAATCCAGTTTGATGTATTGCTGACGTTGTTGCAGCGACAGGGCATGGTCGGAAAAACAACTGGCAAATAACTGCTGGCTGTCCTGCCAAGCAAATTCCGGTTTAGCTTGCTGTAATAACCGGTTGTAATCCAACAGCTGTTCCGTTAACTGACTGAGTCGATCGGCACTGCCATTAAGTAGTGACACCACTTCCATTTGCTGTGGATTTAGCGGCCCCACCAGTTGTTCAGTCAATAAGGCACAACCTTCGCGAATACTGGATAACGGCGTTTTGAGCTCATGTGACGCGTGCCGCAGCAAAATCAATCGCAACGCTTCCAACTGTTGCAGCCGTTGCGCCAGCCAGCGCAGTTGCTCACCGAGTTCCGTCAGCTCAATCGGACCATGCACTTTATCTTGCGGGAAATGATGGCTGGCTTGGCCAATGGCACGGATCATCGTATCCAACTGTTTGATAGGCGATGCGATTCGCGCAGACGCCCATAACACTAAAAACAGTGTCATCACCACCAGCGCCACGGTTTGCCACGCCAACTGGCTTTGCGCGTCAACGACAAAACTTTGTTGATTCTGCAGCCGCTGTTCTAAGCGCTGCCATATTTGCTCGGTCAGTTGTAACTGTTGTTGGCGCAGCTGCAACAGCACTGGCGATAATTCATCGTTGCTGCTTTGTTCAAAATTGCGTTGCAACAGACGCGTATCACGCAGTTGTTCTTGGCACAACAAAGGGGCATCTAAGTCGGTACAGACCTTTTCCAGCATCTGTAGATAATTTTGCATATGGCCATGCGCCAACTGACTTAACGCTTCGGTGCGTAGAATGGAAAACTGCCGCACTGCCCGTTCAATATCCACCACCACATTTTGCATGTTTTCAGCGACTTTGACGCTGGCCACCGAGGCTTCGGCTTCGGCCACCGCATATTTACTGATATTGGATAACGAGCGATAACTTTGCCACAGCAGCACAGTCAACGGGATCAGCGCCAAAAAAAAGCTCATCAAAATAAACTGGCGCAAGGATGCCGGCTGGATCGGACTTCGCATGCATACACCTCAACCGTTGTAAGCTAAAAATCACAGCAATGTGTTGATCATCGAGATTGCCGTTCTGAACGTCGTATCATAACGGAATTTCTACGACCGCTGTGTTGGAACTTTAGCGTCCGATGGCGGTTTTTCCCTTGCGAACAAGCAGCTGGTAACACGCAGGCAAAAAAAAACCGGCCCGAGGGCCGGTCTAGGACTAACAGGTTGAATTACGCATTCGCTGTTGAAGCCGCAGAACGAGCTTTGCGAGCTTTGGTCGATTGGCGGTTGTAAGCGGCTGTAAATTGATCTTTTTCTAACTTGCGCACGGCATCACCGTTGACATCAATCTTGCGTAAATAAGCGACGAACACTAACGCGTTAACCACGAAGAAAACGACTGCTGCGATTAAAAATGTGTCCATATTGCACCTCATGTTGCCGGGTTACATCATCCGGCTCTAAACTGTGAACCTAGGGTTTCAGGTAAAAAACGGAAGTGGAACTCCGAGTATCACTTGCGTTATTTACCTGCATGACTCACATAAAGCAGCTTGTGTGCCAACTTTCACAATAAATCATATACCATTGTTTTATATGTGATTTTTATAAGCCAAATGACCAGCCAACCCCATCGAACCTTGGGGCTACCGCAAAAGATGTCGCTAATTAGCAACAGTCAAACAGACGTAGAAATATTATCTTTATTTATCAACAACTTACAGTGTATCTTTTTTGCGACAGATCTGCTGCATGAAGGTTCTTTCTTAAATTAACTATATATTTCAATTGGTTACACTGTTGCCATTTTACTACAAACAGCGATAAAGAAAGATAAAGAACGAAAAGAGACTGTGAAGCGATAAAAACAAACAACCCAGCAACAAGGCTGGGTTGTGTCAAAGCAGCGGCGACCATCCCCTGCGGCGATCAATGGCCCAACATCACTGCCGAGGTGCAGGGCCGCAGAACCATCCGATGATCACAGGTTAATAAATGAAGCCGTATTTGCGCGCGACCTTATCGAAGTATTCCAAACACTGCTTGGCATACAGCCGTTTTTCAACATAGCTGCCTGGAAAGAAGCTTTTCTTAAAGCCATACGCCACCATATCTTTCAACCGCTTTAAGGGAATGTCGAAATTCTCCAGTGCTAATTGATATTCTTGCGACACGCTGGTGTTAGAGACCAAGCGGTTGTCGGTGCAAATAACAGTGGCGATACGATTTTCCAGCATGTCTTTGAATTTATGCTGTTTGATGTCGGTGATCGCCGGGTTGGTTTGAATGTTTGAGGTTAAGCAGACTTCAATCGCAATGCGTTTATCCGCAATGTAAGACGCTAACTCACGGATGTAACGCGCTTTGTCGGTAATGGCAGGATCTTTGATCATCTCAGGGATAAACATCGAATAACCATGGCCGATGCGGTCGGCATAACATTCGGTGATGGCTTCAAACACCGACTCCGCACCATACGCCTCGCCGGCATGCAGCGTTTTTAGCAAGAAATGTTGATGAGCATATTCATACACTTCTTTGAAATTATGCGCAGGATAGCCGGATTCTTGACCGGCTAAATCCAGTGCGACAATCGGCACGCCTTCATCATCACGTAACCGCACGCTCGCGCGCACCAGCTCCATCGCTGCCAGTTTGATCACCTGCATAGGCTCAAAATCACGCATCAATTGGAAAATAGTGGTGTAATACGGCGAAAAGCCTTTACCCGAAAACATCCGCATCGCGCAGTTAATAATGCCGTACGCAAATGGCGGTTTATCACCTTGCTGGATCTCTGGCCGCGCATTGTATTCTTGCATCGCCCGCTTTAAGCCGTTATTCACCGTGTGCATGACGCGGTCAAAATCGATACCGCGCGACACGTCCATCAACAACTGCGGCGCAAATCGTACTTCGATGTAATTCACACCTTCGTTTTGGTTGTCGATCGCCAGTTCATATGCGGCCCGCTCTAAATGCTCTAAATCACGCAGCACAGCACAGGTGTATTGAAAGCCGTGTAAATACTCGCCTAGATTGGCATAACGCTCTTTGAAGACCAACTCATGCATGCCTTGCACTGTGTCCGACGGCAACTGGATCTTACTGCTACGTGCCATCTCGATCAGCGAATCCAGCCGCAAACTGCCATCGAGGTGCAAATGCAGGTCAGATTTTGGCATTTCTTTAATAAATTCAGCGGAATAAAACGGCATGGCAGTTCCTTAACTAGTAATGACGACAAAGCCTACTGCAACGTCCACACCAGCGGTGTCAGGGTATTTGGGACATTCAACTCACAAATCGTGAGGATGGATCGACGGATAAACAGCGGCTTAACCACGTAGTCTAGCGAATCGTCGGCAGTTGGTCAGTTGAAATTTAGAAAATCCTGTCGGTAAAAGGTCGATTTGCTGGAGACAGGCATAGACTGAACCTGACATCCGCAGCACTAGCCACGCCGACCCAACGCGAATTTCAGCACTCGCTAGCCATTGCAGCACCGTCAAATTCGATAAAACACGCCCTAAAAACCAGCAAATTGATGAAATAAAAACCAAATACAACAATTTGCTGCACAAAATAAGTGACAGCAAGGACAAGGCTCGCTAGAATCCTGCCCACGCATAGCGTCTACGTCCTATCCTGCCCGGGTGGTGAAATCGGTAGACACAAGGGATTTAAAATCCCTCGGGGGTAACCCCGTGCCGGTTCAAGTCCGGCCCCGGGCACCATTTATCTTCCTGTTTTTGCTTCTCAATCTTTGTGCAAAGCACTTGTTTAATAGTTACTCTGCTGTCTGCGGCGGGATTCGACATATTCACACTCGGCTATCTTATCGCGTCCATTCACCCACCGCTAAAGACACCTCAGCGGCAGTGATGCATCGCTACTTGCCTATTGCTAGACCAGCTCGAAAAAGCCCAGCATAAAGCGGCGGCGCGATAAATTAGCCATCTAGAAATCTATTCATAAAATCAATCGCTTAGTCCTTCCCCCGACCAACCTCGTAAAGTTTTAGCCATCTATACTGTTGCATTTGCAAAAATGCCGTGGTACTAATAAAAAATCACCAGTACGAAACGATTTGAAATCGCGGTGCTGGATAAATAAAAACTAAAGAAAACAACAGATTCAAAAAATGAACAAGTTGAACGCCGCTACCATTCTTCTCAACCTCCTCGTGCTCCTCAAAGGACCTCGGGGTTTGGTGCATTGGTAAATCTGCGTTAAGCAAAATCCAGCAAAAAAACCCCGAGCTTAGGCCGGGGTTTTTTGTTACCTCAAGGCCTGACAGGTGAAAAAATCAGCAACGAGGAACAACATATGAGCAGCGCAAACGACAAAATCTGGATCTTCGACACCACGTTACGGGACGGCGAACAAGCCCTGCGGGCCAGCTTAAGTCACAAGCAAAAAATCCAGTTGGCGCATGCGATCGCTCGCTTGAACGTCGATGTGATGGAAGTCGGTTTTCCGGTGTCATCGCCTGGCGATTTCGCCTCGGTGCAGGCGATAGCCCAAAGTGTCAAAGGGCCGATCATCTGCGGCTTGTCGCGCGCGGTGTTTGCCGACATCGACGCTTGTGGCGAGGCGTTAAAAGACGCCGAACGCCGCCGTATTCACACCTTTATCGCCACCTCGCCGCTGCACCTGCAATACAAATTACGTAAAACCTTAGCGCAAGCCACCGAACAAGCCGTCGCTTGTATCCAGCATGCCCGCCGCTACACCGATGACGTGGAATTTTCCTGTGAAGACGCCGGCCGCACGCCCATTGACGACTTGTGCCGCATTGTCGAAGCCGCCATCAAAGCGGGCGCCAGCACCATCAATATTCCAGACACAGTCGGCTACACCATTCCCAACGAGTTTGGTCAGATCATCAGCCAGCTGATGCACAAGGTGCCGAACATCGACCAAGCGCGGATTTCGGTGCATTGCCACAACGACTTAGGCTTGGCAGTCGCCAACTCCATTAGCGCCATTCAAGCGGGTGCGCGGCAAATCGAATGTACCGTCAATGGCATCGGCGAGCGCGCAGGCAACTGCTCGTTGGAAGAAGTGGCGATGATCATCAAAACTCGCGGTGATTTTTTGCCTTTTTACACCGACATCAAAACCACCGAAATTTACCGTTCCAGCCATTTGGTCAGCCAAATTTGCCACATGCCAATTCAGCCCAACAAAGCGATTGTTGGCGAAAACGCCTTTGCCCACAGCTCCGGTATTCACCAAGATGGCGTGTTAAAAGCGCAAAATACCTATGAAATCATGTCGCCGGAACAAGTCGGCATTCGCCAAAACGAACTGAATTTGACCTCGCGTTCGGGCCGCGCTGTGATTTCCCATCGCTTAAGCGAAATGGGCTACAGCAAAGACGATTACGACTTAGACCAAGTGTACCAAGCCTTCTTGGCACTGGCCGACCAAAAAGGCCGCGTGTTTGACTACGACTTGGAAGCCTTGGTGTTTTTCGAAAACTTAAAAGACAACGACGAACGCTTTAAGTTGTCGTTCTTAAGTTCCAGCACCCACACCGGCCATGTGGCGAGCGCCACCGTTGGCTTGATGGTCGACGACACCACCTACACCGAAGCCGCCACCGGCAATGGCCCAGTCGAAGCGGCGTTTCAAGCCATTCACCGCATCGCCAAGTTGGAAGACGCCAAGATGGTCGACTACAACCTGCAAGCCAAAGGCGAAGGTGAAAATGCCTTGGGCCAAGTCGACATCATTATCGAACACCAAGGCCGCCGTTATCACGGCGCCGGTTTAGCCACCGACATAGTCCGCGCCTCGGTGCTGGCGTATGTGCACGTGCTGAATTTAATTGAACGCAGCAAACGCATCGACGCGGTGAAACAAGCGCGCCGCGATGCGCTAGTCGGCGGTGAAAAATAAACTGCACCCCAAAATTCGGCGCTTTGCCCACGAAAAATATCAGGCACAGCGCCACCAAGATCAAACATAAAAACCAGTGGAACAGACGATGAAAACCTACAAAATTGCCGTGTTAGCCGGCGATGGTATCGGCCCCGAAGTGATGGCCGAAGCGTTAAAAGTACTGCGTGTGACCGCGCAGCGTTTTGGCTTTAACGCGCAAACCCAAGACGCGTTAGTTGGTGGCGCCGCCATCGACGCACACGGCGAAGCCCTACCGGAGAGCACCTTAGCGCTGTGCCGTGACAGCGACGCGATTTTATTTGGCTCGGTCGGCGGCCCGAAATGGACCAGCTTACCGCCTGCGCAACAACCAGAACGTGCCTCGTTATTGCCGCTTCGCAAAACCTTTGATTTGTTCTGCAACTTACGCCCAGGCAAAATTTACCCAGCCTTTGCCGAGTTATCACCGATTCACCCACGCACCAGCTCAAAAGGCATGGACATCTTGTGTGTGCGCGAGCTAACCGGTGGTATTTATTTTGGCGAAAAAGGCAGAAGCGACACGGCCGCCTTTGATACGCAAACCTACAGCGTGGCGGAAATTGAGCGCATCGCGCGCGTGGCATTTGACGCCGCCAGCAAACGTCAGAATAAAGTGACCTCGATTGATAAAGCCAACGTGCTGGCCACCAGCGTGTTGTGGCGCGAAGTGGTCACACGTGTCGCCCAAGACTACCCAAGCGTCACGCTGGAGCATATGTACATCGACAACGCGGCGATGCAGCTCATTCGCTCACCGCAGCAGTTTGACGTGTTGTTATGCGACAACTTGTTCGGCGACATTTTATCGGACGAATTAGCCGCTATCGCCGGCTCGTTAGGTTTGTTGCCATCGGCCAGTTTAAACGGCGCTGGGTTTGGCTTATACGAACCGGCCGGTGGTAGCGCACCGGACATCGCCGGCAAAGGCATTGCCAACCCAGTGGCGCAAATTCTATCGCTGGCTCTGCTGCTGCGCTTTAGCTGTGGCGAAGAGGCGGCGGCGCGCGCCATTGAAGCCGCGGTCGAGCAGTGTTTAGAACAAGGCATCGTCACGCGCGATATCAACCCAGATTCCAGGTTTGGCACCAAAGACGTCGGTGACGCCATCGCCAACGCCATCGTTAGCCAGCAAGCCGCTTAAGGAGCACAGCATGGGCAAGACCTTATATCAGAAGATTTACCAAAGCCATGTGGTCGGCGCGTTAAACGGCAGCACGGATCTGTTGTTTGTGGATCGTCATTTAATTCACGAAGTGACCAGTCCGCAGGCCTTTGCTGGCCTGCGTCAGGCCAAGCGCAAGGTGCGTCGCCCCGACTTAACCTTCGCCACCATGGACCACAACACCTCGACCCAAGTGCGCAGTTACGACGCCGCCGGCGAAACTTCGCGCAAACAGCTAGAAGCGCTGGCCGCCAACTGCGCCGAAAACGGCATTGAACTGCTGGACTTGCATCACCCGGACCAAGGCATAGTGCACGTGATTGGCCCAGAGCTTGGGTTAACCCAGCCAGGCATGGTGATTGTCTGCGGTGATTCACACACGTCCACCCACGGTGCGTTTGGCGCTTTGTCCTTTGGTATTGGCACGTCGGAAGTCGAACACGTACTGGCGACTCAGACGCTGCCGCAACAACGCGCTCGCACGTTAAAAGTCGAGATCACCGGCAAATTAGCGGCCTATGTGACGCCAAAAGATGTGATCTTAGCCATTATCGGCGTGTTAGGCACTGCCGGCGGTAACGGCTATGTAGCCGAGTTTTGTGGCGACGCCATTCGCGCTATGTCGATGGAAGGCCGCATGACGCTGTGCAATATGAGCATCGAAATGGGTGCCAAAGCCGGCTTAATCGCGCCAGATGACATCACCATCGCCTACATGAAAGGCCGTCGTTTTGCGCCAACTGACGCCCATTGGGACGCCGCCGTGGCCTATTGGCAATCGCTGTTTAGCGACGCAGACGCCGAGTTTGACAAAGTTGTGACGTTAAAAGGCGAAGATATTCGGCCACAAGTGACCTGGGGCACCAGTCCAGAGCAAGTGATCGCCATCGACCAACCGGTGCCAGGCCCTGAAGCTTTCACCGACCTCATCAAAGCCGACGCTGCCCGTCGCGCCTTGCAATACATGGGCTTGGAAGCAGGCCAGAAGCTATCCGACGTCGCCGTTGATGTGGTGTTTATCGGCTCGTGCACCAACAGCCGGATTGAAGATTTACGCGCCGCCGCCGCTGTGGTCGCCGGTCGCCAAGTGGCGGCAGGTGTGCGGGCATTGGTGGTACCAGGTTCTGGCATGGTCAAACGCCAAGCCGAAGCTGAAGGGTTAGCCGATACCTTTAAAGCCGCAGGGTTTGAGTGGCGCGAGCCGGGCTGTTCGATGTGTTTGGGCATGAACGATGACCGCGTCGATGCCGGTCAGCGCTGCGCGTCCACTTCTAATCGCAACTTTGAAGGTCGCCAAGGCCGCGGTGCTCGCACCCATTTAGTCAGCCCAGCCATGGCCGCCACCGCTGCTATCGCCGGTAAATTTGTTGACGTATCGAGTTTATAAGGAGCCATCATGAGTGAAATTTTTGCCAAAGGTCTGGTGTGCCCGCTGGATAAAAACAACGTCGATACCGACCAAATTATTCCAAAGCAGTTTTTAACCTCGGTCAGTCGCGACGGCTTTGCCGAAGCGTTGTTTTTCGACTGGCGTTATTTAAACGATGGCCAACCGAACCCTGACTTCGTATTAAACGAAGCCCAGTACCAAGGCGCATCGATTTTATTAACCCGCAGCAACTTTGGTTGCGGCTCGTCGCGGGAACACGCGCCGTGGGCGATTCAGCAATACGGTTTTAACGTGATCATCGCCGAAGGTTTTGCCGACATCTTCTTTAATAACAGCGTCAACAACGGCATGTTATTGATTAGCTTAAGCGCCGCCAACATCGACTATTTGTTCACGCGCTGCAAACAAGGCCCGCAGCACTGGCAAATCGACTTGGCTAACCAAGAGATTTTGCTGGGTAACAACGCGGCGCTCGGCTTTCAAATTGACCCAGATATCAAACAGCGCTTGTTAAGCGGTTTGGACTTTATCGGCGCCAGCGAGCAGTTAAACCCGCAGATCGACGCCTATGAAGCGGCGCGGCGCCAGTCGCAGCCTTGGTTGTAGAACACGCAGCCTTGGCAAACAACCAACGTTTGCTAGGTATCGTGCTGCCAAGCCCTGCTTCCGCTGCCATTCTCTTAAGCCCAGCATCCGCTGGGCTTGTGCTTTACTCTCTTTTTGTTGTGCTGCTGACACGTGAACGCACAGGCGCCAGCCACACCCACACCGCATCAGCCTGATCTTCACATTAACCTTCAATAAGCCATCTATATACAGCGGTAACACCTAAAAATTACAAGCCGATAAACTAAATTCCCAAATCTAATCCAAACCTGCAATTTGTTGGAAAAACAATCACTTCGTGACTAAGCTGCAACTGAACACCAGCCACTTGCCGGTGGAGATGTTAAAGCCATTGGAATTCGTTACGCCGTCAATTCCAATCACTGCCAAGCAGGGATCTGACGTGCGCACCGAAAATTTGACCATCGTCTTTGTCGATATCGCCGGCTTTACCGCAACCACCAACCGTCAGTCGCGCCTGCAAAATGCCAATTTGTTAGAGCGGTTTGTGCGTTTGCTCAAACCGAGTATTCGTCAGTTTTCAGGCCACATTGTCAAATCGTTGGGGGATGCGTTGCTGCTAACCTTCCATTCCCCCACCAACGCCATGTTATGTGCTCGCCAACTGCACGATCGACTGGCGCTGCACCAGCAACAAAACCCCGAGTTAGAACCGATTGTGATCCGAGTGGCCGCGCATTTAGGTGAAGTGCGGCTGGCGCGCCATGATGTGTTTGGCGAGGCGGTGAATTTGGCCTCACGCATTGAAACCGTGACCCCTGCCGGTGAGATCTATTTATCCGAAGCGGTGTTTTTAGCCATGAACAAAGCGGAAGTGCCAGTCACCAGTGCAGGCCAATACACGCTGGATGGCTTTGAACATCAATTGCATTTGTACCGCGTAGAAAAAGCCGCCGACGCCAGCTTGCCCTATGGCAGCGAGTTTTCAATTCAAAACCGCGTCCCTCAGCGATGGGGGCTATTTGCCATTTTGGCATTCACTGCTTTAGCTCTGCTAAGCGGATTTTATGTTGTCGAGCTTATAAAGCCCCCCACTGCAACGCCATTACCAACACTCGATACCAATAAAGCATCCTTTTTGAGAGTTTCCTGGAAACAAAATCAAGCAATCCCAGTGGAGCTCCGGACAGAAATTATACGCCGAATCCAGAGGTTACTGATCCCAGTCCCGAATACCTACTTATCGAACGATCCGATGTCGGCAGCAAATTTTCTACTCGACATTGAAACAACGACTCAGGCCGCGACCAACTCGATCATCTTAAAAGTGACGTTGACTGATAGCTCGAATAAACAACTCAATCAACAGAGTTTAAAGTGGGCTGCTGTCGCGAACGAACAGCAACTCTCTGCATTAGAAAATTTGCTTGCACAATGGTTGAACGCGCCACCACCTCAGGTTACTACCGAGGCGATGTCGGATAATTTATTCAATCAGTTTTTGAAAGTTCAGTACCAGTTTTTGCAAGCCCGTGAGCAGCAAAATCTAGATTTGTTGCAACAAACTAACTTAGCGGCAGCACAATTGCTGGAATCAGCAGCGCATAATTCTGTCATTCAACAGTTGGTGTGTGATACCGATATCACATTGGCGGAATGGGGGCATGACATCCCCATTGATCGCATAGAATTGCATTGTGACCCAGTGTTCGAGAACAACACGGCTCCATTACTGCAAGCTCGTTGGGCATTACACAATCTTAACACCGTTGAAGCCGAAACACATTTGCGTCAAGCACTTGCCTCGAATAGCAAGTCGATGGAAGCCTATAACCTGTTAGCAAAGGTTTATTTAAATCAGAAGAAGCCGTTGGATGCAGAATTGGTGTTACGTCAAGCAATCAACTTCCAACCAGATTATTGGCCTGCATTACAGCAACTGGCCGTGTTTTATTTAGACCAAGGGCAATTAAAACAGGCGATTTCTTATTTTCGGCGCGTAGTGGATTTGACGCCTAACAATGCGAGTACCCTGACCAACTTGGGGAGTGCCTACCTTTTCTCCGGGGATTTGCAGTCCGCAGCTGACATCTATCAAGAAGCGGTAAAAATCGAACCCATTGCAATGGCGCAAACAAATTTGGCCACGGTGTTTTATTACTTAGGACGGTATGACGAGGCTCTCGAACTCTACAAGAAAGCCATACTCACAGAACCAAGCAACAGCGACCTTCACGGAAATATTGCAGATGCCTATCGTATGCTCAATATGCACGACGAAGCTTTATTTCATTATAAAAAAGCAATTTCAATTCTTGAGCAAACCGCTGTCAATAGCCGTTCATCAGCGTTTCTCGCGAAATACTATTACTTTTCGGGCCAACAAGCCCGAGGGTTAAAAACGCTGCAGGATGCCATTCGTCTCAGTAGCTCTAGCGCAGACGTCTTTTTAATTCAAGCCACCCTATCTACCCATGAAAAGCAGTTCAACCTAGCAATCCAAGCGCTAAAACAAGCACTCCAGTACGGATATCCTGCGAGCCTTTTGGCAACAGATCCCGATTTACAACCTCTAACTACCCAACATGAATTTCGAACCCTCATCCAACCTAAAAGGACATCAGAATGATTATTCGGTCTATTGTTGCAACCCTAATTTTTGTTTTTACTGTGTATTCCAATTGGAGTTTTGCAAACTGTAGCGTCGTCGGCAAAACACAAAAAATTGTGGTGACTGTGGACTCAGCGGGCAATTACTTGTTGAAAGACAAAGAAAATAGCCAACGCTGCCAAGTCGACAATGAGGGAGGCGGTGGTGCGTTACATATCGTTTTTGATCCGAAAATTAACTGCCAAAAAGATTGCTTGGTCCTGCTTCGTAAACCTCATGAAGCTGAAGATACCTCAAACGGCGAAGATAATGGACAACGCACAGACTGGGATAAAGCGAGGAAATGTAAAGACCATGGTTGCAAAATCAACGTCAACAAACTCAAAAAATTTTGTCGTACACAACCCACTCAACAGGTATGTGATGTCACCTACGCTATATCAGTCAAAGGGAAATTGGTTGATCCGGTCATCGTGATTAAACCTCGCCCTACCGAAACTGAAACACAAGTCGCTAGCCAAGAAAACGCGGTGTCGGAGTCAGAACCAGACGCCGACGCAGCGCCAGAGACACCATCTGAATAACCGCGGCAGTACCTATCGCGTGCGCCAAAAAATCAAAAGGCCAGCATTTGCTGGCCTTTTGCTCTGCATCCGTAACTCAGTGACTTAACGGATCGGCTGGATCACCGCGTCCATCGCCATCTCACGGGCTTGCGTTTTAATGGCTAAGCCATCGGTATCGGCCATGGCTGCGGACAACACCGATGCTTGAGCGGCAGGCGTTGATACCGGACAGCTGCCATTGGCGCTGTGATACAAGGCGGTGGCGAACAAACCTTCGTTGACATCCCCTAGGGCACGACTGAAGTCATCGGTGACTTTACAGCCTTTGACATCGGCATTAAGCGTTGGCGTCGGGGTCGGGATCAACCCATCCGAATAATCGCCATAGCCTTTGACGTTGCTGGTTTTAAACTGCACGGTGTAATAAGTGGTACCACAGTTGTCTGTCGGATAGAAACCGTAGGGTTTACCGCACGTCGTTTCACCGATGAGGATCACTTCCATATCCACCCCACGCAGACCGTTCACCAACGCCTCACTGGCAGAGCAGGTGCGCCCCGTCGACAACACATATAACCGACGTAGGGTCAGCGTTGGCAGGTCAGTATTTAACAACTTGCCAGCGGTATAATCGATTTGTTTGGTGTAAAACGGAATGGGCGATAACCCTTCACCAGTGACTGGATCTGTGTTTGGGTATTTGTCATTAAAACTTAAGCGGTTGTAGAAGCGACCTTGCACCACGTTCGGCCCCGCCAGCATATAACCCAATTGCGAGGATAACGCTAACAAGCCGCCGCCGTTGTAGCGCATATCCAACACCACATCTTGCACACCTTGTTGGCTAAACTGCTGCACAGCGGCGATCAGGTCACTTTGCGCAGGCGCGCTAAAGCCATTAAATTGCAGATAACCCACTTTAGCGGCCTTGCTGTTGGTGACAATCTGCCGATTCTTCACCAATGGCATCGAGATATCTGCCGATTTCAGCTGGACGGTTTTGGTCACGCCTTTGACATCGCGCACGCTTAAGGTGTGCGTTTCATTCAAGGCGACAGGAAACAAGCCGGCATTAATTGTCGCGACACCTGCGCTGGTATTGTCATTGACGACATCAACCCCATCGACCGTTAACACCAAATCGCCGCGTTGTAACCCAGCGTTGGCGGCAGGAGAGCCAGTTTCAGTGTAAGCAATCAAGACTTGGCGTGGCGGCCGGCTAGAACGCACCGACCATTCAATGCCATACCCGCCTTCGACGTCACTGACATTACTCTTTTCATACTCAGACGTCGGCTCACTAAAATGAAACTTATCTTTAGCGGCGCCGGTTTCCGATAAGCCTGAGGTTTTCAGCAGATCAAAATAACTAACGGCACTGCTATAGCCTGCAGGGTTGAGATCACTGAGTTCGCGATACCACAAATAGGTGCGATTGCTCCAAGAACGTAACCACAGTTGTTCGTGCAACAAGCTGCCTTGTTTATCCGGAAAGGTCACACCGGTGTATTGGCTTTTACCAACGCGTGGCGCAGCACAAAAGTTTTTATATTGATTTTCATCGCCATAGACACCAGCTTGGTAACTAATAGTCGATGACACCGGCGTGGTTGAGCTTTCAGAAGAGCCACCACCGCCACAGCCTAGCAACACGGATGCCAAGCCAAGTACCATCAAGTTTTGCTTCATTACATAATCCTTTCTTGAAACTAACAATGCCGTTACTTTAAAAGACTGCACGCTTATTACCAATAACTTTGATCGGGAACAGCCAATAGTTTGCATTTTTTAGCATTAGCGAACACTATTTAAGCATATTAGGGAGTAGTATTTGAGGAATGTATGGAATCATTGGCCCCCGTGCAAGTCAGACACCTATTTCAAGGCGATGGCACCGTTAGTGAACGGTTGGGCCAACTCCACTCGCGCCTGCTTGATTCCGCCCCCAGTATTAGCCGCATTGCCTGTGCCATTTATGATGCATCCGCTGATGTGCTAAAAACCTTCGTCAACAGCACCCGCAGCGGCGTGGCCATCTCGGCCTACCAAGCAAAGTTATCTGACATACCGTCGTTATTGTCACTGGCCAAATTAGGCCAATGCCGCGTGATTGATGATATTCACGATAGCATCCATCCCGGCACTGACCATTCAAACTGGTTATTAAAACAACCCTACCGCAGCTCGTTTACTGTGCCTATGTACGACAATGGCCAATTTTTGGGCTTTATCTTTTTTGATTCCGACGATGTAGGGTATTTCTCGGCGGCTATGCAACGTGATTTGCTGCTGTATTCCAACTTGATCAACATGGCGCTGTCGTCGGAATTATCGGCGGTTCGAGCCATTTTGGCATCGGCGCAAGTGGCCCGCGATTTCGCTCATTTACGCGATTTCGAAACTGGCGCGCACTTAGAGCGGATGGCTCGTTATGCGCGGTTAATCGCTGAGGGTGTCGCCAGCACCTATGGCTTAACCGATGAAACCATTGAACATATTTACTTATTCGCACCATTGCATGACATCGGAAAAATCGGCATTGCCGATCAAATTCTATTAAAACAGGGGCCGTTAACCGCCGACGAACGTGCTGAGATGCAAACCCACGTGCAAAAAGGCGAAGATATTATGCTCAAAGTCATTGGTGATTTTGGCTTAGAGCATTTGCCTGACTCGCAGATCATGCGCAACATTGTGGCTTGTCATCACGAAATGCTAGACGGTTCCGGCTATCCGCGAGGGTTATGCGGGGATGCCATCCCCATCGAAGCACGTATTGTCAGCGTCGCAGATATTTTTGATGCCTTAACCAGCTTGCGGCCTTACAAACAACCATGGCCGGTGCCCAAAGCACTGGCTGAACTGGATGCCATGGCAGACGCCGGAAAACTAGATGCGTTGTGCGTCGCGGCGCTGAAAGAGCGGGTCGCCACAGCGCAATGGATAGTCACCAGTTATCCTGATCACCGTTAAATCGCGCTAGGCCCTGTTAATGCTTGCCAATCCTGCCGCTGTTGCCAGGCACTGACCCAGTCTAGAAACTGATTGGCAGGCATAGGGCGCGCGATGCCATAGCCCTGAGCATAATGACAGCCCAGCTGCAACAAGCGGGCGCCATGCGGCAAGGTTTCCACACCTTCGGCGATCACTTCACGGCCAAACACTTGCGCTAACTGGATGACACCTTCGACGATATTTAAATCATCGGGATCTGCCAGCATATCTCGCACAAAACTTTGATCAATCTTTAATGTCTGCACCGGAAGCTTACGTAAGTAGGTCAACGACGAATAGCCGGTGCCAAAATCATCCAGTGCAAAACGCACCCCCAGGCCTTGGCAGCGCTGGATCAGCTCTGATGCTTTGCTGATATCACTGATGGCTGTACTTTCTAAAATCTCTAGCTCAATCGCCGATGGCGGCAAATGCGGATACTGCTCAAGAATGGTTTTTAATTCCAGACAAAAGCCATCGGTTAATAAATGGCTGGCTCCGACGTTGATACTGACCTGCGCAGCAACCCCTGACTGATGCCACGATGCCGCCTGCTGCACGGCCTGTTGCAGCACCCAGCGGCCTACCGGCACTTCCAAGTCACTGCCTTCGATGTAACTTAAAAACGCTGCCGGCGATAACAAGCCTCGCGTCGGATGCTGCCAGCGGATCAGCGCTTCCGCACCTAACACATGGCCGGTTTGTAAGTTCACTTTTGGCTGATAGTGCAATACCAATTGCTGCTGCTCCAGCGCATCGAGCAGTTGATCTTGCATCAACTGATGCTCTGCCACTTTGCGAGCATTGCTTGGATCGAACCAACAGACTCGGTTTTTACCGGCTTCTTTGGCTTGCACCATGGCTTTATCCGCGTGGCGCAACAAGGTATCCGGATCGGCATTGTCATCGGGGTACAAACTAACACCAATCGAGCCTGATAAACTGAACTCCCCGGCGGTGGTTTGGCAAGGCTTGGCCACCGCCAGCAATAACCGCTCAATGATCGGGTGGCAATCGCTTGGCTCTGGCATGTCGTTGAGTAAAATCACAAACTCATCCCCACCCAACCGCGCCAAGGTGTCACCACTGCGCAGGGCTGCCTGTAAGTGTTGACTGGTGTGGACCAACACTTGATCGCCAATTTGTGCGCCATATTGGTCATTGATGGCTTTAAAACCATCCAGATCCAACAAACACACCGCGCAGCGGCGTTGCAATTGCAACGCACGTTGAAACGCATGTTCAAACCGTTGTTGCAGCAAACGCCGATTGGGTAGGCCGGTTAAGGTGTCATAAAACGTGACTTTTTCCAGCTCCGCTTGGTGCATCTTTTGTTGGGAAATATCAGTAAAAATACCAATGTATTGCAGGATGTTTTGGTTCGCATCACGCACTGCACTGATCGATAACAGCTCACTATAGAAGGTGCCGTCTTTACGCTTATTGACCACTTCACCACGCCAACTCCCAGCCATTTGCAACGATTGCCACATCGCCTGGTAATAGGTTTTGTCATGTAGTCCCGAACTGATCAAACTCGGCGGCTGCCCAACCACATCCGCAGGGGAATAACCGGTGATCCGGCAAAATGCGGGGTTCACCCGTTGGATCAAGCCTTGTGCATCCACCACCATGATGCCTTCGTAACTATTTTCGAACACGATATTGGCTTGACGGTGGGCCGCGGCTAATTGATGCGCCTCGTGCACATCATGCTGTGTCCCCGACATCAACCACGGCTCACCGGCATCGGTGTAAGTGACAATTTTGCCGCGCATCGACATCCAGCGCCATTGCCCCTGCTGCGTTCGCAACCGCACTTCGGCTTCAAAACTAGCCGTCTCACCACTGCCATGGCGACGCATGGCGTGACGTGCTGGCGCGACATCTTCAGGGTGAATCATGCTCAGTAATTGCTCTAAGCTGGGTTGCGGTAACGATTCGCTGAAGCCTAACATTTGCCACCAGCGTGGACTGACTTGCAGTTCACGGGAGAGCAAGTTGTATTCCCAGTAAGCCTGTTCCGTCCCTGCTAACACCCGCTCCAGTTGGTCGCGCGTTTGCTTGAGCAAGGTCACATCGCGGGCAATACCAAAAGTCCCAGCTAGCTGGCCGGTTACATCAAACATCGGCCCTTTACTGACCGAAAAATGCCGCAGTCGGCCATCCTCCAACCGCATACTTTCATCCACATGCAGCACTTGCAGTGTCTCGCGCACTTTCAAGTCATGTTGTAAATATTGGGCGGCGACATTGGCCGGAAATAACTCTAAATCGGTACGTCCAAGCATTTGCTGAGTCGTCATGCCCAGCGCTTGGCAGGTGGCGTGGTTGACCAATTGATAACGGCCAGCCAAATCTTTGGTGAAAATCGCGTCATTGGTGCCTTCAATCACCGACTTGAGCAGCCGCTTTTGCTGCTGATAACGCTGGGCAGAGCGGCGTAAAACATGGCATAACCAACTGATGGTCAGGCCATTGACGAACAAAAACACCAATTGGATTTGCATGTACAACGATAAATCCGTGCCAAACAATTGCTGACGCACCAACACGCTCGTCACCAACACCGCCAAGACAGTGGCAAAGATACCAGGGCCTAAACCGCCTGAAACGGCACTGACAATCACAGGGAATAACAACAGGATCATCATCGGGCGATCGGACATGGGATCTGGCAATAGCAGCCGAAACAACAGCATCAACCCCATCAGTAAAAACGCGATGACATAAGCCGAGCGCTTGCTGCTATTGTCGGGTGCCAAATGGGGCTCGATGGTCAGTTCTGCGGGTAGATGACTGGCTTTGCGCAGCGCTATCCCAAAGCCAAGTGCGCTGAGCAACACAAACAATAAGCCTTTAATGGACGACCATTGCATCTGGCTGCCGGGTTCGGCTAGCCATAACAACACACGGTCCGATAGCAACACCCACAGACTGGCAAGCCCAAGGTAAATCAGAATACTAATGGCGATAAATCGTTGCTGCTGGCCCAATTGCAAATAACTCTCATTCCTATGGTCATTGGCAGCATAATGGAGACAAAGACGCTTTAGCAAGCACCGAAACGCGCTTGCTGCTGACTAAAAGTTCCTTGTCATGTGCTCAGGATGACGGATTGTAATCGGTTTCATTATGCTGCGGGTGAGTGACCTTGATATTGATCTGTTTCTAATTGAGTGCTGCTGTGGTGAAAACTTCCACAAAAAAAGGCCTGCAAGGCAGGCCTTTGACATCAGCATCTGTTATTTATAAGACCACGTCTGGGTCACACCACTGAAACTAGAGTATGCCCGTAACCCAACATGCCAAGTGCCAGCTTGTGGGTTAGTGATAGTGCATGACTCGGTATTGCCGGTTTTGTAAGGGCGACACTTATAGGTGGTTGTGCTTGGCGCTGTATTGAAATTCACATACAGATCCGCATCCCCAGTGCCACCGCTAATGGACACGATTAACTGCGTCGCACCTGCTGGCACCGTGATGGTGTTACGAGCCCAGTTGCCTTTGGTTGCGCTTAGGTTGTTCAACGTGCCAGAACCCGGTGTTGTCCCACCGCCACCGCTTCCACATTCCGTGGTGGTGACCCCTACACTGCTAAAGGCGGCTGCGACATCGGCTTTGCTGTACCCCTTATCACCGGCGGCTTTACACACGCCATCGGCGGCAGAGTTAAACGTGGCGGTTGAAGTCCAGTACAACTGGTTCGCCACCGTCATCACTTCAAAGGCTTTGCGCGTGTTCCAGCCCGCCTTGTTGGCAAGCAAATAAAACGCTTTGTTAAAGACGCCGGAGCTATGATGCACATCCATGCTGCTGGTGTAATTCGACGCATGACCGATAGAACGACCGTCCCGTGTTGGGTCGTCAAAATAACGTAAGGCACCGGATGATTTGAAAATTTGTGCACCGACCAACCAGTCGTTGCTGCCTTTCATAAAGTATTCTGCCGCTTCACCAGCCATATCGGAGAAGGCTTCGTTGATGCCACCCGATTGCCCGCTGTACACCAAGCCAGAATTGAACTCGGTGAAACCGTGGCTGACTTCATGCGATGTCACATCCAAACTGACCAACGGATAGAAAGTGCTGGCGCCATCCCCAAAGGTCATCTGAGAACCATCCCAGAAGGCATTTTCATAGTTGGTGGAATAATGCACGCGCATTTTGAGTTTGACGTTGAGTGGATTTACCCCAAACCACGTTTTGTACATGTTAAACACCACACCGCCAAAATAATGAGCATCGTTTAGCGGTGAATATGCACCGTTGATGGCTTTGACGGTGTTGTTTGGGCACGTGAATTGATGGATAGACCCACCTGAGGTGGCACCATTCATATTGATGGTATCGACGTTAACGTTGGTCATCCGGCAGTTAGCATCGACGTCTAAGTAGCCGTAATCCGTGCCGTAATTGTATTGACCGGTTTTTTGGTTACCGCCAGGGCCGGTGGCATTTTGATGCGCTAAGCCGTCCCATGCTTTTAAGACCTCACCGCTGTTTGCATCAATGATGCTAAAGGGCCGACTTGGATCTGCGCCGTTGTAAGTCACATAGTTGTGCAGATACACCAGATGCGCCACGTTTTGCTCATCGATGTACACCCACAATGCGGCATTGTCTGCGGCGGAGGTAGCGGCGGTCAGTGCAGCACCTTTCACCCCTTGGGCAGACATGGCTTTTGCCACCGCTTTTTTCGCACTTAACCGTGGTGTCGTGCTGGCTAAGTCGAGTTCTAACCCTTCCACCACGGAGCCGCTAATGTCGGTTAAACCGGCCATGGTCGAAATACCAGCCACACTGTGCCCCCAGACGGGCACGCCTTTGTAATATTGTTGGAAACGCGCTTTGACTTGACCATCCACGCGACGTACCGCTGTGGTAGGTACCAAGTTCATCGTCTCATTGCTTGACGCCATATTGGCAATACCCAGCGCTTGGGTTGATTTGTTTTTCAGTGCCTGTTCGGCAGGGACCACGGTTGCGGCTTGAGCCACTCCAGCAGTTGCGAGCAACATCGCGATAGCGAGTGGGCTCAGAGCGTAATGTTTCATGGAGGTAATCCTCTTCTGTGTTCGTTAAATTCATGTTCCTGAAGTGCCGTTGTGCACGGTCACACAGCAAAGATAACCAAGCCCCCGGCCTTGCAACATTTGATAACGCAGATATCACAAATTTATAAGGTTCTTATCAACATCTGACATTCGCCTGTCACCAGCAGCGTTCAGAGAGCGGATAGCCAAGCGTGGCGATTGGCTTTATCATGCCAAGGCTTAGCCGGAGGTCGCATGGAACAGATTTTTCAATGGTTTGATTGGATGGGTTTGGCAGTGTTTGCCTGCTCTGGCACGCTGGCCGCTTGGCGCAAACAAATGGATGGCTTTGGCGTGTTAGTGCTGGCGCTAGTCACTGCCATTGGCGGTGGCACCTTGCGAGACACCATTTTGGATGTGCCCGTCGCGTGGTTGCATAATGACACCACCTTTTATGTCATTTTTGGTGCTGCGGCCCTCACCATTTTGTTAGTCCGCAAACGCATGACCATCCCCAACAACGCGTTACAAATTGCCGACGCTATCGGTTTGGCGTTTTTTGTGATCATGGGCTGTCAAAAAGCGCTAGAGCATGGCGCATCTAGCATGGTGGCTATCATTATGGGCACGATGAGTGGGGTGTGTGGCGGCATGATCCGCGACGTGTTGTGCCGTGAGATCCCGCTGGTGTTTCGAGGCGAGTTGTATGCATTTACCTGTATTTTCGGTGGTCTGGTCTACACCCAAGCCTTGGCATTTCAGGTCTCTGCCTTGCCGGCTATGTGTATGGGCATGGTGGCGTGTTTAGCCTTACGTCTTGCCGCCATTCGCTGGCATATCACCATTCCGGTCTTTGGTCGCAGCGGCCAGATCAGCAAGTAACGCAGAACCATAACCATAAAAAAACCAGCGGCAAGCGCTGGTTTTTTGGTTTGCGGCGGCAGTTATAAGCCTAAATTCGCTAAGAAATCATCGTCGACACTTTCAGGTGCGGCAGCTTCTGCTGGCGCATTGCCTGCATTTGCCAAAATATCATCGACGTTTTCAGTATCGGCTTTTTCAAAATCATGCAATTGGATAAATTCCGTTTTATCCATGGCCAATTCCATGTAGAAAATGTTGTGCAGTGGCGTACTAAAGGTCACGCGACGGGCCTGCGGCTGATCCAGTTGCGTGTTGACCAAAATTTGTACTTGCTTATTAATCGCCATCATTTTCGGCTGGCTTTGGCTGATCGAGGTTTGCAATTCTTGCCGGACGCGGTTGGTAAAATCACCCACGATTTGGTTCATCAACTCGCCCATCACGTTGCCGACTTCATCCGATGTATGGAACTTGGCGAGTTCTTCTTCCGGCATGCCCATGCTCATCATGTACTTGCGATAGATCTCCATCGCAGATTCGGCAGTAAAGTTAATCACCACGAGGCCGGAAAAACCGCCATCAAACAACACGAAACAACCTAAATCGGGTCGTAAACAGGTTTTGTGGATCTTTTGTACCATCGGTGAATAGGCGATTTGCGGATTCCCTGCCGCGCCGAATACTTGTGTTACTGACGAACACAATGTCAATAGAATGTCATCGGTACTGATGACTTTGGACTTTTTCATGAAAGGCTCCTGTCTGGGCCATTGGCTCAGGCGAAACCGGCATAAAATCTGCAACTATCGACAGAGGCCGGCTCAACACTGCAACTAACCGTAAAGTACGGTGCCTGAACACCCGAGAACTACATAAGTAACTATAGGTAAACAACTAAATACTATGCCAGCAATAGCACATCTGCAACCTTGTTCCGAAAGGGATTATCACAATGACAATCCACTTTGCCACGAACCGGCGATGCGGTATGGTGTTGGCAATCCACGACATGACCTCGCATGGGCTAGTGAACGATGAATCAAGGACTCTCAACACACACGACAGAATCAAGTCTGGCACGGACTCTGCGTAAACTGGTCGTGATGTTGCAAGGAAGCGGTCGCCAGCAATTGGGCCTGATCCAACATTGCCATCACTTTTTTGCCAGCAACGACCAACAATCCAGCGAATTGGCCGACTTGCAGCTCCAAGTGCAGCAGGCACAAGCCAAGTTACAACAAGCCACCCGTAAAACCGAGGCGCAGTTGATTGAAGAGGCGCAGCAGGTCAGGCAGCGTTATCAACGGGCAGAAGACGCCATCGATTCGCTGCGTTTACAACGACACGAACTGTTTATCATGTTGTGTCGGCAATTATTAGCCTTAAGCGAAGGGCAATCTCGTGCCGAAACTATCCAGCGCTGCTCTCGACTGCTTGGCACACTGCAATTGTTAATCCCGCAAGAAGGTAATGTCAGCTTTGCCTTGCAGCAAAAATACAAACCATTTTACAAAGCAATCTTGGCGCTGCGCTTGCTGGACCAGCTGCTAGACGCACGCCTTATCAAAGACGATTACATCTTGCATAAGCAGCAGCAACGCTTGCCTTATGGCGATGAACATGCCGAGTTATGTCCGTTTCGCAATGATGTGCAAGTGCCGTTGTTGATGGCGGTGTTCCTCCAAGAGTTAGGCCAACACCATCCGCAGGCACAACAAATGCTGCAAAAAGTGCCAGGACAAAGCGACGCTTGGCGCAAATTCAGTCCCTTTGAACGGGAGCAATTTGTGCAGCTCAGCCACCAAGGCGCCGTGGAGTTTTTGCAAAAAGGCATGGCGATGGCTCGCTATCGCGGCAATTCCCGACCTGAGCGCGATCAATTTTTGCACGCAGAACAACAAAAAATTCAGCTGATTATGCGGTTATTGACCGAAGCAGCGGAACCTGATCAAGGCATTGGCAACCTGCTGCGGGTGCCGCAGGTGTATGCGTCAGCCGTGTTACCAGGCCGAGCGCGCTTTTTGTACGAGGCCATGCCGAAAGTTGCCCTTATTTTGAAAAACGGCGCGCGCTTGGGCCATTATGATGAACGCGTTGTAGACCAATTGCTGATGATGACGGGCATCTTCCCGCAAGGCTTTGGCATCGTATTTTTACCCAAAGAAACAACAGGGGATACCCTGAAATACGAGTTTGCCATCGTCAATTCGTTGTATCCACCAAGCCCCGAAGTGCCGTTATGTCGTGTGGTCACTCGAGATTTACGCTATCGCAGCGTTGGCTATAACTGCAGTGTCAGTGTGGACCATAACCTTTATTTTAAACCGGCACGCCAGCGGTTACGTGTGATCCCGGCCGATCGGTTGCAAGAGATCCTGAAAAAGCTCAAAGCCGACTTTGAACCCGGTCAGCTGCGGCATATGCTGCCGCGCACCTGGCACCCCGCAGAGTTTTTTACCGACCCCAAACAGCAAAATTTATGGAATCGTCTCGAGGTTGTCATCAATTGACCGAACTTGAAAAAATGCGCGCCGGCGAGTGGTTTTCGCCACGCGATAAGCAACTGTCGGCACTGCGTAAAACCGCCAAAGCAGCATGCAGAGCGTTAAATGAAGCTGGGCCTGAGCCGTTTAAAGCGCATCAGCAACGCGCAAAAGCGCTGTTTGGTCGAGTTGGCAGCTGTTATATCGAACCTGATTTCTATTGCGACTACGGCATCCATATTGAACTGGGCGAACGCTTTTACGCCAATCACCATTGCATTATGCTCGACGCAGCGCCCATTCGCATTGGTGATGACGTGATGCTTGGGCCTCATGTGCAGATTTATACCGTGACTCATCCACTGGACAGCACGTTGCGCCAACAAGGCTTCGAACAAGCGCGTGCCGTCACCATTGGCCACCGCGTCTGGATCGGCGGCGGCTGTATTGTGCTGCCAGGCGTTAACATTGGCGATGACGCGGTGATTGCAGCGGGAGCCGTGGTGCGCGACGACGTTCCCGCCGGAGCTCTGGTGGCTGGAAATCCTGCACAACTGATCCGTCATCATGCAGCAGATCCCAGCAGTCGTGCGGGCTAACCATTCGGCTTTTTGCGTGTGAAGCCGGCTGTCCTTTCGGTTTAATGCGCCATTTCTGGCATGAAAACGGCGTAAAATAGCGATTTTCTTCAAGAGTTTCGTTATGAACCCGCAACAACCCGCTTGGTGGTTAATCAGCCTGTTGGCCTCCGTTATTGCCGTCACACCGCTGGCGATTGATATGTATTTACCCGCCATGCCGCAAATTGCCTTGGCGCTGCACACCGACGCCGATGCGATGCAACAAAGCTTGAGTATTTACCTGCTGTGTTACGCCTGCGGTATGTTGCTGTTTGGGCCATTGGCGGATGTGCTGGGGCGTCGCCCCTTGGCATTGTTTGGCTTAAGCGCATTTGCGCTGTGCAGCCTGTGGTTAAGCCAAGTACAAAGCATCGAAGCGTTCTTGCTGGGGCGAGGTTTACAGGCCTTGCTTGGCAGCGCCGCAACAGTGGTGATCCCAGGTTTTATTCGCCATCTGTACCAAGAACACACTGCCAAAGGCATGTCCTATGTCGGGATCGTGATGATGCTAGCGCCGTTGGTCGCGCCCGCCGTCGGTTCAGCATTATTACTAATCAGCGATTGGCGGCTGATCTTTTTGGCGCTTGGCGGCTATGCGCTGCTGGTGTTGATGTTATGTGTGGTGTTACTACCGCAAACGGAGACTGCTCGCCAAGGCGAAAAACCGCAGTTTTTTGCGGCCTATCGCGACGTGTTAAGTCATGCCCGCACTCGCCCATTGTTACTGCTTTCCATGTCGGCGTCGTTTGGTTTTTTTGGTTTTTTAACCGCCGTGTCATTTGTGTACATCGGCCATTATCAGGTCAGTCCCAGCACCTTTAGTCTGTTGTTTGGGCTCAATGTGGTGTGCTTGATGGCCGCCAATCTCGCCAATGGCAAACTGGTTCCCAAACTGGGTAGTGCACGATTGTTAGTGTATTCCACAGCCCTGGCATTGGCATCAGGGCTTGGTTTGTTGCTGGTGGCGTGGCTGGACGGGCCTTTATGGGCCACAGCCTTGATGGTGGCGCCGCTGATGGCCAGTTTAGGCATCAGTGCAACCAATGCCGATGCCATCACCTTACTGGATTTTCCTCGCCACGCCGGCACAGCCACCGCGGTAATTGGTACTTTACGCTTTGGCGCCGGTGCCATTGCAGGCCCACTGCTGGCACTGGGTGGGCATGATGCGTTGTTACCTTTTGCCTTGGTGATGGCAGCTGGCGCTTTAGGGGTGTTTAGTTGTCGCTGGTGGTTTGCTCGCCATCCTGCTTAAGCTGTGGCGTGATCCGAAGCAAACGCCTGATCACGCGCTTGTTGCAACAAGCCCAAAATCGCCTGATTGTCGCGCAATACTCGCACCTGTCGAAACAACGCATCCGCTTGCGGGTATTGCAGCCGCAAATAGCTAAACCATTGCTTCGTGCGGCTGGCGTAATAATCCGTTTGATCATGCGCTTCATAGCCACTGTAATCGACCAACAATTGCAACATGCGCCACCATGGCAGCGCCTCACCCCCGTGTTTAATCCGCCAAGCTAAGTTCGGTTGCGCAAGGGCGCCACGGCCAATCATCAGATCAGTCGCGCCGGACTGCTGCAAACACAACGCCGCATCCGCCGGCTGCCAAATTTCGCCATTGGCAATCACATTCACCGCCACCACCTGACGAATGCGGGCGATCCACGGCCAGTAGGCCGGTGGTTTATAACCATCGGCTTTGGTACGCGCATGCACCGCTAACTCATTCACGCCGCCTTCCACTAGGGCTTGGGCATTCTCCAAAGCAAGGCTGCAATCGTCGTAGCCTAAACGCATTTTTGCCGTTACCGGCACTTGCGCCGGCACGGCCGCACGCACCGCTTTGGCGATGTTGTACAGCAATTCGGTTTCTTGCAGTAACACCGCACCACCACGGCTCTGATTCACCGTTTTCGCCGGACAGCCAAAATTTAAATCCACCCCAGGCGAACCCAACTCGGCAGCACGATAGGCGTTTTCAGCCAACCAATGCGGATCTTGCCCCAATAACTGCACTTTGACAGGAACACCATGCCGAGTTACGCCGCCATGTAGCAACTCTGGGCACAAACGATAAAAGGATTTCTTCGGCAATAAGGTCTGACTGACTCGCACGAATTCAGTGACGCAGCCATCAAAGCCACCGATGCCGGTCAACATGTCACGCATAAAATGGTCGACGACACCTTCCATCGGTGCCAAAATAATTCGCATGGGCAGCTCGTTGCAATAAAAAGCGCAGTGTACAAAGGATGCTGTGAAAATACTACGACGCTCGCCAAGGTTCATATCGCCCAGAGGGACTCATTGCATGCGATACCTTGTTCAATGGATAGCGTGGTGCTGGCTGCTACTACCGCTTCACCCCGCTTTGGCAGACGACGTCTGCCCAACAGCTATCCGCGTACAACTGGATTTGCATGCACCGTCGGCTTATTTGGATGCGCAAAAACAAGTACGTGGCATGGACGCGGAACTGGTCAGCGCCATTTTTAAACAAGCCGGTTGCCCCTTCGAATTTTCGTTAACACCGATGACCGGTGCCCGCATTTTGAAAAGCCTGCAAGACGGCGAAATTGATTTAATGATCCGCGCGTCGAAAAATGAAGAGCGTCAAGCTTATGCCTATTTCACCGAGCCATATCGGCAAGAAGTGGTAGGGGTATTTAGCCGAAAATCGCTGCATCTCCCGGAAAACCTGACCTTAAGCCGCGCGTTGCAAATAGGCTTGCGCTTGATTGGCCCCGCCAGTGGTTTTTATGGCGATGATTTTGAACAGCTGCGCCAAGGTTGGCGCGACCGAGAGTTGTACACCTCATACCCAGACGCCAAAGTGGCCACCGAGCTGCTGTTTGCCACCCCAAGTCGGGGTGAATTGATGCTGGTGGATGCCGATATCTTCTTTTATTACGCCGGCGCCGGTCGCCTCGCCGATATTCAGCAAATTGGCAGCTGGTTACACATTTCCCCGGCGCATTTAATGCTCAGCAAAAAAACCGCCAGCCCTGAACTTATCCAGCGATTAAACACGGCGATTGCCCAACTGCATAAAAATGGCAGCTTACGGCGCATCGAACAACGCTACCGCCCGGAGTTATTACGGCTGTTATTGCAACGTCATGCGCAAAACGCTGTGCGCAAGGCCGCTAAACCGCTAAAATAACCTTTTGCCCCAAGTTGGACCTTGTCATGACATCTGCCAAAGCGTTAAAGAAGAAAATCGCCAAACGAGCGAAACAGAAAAAAAATATTCAGGTCAAGAATTCGATTCGACTGAAACACAAACAGGGTGAAGACGGTGGCATGGTCGCCACTGCTGTCGTGGCAGCCGCCGCCACCGAAACCGCTAGTTCCGACAACGACGAGTAACAGCCCTAGCGACGCGGTTGTAGCGTCATCTGCACCATGGCATGGTCACTGCTGTGGCCATCAAGGTCAAAGCGTGGCCGCACCAAATGCTGATCCCACACCCGATAGTGGCTGATGTCTGCCACCGAATGATGAAAACGCGCATCAAACTCGCTGGAACACAACAGATAATCCAGCACCTTACCTTGAGCACCATAATAATGCGTTGGCGGACGCAGCTCCGCCATTGCCAGTTCAGCGGCGTCTTGCAACTTCAACCCGCCGACCAGCTGTGTCAACGGCATGATGGCTGACAACTCGTCATTCAGATCACCCAGCAACAACAACGGCCGTTGGGCCTTGGCATAATGCGCGGCTAAACGTTGCATCAACAACGCCGCTTCGCTGAGCCGTTGCAGCTGACTTTTCACCAGCGCCAGTGGCCCTTCAATCGATTTATCCGGACGGCGTGACTTCAAATGCACCACACAAAGATCGACAGCGCCTAACGAGGGCAGCTCAACCCGCGCCAGCAACGGCACTCGACTGTCTTGAAATTCACTCAGCGACAACTGACGAAGCCAATGTGGGTCCAGCGGCGGCAGCGGCAAAGCCTGCAGCGGATAACGGCTGGCCAATGCCACCACAGGGGCGGCAGCGGCAAAGCCTGCAGCGGATAACGGCTGGCCAATGCCACCACAGGGGCGGTAAATACATGATTATCTTGCAAAGATGGCTCAGCCGCCACCAGCAGATGGGGTAAACCGGCGTCGTGACATAGCGCCTGCAACGCTGAAACTGAAAACACCTCTTGCAGCGCCAATAGATCCAGCCCCGCCTGTTGCCATAACTGACGTAACCAAGCGGTTTTCATCTGCCATTGCTTGGCACTATAAATAGCGTCCCAGTCGTACCACGCATATGGGGGTTCGACGAAGTTTTGCAGATTTAACGTAGCGATTTGATAGTCTGGCATGCGGTCTCCCACGCCAGACTAACGGATAGTCGCTAAAAACCCAAGTGCTGCCTGACTTAGGTCGGCTCGGTTTGGATTAAAAATAGCAGTCGATCCAAGTTCAGCTTTTGATACGGCATTACCCGCTTGGGTTTGCCGGGACGTTCAATCACCACCGCATCCTCTGACAGCACTAACAGCGCACTGCCGGCTTGAATGTGGTTACCGTGCTGCGAGTAGGCGCAGTGGCTTAATTGCAGGAAATGAAGAATACGGGTACGCATGGTTGCTATGGGCATCATCACACCTCTTGTTGTTATTTTAAGATGTGTGACCTGCGGTGCTGGCAGAAGTTCGCTACACGGCAAGAGATCCGAGCAGTTGCGGCTATCCCCTGCAAGTGGCAACAGCCAGGGACAATCCCCTAAAGTACAGAGCAGACCTTGCAAGGCGCAAGGTCTGACTTGTCATGCGGTTTAGTGGGGTAAGGTCAACAGCACATCATCGAGGATTTTCGGGCTTTGCGGGCTCGCGCCACCAAAATTCCACGGCGATGGAGCCAGGCCGATCTGACGTAACGCGCCCTCGCCGGTTTTATCCCACGTCGAGATGTAAATCTGGGTGCCCGCCCAGTCGTGAACGCCTAAGGCGCTGCCTTGGTAACGAATATGAATTTGCCCTCGGGCCACATCCACCCGAAGGCTTGGCGCGGCGCCAAGTTTACGACCGGTCTGCTGCGCTGTGGCGCCATCGGCCGTAAACACCGAATTACCCCAGCCAAACAACTGATGCCCCAACTGCCAACGGCCACCGGCAGGGAACACCGTTTGCAAACCAGGCAGTTGCGCCAACTGCGCGCGCGATTTAAGCGCAGGCACGTCGAAATACAACGAAAAATGCACATTATCAAAGCCATTGGCTGGCGCCCAGAACTGACTGACTTGCGCCATCGTCAGCGTCAGCTCCAACACACTGCCACCAGCACGGGCCTGTACCTGACGAATATCCAGCTGACGTTGCGAATGCATCTGCGTCGGTTGCAGGTACTGTCCCGTCGGGCCTTTGTCATCATCGGCGGCATCGCTGACACTCGCCTGCCACTGCGCTTGGTCTTGCCGCGTTTGATAGCTATACACGGGGCTGCTGTGCTGTGACTTGGCATCAAATAACACCAAGTTATTCCGTTGTACGCCTAAATCACGCACCGGCAAGGTCAGACTGAACTGCCCCTGTGCATCGGCCTGCAGCGGCGGTAGCGCCGTTAAATCGCCATTGAGCGCCACCTGCAGTCGGGCATGTGGCGCCGCACCTTGGCCCTGCACCGTCAGATCACGGGTCAGTTCAGCTGGGATGCCATCACGCAGTCGCAACGTGGATAGCGCTTGGCTCACCAACGGCTGCTGTAACCGCGGCGCTTGCAGCACCAATACCGCGCGCGCAGGTAACTGCAAGGTCAACTCACCCCGCTCATTGGTATCGATGCCGTTCAACGCCGTCCCAAACTGCCACAACACTGGCAGGGATTGCGCATCCGCCGTCACCGCCAAACCACTAACTAAACGCGGCGTATCGGCGGTATTCATCACCACCAGCACACGCTCGTTGGCGTCTTGCAACTGATAGGCGAAGATGCCCGCCGCTTGACTGTCGGCTTGTAACGGCTGAAATTGACCATACCGCGTCGCACTATGCGCTTTGCGTAACTGCGCCAAACTGGCAATGCGTTGATACATCGCCGATTGCATATTGAATTGATCCTGCGTACTGCCATAACCGCCTGCAAACATAGCTTGGCGCGTCTCGGGCAATAACTGTTCATCCCCTTGATAAATCACCGGAATACCCGGGATGGTAAATAACACCGCGTAGCCCTGAACAAAGGCTTCTTCACTGCCTGCACTTAAAAATCGTTTGGTGTCATGGTTGTTTAAAAAGGTCGGTAAAAGACCAGGTTCTGGGAATAGCGTCAGGTGTTTTTGAATGCGATCGGCTAATTGCGCTGGGGCTTGGCCTTCCGCCAGCACTTTGTTCAGCTCGAAATACAACGGGAACGCAATCACCGAATTTAACTCCGGCTGTTGCTTGCTGCCCAAGAAACTCAACAGCTTGCGCTCGCCACTGTCTTCGAAGGGTTTGGAGCCATCAAACACTTCACCAAAGGCCAAAAACTGCTGCTTGCCCAGTTGCCGTGCTTTGGCAAGCACACCATCCGGCGCATGCAAAAAGTCATGCCAGAACTCATGTTCAACATACTTGGCGGTATCAATCCGATAGGCATCGACGCCCACTTGCTCCAGCCAATAGCGATAACTGTCTTTGAGCACTTGCCGCACCAACGGGTTGCTGGTGTTGATGTCTGCCAGTTGCCCCACTTGATAGCTGGTTTCTTCGCCGGGACGCGTTGGATCTTGAATGGACGGGGTGAAATGATACGCCGCCACCGCCGCTTGTTGCGGGTCACGCACATCAATCTGATCAAATGGATATTGGCTCGGCTTGGCTTGTGCACTTTGCGCATCTTCAAACAACACGAAGTTGTCTGCCGGTTGTTGTGCGTTGTAAGTGCCTTCATAGCCAAAGAAGTTACCGGTATGGTTCAGCACTATATCCTGCACCAGATACATGCCACGGCCGTGCAGCGCGCGCGACAACCGCTGATAATCCTCAAGCGAGCCAAGATGGGCGTCTATGGCTTTAAAATCCAATGCCCAATAGCCGTGATAACCACCGTAGTTGACCTTGCGCGAGTACCATTGATTCGCAACAGGGGGGGTTAACCAGACCGCCGTCGCCCCTAGCTGTTGAATGTAATGCAACCGCCGCTCGATCCCACGCAAATCGCCACCGCTAAACCGGCTGGGGTCGGTAGGATTGTATTCACCAGCCCCTTGGTCATTGTTACGTGGATCGCCATCGTCAAACCGATCGGTCAGCGCAAAATAAATCACTTGGTCCCGCCACTCTGGCGAGGGCACCTGCAATGGCCCGGCGACACTTTGCGACATGCTCACCACCCAAAGCAGTGAGCCTTGCAGCAGGCGCTTGGCCAAGGTAGAGGACGTTGATGGACTAGTCATACCCGATTCCGCGTTTACATATAGGGTTTTAACGGAGCCGACTGGCAATGGGCGATAAAGCCTGCATGCTCGGGCAACTTCGCCACCGTCGCATCGATAATCGCCTTTAAGTTCTGCATCAAATCCAGCAGTTGCTCTGGGCTTATCGCATCGGCGATTGGATGGTAGTCCTTGGGCAGCAAATTTTGGCCGGTCATTACTTGTTGCCAGGCGATCTCACTAAATAAATCGTCTTGCTCTCGGTTCACCACGCCGGTTTGCTGGTACAACGCAATTTTGCGCTGCAGCGATGCTGGAATATCCATCCGCCGGCAGTCTTTCCAATATTGGCTATCGGTGCGCTGATTGAGGTGGTAATGCAAGATGATGAAGTCACGAATTTGTTCAAATTCGATGCTCGATAACCGGTTGAATTCATCACGATCCGCCGCTTGAATGCCGTGGTTGGGGAAAAACTTTAACAAGCGCAAAGCACCGGATTGGATCAAATGAATACTGGTTGATTCCAGCGGTTCTAAAAAGCCACTGGATAAACCGATACTGACCACGTTGCGGTTCCATTGCAGGCGGCGACGGCCAGTTTTAAAGGATATTTTGCGCGGCTCTGCCAAGGGTTTACCGTCTAAATGGGCCAACAACGTGGCCTTGGCTTGTTCGTCGCTGCAGTACTTACTGGAATAAACAAAGCCATTGCCAATGCGGTGCTGCAATGGAATACGCCACTGCCAGCCATTTGGGTGCGCAATCGATTTCGTATAAGGGGTGATAGGCTCGACGGATTCACAAGGCACCGCCATGGCCGAATCTGCCGGCAACCAATGTGTCCAGTCTTCATAACCGGTGTTTAAGGTTTTTTCGATGAGTAGCGCGTGCAAACCGGTGCAATCGATAAACAAGTCGCCATCCACCCGTTCACCGCTGGCCAGTACGATAGCCTCTACATCGCCGGTGTCTGGGCACAGCTGGACCTGCTCGACTTTGCCTTCGGTACGCACCACGCCCATTTGCTCCGCCAATTTACGCAAGAACAGTGCGTACAGCCCTGCATCAAAGTGATAGGCATAAGATAATCCTGGTAAGTTGACGCCTTCGATGCGGTCAAGTTTGGCGAACTTACCGGCCCGCGCGGCTTGGTAGCCAAGCGAAAAATCCCAAAAATCAAAGCCCTGCGCTAACTGCTGACTACGATTCCAAAAATGGTGAAAGCTACATGATGGGAAATCTTTGCCAATACCACCAAAAGCGTGCATGTAGCTGTCGCCCACTTGCCCCCAGTTCTCAAACTGGATACCGAGTTTAATGGTGGCTTTGGTTTCTCGAATGAAGGCTTTTTCATCCATACCGATGGCATTGTTAAAATTCATAATGGGAGGGATGGTGGCTTCCCCTACCCCGACGATGCCAATTTCTTCGGATTCCACCAAACGAATGGAAATCACTTTCCCCAGCATTTTGATCAATAACGATGCGGTGATCCACCCTGCGGTGCCACCGCCGACAATCACGACCTGACGAATTGGTTTGCTCATCTGTTGTTGTACCCTGTTGTATCTGTGTTGATGGCAGTGTTTGGCATTGTCTGTAATACGTTTTGATATACCACAAGGTGTGGTCAAACTCTAAAAAAAAGCCCCGACGAGCGGGGCTTTTCCATGCAGGGGTGTTACAGCTTGTAGCTGAAGCCTAACAAGTAGGTTGAACCATATTCTTGGTAGTCGCCCACTTTCAGCGGATCGCCTTGTGTTGACACAAACGGCTCATCGCTTAAGTTTTGGCCTTGCAGGAATACTGACAAGCCATCCAGTGACTTAATACCAGCTTCACCGAAGTCGTAAGCGATTTGCGCATCAACAATGGTTTCACCTTGGATATCGACTTGTTTGGTGTCGAAACCGATACCGTAGACATCACCTTTGAAATCAGAACGGTGACGCATGCTGACGCGTGCTTCAAAACCACTGTTTTCATAATAGGCCGTCACAGACGAAATGCTCTTCGACAGACCTGGCAACTCGTAATCGTTGTCATTTTGGTCTTGAACATCTTGGTCAACTGTAGTGTAGCTTGCGATCACACCAAAGCCTTTCAACACATCCGTGAACTCGCTCAATGGTAAAGTCACAGAGAACTCAGCACCATTTAACGAACCGCCGCCGCCATTGACTTTACCTGAACCTGTGGCCTTGCTGTTGGCTGGGATTTGACCTGTTAATGGGTCCGCAACACCAGCCATATCCACTTCATACTTACCATCGAAGATCCAGTTTTGCAGATCTTTGTAGAAGTACGCCACAGAGAAGTAACCTTCTTCTGAGAAGTAGTTTTCATAGGTCAAGTCGAGACCGAAGGCGCGTTTTGGTTCCAGATTCGGGTTACCACCGCTGACACTCCAGTTGTTGCCGTTGGCATCAGGTTGTTGGTTGTAAGACGCAGCAACCGACGCGTTCATTTCATCCAAACGTGCACGAGAAATGGTCTTCGCAGCACCAAAACGTACGGTTTGGTTGTCCGCGACATCGAAAATCAAGTTCAAGCTTGGTAAGAAGTTACGATAGCTGTGGCTGATGTCGGTTGGTGATGATTTGATCACACCGCCCGCTGAACCAAACGCAGTACCTTGCGACGATTGAACAGTGTTCAACATGCGCATACCGAAACTACCGGTCATTGGGATATCACCAATTTCAGATTCGAAATCTGCTTGGGTGTAGACCGATGTCACGTGCTCTTGCACTGCCCACGATTTTTGTGAGTGGCTTGGGTTGGTCAGGCTTTCCGCCAACAGGTTGTAGTAGCCGTCGTTTAACATAGCGCCTGAATCGTAGGCGATCATGTTACCCATACCGATAAAGCCCAGATTGACTGAACCTAAACGGTATTGTTCTGGCACGACCATTGTTTCAGGGAAGTTTTTCAGCGTCATGAAGTAACCTTCAGACACTTTCGTTTTATCACGGTTACGTTGGCTGACACCAAAATGCAACTTGGTCAGAATGCCCGCGTCGTCTAACAGACGAGTGGCGGCTAATTTCACGCTGGTCAATTCATCATCGATGGTTGGCGCGTTTAAGAAACCGTCTTGGGCGGTGTTTTCGTACAGCGAGTTACCGACTACACCGTATTTTTGGTTCAATGCTGAACTCCAACCCCAGCTACGTGGGCCGCCTAAGCGAATTAAGTTGTAGTCTGCATAGTTCAGGCTTGGCGTGAAGATAGCGCCAGAGTTGCCTGATTTCATTTCATACGTCAGGGTGTCGCCCACGCCTAACTTGTCACCACGACCTGTACCGGCGTAGCTTTCGAATGACCAAATTTCACGGTCAACCGATGATGTGCTGGCGTCAAAATCGATAGTCCAGTCATCGTTCGCTTCGTATTGCATGTTGAAGCCGTAAGACTTCAGTTTGGCATCACGGTTTTCTAAGTCGTTACGTACAACTAAGAATTCGTCCGTTACTTTACCTTTGGTAACAAAGCCTGTCGCTTGGTCAACTTCAATGGCAGATGTGCCTTTGTTGTAACCCCACGCGAATGGAATTTCGATACCGCGCAGGATTTTCTCATCGGCGAAATCCACATACAGCGTATCGAAGGTTAATTTCAGTTTGTCGGTTGGCGCCGCTTCAACCACTAACATCGCAGAGTCGCGATCCAGCACCGACGAACGCACGAACGGCTTCGCACCACCTAAAATCGAGTAGTTTTTGCCGCCGACTGAGAATTCTGGGTAACCCCATGAGTTCCAACGTTTTTCTTGGTTTGGTGAGCTCATACGTGAGTACGCAAACGCCACACCCACTTTGTCATCGGCAAACTTGTCGATATAAGAGAATGTACCGCGGTAGCCAGTATCTTTACCGTCCGGGTTTAGTTTCTCTAAGCTGGTTTGCTCGAATTGGCCGTTGAACTGGATGGTGCGCTCTTTGCTCAAAGGACGCACAGTTTGCATGTTGACCACACCGGCGATGCCTTCAGCATCTAAGGTGGCGTTAGGCGTTTTGTAAACAGTAACGCCTGACATGATTTCAGATGGATACAGGTCGAATTCAACGCCACGGTTATCGCCGATAGAGACTTGCTCAGGGCCGTTGAATGTGGTGGTGCTTTCGTTTTCGCCGAAACCACGAATGGTCACTTTACTGGCGCGACCGTCCAAACGTTGAGCGGCTAAACCTGGCAGACGTGCCAGTGATTCGGCAATTGACGAATCTGGTAATTTACCGATGTCTTCTGCAGACACCGACTCAACCACGTTGGTTGAGAAACGTTTGACGTTAATTGATTCAGCAACCGAACGACGGAAGCCTTTGATTTCGATAACTTCCAGCTCTGCTTTTTTCTTGGCTTCTGCACGAGCCTCAGTCGCTGATTGTTTTTTGGCAGGTTGTGCCGCGTCTTGTGCATGGCCAACTGTGCTGAAACCAGCAGCAGCCAACGCCAGCGTCAATACGCTTAGTTTGTAGTGTTTCATGCCCTTCATCCCCGGTGTGGTGTTTGTTCTTTAATACGTTGTCACGCCCGAACATACCGACCGGATTATGACAACTTTGCTATTTCTAAGTGGAACCATGAACCTGCACAACATGAATACGTATTCATATCACGGCATTTTGCGCCTAGGCGGTGCAGCCCCTCCTCACGTTGCACCGATGCTGTGCATTTGGCAGAAAAACCGTCTGAAATCACAACCTTGTTGCACCCAATCTAGTGCGAAGCTCAATTCCACTTTAAAGGGATAGCACAAAATTCCAGCAAGCAAGTCGCCAACTTGGCATAAAAATCGAGAAATGCTGCGATTCGTCGCAAAACTTCAGGCAGAAAAAAGCCGTCTGACGACGGCTGTTTTGGCTTGGGATGGGTCGAGCAAAGGTGTCGCCTTACCAGATTTTGATCCGCTGCTCGTCACTGCGGTACATGCCATCCTCTGGTTTTACATCATAGGCGCGGTAAAACTCAGGCATATTCGACAGCACGCCTTTGACGCGGTACATGCCTGGCGAGTGGGGATCGGTGATCAGTTGCTGGCGTAATGCCTCATCGCGGTACTTAGTACGCCAGACTTGCGACCAACCGATGAAGAAGCGTTTATCGCCAGTAAAGCCATCGATTTCGGGCGCGGTTTTGCCATTTAAGGAATTCTGATAGGCACGATAAGCCACCGTCAGCCCTCCTAAATCCGCGATATTTTCGCCCAGCGTTAAGGCACCTTGCACATGCAAGTCGTCAATCGGGTTGTACTGGTTGTATTGGTCCACCATCATCTGCGCACGCTGGGTAAATTGCAGCGTATCTTGTTCGGTCCACCAATCGCGCAAATTGCCATCACCGTCGCTGCGCCGGCCTTGGTCGTCAAAACCGTGGGTAATTTCATGGCCAATCACCCCACCGATGGCGCCGTAGTTCACGGCATCATCGGCTTCGACATTAAAAAACGGCGGTTGCAAAATTGCCGCAGGGAACACGATTTCATTCATGGTTGAGCTGTAATACGCGTTGACCGTTTGCGGCGTCATGCCCCACTCATTGCGGTCCACCGGCTTGCCTAAACGTGCGATCATCCGCTGGAATTCACAGCGCATACTGCGCTGCATATTGCCCACTAAATCGTCTGGGCTAATAGTGACGCAGGAATAATCACGCCACACCGTTGGGTAGCCGATTTTGGCATTAAATTTCTTCAGTTTCGCTTGGGCTTCCACTTTGGTCTGGGCGCTCATCCACTCCAGTCCATCAATCGATTGAGCAAAGGCGACCCGCAAGTTTTTAATCAACTCTTCCATTCGCGCTTTGGCTTCAGGGCGGAAGTGCTTTTCGACATACAGTTTGCCGACCATAAAGCCAAGCGCATCGTTGATCGCTTCAACCGCGCGCTTTTCACGTGGTTTTTGTGCTTGCAGACCACTTAAAACTCGGCCATAGAAGTCAAAATGCGCTTGCTCAAACTCGCTGGATAACCAAGGTGCATGGCTACGTAACGCATGGAATTTCAAATAGATTTGCCACTCAGCGGTCGAGACAGTTGGCGCAAAAGCAGCCAGCTTTTCTAAATAACTCGGCTGACGCACCACGATCTCTTGGGCGGCAGCAAGACCGGCTGCGGACAACAACGCATCCGCATCAATCCCGCCTAACAATTGCTTAAACTGCTCGCGGCTGAGCTTATTGTAAGTTTTGTTACGGTCACGGTTTTCGACTCGACTCCATTGCATCGCAGCCAGTTGCGACTCAATGTGCCAAATGGTGGCGGCCGCGTCTTGGCCCTTCGGCCAGCCAGCCAATTCCCATAACCGCGTGATAAACCACTGATATTGTTTCTGGACTTGAGCCGATTTCTCATCGGTTTTCAGGTAATAGTCGCGGTCCGGTAAACCAAGACCGGCTTGATTCACCGCAGTGATATATCGCGTTGAATCTTTTTGGTCTTGCGCCACCATCACCGCTAACGGCGAGCCCGCCCGAAATTCCAAATGGGCGCCAAAATAGCGGCTCACATCCTGCAACGATTTGAGCTGGTCGATTTCAGTGAAGATCGGCTGCAGCGGTTGCAGCTTTAACTGCTCTAGTTTGGCGGTGTTTAAAAATGACTGATACAAATCGCCAATTTTTTGCGCATCGCTACCACCTTCCGCCGGCTTGCCAGCCAATTGTTGTACCAAAGACAAGACTTGTTGATCGGCATTGTTGCGCAGCTCATCAAAGGCGCCCCAACGCGGTTTGTCAGCAGGGATCTGGGTTTTATTCAACCAATTCCCGTTTACATATTGGTAAAAATCTTGCTGGGGTTTGACTTGCGTATCTAAATTCGACAGCTCTATGCCCGACTTTAACGCCGCTTGCGACACATTGGTCGTGCTGGTGGTTGGGGCTTGCGGTCCACAGCCTGTTAAGGCGAGCACCACCGCAATCACCACCCCTTTTAGCATCCACGATTTTTTTTGCATGTTAATGACCTGCACAGAAAAACTTCATTAACGGCGAGTGTAGAGAGCCACTATCGAAAGTCCAGCAACGGACTATCAGACGCAATTTTGTTGCGATAAACAGCAAAAATGCGCCCCAGAGTGGATGCATTTTACAATGCGGGCACTCTTCAATTGTTTTGTAACAAACATTCCGGCAACTGTGTGACAAAAATGCGCAAGTCATTTGCGTTTTACCCACGAGTTTTGGGAAGATGACTTGTTACCCTTTGAACGTCTTACCAAGGAAGTGTTATGTCTGAAAGTCTGCTCGCCTCTATTGCTGGTTTTCCAATGTTTTTGGCCTTTTTCCTGCTCTCGATCGCGCTGGTGTTGGTCTTTGCTCGCTTGTATAGCTGGCTCACGCCCCATGATGAATTTGGTCTAATCCGTGCCAATAACGCCGCAGCGGCGGTCGCCTTTGGTGGTGCCTTAATTGGTTTTGCCTTACCGCTGTCGAGCGCTATTACCCATTCGGTGTCATTTCTGGATTGCGCGGTCTGGGGGGCGATTGCGTTGTTGGTGCAAGTGCTGACCTTCGTCGCGGTCCGGATCATCGTGCGTCAAGTTCCAGAGCGCATTAGTCAGGGTGAATTAGCGAGCGGTATTTTTTCCGCCGCATGCTCTATCACCATCGGCTTGGTTAATGCCGCGAGCATGACGTTTTAAGGAAAAGGTATGACAACTCGAATGAAACGTAGCCGCAAAGCCGCCTTAAGTTTGATGGTCCCTGCCGGTTTAGTGTTGCTCAGCGGTTGCGAGCAAAACCCAATGCAAGCCGCGGTGTTTGAAACGGTCGAGCAATGTGCGTCACAGCTTGATCGCGAGCAATGCGAAGCCGATTTCAAAAAAGCTCAAGAGATGCACGCCAGCGTCGCGCCTCGTTATCAAACGCTAGCGCAATGTGAAGCTGACTTTGGTCAAGGTCAATGTCAGGCTCCGATGCCCGCGGAGCAAGCTCAGGCCTCCTCCAGTTCAAGTTTTTTTATGCCACTGATGATGGGCTATCTGGCAGGGCAAATGTTTAACAATGGCAGTCGGAAAGTGCCCGCCCAGCCGTTGTATCGCGCCAAAGATGACCCAACCACTTTTCGCACCGGAGCCAATCAACCGATCGCTCGGCAAACGGGTTTGGTAGGCGTCACGCCGAATCAAGTGCAAACCTTCAGCAATACACAAATTCGTCGCGGCGGTTTTGGCGCGCAAGCCCAACGACGTCAAGCACAACAGCAAGCTTCGAGCTCGAGTTACGGCGGTTAATTCAGGCATGAAAAAAATCAGGACCATGGAACGACCGGGCTGGCGTAGTTTTGCCGAATCGGTTGGTTTTAACTTTCACACCTTTGACGGCGAGCCCTATTGGGATGAGTCGGCATATTATCAGTTCAGCCTGGCGCAAATCGAACAGGACTTAGAAGCCCCCACCGAAGAGCTGCACCAAATGGCGTTATCACTGGTGCCGGAGATCTTGGCCAGTGAAGCGTTGCTGACAACATTAGATATTCCAAGCCACTACTGGGATTGGATCCGCCAGTCATGGCAGACGCAACAACCGTCGTTGTATGGCCGCATGGATTTAGCCTATGACGGCCAAGGTCCTGCCAAACTGCTTGAGCTGAACTACGATACCCCCACCAGCCTCTACGAAACCGGTTTTTTCCAGTGGGTGTGGTTGGAAGACTTAATGATGCGCAAGCAACTGCCAAGTCACGCCGACCAATTTAACTCGCTGCAAGACCAACTGGAACAACGCTTGGCGATACTGGGGTTACCACAGCCACTTTATTTCAGTGCCGTGGCCGAGAGCATCGAAGACCAAGGCACTGTGCAGTACCTGTGCGATATTGCCCAACAAGCCGGATTGGATGCACGGTTGTTGCCACTTGAACAACTAGGGGTGGCACAAGGCCAATTGGTTGATCAGGCGAATCGCGCCATCCCATCGCTGTTTAAGCTCTATCCGTGGGAATTTATGCTGCGTGAAGAATTTGGCAGTGACTTGCTGACGTCCAGCACCCAATGGTTAGAACCCGCATGGAAAATGCTACTGTCCAACAAAGGTATTTTGCCGTTGCTGTGGCAAAAATACCCCAATCATCCGAATTTGCTGCCGGCGTTTTTTGAAACCGCGCAGTCAGCGACACTGTCCACGGGGTGGGTGCGTAAGCCGCTGTATTCACGCGAAGGCGCCAACATCGAGTTGATCGACAGTTTTGGTCAACGTTTGAAGGTCGATGGTCCCTACGATGACTCCGGATATATCCGCCAAGCCTTTCATCCGTTGCCAAAATTTGGTGACAGCTACACTTTGATTGGCTCTTGGATTGTTGGGGATAGCGCGGCCGGTATCGGCATCCGTGAAGACGACAGTCTGATCACCAAAGATACCTCGCGGTTTTTACCGCATATCATCCTCGATTAACCTGAGTTAACCTCAATTTCGAGCAATCAAACCTTGGTTTGCCATGCACCAAGCCAAGGTTTGTTATGAAACATCTCTTGGCAACTTACTGTTTTTCCCAAAGAAATATTTTTGTCAAAAAAACATCAAGTATTTATCAACTTTTTTGCGCTGTTTTAATTTTGACAACGCTGTCATTTGTTTCATTGTTGACGCTCAGTGCTGGGCGTTGAGCCTCTCCCTCCCTCATCGCCTGGCGCTGCTTATAACGACAACAACGCTACAGGACAACATGATGAACTTAACTTTCAACTCAACCATGCGCACATCGCTGGCGCTGGGGTTATTGCTGGCAGGGTTAAATACCGCCTATGCCGCCCCCGCTACACCTGCCAAACCGACGCTGAATTGGCAAGAAACCAACCTGACACTGCAAAACGGCAGCGTGAATATTCCCATCAGCTGGAACATGTGGTGGGGTACCAATGGCAACCAGTGGCAGCTTTTGCAAAACGGCGCAGTGGTTCATACCGCGAGCCTAACTGCCAACGGCCAAAACGCCCAAAGCGGCAGCAAAACCATCACCGCCACGTCAGCCGGCAGCTACGAATTTGTGGTGGCGCTGTGTAACCAAGTCGGCACGGAGCGCAGCTGTAGCCAAAGCGATAAACGCGTGATCACCGTCACCGGCTCAGGTAACCCAGGCACGCCAGGTGGTTTTGATCCTTGGACCTCGCTGAATTTCAGCGGCTGGCCGCAACCGCTGAAGCAACAAAACAAGCCCTACCTCAACACCAGCAATAAAATGGTCGGCGGTTATTTTGTCGAATGGGGTATTTATGGCCGCAACTTCCACGCCGCCGATATTCCGGCGAAAAACTTAACCCATCTGTTTTATGGCTTTATCCCGGTGTGCGGCCCGAACGAAGCGCTGCGCCAAGCCAACCCGCAAGGTTACACGGCGCTGCAAAGCCAGTGCGCCGGCAAACCCAATTACAGCGTGGTGGTGCATGACAAATGGGCGGCGCTGGATAAAGGCTACCCGAACGATAAATGGGACCAGCCAATCAAAGGCATTTTTGCCGAAATGTACCGGCTGAAAAAAACCAACCCACAAATCAAAATTCTGCCATCGGTCGGCGGCTGGACTTTGTCCGATCCGCTGTATGACATCGGCAACAACGCCATCGCGCGCGCCACCTTTGTCAAATCTGTCACCGACTTTATCAAAACCTACGACTTCTTTGATGGCGTGGATATCGACTGGGAATTCCCAGGCGGCGGCGGTGCCAATGACAAACTCGGTAGCCCACAAGATGGTGATGGTTTTGTCAGCTTGATGAAAGAACTGCGTGCATCACTGGATGCGCTGAGTAAACAAACCGGTCGCAAGTATCAACTGACCGCAGCTGTCAGCGGCGGTGTGGAAAAACTCAGTAAAATCAACTGGGAAGCCGCGCATCCTTACCTCGATTACATCAACTTAATGACCTATGACTATTACGGCGCTTGGAATGGCACGCTGGGCCATATGGCCGGCAGTTATGCCAATGCCAACTCGCCGATCGTCGGTTTCTCGGCCGAAGAAGCAGTGAAATACATCCTCGCTCGCCAAGTCCCCGCAAGCAAAGTGACGATTGGCGCGGCGATGTATGGTCGTGGATGGAAAACCGTCAGTAACGTCAAAAATGGCAATCCGTTTACTGGAAGCGGTGGCGAAGGCATCGCCGGCAGCTGGGAAAAAGGCATCGAAGACTACAAGAAAATTGAAGCCAATATGATGGGCGGCGTGAGCGGCACGGGCACCAACGGCTTCACACTGTATTGGGACGACCAAGCCAAAGCCAGTTATGTCTACAACCCAAGCACCACCACGCTGGTTAGTTTCGACACACCACGTTCAGTGAAAGCCAAAGGCGACCTGATTCGCCAATACGGCCTTGGCGGTGTGTTTGCGTGGGAGCTCGACGCTGACAACGGCAACATCTTAAACGCCATGCACGAAGGCTTAGGCCACCCCAAACAATAATCTTGATAACAACGCCGCGGGCTGACGATCACGTCGCCCGCTTTGGAGTTTTTATGCATGTTTTACCAAAAATGACCGCGCTATCCGTGCTAATGGCGGTGCTACCGGTGCAGGCGGCGGATTTAATTAAAGCTTGGACGTCCAGCACTGTGTACACCGGCGGTCAGCAAGCGCATTACCAAAATCAAATTTATAAAGCCAAATGGTGGACGCAAAACAATCTACCGACAGCGGCCAACAGCCCATGGACGCTGGTCGGTACCTGCGATAGCCGCTGCGACACGGGTGGCGGTTCAGGTGGTACCACGCCCCCCAAAACCGGCCCACAACCCAAGCCCGGCGGTGGTTACACCCTGTTGCAATCGGAGGTTGATGCCACCGAAGCGCAGCTGACGGCATCGCCGCTGTTTGCACTGACTCGCGCCAACATCGCCACCCGCGCCAATAGTGAAGTAGAGGCGATTGTGCCGGGACGCAGCAGCAATCCCGACAATGTCCGCCGCGTCGAACGCCTGCTGCCCGCCTCGCAATGGGCGCAGCATTTTGGCATGGCCAATCCTGCTTACAGCTACGGCAAGTTCCTGCAAGCGGTCGGTAAGTTTTCTGGCTTTTGCCGCGACTTCACCGACGGCCGCGACCCCGATGCGATTTGCCGCAAAGCCCTCGCCACGATGTTCGCCCATTTCACTCAAGAAACCGGTGCACATGACCGGAACTCGTCGATTGAAGAGTGGCGGCAAGGCCTGTATTTCGTCAAAGAAGCCGGTTGTTCGGACAACGACACCAGCTGCGGTTACAACAGCGAATGCAGCATGGCCGGCTGGCAAACCGAGATTTGGCCATGCGGCAAAGACGCCCAAGGCCGCTTTAAAAAGTACTACGGCCGCGGCGCCAAACAACTGAGTTACCACTACAACTACGGCCCGTTTAGCCAAGCCATGTATGGCGACGCCAAGGTGCTGCTGAATAACCCAGAGCTGGTAGCAGACACTTGGTTAAACCTCGCGTCAGCGGTGTTTTTTATGATGTACCCGGCATCGCCAAAACCGTCGATGTGGTCGGTGCTGGATGGCAGTTGGGTGCCCCATAGCCGCGCCGCCAGCCCGGGCAC
>CAYTIQ010000021.1:0-50734 GCA_964437935.1 uncultured Rheinheimera sp.
CTCATGCAAATCAGTATTTTAGTAAAACTGTTGCTTTGACCATTTGAATCTACAAATGCCTGCTTTAGCACTTGCACAGTTGCTGAACCAATCAGAGTTATCACTTGAACCCAAAGACAGTTAGCGAGAGCTAAGCACGCAACACTGAGTTTCGTGGTTGCGCATAACCCACATAAAGTCAGGCGATACATTCTGGTATACTGATGGTTTTGCAGTAGGATTCTGGTTTGACAACACTCTCCCCTTTGGTACGTGCAGCCTTATTGATCCTGTTTTCTGAAGCATGTTTTGCTGGGATCGGCGCCTGCGTCAAACTGACATCGGACAGTGCCAGCCAAGCGCAAGTGGTGTTTTTTAGGAATTTTGCCGCCTTACTGGTGATGTTGCCCTGGATTATGCATCAGGGGCCTCAAGTCTTAAAAACAGAGCGCTGGTATTGGCATGTCAGTCGCGCCACCACTGGCATCATCTCCATGTATTGTTTTTTTATGTGATTAGTAAGCTGCCGCTAGCTCAGGCCATGTTGGTCTTGTTGTTGTCTCCCTTTATTGTGCCGCTGGTTGCGCGTTTTTGGTTAAAAGAACAGGCAAGCCGTTTTACTTGGTTTGCCATTGTGCTTGGGTTTATCGGGGTATTTCTGGCGATCCCACTGAAAGAAACCAGCGATAACTATGCATTGCTGGGTATTGGCTTGTTATCCGCCTTTTTGGTTGCCATCACGAAAACCACTATCCGACACATGTCCGACACCGAACCGCCAGCACGTATCGTATTTTATTTTTCCTTATTAACCGCGGTGATTTCTTTTATACCGGTGCCGTTTGACTGGCACGACTTGCCGCTTTCCACTTATGTCGCGTTTGGTGCGATGGGATTGCTAGCGGCCTTTGGCCAAATGGCCATGACTCAAGCCTATGCGCTAGCGCCAGCCAGCGATATCGGCATGTGGACCTATAGCAGTGTGATTTTTGCTGGCTTGTTTGGCTATCTATTCTGGGATGAAGCGGTCAGCCTCAGCTGGTTTGCCGGCGTAGCGCTAATCTTCTACGCCGGTTATGTCACCAGTCGGCAACGCCTTTACTAAAACACCATGTCATACGCCAAACTTAACGCCCTAGCGTTACCATAGTTCGATCTGAACCAACTGCCACTTTGGTCATTCCAATCGTCGAGCTGGATTTTAAACGCCGACGATGCAGTTAATTCATAGCGCGCCACCAACGAATTCAATCGATGCTGTTCACGACTGTCGTCCGTTAACTCAAATGGATTGTCCCGATTAAGTTTTTGCTGGTACATGCCATGGCTAAACACCAAACTTAAATCACCAAAACGCCGACCAACCAGCACAGAATAAGCCAGATCACGGCCATAACTTTTTGTTCGATCTGAGAAAAACAACTCTGAGCTTGCATACCACTGCCCAAAATCGGCTTGTATTGAAGCTCCAAACAACAACTGCTGCACCGGATCAGTCCAAGCTTCACCGGGCTCTCGGCTACTGTTTTCAGAACGCATCAGCATCAGGCGCCCTTCAAACCAATCTTTGGCGGCCGTCATCTCTGCGCCGACTATGTTGTCCCACCGTGTGCCATGTTCAAGCGAGGGATCTAAGTAAATTTTCAAATAATCATTATCGGTCCGCGTTTCCGTACCGGCAAAACTGTTGACGATACCGCTCCAATCACCGCTTGACCATTGATGGTTCCAGTTCACACCATTGTAATTGACCGCTTCCCAGCCATAGGTTTGCGGTGGTAAATGAACCCAAGGATAAGTAAAACTTATGTCTTGTTGTTCAGAATAGTAAAACAGAGGTAAGCGTTTACGACCCAGCTGTAAGGTGTCGTTGTCATCCATTTGCCAACTGGCATAAACCCACTCAACATTGACCTTAAAATCGCGCGAGCCGCGACTCACGACTTGGCCGGTCAAACTTAGACTGTCATTAAACTGCACCGTGCCTTGCAAGCCAAGTTTGGAATCGTCGAAGTCAAAACTACGAGTCAGGACCCCATTTTGCGAAAAGTCACTGATCATACAAGGACAGTCCTTCCCCAACTCATTGGTGCCATTGACGCTGCCGGTCAGCACTTTACCTGCAGCAAAGGTCATGAATCCATTCCAATTAAACTCAGTTGCCAACACAGACGATGGAGCAATCAGCATCGCCGCTACACATAACCAGCTCTTGTTCATTGCAGTGTCCTTGTATTCACACAGGCTAAAGTTTTGCAGCACATTGAATTGACTTTAGTTTATAAAACAGGATATTTCCGCAGGAAAAATGAGGAATTGTCTTTACTAGCGTAACTAAGCGACCTCGGTTAAAATACGCGCCTTTTTTTCATTCCTTTTAAATTCAAACGGGCGCATTTTTCCATGAGCAAAAAGTTGCATATTAAAACCTGGGGCTGCCAGATGAACGAGTACGATTCATCCAAGATGGCGGACTTACTGGACGCCACTCATGGCTATACCCTGACGGAAGAAGCAGAAGAAGCGGATGTGATCCTGCTCAACACCTGTTCAATCCGCGAAAAAGCACAAGAAAAAGTATTCCATCAGCTGGGCCGGTGGCGCCCGCTGAAAAAGAAAAACCCGAATTTAATCATTGGTGTAGGCGGCTGTGTCGCATCCCAAGAAGGGGCCGCCATTCGCGAGCGCGCACCTTATGTCGACATCGTATTTGGCCCACAAACCCTGCATCGCTTACCTGAGATGATCAACCAAGTGCGCGGCGATCGCTCGCCAGTGGTTGACGTGTCATTCCCTGAAATCGAAAAGTTCGACCGCCTGCCAGAGCCAAAAGCCGAAGGCCCAACAGCGTTTGTGTCGATTATGGAAGGCTGTTCTAAATACTGTACCTTCTGCGTGGTGCCATACACCCGCGGTGAGGAAGTATCACGCCCCATTGACGATGTGCTGCTGGAAATTGCCCAACTGGCAGAGCAAGGCGTGCGTGAAGTGAATCTATTAGGCCAAAACGTCAACGCTTATCGTGGCGCGACCCACGACGGTGGTATTTGCCACTTCTCAGAACTACTTCGGTTGGTTGCGGCCATCGATGGTATCGACCGTATTCGTTACACCACGTCGCATCCAGTTGAATTTACAGACGATATCATTGAAGTGTACAAAGACGTGCCTGAGCTGGTCGATCACCTGCATTTGCCGGTGCAAAGCGGCTCGGACAGAATTTTAACGCTGATGAAGCGTAATCACACCGCGCTGGAGTACAAAGCAAAAATTCGTAAGCTGAAAAAAATCCGGCCGAATTTGTCGATGTCATCGGACTTTATCATCGGTTTCCCTGGCGAAACCGACGAAGATTTCCAACAGACCATGGATTTAATCCAACAAATTGGTTTTGATTTAAGTTTTAGCTTTATCTATTCCGCCCGCCCAGGGACTCCGGCGGCCGATTTACCTGATGACGTTAGCGAAGACGAGAAAAAACAACGTCTTTACATTTTGCAAGACCGCATCAACCAACAAGCCCAGCAAATTGCCCGTGGCATGTTAGGGACAGTGCAACGTATTCTGGTCGAAGGCCCATCGAAGAAAGATCTGATGGAACTGCAAGGCCGTACTGAAAATAACCGCGTGGTGAATTTCCAGGGCACGCCCGACATGATTGGCCAGTTCGTTGATATCGAAATTAAAGATGTATATGCCAACTCGCTGAAGGGGGTTGTCGTGCGCACGGAAAAAGACATGGGCTTGCGTCGTGACGTATCGCCACAACAAATTTTGGCCCGCCAACAAGGCAGCAAAATTGATGAGCTTGGCGTAGGCTCATATACGCCGTAATATCAGGGGGTGATTTTCACCCCTTTTTTATTTTGTGTTAGTTTGGAAGGACGTTTTGGACAATCCGATCACCAGTTTAGAATTCTCATTACAGCCTGCAGATAGTAGTCGTCTTGCTATGTTATGTGGCCCCTTTGATGACCACTTGCGCCAAATCGAACGCCGTTTTCGGGTGCAAATTCATTATCGCGATGACAAATTTCGCTTAGTTGGCTTAACGGCGCAATTAGACACCGTGCGCCAGCTGCTGGAGCAACTCTACGCCGAGACCCTCTCAGCCCAAGGCAAAGTGCAGGCCATTGCCGCCGAGCAAGTGCATTTGCTGGTCAGTAGCGCCGAAAACCCAGCATCCATGGTGCAGGTCAATGAAGCCACTGGCGAATTGTCGGTGAAAACTAAAAAAGGCCTGATCAAAGCGCGTAATAAAAGTCAGGCCAGTTACGTCAGCAATATTTTGAGCCACGATGTGACCTTTGGTATTGGCCCTGCCGGGACGGGCAAAACCTACTTGGCTGTCGCCTGTGCGGTCGATGCGCTGGAAAAACAACAGGTTAGGCGTATTATCCTGACTCGCCCCGCGGTCGAAGCGGGCGAAAAACTGGGCTTTTTACCGGGCGATCTCACCCAAAAAGTGGACCCGTACCTCCGCCCTTTATACGACGCCTTGTTTGATATGCTCGGCTTTGAAAAAGTTGAAAAATACTTAGAGCGCAACATCATCGAGGTGGCGCCGCTTGCATATATGCGTGGTCGTACACTCAGCGATGCCTTTATCATCTTGGATGAAAGCCAAAACACCACGGTCGAACAGATGAAAATGTTCCTAACGCGGATTGGGTTTAATTCGAAAGCGGTGATCACCGGCGATGTCACCCAAGTTGATTTGCCACGTGGTCAATACTCAGGCCTTAAGCACGCCATCGACGTATTATCCAATGTCGATGTGCTGAGCTTTAACTACTTTAAAGCCGCCGATGTCGTGCGCCACCCGGTGGTGCAAAAAATTGTGATCGCCTATGACGCGTTTGAAGCCGCCCAAGCCAAAGCGCGTGCTGAAGAAAAAGCCGCCAAACAAGCCGAACTGGCAGCCACAAACGCCGTGGCTATCGAGCCAGTGAAACCAGCACGTCGTCGCAAAGCGTCGGACGCCCCTTCAACGCCAGAGCAATCCTGATGAGCATTATTTTAGATTTTCAGTTGGCGTCGAGCGCCAGCGGTATTCCAAGCGAAGCGCAATTCCAACAATGGCTCAGCGCCGCGGTCACACCGTTTCAACAGGACGCCGAGGTCACCATTCGGATTGTGGATGAAGCCGAGAGCCAACAGCTCAACTTCGATTATCGCGAAAAAGATAAACCAACCAATGTGTTAAGCTTTCCTTTTCAACAGCCTCCCGGTATTGAAGAACTGCCATTGCTGGGCGATTTGGTGATTTGTGTGCAAGTGGTGGCACGTGAAGCTGCCGAGCAACATAAATCGTTGGATGCCCACTGGGCCCACATGGTTGTCCATGGCAGCTTGCATTTGCTGGGCTTTGACCATATAACAGAAGATAAAGCTCAAGAAATGGAAGCTGAAGAAATTCAGATCCTTGCCGACTTAGGCTTTGCCAATCCCTACGAAATTGATTAACGGAGTTCGACATACGTCATGAGTGACGACAACCCACACTCGGCCATCGGTTCTGCCGCTCGCCAATGGCTGGAAAAAATTACTAGCTTGTTCGCCGCAGAACCACAAGATGTATCTGATCTAGAAGAAATTTTTGCAGAGGCAAATGCTCGCCAACTGATCGATAGTGATACCAAAGGTATGCTGCAGGGCGTATTAGGTATTTCCAAAATGCGCGCCCGGGACATTATGGTGCCACGGGCACAAATGACCACCATCGACATCGACCAGAGCCCTGAAGAAATTCTGGCGTTGCTGCATGAAAATAACCATAGCCGCTACCCTGTCGTCAATGAAGATAAAGATCATATTGAAGGCATTTTACTGGTCAAAGATTTACTGCATTACGCTCTAAAGCCCAATAGCAGTTGGCAATTACGTGACTTGCTGCGCCCAGCCGTGATTATTCCTGAAAGTAAACGAGTCGATGCCCTACTGAAAGAGTTTCGACAAAAACGCTACCATATGGCGATCGTTGTTGATGAATATGGTGGTGTCTCGGGTTTGATCACCATTGAAGATATTCTCGAACAAATCGTCGGCGACATCGAAGATGAACACGATGAGCAAGGCAATTCTGATATTCGACGCCTTGGTAGTCATGTTTATTTGGTCAGCGCGTTAACCCCGTTGGATGACTTCAACGAAGCCTTTGGTAGCCATTTTGACGAAGAAGAAGCGTCAACCATCGGCGGTATCGTGCTGCATGCGTTTGGCCACATGCCTGTCAAAGGCGAGACTCTGGAATTGGGTGGCTTGATTTTCAAAGTCAACAAAGCCAATAGCCGTCGTCTGTTGCAATTGCACGTTGTCAAACCAAAAATTCAAATCGATGAGTCACTAAACGACGACTAAAGGATTTTGCTGCGATGTTTTCTCGACGTCCCCTCCAAGGCTTTTTTGTAGGCTTGGCGCTATGTGCTATGGCGATGACCAATACCTTCGCCTTCGCGCCTTACAGCTGGACTATGCTACCGCTATTGACCCTAGCCATCCTTGCGTTGACTTTGACCACAGCCACCTCTAAACGACAGGCGGCTTGGTATGGTTTTGCTTATGGTGTTGGTTGGTTCGCCACCGGCGTCAGTTGGGTGCATGTCAGCATTGCCACCTTTGGCGGCATGCCGCTGATTGCCAGTTTGAGCATTATGGCGCTGCTGGTGCTTTATCTAGCGCTCTATCCGTTGCTCGCAGGCGTGTTATTCCACCTTCTGCAACAGCGCGCTCCGGCGCTAACGGCATTGAGCTTTGCTGCGAGCTGGACCTTGGCTGAAAACCTGCGCAGCTGGATGTTAACAGGCTTCCCCTGGTTGTCGTTAGGTTACAGTCAAACAGAAAGCTGGTACGGGCCATGGGCTTCGTTGGTGGGCGAAAATGGTATCACCTTTATCCTCGCATTGACCGCCGCTTTGCCCGTGATGTTATGGCGGGAGCAACGCTGGCAACAATTGAGCTCGGATAAACCAGCACTGCTGCAAACGGCGGTTGTGGTGCTCTTTGCGGCCTTCAGCCCCATGCTGTCTTCGGGTGTTTCAGCCACAGGACAAGTGCAGAGCGTGGCCTTGGTTCAAGGCAACATCAAACAAGAATTGCGCTGGGACCCAGAGCAAGCGTTGCCGACCATGAAAAAATACATGGATTTGACCAAGCCAGTCTTGAGCAATCGGTTGATCATTTGGCCTGAAGCGGGAGTGCCTCAACTCGAACCACTGGCGCAGGGTTACCTCATCAACTTAGACATGCAGGCCCAGGAGCAAAATACCGCCGTCGTCACTGGTATTCTGGATGCCAAGCGCAACGGTGACGCCTACAACGGTATGATTGTGCTCGGTCAGCAAGATCCAAAAATCCCGACCGCTAGCTATTACTATGAAACCCGTAATCGCTATCAAAAACACCATTTATTGCCCATTGGTGAATTTGTCCCATTTGAATCTTTGCTGCGCGATGTGGCGCCGTTTTTTGATTTACCTAACAGCTCGTTTGCTCGTGGCCCTTGGCTACAACCGAATTTAGTCGCTAAGGGCTATCACTTATTGCCAGCCTTATGTTTTGAGATCGCGTTTCCACGGCAAATTCTAGCTAACTTTACCAAGCAGACAGATTTTATTTTAACCGTCAGCAACGATGCATGGTTTGGCGACTCCCATGGCCCTTGGCAGCATTTACAAATTGCTCAGATGAGAGCGCGTGAGTTTGGCCGTCCTGTGCTTAGAGCAACCAACAATGGCGTAACCGCGGTCATCGATGCCAACGGCAAGATCCGCCAACAACTGCCACAATTTGCGGATGCAGTCTTGACTGACGACGTACCGTTGTATCAAGGCCAGACCTTCTACAGCCAACTGGGTGACTGGCCCTTGTATGTTGTTTGGTTTGCCCTAGCCCTTGGTATCGCAATTCCATGGTGGCAACAACGCCGTCTGTCACCAGCCCCTTTCAAAGCTCCCAATGCGCCAGCCCCCTTACAGGAAGAGCCTAAAGCGCCCCCTGCGCTGGATAAACCCCGCGAGCGGATCGAACCAAAGTTCTAACCCGACCGTGCTGCCTCACCGCAGCACGGTACTCCTCACTGTTGTTGCTGTCTCCTTACTGCCATCACCCTTTCGCTAAGGCCTAAGCGCAACGTGGCAACCTGACGACTGTATTCAGTTTTGGTACAGTTAGCGCAGGATAAAGTCCAGCCAAGTCAGTCGGACTTTGGAGTAAGTTATGAGCAAAACAATGGTATTTGGCGCTGTGCTCGGCGCCTCTCTTGTCACCGCCCTTGGCGCTGTAGCCAACTATCAAGCGGAACAAAAAATCAATCAACCAGTGCAAATTCTTAGCAGCAAACCTTTAGTGGAGCACTATTCGGTGACCGAGCAGCAGTGCAAAAATGTCACTCGGACTCGGCAAAAGGAAGTCAAAGATCAACAACAACTGACAGGAACGGCCATTGGCGCTGTTGTTGGAGGCGTGCTGGGCAGTCAGATCGGTGGCGGTGACGGTAAGAAGCTGGCCACCATTGCAGGCGCCGTCGCTGGTGGCTACGGTGGTAAAAAAACCCAACAACAGATGCAACAAGACGACGTAGAACAGTATCAGGAGCAGGTCTGTTCTCCGGTCAGCCGAACCAAAGAGAAGGTCAAAGGTTATGAAATCCGCTTTATGCATGACGGGAAACTTATCACCGATCAGGTTGACAACACTCCCTCAGGCCCATTGTATTGGAATGGTGATCGTTTAACAGACTCGCCGTCCACGCATTAATGCAGCCAACGCCTCAACGCGCTGTGCGTTGGGGCGGATATCCCCGCCAACAAATTTACACATATTAACTATTGCATTAACATTTAATTTCGGGTATTGATGTTTCGCTGTTGCTTGCGAAAAATTATCAATTGCAATACCTGTGATCTTGTTTAAAAATTAGGTCCTAACTTGCATTAAAGCCCCAACTATAACCAAGGATGAAAACCTATGCGTACTTATGTGTTTCCTCTTTTTGCCAGTTTAATGTTAGTCGGCTGTACCTCAACAACTGACAATACCGCTGCGAATGAAACTGTGGCCATCAACGTGGCGAAAACAGAAACGACGGATATGGATAAATCAACCTATATTTGTCAATCGGAAGCTGTGTTAGGCAGCCGGATGACTAAACGAGTCTGTCGCACGGCCGAACAAATTCGTGAAGATCGTGAAAAAACTCAGCGCCAATTGGAAAAAACCCAGTTGCGTAATTCACGTAACGGTGGCGGTTTATAAGCTAACGCCTATGCCCCGCGAAAAAAAACCACATCGTATGATGTGGTTTTTTCATGTTTAAAGACCCGCTTTATTTACTTTAACTTCATGCGCAGCAAGGTGTTGTCTTTGGCGATATGATGGTGATAAATCGCCGCCAGCGCATGAAAACCTAACAAGGCATAGCCAAATTGCGCGAGTAATTCGTGGATCTCTTCTAACCACTCAGCGGTGTCATGATTTTCGGCAATAAGTGCAGGTAACTCCATGCCCCAAAATGGGATGACTTTGCCTTCTGCCGACAAAATTAACCAGCCAAGCAGCGGCATTGCCAACAGCCAGATGTAAATGATCAGATGGGTTACGGCTGCTAATTTGTGTTGCCACACTGGAGGTGTTGGTTCAATCGCTGGATACGGGAAACGGAAACGGATGGCTAAGCGAATAAATGTTAAGAAGAAAATAGTCAGGCCCAGCAGATAATGCACCGTTTTCATTAATTCGCGGTTATCGCTGCCACGCTCGAAGATGCCACGAAATTCCATCGTGCAATAGGTCACTATCATCATCAATAGCACCAACCAATGGATCACAATGGTTGCTTTGTTAAATTTAGCCTGACTCATGTCTGCTCCTTTAAGGTTATAAGAATACGGGCTCTCACGCCTGGTCGAACCAGCCTTGATTTACTTTACCATGCTCTGCTGCGTGAGGTCTGTGGCCAAAAATTGAGATGGCGCAAACAAATGGCACTTAATCGCAATCAGGTGCAACAGCATTACCAACGCCCAAAATATTGGTCAATCATCAGGGTTAGATGCTCGTTTAATTGCTCAATCAACGCATCGATATCGGTCGAGAAATGTGCGAGTAATCGTGCCGCTTGCGCTTCGCTTATCACTTTGCCATGAAAATGGCATTGCCATTCTGGCAGCGTTTTATCAAACCGAGGTTCAAGTTGCCAGCGCATAAAGGAGGGCGATTGACTGGCAATTAAGGGCGCCGCAAATTGACAAAATTCAACAATGAACTGTTTACCTTCAGGCCCTAAACACCCAGGTTCTAAACGATAGAGGATGACAATATCCGTCATATAACAGGTCGCTCAGTAACTAAATTAGGGGTTCTTCATACTCTGAATGAATTGATTTGATTCAGCAATGGCCTGATCCATATCGCGCACTAGATTATTCACATCGCTTTGCAAGCCATTGAATTCACCTGAGATGGCTCCGATCGCTTTCGCGTTTAGATTGTGCTTCAAATACAACACATTGTCATGCAAAGCATTGAGCACTGGCGGCATCTTACGTTCGGCTTTACGCATGGTTTTAAGTAAACTATCGAACTGGCGTTTGGTTGCGAGCAATTTCTGACGGCTATCGGCACGTAACTGGGCATTTTGATATTGTTTGAGCTCGTCTTCCCACTCGGCAAACAAATCAAAGGCGACCGTTTCCACCTTGTTTATCCGAGCCGTCACATCATCGGCAGCTTTTTTACTGTCGTCATATTGCGCACTTAATGCCTCATAGCGAGTTTGCAAATCCCCACCATGAAAGCCAATCAATGCACTCATCTGTTGCAGAGCATCTTTGAACTCTTGTTGCGACTGAAGCTGCGCGTCGCGTGCGTCTTCGACCCGACTTTGCAAAATATCACGCTTTTCAAAGCCAACCTTTTCCATCGCGGCATAATAAGCACTGCTGCAACCAGCCAACACCAGCAGCAACGCTGCGACTAATCCATGTTTCATTTTATTCGTCCTCAGCAGAGCCATTAACCAGTTCCGCTAATTGTTGCAGCTTTTGCCGCGTTAATGCATTGAGGGTTTTCTTCGGGTACTGACCTTTGGCGTTGCGCTCGCCCGCCTCAAGCCCCGTGAGCAGTTGCAATGCTTGATCGACAGTACGAACGGTGTAGATATGGAATGTACCTGCCGCCACAGCCGCAGTGACTTCATCAGCCAGCACCAAATTAAGTTGGTTACTGCATGGGATCACCACCCCTTGTTGGCCGGTCAGTCCACGGGAGTGACACAATTTGAAGAAGCCTTCAATTTTCTCGTTCACCCCACCGATAGCCTGCACTTGACCGTGCTGATTAATTGAGCCGGTGATGGCTAAATCTTGGCGAAGTGGCACTCCAGTAATGGCAGAGATCAGCACCAACACTTCGGCGAGCGACGCACTGTCCCCATCAATTTGTCCATACGACTGCTCCATGGCGATATTGGCAGACAGGGTCAGTGGAAAATCTTGGGCATACTTGGCCCCCAAATAACCGGTCAGCAACAAGACCCCTTTGGAGTGAATGGCTTTACCTAGCTCAACCTCACGTTCGATATCGATGACACCGTTAGAGCCAGGGTAGACGGTGGCGCTGATCCGCGCAGGCGTACCAAAGGCAGTGTCACCAATTTCCAACACGGTCAAACCATTGATTTTGCCCACCGCCAAGCCATCGGTATCAATCAGGATTTGTCCTTCTTGGATGTCTTCTAAAAATGCTTCGCTGATGCGACCGGTTCGATATTGCTTGCCATCCAAGGCTTGTTGCACATGCTGCGCCGTTAACACCTCTGCATCCTGCTGCAAGGCGTAATAACAAGCCTCACGCACTAATTCCAGGACATCGGCAAAACGGGCAGATAACTTGCGCTGATGTTCAGCATCGCGGAAGCTAAACTGCAGAAGCCGCTTGAAACCATCCATGGCTAAACCTGCCAGCCCTTGTTGTTGAATTTGATCTTGAATTTGCAGTGACATATCACGCATCGTCTGCAGTTCCAGGGGCAAATAGCTTTCAAAATCAGCTAATACTCGAAACAACTCGGTGAATTCATCATCAACGTCTTGGACTAAATAATACAAATCACGCGAGCCAAGCAGCACAATCTTGACGTTCAGAGGAATCGCTTTGGGGGTGATAATGGTGGCATTACTGACAGCGTGGTCACTGAGGGTATCAATGACAATTTCGCCGGTTTTCAGTGCCAGTTTAAGACTGTCCCACACTTGCGGTTGGGCTAATAACCGGTCGGCGTCCAAAATCAAATACCCACCGTTGGCCTTGTGTAAAGCGCCGGCACGGATCATCCGATAGTTGGTGTACAGCGCACCTTGCGCCGACGAATACTCCACTCGGCCAAATAAATTGCCATAACTTGGGTTGGCTTCAAAAACGATGGGCGCACCGGACATCAGTTCATGATGAACCAGCACATTGGGCACAAAATCGCCGATGAACAAGCTGCGTAAATCCATCTCCTCGGCTTTGTCGGCATCGAGCTCTTCGGGCAACAATTCCAAAGTCGCCTTCACCAGTTCAGGTTTCATCTCGCGTAAATAACGCAAGACCCCTAACTCATCGGCATAATCATGTTCGAGTTGTTTCAGCAGTGGTTTGATGGCTTGTTCAATGGTGTCACGACGCAATGCCCGCAGTTGCTCGGACATTTCCCGCTTCCATTGCGGCAGTTCCAATAGCTGTTCATTGAGGATGGTTTCTAGCTCTTCGACTAAACCATAAAAATATTGCCGACGCTCGTCAGGCAGCTTCGCAAATTCGGCATCGTCCAGCGGTTTACCGTCAATAACAGGACTGAAACTGACATTGCCGTTTTCCTCATACAACACCACCTGCTTTTCCAGTGCGATGCTTTCCACCATGCTGATAGCCGCTTCGTATTTATCGTCAAAGGTGCCTGCAATGGCTTTTTTCTTGCGTTGATAGCCTGGGTTATCAAAGGCAGCCGGAAAGGTATCGAGTAATTCGTCAATCAAGGCTTCAATCTTTTTGACTAATACACGACCTTCCCCTGGCAGTAATCGCAAGGTTTGCGGCGTGCGTTCATCGTCAAAATTATTTAGATAACACCAATCATCTGGCGTGGCTTTTTCACTGGCAGCCTGTTGCAGAATATCTTGCACTAGCGTGAAACGCCCCAGCGCTTGCTCACCCATCACGTACAAGTTATAGCCCGGCATATCCATACCCACGGCAAATTGCAACGCCGCCTTGGCACGATCTTGACCGATGAAACTACTGCTACACCCAGAAATATCCAGCGCTGCAGCCAATTGGTTTTCGTCCAACAATGGCCCTAATTGCGCGGCCGATAATGCGTGTGAACGACGAATAGCGTCAGCGATTTTACTGACTTGTGGTGACGTCATGCCTATGATTCCTCAACAAAAGCTGTGGGCATCTTAACAAAGAGCTGGCAGCCTTCCCAGCACCATACGTCACTCTGTGTTAAACCGGCAATCCTTGGCGGACAAAGCGCACATGTTGGCATTGACTACAAGGTAATAACTCTGCAGGGTGAAAATGCGTTTGAACCTCAGCGCAATGCAAGCAATGGTACTCCCCCATGCCAACCAATTCGCCTTGAAGGTAAATGCCTTGATGCTGCAAATCGGCAGGTAATTCCAACCACTCCACCTGAGTTTTATCGGTGATCTCTGACAGTTGCTGCCACAAACGTTCAGGCCACAAGCTCGGCATAGTGTCCGCTTGCTGCTGACGAAAAAAAGTTTCGATAAAAAGTCGACTTTCATAGGCCGTTAAATCGGCGCTGGCGCGCGCAAACTCGGCCACGGTATCCATCAATTGCACAACGCTTTCCAACGGCTTATCGCGAACCCGTTGCAAGCTTGCATCGAGTTGCTCCAACCACGCCTGATAACGACGGACAGGTTCAGACATATAGACCTCCTTTTTTTGCAGTATAGGTCGCTTTGTCCTAAGCGCGAGGCGACTCACCGCCTTGGCATTGCAACTGCTGCTATTTTCAGCAAATGCTCGGTTCTTTGACTTCTGGATCGATTCTGCTGATGCCAAACTTACTGCGCCGACGGCGCCCCCTGCTGTTCTGCCTTGCGCTGACGGCAGCCATCACACAAGTGATGCCGGTGGCGGCCCAAAACACCTTTGCCGAAACACCTGCGCCTGCGACCACGTTTTTTCCACCGCCAGGTCCTTGGCCAAGCCAGGATGCCACCCGTTTGGGGATTGATTCAGCAGCCCTTCAACGCGCCGTTTCGTTTGCCATCACGCATGAAAGTTCAGCACCTAAAGACCAACTGATCGCTCAAGCCATTAGTTTTGGAGCGCGGGAACCCTTTGATCAGGTCATTGGGCCGACCAATGTTCGCGCAGGTGCCACCGGTGTAGTGATTTATCGTGGTAAGGTCGTGGCACACTGGGGGGAGCCCGATAAAATCGATATGGCACATAGCATTACTAAAACCTTCCTGACCACTGTGACCGGTTTGGCATGGCAGCAAGGCAAGATCGCCCATCTCGACCACCCGGTGCGCCAAGCGATGTCGGCCAATGATCTAGTTTTTGCCAACACGCATAACCAAACCATCACTTGGCAGCATCTATTACGCCAAACCAGCGATTGGCAAGGCACCTTATGGGGAAAACCGGATTGGGCTGACCGTCCTGAAGGAAAAACACCCGCCGACTGGCCACATCGCCCGCTGCGAGCCCCAGGCAGCTTTTTTAAATATAACGATGTACGGATTAACGTATTGGCATTGGCGACGCTGCACGTACTGCGAGAGCCACTCCCCGAGGTTATGTCGCGTGAGATCATGATGCCGATTGGCGCATCCGACTCTTGGCGCTGGTATGGTTATGACAATAGCTGGCTCAACATCGATGGCAAACGAATACAATCCGTGTCCGGTGGCGGCCACTGGGGCGGCGGCCTGTTCATCAACAGCTGGGACTTAGCCCGTTTTGGCTATCTGGTGTTGCATAATGGCCGCTGGCAAAACCGGCAACTGCTGAGTCAAGATTGGATCAAGATGGCCAGTACCGGCGGCCCTGCCAACCCGCAATACGGCTTTGCCAATTGGTTTTTAAACACCGACCAAAAAGCCTTACCCGCCGCACCAACATCAGCGGTGTATTTCGAAGGCAACGGCCGTAATATTGTCTACATCGACAAACAGCATGACCTGGTGCTGGTCGCGCGCTGGGTGGCGCCTGGGGACAGTCTGAATACGCTGATTGGCTTGGTGTTGGCGGCATTGCCCAAGGCGTAACCTCAATCATGTATCAGGGCATGCCTTCACTGCCACCTGATGATTTTGTCTGTTCTAGCCCAACACCATGCCAGAACATGGTTGTTGCGGCCCATGTGCATGCGGTATGCTATCGGCATTTTTCCGCCGCAATCGCGGCCGCTTAATTTAGTCTTTGGAATTCATGTCAATGCAACAACCGCAACAGCCGATCCCTGCGTACGAACCGCGCCAGATTGAAACTCAGTTACAACAACACTGGCAAGCCACTAACGCGTTCAAAGTCAAAGAAGAACCGGGTAAAGAAAAATACTATTGCTTGTCGATGTTCCCCTACCCAAGCGGTCGTTTGCATATGGGTCACGTGCGCAACTATACCATTGGTGACGTGATCAGCCGCTTCCAGCGCATGCAAGGCAAAAACGTGTTGCAGCCCATGGGTTGGGATGCCTTCGGCTTACCGGCAGAAAACGCCGCCATCGCCAATAAAACCGCTCCAGCGAAGTGGACGTACGCCAACATCGACTACATGAAAAACCAGCTGAAAAGCTTAGGTTTTGGCTACGACTGGGACCGCGAAATCGCAACCTGTCGCCCTGAGTATTACAAATGGGAACAATGGTTCTTCACCAAGCTGTTTGAAAAAGGCTTGGTTTACAAAAAAATGGCAACCGTCAACTGGGACCCTGTTGATCAATGCGTGTTGGCCAACGAGCAAGTGATCGACGGCCGCGGCTGGCGCTCAGGTGCCTTGGTTGAACAACGCGAATTAGCCCAGTGGTTTATCAAAATCACCGACTACGCCGAAGAGCTGTTAAACGACTTAGACCAACTGGACGAATGGCCAGAGCAAGTCAAAACCATGCAACGCAACTGGATCGGCCGCTCAGAAGGTTTGGAGATCAAGTTTGACGTAGCAGGTTCAAGCTACAACTTCACCATTTACACCACGCGCCCAGACACACTGTTTGGCGTGACGTACGTGGCCATTGCGCCACAGCACCCGTTGGCACAAAAAGCGGCCAAACTGGATGAAAAGCTAGCCGCCTTTATCGAAGACTGTAAAGGGAACAAAGTCGCTGAAGCCGATATGGCAACAATGGAGAAAAAAGGTCACCCGACGGGCTTTTTTGCCGTGCATCCACTGACAGGCGAGCAAGTGCCGATTTTTGTCGCCAACTTTGTGTTGATGGATTACGGTTCAGGCGCAGTGATGGCGGTACCAGGTCACGACCAGCGCGACTATGAGTTCGCCACTAAATATGGCCTGAAAATCAAGCAAGTGGTGCAACCTGCCGCCGGATCTGACGCGGTGGTTGATTTAACCAAAGCGGCATATACCGACAAAGGCGTGTTGGTGAATTCTGGCGAATTTGACGGTTTAGATTTCCAAGCGGCGTTCAAAGCTATCGCCGCTAAACTGGAAGCCAAAGGTGTTGGCCAAATCAAAGTCAACTATCGCCTGCGCGATTGGGGTGTCTCCCGTCAACGATACTGGGGCGCGCCAATTCCAATGTTAACGCTGGAAGATGGCAGCCAAGTGCCAGTGCCAGCGGATCAACTACCGGTGCGTTTGCCAGAGGACGTGGTGATGGATGGCGTCAAATCGCCAATCAAAGCTGACCTTGAATGGGCCAAAACGACCTACAACGGCCAAGCGGCTCTGCACGAAACCGACACCTTCGACACCTTCATGGAGTCGAGCTGGTACTACGCCCGTTATTGCTGCCCAGACAGCACTGACATGATGTTAGACCCAGAAAAAGCCAACTACTGGCTGCCGGTTGACCAGTACATCGGTGGCATCGAACACGCCATTCTGCACTTGTTGTACTCACGTTTCTTCCACAAGTTATTGCGTGACGTGGGTTTAGTGAAATCTGACGAGCCGTTCAAACGTTTGCTGTGCCAAGGCATGGTGTTGGCAGAAACCTTCTACCGCGACAGCGAAGGTGGCGGTAAACAATGGTTCTCGCCCCAAGACGTTGCGGTTGAGCGTGATGACAAAGGCCGTATCACTGGTGCGACCTTAACCACTGACGGCCAACCGGTGCAGTCCGGCGGCATGACCAAAATGTCGAAGTCGAAAAACAACGGCATCGACCCACAAACTGTCATCGACCAATACGGCGCTGACACAGTGCGTCTGTTTATGATGTTTATGTCGCCACCAGAACAAACGCTGGAATGGCAAGATTCAGCCGTCGAAGGCGCGTTGCGTTTCTTACGCCGCGTCTGGACCTTGGTCAGCGAGTTCGCCGCGCATGGGTCAGCTTCAGCACTTGATTTGAATGCGCTGAACGCCGATCAAAAAGCGCTGCGTCGTGAACTGCACAAAACCATCGCTAAAGTGTCTGACGACGTCGGCCGTCGTTACACCTTTAACACCGCCGTTGCCGCCATCATGGAATTGATGAACAAGCTGCAAAAAGCCTCGACTGACACCGCGCAAGACCGCGCCGTGCTGGGCGAAGCGATTGAAGCCTTGTTGAAGCTGTTAAACCCAATCACGCCGCATTTGTCGCAATTCTTGTGGAAAGTGTTAGGCCACAACACAGAGCTGGAAGCGGCTGGCTGGCCAACTGTGGATACCTCAGCGCTGGTGGAAGACGAAAAGCTAGTGGTGGTGCAGGTCAACGGTAAAGTGCGCAGCAAAGTCACTGTGGCGATCGATGCCACGCAAGACGATGTGTTTGCGCTGGCCAAAGCCGATGCCAACGTCCAAAAATACTTAGAAGGCGTTGAGCTGAAAAAAGTGGTATACGTGCCTGGCAAACTACTGAGCTTGGTGGTCGGCTAATGGTGCGGCTGCAGTATCTCGTCTTTGCCTTGCTGCTTAGCCTTGTGCTAAGCAGCTGCGGCTTTACATTGCGCGGTACTGCGTCGTTGCAAAAGTATCCGGCGCTTTATCTGCAAGGTGACGTGCATTCTGAGCTGTTAACGCAGTTAGGCGCTCAGTTAGTTCGAAACCAAGTGACATTACTCGACAGTCCCGATGCGAGCGCCCCAGTGTTTGTCTTTGTCGATGATAGTTTAAAGCGTCGCAACCTCTCGCTGTTTACCAATGGTCAGGTGGCGGAATATGAGCTGATTTATACGCTCAATTATCAGCTCATCCTGCCAGGGCAGGACCCTGTCCCCTACCGCATCGAACTGAATCGCGATTATCAAGATGATCCTAATCGCGCCTTGGCGAAATCTCGCGAATTAGACTTGTTGCTGACAGAACTGCGCAGCCAAGCCGTGTCTCGGGTCATTCGCCAGTTAAGCCGTCTGTAACGCATGCAAAAGCTTTACAACAACCAACTCGAGGCGAGCCTGAAAAAAGGGCTCGCACCTTGTTATTTGGTGTTTGGCGAAGAACCGCTGCAAAAGATGGAAGCCATTGACCTGCTGCGCAGCGTGGCAAAAAAAGCCGGCTTTGTGGAGCGACAAAGTTTCACCTTGGAAGCCAATTTTGACTGGAACGAGTTTTTTAATGAATTCGCGGCCATGTCGTTATTTGCCAGTCAACGCATCATCGAATTAGACCTAGGCAGTGGCAAATTAACCCCAGCTATCAACGATGCGTTAAAACAAGTCCCAAGCATGTTGCATGCGGATATTATCCTTGTGTTACACGCCCAGCGTAGTGCCAGCGATATCGCCAAAACTGCCTGGTACAAAGCATTGGATAGCACAGCAATACAAGTGCAGTTTTACCCATTGGATGACCAGCAATTTATGCGCTGGTTACGTGAACGTGCGCAACAACTCAGCTTAAAACTGCAACAAGACGCCTTGCTGTTATTGCAACATCATGCCAACGGCAACTTACTGGCCGCTCGCCAAGAACTGGAAAAATTAGCGATCACCCATCAAGGCCAATGGATTGATGCAGCGTTTTTACAGCACTATTTGGCAGATCAATCCCATTACACCGTGTTTCAATTGGTGGATTCGTTGTTAGCAGCTCAGGGCGAGGAAGCCTTGCATCGACTCGACCGCTTATTACAACAAGACACCGAACCTGTGGTGATCGCTTGGCAATTACAAAAGGAATTGTTTACCTTGTTGCAGTTGCAGCAACTGGGAACTAATCCCAGCGCCGATGATTTTAAAAGTGCAGGGATCTGGCCGAAACGCCAGCCGCTGTATCAGCAAGCCTTGTTGCGTTTATCCAGCAGCTGGTTGCAGTTTTTATTGCAAGAACTCAATGCCTTTGACCGCGGCTTTAAATCAGGCCAGCTCACCGCCGTCCATACGGCGTTGGCACACTTAGTGACGCTATTTATTAACCCGGTGCCACGCTTATTTTCCCTGCAAAAGTTGCTGGAGGACTAATGCGGCGCGGTTTTTATGGTGGAACCTTTGATCCGGTTCATCAAGGGCATCTGCAGTTGGCGCTGTTTGCGCGCGACTACTGCCAGTTTGACAGTTTAACCTTGATCCCCTGCCACCTGCCGCCGCATCGCGCCATGCCGGTGGCTGCAACGCATCGCCTAGCGATGCTGCAACTCGCCATAGCACCTTATCCATTTCTGACCATAAATGAGATGGAGCTTAAGCGAGCGCAAGCGTCTTATACCGTCGATACCTTGACGTTGTTGCGCCAACAATACCCCAAGGATAGTTTGTGGTTTCTGATTGGGATGGATTCGTTGTTATCGTTTCGTCGCTGGCACCGCTGGCAGGATATTTTAGGCTTAGCCCATCTCGTGGTGTTTCAGCGTCCAGGCTACAGTGCCGAGACTGAAGAAGCACAATGGCTGTTATCACGTTATGGTAGCCAAGACCTCGCTGAGCTGGACCAACAGCTGGCCGGTCGCATTTTGCTACTGCCCAATCCTTGTTATGACGTGTCCGCAACCCTGCTGCGCCAAGCGCCCAGTCGTGCGCATCCACTGCACATCCCCGCGGTCCAGCAGTATATATTGCAGCATCAGTTGTACGGCGATACGGTGGGCTGAATGCAGAAAAACTGGTACACTGGCGTGGTAGACCCGCAGCTTAATCATCACGAGACCTCAGGCTTGCACAGTATCGAATTGCTCCAACTAGCACTGGCTAAAATCGACGATATGAAAGCGCGCGATATCATCACGCTGGATATGGTCGGCAAGACCGGTGAGACCGACTTTATGGTGGTGTGCACCGGCACCTCCACCCGTCACACCAAGAGTATTGCTTGGTATGTGATCAGTGAACTGAAAAAATTAGGTGTTCATGTGCTTGGCGTCGAAGGTGAGCGTCATGGTGATTGGGTGCTGATTGATTTAGGCGATGTGGTTGTGCATGTGATGCTTGAAGAATACCGCCAGCACTACCAATTAGAAAAACTATGGGCCGCGTGACATGAAGCTATTTATTATTGCTGTGGGACAAAAAATGCCTGCGTGGGTCACCACCGGCTATGACGAATATGCCCGACGTTTTCCGCGCGATATGCCGCTCGAACTGATTGAGATCCCGGCGGGCAAACGTGGTAAAAATGCCGACATCAAACGCATCCTTGAGCAAGAAGGCGAAAAAATGCTAGCCGCGGTGCCAAAAGGCGCCCGTATCGTGACCTTAGAAGTTGAAGGTGGCAATTGGAGTTCACCACAACTGGCTCAGAAATTGGAACAATGGCAACTCGATGGTCGTGATGTGTGCTTGTTTATCGGTGGTCCCGAAGGACTTGCACCGGCTTGCATCGCCGCTAGCGAAGCAAAATGGTCGTTGTCCGCATTAACCTTGCCCCACCCGCTGGTGCGTGTGGTGTTGGCTGAAAGTTTGTATCGTGCTTGGAGTATCAGTACGAACCATCCATACCATCGCGAATAATGATTAAACGCCGCCATACCGCCATAGCCGACGCCGCCGAAGAAAGTCGCATTTTTAATAATCGCGCCATCTTCTCGTTTTGTTTTGTCGTGCTGTGTTTTTGTATCTTGCTTGGCAATTTGTACTATCTACAAGTTGTCCGGTTTGAAGAGTACTCGACCCGCGCCGACGGCAACCGTATTAAGCTGCTCCCCATTTCTCCGAACCGCGGCATGATCTTCGACCGTCGCGGCAATTTGCTGGCTGAAAATGCGCCGGTGCATTCGATTGAAATTGTGCCTGAACAAACCGATGATCTAAAACAAACGGTCGCAGCGATCGCGAATTTAATTGAGATCACGCCTGAGCAACAACAAGCGTTTTTTAAAGAAGTCAAACAGCAACGGCGCTTTAAAAGCATTGCCTTAAAAGAACAGCTGACTGAAGAAGAAGTCGCCAAACTTGCCGTGCATATGCACAAGCTCAAAGGTGCTGCGCTGGAAGCTCGTTTGACACGTTTTTATCCGTATGGCGACGTGTTAACGCACGCCTTAGGTTACATCGGTAAAATCAACGAAAAAGAATATAAAAAGCTCGATGAGCTGGGTATCAGTGCCAATTATGCTGCGACTCGCGACATAGGAAAAGTGGGTGTTGAGAAATTCTACGAAGACAAGCTGCACGGCAACGTTGGTTATCAAGAAGTTGAAGTCAACAACCGCGGCCGCGTGATCCGGATCTTACATGAGCAGCCGGCAATCTCTGGTGATGACCTGTATTTGACCCTCGATTTGGGCTTGCAACTCAAAGCCCAAGAGATTCTCGGCGAACGCCGTGGTGCTATCGTCGCGATGGAGCCCAAAACGGGAGCCATTTTGGCGTTTTATTCGAACCCCTCGTATGACCCTAACCTATTCGTGCATGGTATTCGTGGAAAAGACTACCGCATGTTATTAAATTCACCGGACCGTCCCTTGGTCAATCGCATGACCCAAGGCGTCTATCCGCCGGCATCGACGGTAAAGCCACTAATGGCGGTGGCCGGTTTAGAGCAAGGCTTGATCACCGAAGGCACACGTATTCCCGATCCGGGCTTTTATCGGCTACCGAATGTCAGCCGGCCTTGGCGTGACCATATCAAATGGGGACACGGTTATGTCGACGTATACACGGGCATTATCAAAAGTTGTGATACCTATTTTTACGATTTAGCCTACAAAATGGGGGTCGACCGTATCCACGACTTCATGAAAAAAGTCGGTTATGGACGAGCCAGCGGTATTGATATCTATGAAGAAACCACAGGCTTAATGCCAAGTCGGGAGTGGAAAAAGGCGCGTCGTAAGCAGAATTGGGGGCCAGGCGACACCATTAACATCGGCATCGGCCAAGGCTTCTGGCAATCAACACCGCTGCAACTGGCGATCACCACAGCCACCCTGATTAATGATGGCGCTCGCGTCACACCTCGCCTTGGTGAGAGTTTTCGCAATAACGCCGGTCGTCAATCCTTGCTAGTGCCGTCAGAACAAGCCGTCGAGGTTGTTGACCCAAACAACTGGACCATCGCACGTGAAGCGATGCGGCGCACCGCGCAAAACGATGGTGGTACGGCGCATGGCGCGTTTTTAGGCGCAACCTTTAACCCAGCAGGTAAAACAGGTACCGCCCAAGTCATCAACATTGCCGCTGGCCAAAAATATAATGCTCACGCAATTAATGAACGTCATCGCGATAATGCCTTATTTATTGGCTTCGCGCCTTACGATAACCCTGAGATTGTCGTGTCCGTGATCCTAGAAAATGCCGGTGGTGGTGGTTCAAACGCAGCACCAGTGGCGCGGCAGGTGATGGATTATTATTTCTCTGAGCAGTACAACAACCCGCAAATTCCAGACCGTGTCGCTATGGCCAAACAGCAAGCGGAACGAGCAAAGGCTCTGGTTGAGCGCGAAGCTCGATATGCGGCCGAAGCCGAGGCTGAAAAAGCAGAAAAAGCGGCGGCCAAATTACGTGCGCTGACCACGCCAGCGGCACAACCTGCGCCAACACCGGTCACCCCAGGCCCTGCAGCTTCAAGCACTCCAGTGCCTGCCGCTACAAGCGCGCAACCAAATACTATCGAAGCAAATACTGTCGAGGCAAGAGCCGTCGACACCCCCCCTCCCCCCGCTGCAACTACAGCCCCTGCGCTGAGTGAAACAGAGGATGATGAGATGCAAACTGGCGACCCACGCGCACCGCAAAACACCGATGCGACAACGTCAGATCCAGTCGAAGTGCCTGCACCTCAAGTGGGTGACGAACCCGCGACCGAGTCAAACGATGCGGCAGACTCAACCAATCCACCGTCCCCTGCGGCGGTCCAACCTGCGGGTAGTTCACAGCAACGCGCTCAAGGAGATGCTGAATGACCATGCAACAATCGGTGTCGCGTTGGACACGCTGGCATATTGATGTACCGCTGTTTTTCTCCCTGCTGCTGTTGATGGTCGTCGCCCTCATCACGTTGTACAGCGCGGATGGCCAAAATTTAGAAATGCTGGAAGCGCAAGCCGCTCGCTTGGTGTTTGCGCTGTTTGTGATGTTTGGGTTAGCGCAGATCAACCCCAAAACCTACCAACATTGGAGTATACCGCTGTATGTCGCGGGGGTGTTTTTTCTGATCCTGGTGGAGTTGTTTGGTTACACCGCCAAAGGGGCTACTCGCTGGCTAAATTTGGGTTTTACTAAATTCCAACCGTCAGAAATTATGAAACTGGCATTGCCCATGGCGGTGGCCTGGTACATGGCCGGTCATCCCTTGCCTGCTCGGATTAAACACGTGCTGATCGCCTTTGCGATCGCAATGGTGCCTACCTTATTAATTGCCAAACAGCCCGACTTGGGAACATCCATCTTGGTGGCGGTCGCGGGCTTATTTGTCATATTTTTAAGTGGCATGAGTTGGAAAATCATTGCCGTCTTAGGTGTGCTCCTTGGTGCTTTTATTCCGCTGCATTGGACTTACTTGATGCATGATTATCAGCGGCAGCGGGTGCTCACTTTGTTTGATGCCGAACGAGACCCACTGGGTAAAGGCTACCACATTATCCAATCGAAAATAGCCATTGGCTCTGGCGGTATCGAAGGCAAAGGCTGGATGCAAGGGACTCAATCGCAATTGGAGTTTATTCCCGAGCGCCACACCGATTTTATTTTCGCGGTGTACTCCGAAGAATTTGGCTTGATGGGCTCGATTGGTTTATTAGCGATTTATCTGTTTATCATCGGCCGCGGCCTCGTCATCGCCGCCAATGCTCAAGATAACTACAGCAAACTGCTTGCTGGCAGTATTTCGTTGACCTTTTTTGTGTATGTTTTTGTCAACATGGGCATGGTATCTGGTATTCTGCCGGTGGTCGGAGTCCCGCTGCCATTGGTTAGTTACGGCGGTACTTCGTTGGTGACTCTTCTTGCTGGCTTTGGCATTTTAATGTCTATCAGCACCCACAAACGGATGTTAGCGAAACCATCATGACTATTATGCAGTATCGGGCTGCACAGCACAGCCTGAAGATTTCTCTGGTAAGCCTCGCCATCACCCTCGCGGCCTGTTCATCAGCGCCAGATCGTAGTACCACGGCCGAAGGTTACCCCGATCCAAATGCTGGGCGTTACTCGCAAGATAAAGACAGCATCCCGATGCGTCGGCCAACTGAACAAGAGATGCAAGACCCTGATGTCAACATCGAACCTCTCAGTCGTGGCGGAAATAAACCGTACAATATTTACGGCGTCGATTATTCACCGCGATTGGATATCATGGAATATTCCGAGGAAGGCATCGCCTCGTGGTATGGCAATAAGTTCCATGGCCATCTAACGTCAAATGGCGAAAGCTATAACGTTTTTTCCATGACAGCGGCACATAAAACCTTGCCGTTGCCGTCTTATGTGCAAGTGACCAACTTGCAAAATGGTAAAACCGCCGTGGTTCGGGTCAACGATCGTGGGCCTTTCCATGATGATCGGATTATGGATTTATCCTACGCAGCAGCCTACAAACTTGGCATTTTCCCAGGCGGCACTGGCCGTGTTCGAGTCGAGTTGCTGGCGTCACCCGCCATGGCCAACCAAGACGTGATCACTGGAAGCCTTGCAAAACCGGACAACTTTGATATGCGTAGCAGCGTCAATAATGCACCAACGCGGCTATCTGCCAGCGAACCGTTGCCGTCACTTGGCTCAAGCAGTACCGGTGTCGAGCGGCCCGCAGAATTCGATTTTGGTGATTCAACCCCTGCGCCCAAACCAGCAGTTCGAGCGTCAAGTCCGGCTCCTCGCGGTGCTGGCAGCTGTTTTGTGCAATTAGTTGCCAGTAGTGATCAAGCAAAAGTGCAACGTTTAGGGAACGAAGTTACAGAGCAGTGGTCTGTTCCTATCAAAGTAGAAGCGGTCAATGGCTTGTTCCGCTTGCTCGCGGGGCCATTGCAGGGAGCCAAAGCCGCGGAGTTGTTAGAGCAACTCAAGGCCGGTCCATACCCGAGCGCTTACATTCAAAACAAGAAAAATTGTAGTTAACTTTTTAAACGCAGAGACCTTAGTTATGAGTCAATATCGTCGTCTTCTTTTCGTCAGCGCCTTTTCCTGCGTCGCTTTTTCGCTTGCTGCAGAAGAAATTCAATTAACGCCTCAACCGCCAGAAGTCAGCGCAAAAGGCTACATCCTGATCGATTACGATACAGGTAAAGTCCTAGCGGAAGGCCGAGCCGATGACAAGTTAGCCCCTGCGAGCCTGACCAAAATCATGACGTCTTATGTCATTGGCACTGAAGTTAAAAATGGCAACGTCAAATTGACCGATATGGTCACCATTTCCGAAAACGCCTGGGCGAAGCAATACGATGACTCCTCAAAGATGTTTATCGAAGTTGGTGCCACTGTCCCTGTAGCAGAGTTAAACCGCGGCATTATTATTCAATCCGGTAACGATGCCTGTGTGGCGATGGCTGAACATATCGCGGGTACTGAAGGCGCTTTTGTTGAATTGATGAATGCCCACGCCAAACGGTTAGGCATGAACGATACCCATTATGTCAATGTGCATGGACTACCAGATGAGTCACAGCGCACAACTCCTCGCGATATGGCGAAGTTATCCCAAGCGCTTATTCGCGATGTGCCGGACGAGTATGCGGTGTATGCGCAAAAAGAATTTGTGTTTAACGGCATCAAACAATACAACCGTAACGGTTTGTTATGGGATACCAGCCTGAATGTCGATGGTATTAAAACAGGCCATACTTCAGAAGCCGGCTATAGCCTAGTTGCATCAGCCACGAAAGATGGTATGCGTTTGATTTCGGTGGTGATGGGCACAGACAGCGCCAAAACACGCGAAGCAGAAAATAAGAAATTATTAACCTACGGTTTTCGATTCTTCGAAACCTTCGCCCCATACAAGGCCGGTGAACAATTCGCCGAACAACGCGTCTGGATGGGCGCCAAAGAAATGATCAGTTTAGGGGTGGCCGAACATACGCCAATCACCTTGCAACGTGGTCAAAAGAAGAATTTAAAAGCCGATTTCAAACTGGACCATGAATTGGTAGCGCCAATCCAAAAGGGTCAAGTGGTTGGTAAGGTGTTTTTAAAACTCAAAGATGAAGATGTGGCTGAATTTCCATTAGTCGCGTTGGAAGATATTGAAGAAGCAGGCATTTTCGGCAAATTGGTCGATTATGTAAAAATGAAGCTGCAATAAACAGCACGCTTTTTGCTGAATTTGTGCAAAAGTCCCGACAAGCGTCGGGCTTTTTGTTATCATGGCGGCCGTTTTTTTTGCCATGCACCGAGGAGTATTACCATGGTTCAAGTGGTTAAAGACACCAAATTTGATGAGTTATTACAGTTCCCATGTAGCCTGACGTTTAAGGTGATGGGCCTCGCCCACGATGATCTAATTCCGCAAATCATCAGTACTTTACACATTCATGCCGGGCCAAATGATTACGCACCGACGGTGAAGCCGTCGAGCAAAGGCAATTACCATTCCGTTGCAGTGAAAGTCACTGTCACCAGTAAAGAACATATCGAACTGCTCTACACCGAACTTGGCAAACTAGAATTGGTTCGTTACGTTCTGTAACTCGAGGATTTCAGCGTGTCGATAGCATCATCGTTAATTATTCGTGACCTAGGCTTGGTGGACTACCAAGATACTTGGCAACGGATGCAGCAGTTTACCGACCAGCGTGATGATGCTGTCATTGATGAGATTTGGTTACTCGAACACCCCGCAGTGTTTACCCAAGGCCAAGCCGGTAAAGCAGAACATCTGTTATTTCCTGGTGATATTCCAGTGGTGCAAGTGGACCGCGGTGGTCAAGTCACGTACCACGGTCCGGGGCAGCTAGTTGCCTATGTGCTGCTTAATATCAAACGACGCAATGTTGGCGTGCGGGCTCTCGTCACCTTGATTGAACAAGCCATTATCGACACCTTAGGCGCCCATGGCGTCACTGTGTATGCCAAGGCTGATGCCCCTGGCGTCTATCACGACGAAAGAAAGGTCGCCTCGCTGGGTCTTCGTGTCCGCAAAGGCTGCACCTTCCATGGCTTAGCTCTGAACGTGGCGATGGATTTATCGCCGTTTAAACGAATTAATCCGTGCGGCTATGCCGGCATGGAAATGACACAGACCAGCGCGCTTGGTGGCCCCATGACGATGGACCAAGCAAAACAAACGCTGGCACAACAATTTATTCGTCTGCTCGATGCAACAGACGTTCAATTTCACACAGGGTTTTCACAGCATGACTAAATCTGCCCGTATGGAGCCAGGCGTTAAACTACGTGACGCTGAAAAAATGGCGCTGATCCCGGTAAAAGTGTTACCGACAGAACCTGCCGAAATGCTTCGCAAACCAGAATGGTTAAAAATTAAATTACCGCGCAGCTCTGAACGTATTGATGAAATCAAAGGTGCGATGCGCAAGCATGGGCTGCACTCGGTATGTGAGGAAGCGTCCTGCCCTAACCTTGCCGAATGTTTTAACCACGGGACTGCCACCTTTATGATTTTGGGTGCTATCTGTACCCGTCGCTGCCCATTCTGCGACGTCGCACATGGCCGTCCGTTGCCACCTAGCGCAGAAGAGCCTGAAAAATTAGCGCTGACTATCAAGGATATGAAGCTGAAGTATGTGGTGATCACCTCCGTAGACCGAGACGATTTACGGGATGGCGGCGCACAGCATTTTGTCGATTGTATCAGCGCTATTCGCCGCGAAAGCCCCAGTATTCAAATCGAAACCTTGGTGCCAGACTTCCGTGGCCGGATGGATACAGCACTGAATATCCTGCAAGTATCACCACCGGATGTGTTTAACCACAATTTGGAAACGGCACCACGGCTGTACAAATTGGCACGGCCGGGTGCGGATTACAAATGGTCACTGGAGCTGTTAAAGCGCTTTAAAGAGATGCACCCAAGTATCCCAACCAAATCAGGCTTAATGGTCGGTTTGGGGGAAACGACGGAAGAGATCCTAGACGTGATGCGTGATTTACGCGCGCACAACGTGGATATGCTGACCGTTGGCCAATACTTACAACCAAGTAAGCACCATTTGCCAGTTCGTCGTTACGTCTCTCCGGCCGAGTTCGATGAGATCTCGCGCTTGGGCTATGAAATGGGCTTTAAACATGTTGCTGCAGGTCCTTTCGTGCGTTCGAGCTATCACGCCGACCGCCAAGCTGCTGGGGAAGACATCGTCAGCCATTACAAAGGCTAAGCGTTGACCACATTTAAATACGCCAGCCTCGCGCTGGCGTTTTTATTCGGATCGATAACACGCTGTTTTTTTTAAGCAAAAACGCCTATGCTTGTAAAAAATCCAGAGGATGAGATCATGGACAATCGCCGCTTCAGCCGAATTCTTTTTAGTAGCGAAGCCTCACTTGCACAACAACACGTGGAATTCAACACACAAGTGCTCGATTTATCGCTCAAAGGTGCCCTGATCAGTCGGCCATCGGACTGGTCCGGCGATGTCGGCAGCCAAGCGGTGCTGACGTTTAAGCTTGCCCAATCCGATTTAGAACTGGTGATGGAAGTGACCGTCGCGCACGTCCACCAAACCAGCATCGGATTGCGCTGTGAGCGCATCGATATCGACAGTGCAAGCCATCTCCGCCGTTCATTGGAATTGAATTTGGGAGATGCCGATTTGTTATCTCGTGAGCTCAGCGAGCTGTCAAACTACGCTCACTCTTAATCTGTGACAGCGCGGGCGTGTAGCCTAGGTTTACCGCCTGCAGCATCAATTGCTCAAATCGTTGTAAATCACCACGCTCTTTTGCTTTCATCGCCAACAGATAATGAATAGGAGCAAGCTCTATCTGCCGCAGTTGTTGCGCCATCACGGTGAGGTAGAGCTTAGGCAGCGGATATTCATGGTGTTGTAAATTGGTGGTGGCCGCAACGGGGCGCCATGCCGCTAAACCAATCTGACGACATGTCTCAATTTCAGTCAAGGTGATCTCATGCTGTTGCAGTGCGAAATGCTTGGCAAAACGCTGCACATCTTCTTTTGCAAACAACACATTACTGCTCAGTGTCCCTGGCTGACAAACCGTTCTGGCAACCGCTTCAGAGAGCGGATATTCGTCCAAAAAGCCCATGGCATGGCTCAGTTCATGGCTCAACAAGCCCCAATCGGCATTCACGGGAGCACTCACCAGCCCATGCTGATAATTTGCACCGCCCTCGCCTGCCAACAATAACCAAAGCCGGTGGTTGATCGATAATGCCAGCGGCTCTAATGGCTGTGAATTACATTGCAACCGACCCACTTGACTGCAATTTAACGCTCGATAATCGACCAACAGCGGCTTTGCAAAGCAAAGACCAACACCAGCAAGCGGTTGCTTAGGCCATAGCGCTGATAAAAACTGCCATCGCTCGACACTGCGCTGATCGGATAACACCGGCTGTACGACGGCAACACAGCCATCAAGTGTGACCGAATGATGCATCCCAAGTGGTTTGAATCGCGCGACAGCTTGCTCACGCATTGTCAGTGGCAACTCATCCCAATAGCCCAATAACTCCGCTGCAGCAGCCTTGCTTGACGCTGTAGGTAGTCGTTGAAACCACGCTGGAAGTTGCTGGGCGGTAGTAGCTTGACGTTTTGCCAGCCGAATGGTCGGAGCAATAGCCGCGTCATACCCCAAAAGCGACGCTTGACGATATAAATCATAGGCTTGGCTTGTTAACTGTCGTTGTTCGGCTTGTTGAGCTTGCTGATAACTTAATGCACCAGGTACCGTTTCCGATGGTGGCTGGCAGCCTATCAGCATCGATAAAAAAAGCCAGCAAGCTGGCTTCTTTAACAAAGAATAAACGCTAAGGGGCATCGTGGTGATCCACAACCAACATCCGCAGCAGTTGCAACTCAATCCGTGCATAACGGTGTTCAACAAACTCATAAACATTGGTACTCAGCGCCAACTTGAAATAATCCGCGGCCTGAGTCGGCTGACGTTGCATGGCATGCCATTTAGCAAGATAGAAATACAGCTCGCAAAGTTGCTCTGCTAACTGTTTTGGCGACTCTACATCTGAACTGGCTTTGCTGATCAACTGTTGCTCAGAGATCTGCCCCAAATAAAAAGCCACCACATGCCGTGCCCATTGGCTTTGGGACAGCTCAGCCTGTGAGGCTAATAAATGCTGTTTTGCAAGTTCAGGTGATTTCGCATGATCGCCAATGTATCGCCATAACGCACGGTAGCTATCTTTTGGATCAAAGCGCTGAAAAGCCTCAAAATCACTGATCGCCAAGTCGGTCTTGCCATCGTACAAAAACGCAATGGCGCGATTGAGGTAGGCAAATTGATAATCAGGGTTGAGCTCTAACGTCGCATCAAAGGATTCATAGGCTTGGTCAAAATCACCCGCTAAGGTCTGGTGAATTCCGACAAAGTTATAGGCGTCCGCCAGATCCGGTTTGAGCTTCAGTGCACGAGTAATATCCAAACGCGCTAACGCATGTAGACCTACGCTGTCATACAGCACACCACGATCATAAAACAAACGGGCACGCTCAAGATTTGGAATCCCCGCATTGCTTAGCATCTCTGTGGTGCGAGCAATCGCGATTTCCGTTTGTAGGGGGATCTCAAGCGGTTCTGGTTGCGCTGGATTTTCCTTTAATACCCCAATTGCACCAACACCAGCGTCATGCGCTGGTGTTGATTGGCAAGCCGCTAACCCTGCGCAGATGCACAGGGCGAGGACTAAACGAGGCTTAAGCTTCAGTTGCATTCGCAGCTTCTGGCTTGGCCGTCGCTTCTTTGATGCTTAAGCGAACACGACCTTGCTTGTCCACTTCCAACACCTTCACTTTCACTTTTTGGCCAACTTGCAGGTAATCTGCCACGTTGTTTACACGCTCTTCAGAGATTTGAGAGATGTGAACCAAACCGTCTTTGCCTGGCAACACGTTCACAAATGCACCGAAATCAACGATACGAACTACATCACCTTCGTACACTTGGCCAACTTCGATTTCTGCCGTGATCGCTTCGATACGAGCGATCGCGATGTTCGCTTGTTTCGAGTTCGTCGCAGCAATTTTGACAGTACCGTCATCTTCGATTTCGATTTGCGTGCCTGATTCTTCCGTGATTTGACGGATCACTGCACCGCCTTTACCGATCACGTCACGGATCTTCTCTGGATTGATATTCAGAGTGTAGATACGTGGCGCATGCTCTGAGAGGTCTGGACGGTGTGTGCTGATGGCTGAATCCATCACGTTCAAAATGTGCAAACGAGCCGCTTTGGCTTGTTTTAACGCGATTTTCATGATTTCAGGGGTGATACCTTCAATCTTGATATCCATTTGCAGCGCAGTGATACCGGCGGTGGTACCCGCCACTTTAAAGTCCATGTCACCTAAATGGTCTTCATCGCCTAAGATGTCTGACAGAACGACGAATTTATCGCCTTCTAACACCAAGCCCATCGCGATACCAGCAACAGAAGCCTTGATTGGCACACCCGCATCCATTAATGCCAGTGATGAACCACAAACAGACGCCATAGAGCTTGAACCGTTTGATTCAGTGATTTCAGATACCATACGTACTGTGTACGGGAAGGTATCGAATTCTGGCATAACCGCTTGTACACCACGTTTAGCTAAACGACCGTGACCGATTTCACGACGTTTTGGCGAACCGACCATGCCTGTTTCACCAACAGAGAATGGAGGGAAGTTGTAGTGGAACAAGAAGGTGTCTGTCTTGTCTGACAGCAGATCATCAACGGTTTGCGCGTCGCGAGCTGTACCTAAAGTACAAGTCACCAGCGCTTGTGTTTCACCACGCGTGAACAGCGCAGAGCCGTGAGTACGTGGCAGCAGGCCTGTAGCAACAGACAAGGCACGGATCATTTCTGGATCACGGCCGTCGATACGTGGCTCACCTGCAATGATGCGGCTACGCACGATTTGTGATTCTAAATTGTGGAAAATCTCGCCTGCTTCCGTTTCGTTCAGTGACGCGCCTTCCGCTAATTCAGCTTTTAATTGGGCAATGACAGCAGATTTGATTTCGCCGATACGTTCATAACGTTTTGCCTTTTCAGTGATGCGGTACGCAGCACCAACATCAGCAGACGCTAATTCTGCGATACGCGCGATTAATGTATCGTTTTTGGCTGGAGCAACCCACTTCCACGCTGGTTTACCGGCTTCAGCAGCAAATTCAGCAATGGCATTGATCGCCGCTTGCATCTGCTCGTGACCATAAACAACGGCACCTAACATCACATCTTCAGCCAATACTTCAGCTTCAGATTCAACCATTAATACGGCGTTTTTGGTACCTGCAACCACTAAATCTAATTTTGAAGTTTTCAGCTCGTCTTCTGACGGGTTCAATACATATTGGTCATTGATATAACCAACACGGGCAGCACCTAATGGACCACTAAATGGGATGCCAGAAATGGCCAGCGCAGCTGACGTACCCAGAATTGAAATAATATCTGGTTGAATTTCTGGTTGAACTGATACCACGGTCGCGATGACTTGAACTTCGTTAGTGAAGCCTTCTGGGAACAGCGGACGAATTGGGCGGTCAATCAGACGAGAAATCAGTGTTTCGCCTTCAGATGGACGGCCTTCACGCTTGAAGAAACCACCTGGAATGCGGCCTGCCGCATACATTTTTTCTTGGTAGTTTACCGTTAATGGGAAGAAATCTTGACCTGGTTTTGGTTCTTTTTTACCGACTACAGTAACTAAAACAGAGGTATCACCCATGCTGGCCAATACTGCTCCGTCTGCTTGACGAGCAATGACGCCGGTTTCCAAAGTTACTGTATGTTGGCCAAACTGGAATGATTTTACGATTGGATTCACGTGATATTTTTCCTTTCTTGATGTCGCGTTATTGCTGGCACCGGGCGGGCCACGACGCGGGGAATTTTTGGTTCTTTTTGCGCGAACAGTATAGCTGCTCCATAGGCTGAAAAGATAGAACATGCACCACTATCACGTCGAAAAAAACGTATAAATTAGCGGCTTTTTATGAAATTGCACGGGGATAAGGATCTAACCTAGCTGTCTTTGGTCAGGTGATGTGTTGTCGTAGGCAACGGGCGAATGGGCAACGACCTTCACTCGTAGAAATGGATTAGCATGGTTCCAGGCTCGTGCTGCCACATTAGTACCTCTAAAAACAAAAAAGGAGCATAAAGCTCCTTTTTTAAATCCAGGGTCGTAATTAACGACGCAGGCCTAAACGCTCAATCAGAGTTGCGTAACGAGCTGCATCTTTACGCTTTAAATAATCCAACAGTTTACGACGTTGAGAAACCATACGCAGCAGACCACGACGTGAGTGGAAATCGTGTTTGTGTTCAGCGAAGTGTGGTTGTAATTTGTTGATTGAACCAGTTAACAGAGCAACTTGAACTTCTGGTGAACCAGAATCGTTTGCTGCTAAACCGAAGTCGGCCAGGATTTTTGCTTTTTCTGCAGTAGTTAGTGACATAGTATCCTCCAGGATATTAATAAGAGTTATTGCCGGCCACTAATCCAGCCAATAACCAAAAAAGAGCGCGCATAATACCACGCACTGACAAATTAGCAAGAAGCACTGTCGCCTTTTTGCGTGTTCAGCAGCCGACGTACTTTTAACTCGCCATCCTCAGCTTTGGCAATACCGAAAAATTTGCCGTCTTGATACAGTTTTATCGCATCGGCAGCAAAGTTTACGCCAAGCTGCTGCTCTATCTGACTAGTTAACACGACGGTTTGGCCATGCATCAACCGTTGTTGCTGCACCAAGTCAAGCTCAACTCGAGGTAATCCTTCTAGGGCAAAATCCATCGGTAACAGATAAGCATCGAGCGCTGCAAAATCACCACGGGCATTAAGTGGCTCCAGTACCTCGACTTTATGCATTTGTGTGGCATGAAATGGTCCAACGTGCACGCGATGCAATGCACTAACAAAAGCACCGCAGCCTAAGGCTTCCCCCAAATCGTCAATCAGAGTTCGAATGTAGGTTCCTTTGGAACAATGCACGACAAAGCGCGCATCCTGACCATCGAAGTCAAGCAAATCAAACCGAAAGATGGTAATTGGACGAGCTTCACGCGGCACCGTAATGCCTTGGCGCGCGTATTTGTACAACGGTTGCCCTTGATACTTCAACGCCGAAAACATCGTTGGGACTTGCAACTGCGGGCCAGTCATCTTAAGGACATGCGCTTGTAAATCAGCTAAGGTGAAATCGATGGGCCGCTCGCTAATCACTTCCCCTGCCGCATCGCTGGTATCGGTGCGCACACCAAACCGAGCAGACACTTCATAGGTCTTGTCTGTATCCAGCAAAAACTGACTGAATTTGGTCGCTTCACCAAAACAAATCGGTAAAAGTCCAGAAGCCAATGGATCCAAAGCTCCGGTATGGCCAGCCTTCTCGGCTTGAAACAACCAACGCACTCGTTGCAAAATGCCGTTGCTCGACACTTCAAGCGGCTTGTCGAGCAGGAAAATTCCATCGACTGGTCGTTTGGCCATTACTCTTCTTCGTCCTGGGTACTTGTCGTTTTACGGTCAGGCTCTTGGCCAGAATCAATACGTTTTTTGTCGTCAGTTTTACGCACAGATTCCACTAAATTCGCCATGCGGATGCCCTCATCCAGGGACTTGTCAAAATAAAACCGCACGGTCGGCACAATACGAGTTTGGATTCGTTTGGCAATCAAGGAGCGAATATACCCACTGGCATCATTGAGGATCGTCAGATTCAAATCGACCTTGTCACTGTCCAATCCCAAAAAGGTTACATACACCTTGGCGTGGGATAAGTCCTTACTAACCTCCACATCGGATACTGTGATCATACGATGCAAGCGAGGGTCTTTTATTTCACGTTGCAGGATCAGCGCCATTTCTTGCTGGATCTGCTGTGCAAGCCGACTGTCACGGCCAAATTCTTTATGCATAAGGTCACCTTTTGCAGAAACAAACAGGGGCCGCTGGCCCCTGCTTCAATTATTTCCTAAAAAATTCAGAGAATTACAGTGTACGTTCAACCTGAATAACTTCGAAGACTTCGATCTGGTCGCCTTCACGGACATCGTTGTAGTTCTTCACACCGATACCACATTCAAAGCCCATGCGGACTTCACTAACGTCATCTTTAAAGCGACGCAGCGATTCCAACTCGCCTTCGTAGATCACCACGTTGTCACGCAACACGCGGATTGGCGCGTTCCGTTTAACGATACCTTCAGTGACCATACAACCTGCGATGGCGCCGAATTTCGGTGAGCGGAACACGTCACGGACCTGAGCCAAACCAATGATTTGTTGTTTAAACTCTGGCGCCAACATACCGGTCATCGCAGCTTTCACTTCGTCTAACAGCTCGTAAATAATGCTGTAGTAACGCAGATCCAAGTTTTCATCTTCGATGATCTTACGGGCAGATGCTTCGGCACGGACGTTAAAGCCGATGACAATAGCGGACGAGGCGGCAGCCAAGGTCGCGTCGGTCTCGGTAATACCACCGACACCAGAACCGATGATTTTGACTTTCACTTCCTCAGTCGACAGTTTCATCAACGAGTCACTGATTGCTTCCACCGAACCTTGTACGTCAGCTTTCAGAACGATGTTCAGTTCAGAGACATCACCTTCAGCCATGTTGGCGAACATGTTTTCCAGTTTCGCTTTCTGTTGACGCGCCAGTTTGACGTCACGGAATTTACCTTGACGATACAAGGCAACTTCACGTGCCTTACGCTCGTCTTTGACAACCGTCATCTCGTCGCCTGCAGCAGGAACACCAGATAAGCCTAACACTTCAACTGGAATTGACGGGCCAGCCACTTTGATTTCACGACCATTTTCATCACGCATGGCTCGAACACGACCGTATTCCAGACCACACAGGATGATATCGCCTTGCACCAAAGTACCTTCTTGCACCAATACCGATGCAACTGGACCACGACCTTTATCCAAGCGAGATTCAATCACCACGCCACGCGCCATCCCTTGACGGACTGCTGTCAATTCTAACAATTCAGCTTGAACTAACAGAGAATCCAACAGGTCATCGATACCTAAGCCCGTTTTCGCTGACACTTGGACGAATTGTGTATCACCACCCCAGTCTTCAGAAATAACGCCAAACTGTGACAGTTCGTTGCGAACGCGATCTGGATCTGCGTCTGGTTTATCGATTTTATTAACCGCAACAACCATCGGCACATTCGCCGCTTTGGCATGTTGGATTGCTTCTTTTGTTTGTGGCATCACGCCGTCATCGGCAGCAACAACCAGAACGACGATGTCGGTAGCCTTGGCACCACGAGCACGCATCGATGTGAACGCGGCGTGACCAGGAGTATCCAAGAAGGTGATCATGCCACGGTCAGTTTCTACGTGGTACGCACCGATATGCTGAGTAATACCACCGGCTTCGCCTGCAGCAACTTTCGCTTTACGGATATAGTCCAACAGCGATGTTTTACCATGGTCAACGTGACCCATCACGGTAACGACTGGCGCACGCGGTTCTAACGCGCCGTCACCAGCACGGTCGGCCATCACGGTTTCTTCTAATTCGTTTTCACGAGTCAGTGTGAATTTGTGACCCATTTCTTCACAGACAATGGCGGCGGTTTCTTGATCGATGACTTGGTTGATGGTGGCCATAGCGCCCATCTTCATCATCACCTTGATCACTTCAGAGGCTTTTACCGCCATCTTGGCAGCAAGTTCTGCCACAGTAATGGTTTCACCGATCTTCACTTCACGCTCCACAGGCTGTGCTGGCTTATTAAAACCATGCTGCATGCTGCTTGGCGCTTTTTTCTTCTTATGACGGTTGGCGCGGTTGAATGCGTCGCGGTCGTCATCATCTTTTTTCTTGGCTTTGGCCACAGGTGCTTTTTTCGCACCACGACGACCGCCGCGCTCATCACGAGTATCTTCTTCGTCTTCCGCTTGTTTCGCGTAAGCATTACTCGTCATGTGATAATCACCTTGGTCAACCGGTTCATCCGCTCGTGACCAACGCTCGGCGTTCTCTTCTGCTAAACGGCGCGCTTCTTCAGCTTGACGTTGCGCTTCGAGTTCTAGCTTACGCAGACGCTCAGCATCTTGCTGCGCTTTAATCCGCTCAGCTTCGCGACGCGCTTCTTCTTTCGCGGCACGACGAGCAGCTTCTTCCGGATCATCTTTGGCAAGTTGTGCACGTTCAGCTTCACGTTTTTTCGCTTCTGCAGCTTTACGTTCTGCATCCGCCGCTTTACGCTCGGCATCTTCTTTTGCACGTTTTTCAGCCGCAATACGTTCTGCTTCTAACCGTGCTTCTTCTTGTGCTTTCTCTTCGGCTAAACGCGCTTCTTCAGCTGCACGAGATGCCTCATCATCAACAAGTGGACGTTTGACGTAAGTTTTTTGCTTACGAACTTCCACTTGAATTTCACGATTGCGACCTGCACCGCCACTGACGCTTAAGGTTGTTTTTTCTTTGCGTTTCAAAGTCAAGCGAGACGGCTCACTTGTAGAACCGCCGTGCTGCTTGCTTAAATGCTCAAGCAATGCACGTTTTTCATCTTCACTGACCATTTGGCCGGCATGTTTCGATATGCCAGCGTCGGCGAATTGTTGCACTAAACGATCAACCGTTGTGCCAACATCGCCTGCCAGTTTTTCAATGGTTACTTCTGCCATCTAAAGAATTCCTCCGTAGGCCTGTCCGACTACTCGTTAAACCACACGATGTTACGCGCGGCCATAATTAATGCTGCCGCTTTGTCTTCGGACATTTTTTCAATTTCAATCAGGTCGTCGACACCCAGTTCAGCCAGGTCGTCCAGCGTAGTGATACCTTTGCTGGCGAGAACATAAGCCGTGTGCGTTTCCAGGCCTTCCAGATTCAGCAGCGCTTCGCTTGGTTGCGCGCCTTCTAACGATTCTTCGCTAGCAAGAGCCTGTGTGGTTAACACTGCTTTTGCACGGCGACGTAGCTCTTCGACAGTGTCTTCATCCAACCCATCAATTGCTAATAATTCTGCAACTGGCACGTAGGCAACTTCTTCTAGCGTAGAGAAACCTTCATCGACCAGAACACCGGCGAAATCTTCGTCAAGTTCCAACGCTTCCATGAACAGATTTAGAACTTTTGAAGTTTCTTCCTGATGCTTTTTCTTCATGTCAGAGACTGACATGACATTTAATTCCCACTTGGTCAGTTGGCTAGCCAAACGGACGTTTTGCCCTGCACGACCAATGGCCATCGGTAAATTCGCATCTTCAACTGCGATATCCATCGAATGAGAATCTTCGTCGACAATGATCGACGCAACTTCTGCTGGCGCCATGGCGTTGATGACGAACTGTGCGGAGTTATCGTCAAACAACACGATATCAACACGCTCACCACCCAATTCATTCGAAACCGCTTGGACACGTGAACCACGCATACCTACGCAAGCACCAACTGGGTCAATCCGGCGGTCATTGGTTTTCACCGCGATTTTAGCGCGAGAACCAGGGTCACGAGCAGCGCCACGGATCTCAATCATTTCTTCACCAATTTCAGGCACTTCGATGCGGAACAATTCGATCAGCATTTCTGGGCGAGTCCGGCTTAAAAATAACTGAGCACCACGCGCTTCAGGATTTACCGCATACAATAAGGCGCGAATACGATCACCAGGACGGAATGTTTCGCGTGGGATCATTTCTTCACGTGCTAACATCGCTTCAGCATTGTTGCCCAAGTCAACGATCACGCTTTCACGGTTTACTTTTTTAACCACGCCTGTGACTAACTCACCGACTTGGTCAATATAAGCTTCAACCACTTGTGAACGTTCAGCTTCACGAACTTTTTGCACAATGACTTGCTTGGCCATTTGCGTGGTGATGCGGTCAAATTGGATCGATTCGATCTCTTCTTCCACATAGTCACCCACTTGCAACTCAGGCTCATCATATTGAGCTGCTGACAAGGTAATTTCACGGAATGGATGTTCTTGTGGCTGATCGTCTGGGATCACTAACCAACGACGGAATGTCTCATAAGCACCTGTTTTACGATCGATGCTGACGCGAACTTCAATATCGCCTTCATTTTTCTTTTTGGTGGCTGCGGCTAACGCGAACTCGAGAGCTTGGAAAATCTTTTCGCGTGGAACTGACTTTTCGTTCGAGACCGCATCAACGACTAATAATATTTCTTTTGCCATAATTTCTGCCTCACTAAAGGACCAGTGATTAGAACACTGGGACCACGTTTGCTTTATCTACGTTATCCATAAGCAAACGATACTGTTTGCCGTCCACTTCGATGACCAACATGTCATCTTCGATCGCCTGTAGCTGCCCTTTGAAACGACGACGGCCTTCCTGAGGAATGGCAATTTTCACTTCAATTTTTTGACCCACGACTTTTGCAAAATGGGCTGGGGTGAATAAAGGACGATCTAGACCTGGAGATGAAACCTCCAAGTTGTATTCGTTTTGAATGGGGTCTTCGACATCAAGGATTGCACTAACTTCTCGGCTGACTAGCGCGCAATTATCGACGGTAATGCCATCTGGGTGATCGATATACAAACGCAACGTCGAATGACGTCCCGCAGATAAGAATTCAATACCCAAAAGCTCAAAGCCATTGGCTTCAACCGTGGGCGCTAACAGCTCGGTTAAGCGCTGTTCTTGTTTAGTCAAAGAGACCTCCAGAAATAAAAAAAGGGCATATAGCCCAGAATACTAGTACAACATGACACCAGATATAAAAACGCCCCGATAACGGGGCGACTTCACATTCTGTAAGGCGATGCCTTATCAAGCTAGTTGCGACTGTCGCCGCTTCGGAACCCAACATAAATCTGCCAGACTAAGTTGGTTGCGGGAGCCGGATTTGAACCGACGACCTTCGGGTTATGAGCCCGACGAGCTACCAGGCTGCTCCATCCCGCGTCCGAATTGTTGCATTATACAGAGGGAAACCCTATACAGCAACTTGTTTTAAGGTCTCATCTGACCGCCTTGCAGGCTGCTTGGAATTGGTGCCGAGAGCGGGACTCGAACCCGCACGCCTAGGGCACTACCACCTCAAGGTAGCGTGTATACCAATTTCACCATCTCGGCATTATCAACTCTGTGTCGTAGCGAGTTAGTTTCCGACAGGAACTTTGCTTGCTACATCTTCTTTCTTCTGTTCAGTTGCTGGTTGCTCTTGCTGAGCTTCAGTAGCAGCTGGTGCAGAAATTTGTTCAAATTGGCTCTTTTGACCACCTTTGCCTGTATTGTAATTACCAATCAACAAGCTCAAGGTAAAAAAGGCAACGGCTAATACAGAGGTTGAACGTGTAAGGAAATTCCCTGTACCACGTGAACCAAACACTGTCGCTGATGCGCCCGCACCAAACGATGCGCCCATATCAGCACCTTTACCGTGTTGGATCAGCACTAAAAAAATAATTGCTGCTGACACCAAAACGTAAAGGACTATTAAAATCTCATAGAACATTTATTAATCCTTTGCAGTTAAGCAAATGGCCGCAAACTCAGTTGGTTTTAAGCTTGCTCCGCCAACAAGTCCGCCGTCGATATCGGGCTGACTGAACAAAGCGCTGCAGTTTTCTGCGTTAACACTTCCACCATAAATGATGCGAATCTGTTCTGCTGCTTCGCTATTAATTTTGGCGATGTGCTGGCGTATAAACGCGTGAACGTCTTGAGCTTGTTCAGGCGTTGCTGTCAGCCCAGTTCCGATGGCCCAATAAGGCTCGTAACCAATGACTGTTTTGTCCAGCAAATCAGGCTGCGCAGAATACACTGCATCTAAATGCTTCGCAAGAACTTGCTCGGTTTTTTGTTGCTGTCTTTCTTCTAATGTTTCACCGAAACAAAGAATAGGAGTTAACCCGCAAGCTATTGCTGCATTTGCCTTTTTTAATACGATCTCATCAGTTTCGCCGAATAAACAACGACGCTCACTATGGCCGAGAATGACGTATTTTGCCCCAGCGGCGCGAAGCATATCAGCACTGATTTCTCCTGTGAAGGGGCCAGCCTTCTCACTGCTGACATTTTGAGCACCCAGCTGAAAAACCGAACTCTTAGGAAATGAATGTAGAAATACTACAGGGGGGCAGATCAGAATTTCGTGAGGAGTCTGAACATCCGCCAGCGTCTCGGCCATCGTAGTAGCCAGTGCCAGGTCACCATTCATTTTCCAGTTGGCAACCACCATTAAGCGCCGTTTAGCCATGTGAACTCCTCATTTAAGCCGCGGCGATCTTAACGAAGCAAACCGACTTGGACAAGTGTTCTTCGGAAAAATCTGTTGGTCTTGATGAAGGCATTACATATTGACTTTCAGATTTCGAAAGCCACTTGTACAATTTTTAGCGTATAGAAAGCGATTTAGTTCGGCATTTTGGGATGGATTGACAGAATTGGCATGACTAAGTGTTGTTTTATTCAGCAACGATAGTCCTCGTTGTTCAGAAAAAACGCCAGCGTAACGCTGGCGTTTTTGAACCATTAACTAGCAAGTTTAACCGCCGTGGCGATTTGCTCAGCATAACTACGGACTTGCGTCTCGTCTTTACCTTCCACCATGACCCGAATTAACGGTTCAGTGCCTGATTTGCGGATTAACACGCGGCCTTGACCATGAAGTTCATGCTCAACTTTAGCGATCACATCTTTGACATGGTGATTCTCAAGTGGTGTAGAACCTTTTTCGAACTTCACATTGATAAGCACTTGTGGAAGCTTGGTCATGCCATGCGAGAAATCCGCTAGATTCATGCCAGACTCTAACATTGCCGCCAACACTTGTAAGGACGCAATAATGCCATCTCCCGTGCCTGCATGATCAAGATTCAACACGTGCCCTGAGTTTTCACCGCCGATACGCCAGCCTTTTTCAGCCAGCATTTCCATCACATAACGGTCACCGACTTTACTGCGGGCAAATGGGATCCCCATCTCAGCCAACGCCAATTCTAAGCCCATGTTGCTCATTAAAGTACCAACAACACCGCCTTTTAGTTCGCCACGGGCTTGAGTTGCGCGAGCAATCATATAAATGATTTCATCACCATCAATTTGCCGACCTGTATGATCAACCATCATCACACGATCACCATCGCCATCGTAAGCAATACCAAGATCAGCACCTAGCTCTACCACTGCTTCTTGCAGTGCTTCGGTGTGTGTTGCGCCACATTTTTCGTTGATATTCAGGCCGTTTGGTGCACAGGCAATGGTATGAACATCAGCACCTAGCTCACGAAACACACTCGGAGCGATGTGATAGGTAGCGCCATTGGCACAGTCCAAGACAATTCGAAGATTGGCAAGCGAGAGATTTTTTGGCAGATGACTCTTACAAAATTCAATATAACGACCCGCCGCATCTTCGATGCGCAGTGCTTTACCTAATTTCTCTGAAGGTTCACACACCATCGGCTGTTCAAGTTCAGCTTCAATAGCTAATTCAATGTCATCATCTAACTTGGTGCCATCTGCGGAAAAGAACTTGATGCCATTGTCATAATAAGGATTATGCGATGCACTGATCACAATCCCTGCTTCGGCGCGAAAGGTATGTGTTAAATAAGACACGGCAGGCGTTGGCATAGGGCCTAGCAAGCGAACATCGATCCCTGCGGAGATTAAACCTGCTTCTAATGCCGTTTCCAGCAAATACCCCGAGATGCGGGTGTCTTTGCCAATAAGTACTTTACGAGTGCCACGCTGGGATAGAACTCGACCTGCCGCCCAGCCTAATTTCATGGCAAATTCTGGTGTGATTGGAAACTCGCCGACTCGGCCACGAACACCATCGGTACCAAAATACTTCCTGCTCATTCACTTACTCCAAGTTTGGTTGCGGATACAATCTTGAGTGCATCCACCGTTTCTTTGACGTCGTGTACACGAATAATATGTGCACCCTGCATGGCGGCTATTGTGGCACAGGCTAGACTGCCTGCCAAACGTTGCGATGCGTCCCTTGCTAACAAATTCCCTATCATCGATTTGCGCGACATTCCGGCAAGTACGGCGTAGCCAGAATCGACAAAACAATGAAATTGCTGCAATAACTGATAGTTCTGTTCTAGTGTCTTACCAAAGCCAAAGCCCGGATCCAGAATGATTTGCTGTGGATGAATACCCGCGGCTTCGCATTCACTCGCACGCTTACCAAGCCATGCCAACACGTCCTGGCTGACGTCATTATAATGTGGTGAGACTTGCATCGTTCTCGGCTGTCCTTGCATATGCATCAAACAAACCGGTACTTGCAGTTTCGCGGCAAGCTGCAGAGCGCCCGGCTCTTGCAGGGCTCGCACGTCATTGATGAAATCAGCCCCCGCAGCAATAGCTTCGGCCATAACTACGGTTTTACTGGTATCGATAGAGATAACAACTTCGGGATCGGCGGCTCTTAGTGCCTCAATGACGGGGATGACGCGAGCTAACTCGTCATCGAGGCTCACTTGAGGTGCACCTGGCCGAGTTGATTCTCCACCCACATCAATGATTCGCGCACCGTCATCGCGCATTTGCAAGCCATGTTGTACAGCAACGTCTACATGGGTGAAGCGACCACCATCTGAAAATGAATCCGGTGTTGTATTTAAAATACCCATCACCACGGGGGAAGCCAAGGAGAGTATTCGGTTCCTCGGTAACTGCAGCTGCATAGTGACTCCAAAAACAAAACCCCGACCAGCGGGGTTTTTATACATGTAAAAACAATATTATTGACTTGGACTTTCGCTTTCCGCAGGCGCTGAGTTCGCTGCAGGAGCTGTGTCAGTCGGTGTTACCGGAGCCCCACCCGTACCAGTGTTAGAGTCAGATTTTTTCTCTTTTGGTTGCCAATGTTCTGGAGCACGCACTTCACGACGAGCCATCAAATCGTCGATCTGTTTGGCATCGATCGTTTCGTAGGTCATCAGGGCATCTTTCATCGCGTGCAAGATATCCATGTTTTCTTCGATCAGCTGTTTAGCGCGCGCATAATTGCGATCGATAAAGTCACGGATCTCTTCGTCAATGAGTTTCACTGTCTCTTCAGACATGTGCTTATTCTTAGTCACTGAGCGGCCTAAGAACACTTCACCTTCTTCTTCAGCGTATAACAATGGGCCCAATTTTTCTGAGAAACCCCATTGCGTCACCATTTTGCGAGCTAAACCAGTAGCACGCTCGATATCGTTGGATGCACCTGTACTGACAGCATCGCTACCGTAGATAATTTCTTCGGCGATACGGCCACCAAACAGCGAGCTTATCATTGACTCCAAGAAACGTTTGGAGTGACTTACCCGGTCTTGTTCAGGTAAATACATCGTCACACCTAAAGCGCGCCCCCGTGGAATAATACTGACTTTATACACAGGGTCATGCTCTGGCACTAAGCGACCCACAATGGCATGGCCTGCCTCGTGATAAGCCGTCATTTCCTTTTCTTTTTCGGTCATGACCATAGAGCGACGTTCAGTGCCCATCAAAATCTTGTCTTTGGCTTTTTCAAACTCATCCATCGATACCACGCGACGATTGGCACGGGCAGCAAATAACGCAGCTTCGTTGGCTAAGTTGGCTAAGTCAGCGCCCGAAAAGCCCGGGGTCCCACGCGCGATTAACGACGCATCCACACCCTCGCCAAGCGGCACTTTGCGCATATGTACTTTCAGAATTTGTTCACGACCACGCACGTCTGGCAATCCAACCACCACTTGGCGGTCGAAACGACCTGGACGAAGCAACGCAGGGTCTAACACATCAGGACGGTTCGTGGCAGCAATGACGATGATGCCTTCATTGCCATCAAAGCCATCCATTTCCACCAGCATTTGGTTTAAGGTTTGCTCACGTTCATCGTGACCACCACCCAAACCCGCACCACGTTGACGACCAACCGCATCAATCTCATCAATGAAAATGATACATGGTGCAGCTTTTTTCGCTTGTTCGAACATGTCACGCACACGGCTGGCGCCGACGCCGACAAACATTTCCACAAAGTCAGAACCTGAGATTGAGAAGAAAGGAACTTTGGCTTCGCCAGCGATGGCTTTGGCTAGCAGCGTTTTACCTGTCCCTGGTGGGCCGACCATCAGCACGCCTTTTGGAATGCGACCACCTAGTTTTTGGAAACGCGATGGATCACGTAAGTAATCGACTAACTCGGTTACTTCTTCTTTGGCTTCATCACAACCAGCCACATCGGCAAAGGTGGTTTTGATTTGGTCTTCACCCATTAAACGGGCACGGCTTTTGCCAAACGACATGGCACCTTTACCACCACCGCCTTGCATTTGGCGCATGAAGAAAATCCAGACACCGATTAACAACAGCATTGGGAACCAATTAATAAAAATCTGCCCTAAGAAGCTTGGTTCTTCAGGTTTTACACCGGTGGCCTGTACGTTGTTGTTGATGTAGTCGTTGATGGCGACTGGGTCATAACCACCAGGAATGGCAGTTTCAATTTTGGTATTGTCTTTGCGTTCAGCCTTGACGACACCACGCTGGTCCACCACAACTTCACGGATCTGACCTTGCTTCACTTCTTGGATAAACTGGGTATAGCTTATCGTCTGATTGCCGCGGTCGGTTGGGTTCAAACTGTTGAACATCATGATCAACAGCATCGCTATTACAACCCACACAAGCAGGTTTTTTGCCATATCGCTCAAGGTGCTAACCTCTTCTATTCAAAATTGCTATTCGGTACTTTACTAGAGTTTGAAGCCGGTCGCTACGATATATGTCTCACTAGAGCGTGAGCGTGACGAATCTGGCTTGCGAATTCGAACATTACTAAAAGCATTACGTACGGCCTGCACATAGTGATCAAAACCATCACCATGGAACACTTTGACCACAAAACTACCATTGCGTTTTAACACTTGATGGCACATATCTAACGCTAGTTCTATCAGATACATACTGCGTGCTTGATCGGTGGTGGCATTTCCAGACATATTGGGAGCCATATCTGACAACACCACATCCACGTTTTTACCGTCTATACGTCCAAGTAACGCATTAAGTACAGCCTCCTCACGGAAATCACCTTGTAAAAAGGCAACCCCAGCAATTGGGTCCATAGGTAAAATGTCGCAGGCAATAACCAACCCTTCAGGCCCAACAAGACGCGCAGCTAACTCAGACCAGCTGCCTGGGGCTGAACCTAAGTCCACTACCGTCATGCCGGGCTTAATCAGTTTGTCTTTTTCTTGAATTTCATCGAGCTTAAACGATGCACGCGAGCGCAAGCCTAATTTTTGGGCTTTGTGCACAAAAGGGTCCGATACATGCTCTTGCAACCAGCGTGATGAGCTTGCTGAACGTTTTTTCTTCGTCATGGAAACACTCTTATTTGGTCTTCCCTGCAAGATGGCGGTACAATAGAGAGAATTCAAGGTTTCAAAATGAAAAAGTAGAGATATGAGCTTAACAAATAAACAAAAGCAGTTTTTAAAAGCAAAAGCACACGAATTAAAACCGGTGATTTTGTTAGGTGGTAATGGATTAACGGAAGGTGTGATGGCTGAGATTGATATCGCGCTAGAACATCACGAGTTATTAAAGGTCAAAGTACCCAGTATCGACCGCGAAGAGAAACTCGCCATCATGGATGCGATTGTACGTGAGTCGAAAGCGGATAAAGTTCAAGTGATCGGTCATATCCTGGTGTTATATCGCAAAGCCAAAGAACCAAAACTTAGCCTGCCTCGCGGCTAAGTTGATTTTCATGCCGCAGCGGGAAGCCTTCTCGCTGCAATATCTCCAGCACATCCTGATCATCAACCGCTTTATAACTTCGAAAAGAATCAGGTTTAGCGACGTTGGTCGTTTGGATAAATTGCCAAGCAAGCAATGGATCCGACGGTAATAGAATCACTGACAAAGCAAGATTGTGGTGCATGCACCAGGTTGTGTTGTCACGTAGCACTGAAAATTGTTCTGCAGGGCTTGGCTGCCAACACCGCATATCCAATACGCAAGCCCAGGGCCTATTGAAAATAGGACGAACAAGCCGTCTGAAATCATTGACGTAATCAGTCACATCTCGCATCGTGGTTATGCCGAACGCTCTGACAAACAACACCTGTGAGTGACACTCTAACTGGTAGCATGTGGTCATTTCACACCCCATCTTAAACGTTAAAGATCTCCAGTATAGTAAAAAAAAAGCGGCTATTGCCGCTTTTTTGATCATTACTAATCTTAGATATGTTCGACCGACACTATCTCGAATTCAACGACACCGGCAGGTGTGTTGATTTTCGCCACATCGTCAACCGACTTACCCACAAGGCCACGGGCAATTGGTGAATTGACAGAGATCAGATTATTTTTGATATCTGCCTCATCATCACCAACGATGCGATACGTCAGTTCTTCATCGGTATCTAAATTTAAAATGGTCACTGTGGTGCCAAAAATCACTTTGCCAGTATTGGCGATCTTGGTGACATCGATGATAAAAGCATTTGAAAGCTTCGCTTCGATATCTTGAATACGACCTTCACAGAATCCTTGCGCTTCCCGAGCAGCATGATATTCAGCGTTTTCTTTCAGATCACCGTGTTCACGGGCTTCAGCAATGGCCTGGATAATCGCAGGCCGTTTTACCGATTTCAGCTCGTTCAGTTCATCGCGAAGTTTTTGCTCGCCTTGAACTGTCATAGGGATTTGACTCATCCGTTTACTCTCTTATGTAACTCCTGCACTGACGACACGGTCGCAAACGCATTGGCTGAGTTCGCCTTACAGGTCGCAAATGCAGCATTTAATGTTGTGGTGTAGTTAGCTTTATGCTGTAAAGCGCCACGACGCAACACTTTAGAGTCTTCGATGGCTTGGCGGCCTTCCGTCGTATTGACGATGTAAGCATATTCGCCATTTTTGATCCGATCGAGGATGTGTGGACGACCTTCAAACACTTTATTGACCACGCGGCATGGAATACCGGCGTTTTCTAGTGCTTTTGCTGTGCCACCCGTTGCGTCGATTTCAAAGCCTAACCCTACCATGGTGCGGGCTAATTCAACGACGCGAACTTTATCGCTATCACGTACCGAAAGTAAAGCCCTACCGCCGGTTGGAACGATTGTCCCTGCACCCAATTCACTCTTAGCAAAGGCTTCAGCGAAGGTTTCACCTACGCCCATCACTTCACCGGTCGAGCGCATTTCAGGGCCAAGAATTGGGTCAACACCTGGGAATTTGTTAAATGGGATCACCACTTCTTTCACCGAGAAATACGGTGGAATAATTTCTTTGGTGACACCTTGGTCTTTTAAGGAACGACCTGCCATGCAACGCGCGCCAACTTTAGCAACAGCAACACCGGTCGCTTTTGACACAAATGGCACTGTCCGCGCGGCACGTGGGTTGACTTCAATTAAATAAACTTCGCCGTCTTTCACTGCAAACTGGGTGTTCATCAAACCAACCACTCCAAGTTCCAACGCCAGTTTGCGCACTTGGTCACGCATCACGTCTTGGATATCTTGGCTTAAGCTGTGTGGCGGCAATGAACAGGCAGAGTCACCTGAGTGCACGCCCGCTTGCTCGATATGCTCCATGATGCCGCCGATCACCACGTCGACACCGTCACAGATAGCATCGATGTCGACTTCAATCGCGTCATCTAAGAAGCGGTCTAGCAGCACCGGTGAGTCATTCGACACGGATACAGCTTCTGTCATGTAACGACGCAAATCGATGTCGTCATAGACGATTTCCATCGCACGGCCACCTAGCACGTAAGACGGGCGAACCACCATCGGATAACCGATGTCTGGCGCCTTGGTCAACGCTTCTTCAAGGCTCGTGACCGTGGCGTTTTTCGGCTGTTTCAGGCCTAAACGTTCGACCGCTTGTTGGAAACGTTCGCGGTCTTCGGCGCGGTCAATCGCATCTGGTGACGTACCAATAATTGGTACACCATTCGCTTCAAGCGCACGGGCTAATTTCAGTGGCGTTTGACCACCGTATTGCACGATCACGCCTTTTGGCTGCTCTTTGCGCACGATTTCCAGCACGTCTTCCAACGTGATAGGTTCAAAGTACAAGCGATCTGACGTGTCGTAATCGGTTGAAACGGTTTCAGGGTTACAGTTGACCATGATGGTTTCGTAGCCGTCTTCACGCAGTGCAAGGGCGGCGTGAACACAACAATAGTCGAATTCGATACCTTGACCGATACGGTTTGGACCACCACCGATAATCATGATCTTGTCGCGGCTACTTGGCTGCGCTTCACATTCTTCATCGTAAGTGCTGTACATGTAGGCAGTGTCTGACGAGAATTCGGCCGCACAGGTATCGACACGTTTGTACACCGGGTGCAAACCAAACAGATGGCGTTTCTTACGCACTTCCGCTTCAGCGACGCCCAGTAAATCTGCGATACGTTTGTCCGAGAAGCCTTTGCGTTTTAACACCGACAGACGGGCTTGGTCTAACCCCGCAAAACCGTGGGCGGCAATGGCTTTTTCTTCGTTGATTAAATCTTCGATTTGTACCAAGAACCATGGGTCGATTTTGGTCAGCGCGAAGATATCATCCATGCTCATGCCAAAGCGGAATGCATCGCCGATATACCAAATGCGGTGAGCGCCAGGCTCACGCAATTCGCGAGTGATTTTCTCTTTCGCTTCTGGTGCTTTGATATCGATGATCGGGTCAAAACCAGACACACCAATCTCTAAGCCACGCAGCGCTTTTTGCAATGATTCTTGTTGGTTACGACCAATCGCCATCACTTCGCCGACCGACTTCATCTGCGTCGTCAGGCGGTCATTGGCACCAGCAAATTTCTCGAAGTTAAAGCGAGGAACTTTGGTGACCACGTAATCGATGCTTGGCTCAAATGACGCAGGGGTTTTACCGCCTGTGATGTCGTTTGCCAGCTCATCTAAGGTGTAACCGACGGCCAGTTTGGCGGCCACTTTGGCAATTGGGAAACCCGTGGCTTTAGACGCCAGTGCCGATGAACGTGATACGCGCGGGTTCATCTCAATGATCACCATACGGCCATCGACTGGATTGATACCAAACTGCACGTTTGAACCACCGGTTTCAACACCGATCTCACGCAATACCGCCAGCGAGGCG